>JBAZKS010000049.1:0-30309 GCA_041650695.1 Elusimicrobiota bacterium
CCAGGCCTACGACCGTCGTGCTATAATCACGCATAGAGCCAGTCAAACCTCCGTTTGTGGATAGGCTTCCTCTCGGGGAAGCAACCCACGATATAACGCAGGCGACTGGCTCGTCTATTTAATCTAGTCCGCCTTCTTGGGCTCGAGCAGGGTCTCCGGGATGCCGGGGAGCTTCTTGGGCGCTCCCCAGAAGGCCAAGCCCGCGAGCAGGTACGCCGCTCCGATAATGGCCAGCAGGGCCGGGTAGGGCGCGGACATCAGGCTCGCGGCCAGGGCAAGGACCCCGTACCCGCCCGAGACGGCGGCGTTGAAGAGCGATCCCTGCACTCCGCCCATGGCTCCGCTCTTGTCCTTGGCCGCGTTGCCGTAGAAGTACCCCATCAGGTACGAGTAGGCCGGGCCGAAGGTCATGCCGACGGCCAGCATGGAGAGCATGATGGCTGGGATGATCACCGGGCTTCCCCACAGCAGATACGGCAGCCAGATGGCTGAGAAACCGATCCCCACGAACTTGACCCACGCCCGGTTGCTCAACCGCTTTGCCGTGGCGATGAGAGCCGGGATGACGATCGCGGCCGCGGCCATGGCCAGGACCGAGCCCGGCACAAGGCCCGTGTAAGCCCAAGCCATGCCCAGACCCACGACAGCGGTCTGGATGAGCTTCTCGGCCGGAACGCGGCCGACCAACGGCAGCTTTACTTCGGGCAGTTGCGCCTTGCCCGAGTTGGAGATGAGGTTGCCGAAGAACAGGGCGCCGAGGAGCTGGCCCGTGACCAATGCCTTGGTGCTCTCCCCGGCGATGAGTGTCGCGATCTTGGGCAGGGCCAGGTACTGCACCGGGTACATCATGGCCGCGATGATAGCCAGATACAGCATGGCTTTAGGCAGACGGTACTTCCAGGTGTTGTATTCCGCCTTCACAGCCTTGTCCACCGGCTGGCCGGCGCTCTTGGCGGCCTCGATCTGGTCCGCGAGCGCCTTCTCCCGAGGAGCGATCTCGCTTCCCTTGCCGTTCCAAAGAGCCTTGAACCCGTCCGTGGTGGTGATCCAAAAGGTCAAAGCTCCGATGAGGGGAAGCGTGGTCTGCCACAGGAAGTACGCGCCGATCCCGGCTCCGAACATCAGGGCCGAGACCCAGTTCTTCTTGAGGAACTGTCCCGTGCCCATGATGCGGTCCTTGAACGTCGCGACCTTGCGGGAAAGCTCCTTCTCGGCATCAGCCACGGCCTTCTGCCGGATGCCGATGTCGGCCTTCAGAGAGCTCATCTCGGAGCGCTTCTCCATCCACGCCTTGATGCCTTCAGTCTTCTGGGACTGCAGCTTCTCGAGTTCCGCTGTCGCGGAAGCGGCGGCTTGGTCGTTCTTCTCGATCGTCGCCTTCAGCTCCTTCTCGCGGGAGGCGATGGAGGCCTTGAGCTCCGCGATCTCCGCTTCCGATCCATTCTTCTCCAAAGCGGAGAGCCTCGCCTCCATGGACAGCAGAGTCTTCGGCGCGGGAGAGAGCGTCGGCATGGTGAACCAGATGATGGGGAGCACCACGACTGCGTTCACGATGGCGTTCAGAGTGAATGCGAAGACAGGGTTCCACTTGTCCACCACGGAGCCGACTCCCAGGATGAGTCCCAGGACCACCTGGATGGCCAGGTAGTTCATCCACGCCAGGTTGTTCACCACGAACACGTTCTTGGCGCCCGCGAGCCGCTTGGTGTACGCGGACTCGGTCACCATGATGGAGGAAAGGAGCCAACCGTTCGCGAAAGAGGCGATGAGCAGGGTGCCGAAATTGAGCACGCCCAAGGCCGCCGCCACGGGCAGGAACAGGCTCATGGCCACGCGGATGACCGTGTTCAGGGCCATGGCGTTCCTGGCTGAGAGCCGGTCCGCGATAAGCCCGTTCAGGGGGCCGGTAGCGATGCCCGCCAACGGTCCGAAAGACATCAGGATGCCGTACCCCGCCCAGCCCACGGCCGGCACCGCGAGGAAGGGATATGCGATAGACGAGATGATGAACGCCGCGATGGAGGCCGAGCGCTGCAGGAAGAGGCCCGTGACCGCCTTCTTGTCCATCTCGCTCGGGGCCCGCTTGGCGATGGCCCCCATGACCTCGGCCGAGGCCGCGTGCCCTTCCGTGGGCCACACGAGCACGGAGTCGAGCCTGGGGTCCGCCTTGGCTCCCACGGAGATGACGGTCCCGCCGGGGGCGCCCTTCACGAAGCCGGTGTCCGAGATGCGCGTGTCGAAGAACTGGTCGCCGACCAGCACCGTCCTCTTGGCCGAGATCGGCCGGGCGGGGAGGAGCTTGTTCGCCAGCGCGTAGGCCTTCTGCGCGTACTTGGCCGGCAAGCCCCAGGAGAGCAGGTCGCGCATGGTCTCGAGCACGCGGCGATTCTTGCGGAGCGCGAACACGCCGATGGACTTGTCGATGCGGGAGACCGTGATGTACGGCGCGTCCGCCGGGTTCTTCACCGTGCGGCCGACCGCGGGGATGTCCACGCCGCGCTTGGCCAGCTCGGCCGCGAACAAGGCGGCCGCTTCCTTCACCTGGGCCGCCGGCATTCCCACGGGCAGGAGCATGGAGTAGCTGTACGCGCTCCAGAACTCGGTGTTGCCGTTGAACTCGCCGCGGCCGAACTTCTCGGCCACGACCTTGATCGTCTCCTGGATGGCCGTCTTCTCGACCGCGCTCCACTCGATCTTCTCCTCGGAGACGAGCACCGGCTCGCCCTTCTTGTCGTAGAGCACGGTGCGGGTGCCGCGGTCGGACTTGAGGGTGATGGCGCGGCGCTGCTCCGGCGTCATGCTCTGCAGGGAGTCCACGATGGACGTGTCGCGCTCGTCGCGTTTGACGTCCGAACGATCCGTCAGGACCACGGTCTCGATGCCGGAATCGGCCATGGCCTTCATCTTGGCCGCGATCTCATCGGTGATGGGGGCGCGGAAAGGCTCCAGGGTGTCGTCGTAGTCCGTGACGTAGAGCTCGGGCTTGTTCTTCTCGAGCTCGGCCAGGACCTGTTCCTTGTGCTTCCGGGAGATGGTTCTCAGGGAACGGACGTCGTTGAATGCGACCGCGAGCGCACGGAGGGCTGAGCGATGTATCTCGTAGTCCTCGGCCAGGCCTTCCGGATTCGCTTCAGCGACGCGTTCCAGAGCGGCCTTGGCCTCGGCTGTCTTCTGGTCAGCGATCCCCTTGACCGCTTCCTGGCGCTCCTTCAGCGGCTTGGAGGAGTCGATGGCGACCGTTTCGAGATCGGAGAGCGGGGACTTGGACAGCGCGGCCGTGGTCTGATTCCCGGATGCCGCGCCGGCGTCGACCGCTTCGGCTGCGGCGCTGACCCGGCGAGAGCCGGAGAAGAAGGAACGCAGGGCGGAGAAAGAGGATGAGGGGCCGGCTTGTGCGGCTTTGGCGATCTCCTGGACGCCGTTCTCAAGGGTCTGCTTGACCGCGGGCACGATCCCGCTTCCCGCGGTCCCTAGGGCGTATGGGGACCCAGGGGCCGTGGGCTGGACAGTCTGTTCCTTCGGAGCGACGACAGCCGCGGGAGCGACAACCTGGACCTTCTGCTGGACAGCCTGAGTGACCGGAGTCGCTTTCTGCGAGGCCGGGGCCACAGCCTGGACCGCGGAAGGGGGGGCGGCTTGGACCTGGACCTGGGGGAGATTCGTCGGCAGGGTGTTGACGCTGTTCAGGGACGGAGCGAGGGTATTTCCCAGGGAAGCGCTCCCCATGCCCATGGAGTTCCCGAGGCCAGGGACCACGGGCACGATCGGCGCTTGCGGGCCGGCTTGCACCGGCGCGGTCTGGATCACGCTCGCCAGGGCTTGGGTGGTCCCAGGCCCGGCGGAAAGGAGGATCAGAGAGAGCGCGAGCGCGCCGCTCAAGAGCTTCGTCCATATAGGCGTTCTGCTCATTTTTGCCTCGCTCTATAACTACATCCATATAGTAGCCGCATCCCGGCGGAGAAGGATGGGCCGAAGGGGAGCGAACCGCGCGGAAAGGGGCCCAGCAGGATTGGGACTGCGCAGCGAGGCTGGTCTGGGTCCTAGGACTTACACGAATTACATCAACCAGGAATATGCGCCCAAGGCCAGGTGCAGGACTGAAAGGACGGCTGTGGCGTAGGCCGCAGCCTTATGCGCCTTGAGCCCGAACCTGCGCATGTTGAGGCCAAGGACCACGGTGCACCCCAATGAGAGCAGGGCCAGGACGCCGAACCAAATGAAAACGGGACGACCGAAGAATTCGGGCAAGCTTATTTTCCCTTCTTTTTCTTGTCTTTTTTTATCCCCAAGAACTTCTCCGGGTCCTTTTCGAACGCCTTCTTGCACTCGGGGCTGCAGAACTTGAAGGTCTTGGCGGCTTTTTTAATCTCCTCGAGGCTCTTGCCCTCGACCGCCATCTTGCACACAGGGCAGAGCTTCTTGGGTTCAGCGGCGACCACACCCACCTTGGGCAAGTGCTCGAGCACCTTGCCGTCTATGTGGATGCGCTTGGGGGCTTTCTCCTTGAACGCCCGAGTCAGGTCCTGGCCGGCCGAGTGCTTCCCCATGTGGCCGCCGTTCTTCCACGCGTGGACATCGGTCATGTCGTAGACGATGCCGTCCACCGCCGCATAAGCCGGGCGTCCTTCCTTGCCGTCGAACTTCTTGAGCTCCTCGAGGGTGAAGGTCTTCCGCTCCCAAGCCTCGGGCTTCTTTTCCTCCGCGGATGCGAGTGGAGACAGCAGCATGGCCAGACCAAGGATCGAGAGTGCGTTCTTCATGGCTGGAGTCTAGCAGAATGTATAGGCCCTATGCTCCCGGGCTCTGCGTCCTCCGGCCCACTCCGCGCCCGGGTCGAATACCGCCGCGCTTTTGCCCCTTCGTTCCAACTCTAATCTCTGCATGTGCATTACACTTTCCTTAGATGGAGCGCCTACTCCGCCTGCTGGTGGCCGCCCAGTTCCTCTTGAGCGCTGCTGCGCCCGAGGCGTGGGCGAACACCATCCGCGCCGTGGCGCCCGCGGGCACTACTCCGCTTCCCGCGGTCCCCGGGGCATATGGGGCCCTGGGGACGGCGGCACCGCAGACCGATCTCAGCCTGAACATCAACCCCGCCCTCGGCGGGGTTTCGATTCCCAACCCTTTGGCTCTGCCGAGGCTCACGCCGAGCATCGTCACGCCCAGTCTATCGCGCACAGGGACGGCTTCGCCGCTGCAGGCAGTGACGAGCGTGACGCCTCTTCCCGTTCCAACAGCGCTCAAGCCCGTCGCCGCGCCGGCGGGGACCCCGGGACCCCAAGCGAAAGAGACCGTGCTGGAATCCGTCCGGGGTTTCTCTCGGGAACTCTCCCCGAAAGACGATCCCAAGGGCGACCAGGCCTCGGCGAGCCGGACCTACTTTGATGGGGGTGCGAAGTCCCGGGAAACGGCGGGTGGCATCGCGGAGGGCGTCCCGACGTCGCCAGCAGACCCGCGGAGCGGGTCGATGCCGACGTCGGGAGACCGCGATGACAGGACCCGCCGCGGCACGAAACTCGCCCCCGCCCGCACCCTGCCCAAGGCCGTGTTCCTGCTCGACGTGTTCGACACCCCGGCCTCGGACAAGACCGTGGAGTACATCGAGGGACTCCTGGCCAAGGGCGTGCACGTGGTGTTCATGACCTGGCGGCCGCACAAGGGACTCGGCTCGGCCGAGGAAGTCCTGTTGTCGAAGATCAAGCCCGATAAGGGCAACCCCATCATCGTGGCGAGCCACAACGGCGGAAGGATCGCGCCCCACGACGGATCCGCGGACCCGGCCCCCATCATCGCGGACGTGGGCGCGTTCTCCCCCGAGAACATCGGGGCCTTCCGCGCCATCAACAGGAAGGTCAACACCCGCAAGGAGCTCGGCGGTCTGGAAGAGATCGGCCTCCCCTCCATCCAGAACGCCATGACGTACATGGTCCGCCTCTCCCCTGACGCGAGCCCGGAGCTCAGGCCCACGCTCATCAAGGCCTACAACGAGATGCTGCGCCGCGCCAAGCTTCCGTTCCGCATGGAGGCGCACCCCAACGACGCGCGCCTGGCCCGCATGCACTCCATCCCCCTGCGCTTCTCCATCAACCGCGTGTTCGAAGCCCTGGACACGCGGTTCAAGAGGGAGGGCCTGGCAGAGGACATGTCCAAGTTCCTGATCCTGGCCGACCCCAAGAAGTCCCCGCGCTTCTCGCGCTCCTTCCCGGCCGCGGCGGAAATCCAGGTCGCGCGCAGCGCGGCCGAGGTCGAGGACGTGGTCGGCGCGGTCCTCGGCGAAAGACGGCTCAAGGACGTGTCCGTCAAGCTGTCCAAGCTGCGCCAATTCATCGAATACTGGGAGCCCTCGTCCGAGGAGCCGGACCGGGAGGACACCTTCGAGCTCTACACGAGCGGGGTGCTCTACACCCTCATGTCCTGGTTCTACGGGCAGGTGTTCCAGGGGCAGCACAAGCTCGCCACGCTCGGCCGCCTGGAGTCCATGCTCAGGAAGATGTGGAACGCGCCCATCGAGCACGGGGTGTACGTGAGCGAGTCTTTGGCCAAGCTCATGAAGACGCGGGCGTGGAAGAAGGCGAGCCCCGAGCACCTGCGGCGAGCGCTCGGCTTCGTGCGGGACTTCTACCGGCGCGAATTCGGGGACTACAAGGCCGCGGCGGACGACGTCATGAGGAATCTGCTGAGCCTGAGCAGCGATGAGAACAGCGTGGTGAGCCTCGACCTCAGGTCGTCGTCCACGGGAAAGGCCTACAACATCCGGACCCGCATCCCGCGCCTCATGAAGCGGGATACCCGGGACGGCCGCGTGCTGACCGCCTACGCCTACAGGCCGGGCAAGGCCGCGCCGGACGAGGGAGAGGAGATGTTCGCCAAGGTCCTGGCCATGGCCGTGCTCGTGGGGCACGGCTGGCGGGGCCCGTACTCCGGCTGGCGGCACGGCTCTTTGGACGGGCCGCGGCTCACGGCCATCCAGGTGCAGCTCGAGTACAGGTCCAGCCACCGCACCTGGGTGTTCTCGCCGGACTCGCTCCTGACCCGGGAGCCGGGCCAAGCCGCTTCGCAGAGCCCGGTGGCGCGCGAGATCGGCTCGGCCATCGAACGCATGGAGGCGGACCCGGACTTCCAGAAGCAGTACGCGGAGCAGGAGAAGGCCGCTGCAAAGAAAATCGTCGAGAAGGCGGGCCCCGTGGAGGTCCTCCGGCCGCAGGCCCGGCCCGGCGCGAAGCAGACCGCAGCCGAACCCTCGCGCGACCCCCTGGACCTCCGATTCGGCTCGTCGGCGGAATCGGACCTCCGGCGCTCCGCCATCACCTCCGCCATCCGCCTCGTCGAAGGCGCTGGAGAGGAGTGGTACTGGAACAAGCTCGACCCCGCCGTGCCGGTGCGCGTGCTCGCCGGCGAGAAGATGGTCTTCCTCACGCGGATCTCCGAAGTCGAGACCAAGGCCATCCGAGAGCTCGCTCGAGAGGACTTCGCGGAGCGCTACTCCGACGATGTCGTCAACGCGCGCAGGAGGGACGGGAGTTTCAGGCTCTCGATGCCCGCCCTGCGCGAGAAGCTGGTCCGGGAGCTCTCCTCGGGCCGGACCGGCGTGAACACGGCGTCGAAGGTGCGCGTCATCCGCTTCGCCCCTCCCGACGGCGAGAACGTCCGGCCGGCGCGACCGCGCGGGTCCATGGGCATCCCCGAACCGCTCGCCGCGCTGCACCGGTTCCTCCCGAAGCTCGTCCTCCTCGACCTGAAGCTCTTCGACGGGGGCATCCCCTACGAGCTCCAGCGGGATATGGCCAAGCTCATGAAGGCCGGGGTCGCCTTCGTACTGCTCTCGAAAGGACCCCAGGAGGGGCCCGGGTCTGTCCAGGAAGCGCTCGACAAGGGCCTGAGCCCGCAGGAGCTCAAGGACGCGGCCCGCTACAGGCTGTTCAGCCTCGCCGAAGACGGAAACGCGCTCTACAGGCTCGGGGCCGGGCCAGCCAAGCTTCTGGACGTCCGCCGCTTCTCCGCGCTGGACCTGGACGTGTTCAAGCAGGCCGCCATGGCCACGCGCATCGCCGTGGTACTCGAGTCGACTCCCCAGGGCGTCACGCTCCGGCCCAAGCAGAATATCGTGCCCGCGGAACTGGCCGCGAGCCTGGTGGACCAGCTCGACCGCTATGGCATGCGGCGGGGCTCTTACGCCTTCTCCTTCTCCACCGACGGAAGGAACACGGTGCTGCGCATCCGCCCCGCGACGCTCGCGCGCGCCATGCCCCGACTCCTCGCCTCCCTGCAGGAGCATGCGAGGCTCCACGTGAACATGAACGACGTCCTCGCGGTCAGCCGGGACCCCGCGATCCTCAAGGCCTCGCGAGGCGCGGCGCAAGTCTCGGCCTACGCGCGGACGGCCGTGGGCGCGGACCTGGCTGAGCTGGCTCTGGCCGCCATGCTCGGCCCTTACCGGGAGGACATGCCCGCCGACCTCGCGGCCTCGCCCTCCAGCCTCACCGGGTCCAGGAAGTCCGCGGAAGAAGAGCCCGGACGGCGCATGCAGATGATCGTGGGCACGGTGATCCACGCCGCGCTCGACTGGGCCGCGCTCCAGTACCGGAACAGCGGCAGCCTGCCGACCCTGGCGCAGACCCAGGCGCGGGCGCTCGAGATCTGGCGGCGCGAGGATACCGCCGCGGCCGCGCACCTGCTCGAGGGGCCGGGCGAGACCATGTCCGGCTATCTCGAGGCCATGGACAAGCGCCTCGCGTCCATGCACGCATCCCTGGCGGCGCTCCTGGCGGACTACCCCATCGTCATCGGCACCGAAGTCCCGAACCTGGCCGTGCTGGAGCGCTCCAAGGACGGCCCCTCCGCGCGCGACATCCTGCGCGGGATCTACGACCTGGTGGTGGCGCGGCAGACCTCGGAAGGGCTCGAGGTGCGGGTCGTGGACTACCGGACAGGTCAGGCGCCCTCCATCCAGAGCCTCTACAAGGACCTGCAGGTGCTCATCTACGACCTGCTGGCGCGCACGCTCTGGCGCGTTCTCCCCCTGCCGTACAGCGCCGCCGGCGCGCTCAAGAAGGTCGCATCCATCGGCGTCTCTCTCATCTACCCGAACGGGACCTACTCTCCGGTGCTGGACGAGGAGGGCCGCGCGGACTTCGAGAAGGAGCTGCGCCGCCTCATGGACCGCCTGCGCGACGCCAAGAAGAGTTTGTAGAATCCCGCTCATGGAATCCCTCTCCAGCCTGCTCGCGCGGGAATTCCTCGGCAACAGCGTCCGGGGCTACCTGGTGGCCGGGATCACGCTCCTCCTGCTCCTGTTCGGAGCGAAGTTCCTGCGCTGGTTCCTCACGGTCAACCTGGAGAAGCTCACCAAGCGCACGGCCACGGACTTCGATGACTTCATCGTTTCGCTGCTCGGTACGATACGCACGCACGAGCTCGCGCTCCTGGCCCTGTTCATCGCCGTCCGCCATCTGGCGGTGAGCCCGGCCATCTTCAATATCCTGCACATCGCCCTGGTCCTGGCCATGAGCTGGCGCGGGGCCGCGGTCCTGCGGGCCCTCTTGGGCTACGGCTTGCGGCGGGCTTGCGACCGCGCCGGGCTCGCGGACGCCAACGCGTCTTCGGCGGCCAAGAACCTGGAGCTCGTGTTGAGCGGGGCGATCTGGGTCGGCGCCGTGCTCTTCATCCTGGACAACCTCGGAGTCAACATCACGGCGGCCGTGGCCGGGCTGGGCATCGGCGGCGTGGCCGTGGCCCTGGCCGCGCAGCACATCCTCGGGGACCTCTTCTCCTCCTTCGTCATCTTCATCGACAAACCCTTCAAGGTCGGCGACTTCATCACGGTCGGGGACCTGGCGGGCCCGGTGGAGCACATCGGCATCAAGACCACGCGGGTGCGCGCGCTCTCCGGCGAGATGCTCATCTTCTCCAACTCGGACCTGACCTCGGCCCGCATCCGCAACTACGAGCTCATGCGGGAGCGTCGCGTGCTCACGGGGTTCAGCCTGGACCTCGCCACTCCCGTGGAAAAGGCTGCGGTGGTCCCGGACATAGTGAAGGATGCGGTGAAGGCGGTGCAGGGCGTGCGCTTCGACCGTGCGCACCTCAAGGGCTTCGGGCCCGCGGGCCTGGAGTTCGAGTTCGTCTACTACGTGCTCTCCGCCGACTACGTAAAATTCATGAACGCGCAGGAAAACATCGATCTGGGGCTCCTGCGGCGGCTCGAAGCGTCCGGTCTGCACCTGGCCTATCCGGCCCAGACCGTGCATCTCCTCCCAAAATAGGTCAGTCCAGGGTCTTCCAGGTCCGCTCTTCGAGGACGTAGAACCTGCGAGCGAAAGGCGGGAGACTGGTGTACATCAGCTGGTGGGAATCCGCCGCGGCCGTGTACGTGAACCTTCCGTTGCGTCCGGGCACGAGCTTGGCCCTGGGGACCCGGTGGATGAACTCGGGTACCAGCGCTTCAAGGCTGTCCGGGAACCGACCGTACTTGGCCTTGTAATCGTTGCACTTGGTGATGAGCCGTACCGCCTGCGAGCGCGCGTGCGCGTTGTTGAGCAGGTTGGCGGCCAGGATGAGCACCGCCATGAGCGTGTAGATGCCCGCGCGCTGGAGCCTGTTCTTCCGGATGTCCGGCTCCCTGACCGCGAGAAAGGCCCTGGGGAGCCGGTAGAAGAACACGGAAAGCAGGGTGAAGACCGCGATGCTGCCCTGGTTGAGGACGAAGGCGTCGAGATAGAAGAGTGCCGCGGCGATAAGCCAGGCGCGCCTGAGGCTCTTCACGGATAAGATTCTACCGCATTGTGCCGCGCGAACAAAGTTCGCGCGGCACATGACGGATCTGCAGCGAACTCCGTTCGCCGTGTATTCTGGAAATGTCGTAACATAGGGACGCCATGAAAGAGGACCGGGTCCTGCGCTACTTCCTGGAAGCCGGTGCGCTCAAGCGGACCAAGCGCACGGGCTGGTGGTGTTCCGGCATCAAAGACCCGGAAAGCGTGGCCGAGCACGCGTTCCGCATGTCGCTTCTGGCGGCTTACATCGCGTCCGAGGAAGGCGCCGACCCCATGCGCGCGAGCCTCATGGGCCTTTTCCACGACATTCCGGAAGCCCGCGTGTCGGACGCCCACGCGGTGGTCAAACGCTACTGGAAGGGGCACTCCGCAGACGAACGGCGCGCCCGCGATGAACAGAACGCCTCGCTCCCGCGCGGCGCCTTCCAGCGGCTCGCGCAAGGGCTGGGCCGGGATTGGGACGCGGAATCGAGCCCGGAAGCCCTGGCCGCACGGGATGCGGACTATCTGGAGTGCGCGATCCAAGCCCTGGAGTACCTCTGGCAGCAGCGCACGGTGGCGCGCGAGTGGCTCCTCTCCAACCAGCGACGCCTGAAGACGCGCGCGGGCAAGAAGCTGGGGATGCGCCTTAAGCGGATCTTCGAGTCCGGCCGCTGGGAGGACTTCCAGATCTGGTGGAAAGACATCTACCGCCGCTGAGGACGGAAGATCGCTGGAAGACGGTCCTCGCCTGGTCCGGCCTGGCCTGGTTCTCCCTCGTCCTCGCCGTCCACACCTGGCGCCACGCGGACTGGAGCCCCATCGATCCCATCCGGTTCTCCCATCTCCTCGCGCGCGAGCTCACGCTGGGCCCCTGGCTCGGCCGGTTCTGGGTCGGGCACCTGTTCAAGACCGCGGCCTGCGGTCTGGTGTTCCTCGGACTCTGGCGGCTCGGGCTTCGGGTCCTGCGCCGGATCGGCTGCGCTGAGCCGGGCGCCCTGACTCACGCCTGCGGCTTGGGACTGGGACTCGGCCTCTGGGCTTATCTCGGCTTCACCCTGGCGGCCTGCGGCCTTGCCAAGCCCGCCCTGCTCAACACCCTGACGGCCTTCCTGGGGCTTTGGGGGCTCTCCAGCCTGCCGGAGCTGGCCAAAGGCCTGCGCGGGGCGACGGCTTTCAAGCCTGACCTCTTCGAGACGGCCTCCATCGTCTGCCTCGCTGCCTGCCTCCTGTTCTTTTACCTGGGCAGCACGAACCCCGAGATCTTCTACGACGCCCTGGTCTACCACCTGGCCATCCCGCAGGAGTATCTGCACGCCGGCGGACTCGCCCGGCTCCCGTTCAACCACTACTCCGGCCTGCCCTTGCTCGTCTCCATGCTGCACCTCTGGTCTTTGGCCGCGGGCGGGATGTACGGGGCCAAGCTCCTCAACTTCGGGCTGACGGCGGCCCTGCTGTGGGCGGTCTACGCCGCGGGCAAGGAGCTCCAGGGCAGGAGGACGGGGCTGCTCGCCGCGGCCCTCTTGGCGGGCTGTCCGCTCGTGCTCTACATGCCCTGGTTCTCCAACGCGGATGGCGGGGCCGCGCTCTTCCATGCGTTGTGCCTGGTCTCGTTCTGGCGCTGGTCGCGGGATCGGACGGCCGGGATGCGGCACCTGCTCCTGGCCGGGCTCTTCGGCGGCTTCGGCGCCGCGTCCAAGTACACGGCCGCGTTCGGCCTGGCCATCCTCTGCTTCGCCGCGCTCGCCCTCTCCTGGCGGGACAAGAAGGCGGCGTTCCTCTTCGGCGCGATGGCCCTGCTGCCGCTCCTGCCGTGGTGGATGAAGAGCGCCGCCCAGTTCAAGGACCCCTTCTACCCTTACATGGCTTCCGAGTTCAACGTGAAGGAAGCCCACCTCCAAGGCCTGGAGGACTGGAAGATGGAGACCCGGGACAATACTCCGGGCCTTTCCCCCTTCCGCCACGCGGCCAAGCTGTGGTTCGACGCAACGGCCGGGTTCAAGGCTTCCGCCTACAACTACGCGGGGCCCGTGCTCCTGGGCCTGCTCCCCCTGGTCTGGGCGGCCTGGTCGCTCCCCTGGGCGCGCTGGGCCCTGCTCTACTCCGGCGCCGCCGTCTTCACCGGCTTGTGCGCGACGTACATCACGCGCCTGCTCCTCATGCACTATCTGCCGGGGATACTGGTCCTGGCCTGCGCCTTGCCTTTCGCCATGGAACAGAAGGCCCGGACGCGGGCCGCCGTATTCCTTCTGCTGGCCGCGACCGCGCTCAATCTCTACTGGGTCTCGAGCATCTTCCTGCTCTCCTCCATGCGCGGGCTCTCCGTGGCCACCGGCCGATATACGCCGGGGGACTATCTGATAGAGCCGCGCAACTTCTACCCCCACCCCACGTTCGGAGCCTACGAGCATCTCGCGAGATTGGGCCTGCCCAAAGACGCCAAGGTCCTGATCGTTGGAGAAAGCCGCGCCTTCTACTGCCCTGCCCCGGCGCTCGTCAGCGCCCCGCACGACGCCCCGGTGCTCTTCTCGTGGGCTCACGAGGCCAAGACCCCGGAGGAACTCCTGGCCAAGCTCGACTCGCTGGGGGTGCGGGCCGTGGTCTACAACCCGCGCGCCGAACGCAAGACCATCCTGCCCGGCTACCACACCGAGGGCGGCACGCGGCTCATCGTCTCCATGCTGGACCGCTTCTTCCCGCTCGTCTATGAGGACAAATACACGCGGGCGTATCTGAGGAAGCCGTAGTCCTCATCCGGGGACTAGGACATTTAGTTTAATATCCATCATGGCACAGACCGATTCCTCCGCGACGGCCCAGACGGACCCCCCCTCGCTCAAGGGCAGGACCCTCCTGGTCATCGGCTCGGGCAACACGCGCAAGCGATTCATCTTCCAGGCCCTGAAGTCCATGGGGCTGCGCATCGTCCTGCTCAACCGGGAGAACAACTGGGCGAGCCGCTACGCGGACCACCTTATCGAAGCCAACAGCTTCGACCACGCGGAGTGCATCGAGAAGGTCGAGGAGTTCCTCAAGGCCGGGAAGATCGACGGCGCCATCACGTTCTGGGAGGACGACATCCCTCTCTGCGCGGCCCTGTGCGCGAAGTTCGGCTGGATCGGCCACCCAATGGAGGCCGCGCTCAACGCGCGCAACAAACTCCGGACCCGCAAGGCTCTGGAGGCGGCCGGCCTCTCGAAGTTCTCGGCCCCCTACGCCCAGATCAAGAACGTCAAAGACCTCACCCGGGAGACGGGCAAGATCGCCTTCCCCTGCGTGCTCAAGCCGGCCTGGGGCGCATCCTCGCAATTCGTGGTCCTGCTCGAGGACCTCGGCGAGGCGAAGAACGCCTTCGAGTACATCCAGGCGAACATGACGGCGAACTTCGACCCCATCTACCTCTATGGGACGGAGATCCTGCTCGAGGGGTTCCTGCCCGGCGCGGAGATCGACCTCGAACTCCTGGTCCAGGACGGCCAGATCCGGTTCCACACCTTCACGGACAACTTCCCCACGGCCGCCCCGTTCTTCGTGGAGACCGGCGACGCCATGCCCTCGCGGCACGAGGCCGCGGACCTGGCCCAGGTCCTGGAGATGGCGCGCCAGATCGTCCCGGCCCTGGGCCTGACCAACGGCGCCCTGCACCTGGAGGCCAAGATCGGCGCGGACGGGCCCAGGCTCATCGAGGTCAACGCCCGCATGGGCGGCGATTATCTGCAGGACTGGGTGAGGGAGGTCTGGGGCGTGGACCTCATCGAGGAGGCGGCCCGCATCGCCCTGGGCATCCCCATCGAGACCCGCACCCCCGGGGAGCCCAAGGCCCACCTGGTCGGCCGCTACCTCGTCCCGTCGAACTCGGGAGTCATCACGGGACTGGTGGCCCCCACGGAGAAGCCGGACCCCGCCAAGGTGCACGACATCACGTTCCTGAAGGAGCCCGGCGACCCGGTGCTCGTCCCGCCGGAGGGCTTCGACGCCATGGGCTGGGTCGTGGGCCGGGGGAACACCTACGCCGAGGCCGAGCTCAACCTCGACGCGATGATGAAGGACGTCCACGTCGCCATCGCGAGCTTCGACTCGACATCCTCCATCGGCAAGACCCGCCGCCGCAACCGGTTCAACGCGGCCCAGGTGGCCCGCCGCCGCATCCTGCAGTCCGCGCGCATGGAGCGCATCCGCGGGGTGGACCTGGCGGCGCGCAAATCCCTGCACGTGGGGATCCTGTGCAACCGCTACGAGGAGACCCGCCTGGGCGCGGCCGCGGAGCGCGAGGCGGTCGTGCACTCGGACCTGACCTCCGTGGGCTTGAACGTGCAGAAAGCGCTCGAGGCCAAGGGCCACAAGGCCACGTTCTTCGACATGAACGAGACCCCGCTCCCCTTCGAGAAGATCGGGGAAGCCAACGTGGACCTGATCTTCAACGTGTGCGAGCGCGTCAACAACTCGAGCCTCCTGGAGCCCCACGCGGCCGCCATTCTCGACTGCCTCGGCATCCCATACTCGGGCTCGAACCCGCTCACCCTGGCCCTGTGCATCGACAAGATCAAGACCAAACACCTGCTCGAGAACCGGGGGCTGCCGACCCCGCGCTACGACTACATCTTCGCCAAGGACGACGAAGTCCGCGACGACCTGCGCTTCCCCCTCATCGTCAAGCCGGCCAACACGGACAATTCCATCGGCATCTCGAACAAATCCGTGGTCACCAGCCCCCGAGAGCTCAAGGCCCGCGTCCAGCACGTGCTGGAGAAGTACAACCGCCCCGTGCTCATCGAGGAGTACATCGAGGGCGACGAGCTCGACGTGACCATTATGGGCAACGAGGACCGGGTCAAGGTGCTGCCCCTCTCGCGCTCCATATTCGACGACATGCCCGCCGGGGTCTGGCACATCTACCCCTTCCAGGCCAAATGGTCGGACAGCGAGGTCTACAAGAAGATCAAGACCGAGCGGCCGGCCAAGTACTCGCAGAAGCTGACCCAGCTGATCAGCGAGATCTGCCTCGACGCCTACAACCTCTTCGACTGCCACGACTACGCCCGCATCGAAGTCCGGGTGGATAAGCTCGGCAACCCGTTCATCCTGGAGATCAACCCGAACCCGTCCATCAACCAGGGAGACTGCGTGCCCGCCTGCGCCGAGATGATCGGGCTGAGCTACGAGGACTTCATCGAGGAGATCCTGCGCGAGGTCATCCTGCGCTACCGCGCGCGGCCGCCCTACTACCATCTGCAGAGTTCGATGGTATCCGTGTAGAGAGCCGCTGGCAGGCCTCTCCAAATATCTTCCCTTGAAATAGGCATCCCCGGCACTTCCGTTCCGAAAGCACCGGGGATGCCTTTACAGACGACTACCGCTGTATGGTGTTGCCCTTTCCTTTATAGACCCAGCTCGGCAGGGTGAACCGGCTGCCCGCCCGGCGGAAGGACCAGGACTCCAGATAGAAGGTCCCTGACCCGGAGGCCGGGATGTCCACGCCCATGCCCGCTCCCACGGTCACGCGGATGGGGCTGGCTTCCGTGGACTCGAACACCTTGGGGTCGCGGCGCCACCAGGACCCGTCGTCCTTGCGGATGACGGCCGTGATCTCGATGTCCTCGTCCTTGTACTGCTCGGCCCACTTGTCGCTGACCTCGAGCCTGAGGCCCGCGCCGGTCGAGACCAGTCTCGCGTCCACGGCCGCGGGATCCGGCTGAGTGAGCCGCTTCTGCAGCGGCTTCATGGCCACCTGCACGGTGTCCTGGTCCCTGTCCTCGTAGGAATACGACACCTGGTAGCGGTACGCCCCGTCCGAGGACTCGAGCGCGAGCTTGGACCCCGTCAGGGAGAACGTGAAGCTCTCCTTTTCCCAGGGCATGAGCGGGTTCGTGTCGCGGTCCAGGAACTCCACGACCAGCCGCCTGGACTCTCCGCCGACGCGCGTCTCGGACACGGCGTAGAACATCCTGTCCTCCTTGGGCTCGTGATAAAACTCCATGACGCGGCGGTACTTGCCGCTGTCGAGCTTCAGGATGTAGACATTCCCGCGGTCCTCGGGCGTGGTAACCACGCGTCCCTCGCCGGTCTTGTAATCCGTGTTCCCGAGCCAATAGCCGACGTAGCGCATCCCGTACGTGGACCAGGTCCTCTCGGCGTCCTGCAGCCTGGCGTTGTCCCTGGGGAGGGGGCCGCCCGGATACATGGGCTGCGGCAGCGGCCTTTGCCCCGGAGGGGGAGGAAGAGGCTTGCCGCCCTGATTCCCTCCCTGGCCCGGAGGCGGAGGGAGCGGCTTGCCTTCCTCGGGCTTCTTCCCAGGAGGAGGCGGAAGGGGCTTGCCCGTCTCCTGCTTTCCGGCCGGAGGCGGCTGCAGCCTTCCGCCCTCCTGCTTCCCCGGAGGCGGGGGCAAGGCGGCGAGGGCGTCGCGCATGGCATAAACCGCGCCCGCGCCTTTCTTGCCGTTCCCATCGAACGCGGCGGACGCGAGGAGCGGATTCTGCAGCTTGCTCGAAAGCCCCGCCACCCGGGCCTGGGCCCTCCGGCTCTGCATGAGCTTGGCCTGAGGGTCGCTGTTCTGCGGCGCCTCCTCGAACCTCGGAACAGAGAGGGGCGTTTCTCTCCCTTCCGGCGAAACGACGCGCACCCGCACATAGGACCGCGGCACCTTGCGGAACTCGAAGGGCTGGGTCATGACCGAAGGAAGCTCCGCGCCTCCGGAGGGCTTATTCTCCTTGTAGCGCACCAGAAGCTCGCCTCGCGCCGCGGGGGAAGGAAGGAACTCCACCGCCACCGAGTACCCGCCGGTCGGTCTCTCGCCCAGGAACACGGCCACGACCATCTCCTTCTTGAAGTCCACCTCCGGGACAGGCTGGCTGTCCCCGAAGGGCTTGGCGTGCTCCTTCCAGAGCCGCTGCCAGGCCGCGGGGTCCGTCACCACCACGGCCCGGGTCTCCCGCACCCCGCTCAAGGGGCCGGCGAGGCGGGACCACTCCTCGGCTCCGACGGGAACCGAGAACGTCAAAAACGCCGCGATCAATAGGCTCTTCATTCTTCACCGCCTTCCCGAATCGTTCATCCAGGACTTCTCGCTCCCGACGAACGTGTCGAAGTACTGGCTCATCTCCTGATACTGCTGATAGGAGACGCGTCCCTTGTAGTAGAGCTCGCGCAGGGAAAGCTTGGCCTGCGGGTCGGTGTTCGAGTCGTCGCGCCCCTTCAGGAAGCGGAAGAACGCCGAGTCGCGCACGTCGGACCCGTAGCGGTAAGCGTTCTCCACGGCCTCTTTCCATGAGCCGTAGTAGCGCTGCATGGCGTAGGCTTCGCCGGTCCACTGGTCTCGGGACGTGTCCCACCAATAGCCCTTGCGGCTGAGCCCGCTTCCCGTGAGTTCCGCGTAGGTCCGGGCCATGTTGCTGTAGGCCAGGTAGCCCCGCTCCGCCGACGCTGGGAACGCGTCGAAGTAGAGGTCCGACATCTCGCGCGCCACGTAGGAGGCAACGACCTCCAAGGACTGCTTTTCCAGGAGGTTCCGCGTGAGGTAGATGACGGGCTTGCCGTTCTGGCGCGAGAGCCGGGCGTCGTACGCGGCGTTCCTGTCGTCGTCCACAAGGATGCGCAGATCCTTGTGGTTCTCGTACACGTACTTGTAGATGTCGAGCCCGATGGAGGAGTCCGCCAGCCGCTTGAGCGCGCCGTTGATGCGCTTGTCCTCGCTCCAGGTCGGCGGCCGGAACGCGAGCATGTCCGCGAACTCTCCGACGGAAAGCTGCCCAAGGCCGTCGAAGATGCGGCCGCTCTGCGCGTGAGCGGATTCCATGCCCATGTTCTGCAGGGCCTGGGGAGAAGCGGCTTCCTTGCTTTCCTTATTATTGAGGAGCGGCTGAGCAGCGGCGTTCTCCTTCTGCTTAGCGACAGGCTTGAGCCCGGGCGGAGCCGGAAGAACGGCCGCTCCGGTCTGCGCCGGAACCGCACGGCTCATGGAGGGAAGCGCCGTGGGACTGGCCAAGGCGCCCATGTTCGGCAGCGCCGGGGTCAGGCTGGGGAGCAGGGTCGGGGCTCCCAGGCCGGAGAAAGACGAGGGCATGTTCAGGCCGAGCGGAGCGACCTGCAGGGGGACGGTGACTATCGGCATGACGCCAATAGCCCCTGCTTGCGCAACGACTCCCTGGGCGAACGCCGGCCGCCAGGACGCCGTCACCGCGATCCATAGGAAGATTGTTTTTCGCATACGCCAACGATAAGAAACCCGGCCGACACACCGCCTGGGCCGAACGGCGCATTGTTGGACAATCGTTCGCCCCGTGAGAAAAGAGGACCTTCGGGAAGCGTGGACCCAAGCGGGGGGCCCACGCGCGCTTGACTGGCGTTCCAACGCCTGTTATGATTTTTCCCCATGGCCCTCATCCTGATAGCGGACGACACCCCGGAGATCGTCACCATGCTGCACGACATGCTGGCGATGCGCGGACACCAGGTGGCCGTCGCCAACGACGGGGTCGAGATGATCGAGAAGGCCAAGACGCTCCGGCCGCAGCTCATCGTGGCGGACATCATGATGCCGGGCGCCTATGGGTCGGCCGCGTACAGATCCCTGCAGGACGACCCGTACGCCAAGAACATCCCGGTCGTGTTCCTAACGGCCCTTTCGCCGGAGCAGGCCAAGGGCGTCGTGCCGGACTCCCCTAGGGTGCGCATCCTGCATAAGCCTTTGGACATGACGGCCCTGTTCCAGGCGCTCACCGAACTGCTTTCCCCCGCCTGATCCGCCCCCAGCGAACCTGGGCTTTTTTCTGCTACACTTTCTAAAATATCATGATTCGCGTCGCCTGTCTTCTCCTGGCCGCCCTCCTCGCCCTTGGCGCGGAGGCGCGCTCGCAGCAGCGGGGCCTGGAGGATCTCCTCTCCTACGATCTGGCTGAACTGATGAACGTGGAGGTGGTCTCCCCGTCCAAGACGCCGGAGCCGGTGAGCCAGGCCCCGGCCACGGTGCGCGTGATCACGGCCGAACAGATCAAGGAGCGGGGGTATCAGACCCTGGAAGAGGCGCTCGCCGACCTGCCCGGCTTCCAGTTCCGGGACATCTCCGGCTTCAACAGCTACTCCTTCATGCGGGGCCTGCCCAACCAGAACAACCTGCTCCTCCTTCTGGTGGACGGGGTGCAGATCAACGAGCTTGCCTCGGGCGGCTTCTACGGCGGGGGCCAGCACAACCTCGCCAACGTCAAACGCATCGAGGTCGTCTACGGTCCGGCCTCGGCTCTCTACGGCACCAACGCGATCTCGGGCCTCATCAACATCATCACCAACGATCCCAGGGACAGTCAGGGCGCGCGGGGCGGCCTTTCGGCCGGAAGCTTCGGGACGCGCACCGCGGACTTCAGCTACGGCTTCCACGACAAGACGCGCGATTGCGGCGTGAGCATGGCCGGCATGCTCCGGCGGACGGACAAGGCGGACTTGAGCGGCGACAGGGGGGACGGCAACTGGTCGCCGGGCATGGAGAACTTCGAGGAAGACCAGTCCTTCGACGGCAAGCTGCTCTACAAGGCCCTGACCCTCGGTGTCGTATATCAGGACAAGCAGGCCTCCCGGACCACGAACGAAAAGACGATCGGAGACGTGTTCCAGGATTTCGGGACGCGCTGGCACATACGCTTCGTCAACACCTACTTGAAGCATCTTTACGATAAGGACCCGGGCTGGTCCCTGGAGTCGCGGGTCTACTACCGGAACGCCACCGTTATGGACGACACCATCTCCAGCATCAAGACCACCGTGAACGCCACCGGCGGCCAGAGGGGTCAGTACAGACCCAATGATCTGTTCGGCGCGGAGGGCCTGCTGCGGCTCAAGCCCGTCAAAAGCCTGGACCTGGCCGTGGGAGCGGTGGCGGAGCGGGAGAAGCTGTCTAAGGACTTCTCCACCACCTACAGCGGCGACCCCTTGCTGCGGCCTCCGACCCCCGGCCCGCCCGCCATGACGGCCGATGAACTCGTAAGCCTCTACACCCAGGCCCGCTACGAGATGTTCCCGGGACTCCACGCCACCGGAGGAGTCCGGTACGACTACAGCAGCAGCTACGGCCACGTGCCCACCCCTCGCGGCGGCATCGTCTACGATAGGCGCGAGCTCACGCTCAAACTGCTCTACGCCGAGGCTTTCCGGGCTCCCAAGCCTTGGGATCTGAGCTTCGGGTCCGGGAACCCGAACCTCGCTCCGGAGAAGATGCGTTCCGTGGAGCTCTCCGGGACATACGCGCTGACCAGCCGTCTTCTCTCCGGGCTGTCCTTCTACCGGAACAAAGTGGACAAGCTTCTCACCTCCCAGGCCGATCGATGGATCAACACCGGCAGCATCGAGACCCGCGGGGCTGAAGCCGAGATCGAATTCGTCCAGGGGCCGGTGAAGGCCTACGCCAACTATACCTTCACGGATTCGGTGGATGAGAACGAGCTCCGCGTGGCCGAGATCGCCCGCAACAGCGCTGCCGGAGGCGCGCTGTTCGCCTTCACCCGGAAGGTGAAGCTGGACCTGCGGGCGCGCTACCTCGGCGGAAGGAAGAACACGAAGACCATCGCGGTCACGGGAAGCGATCGCGTCGGAGGGGCCGTGGTGGCGGACGCGACGCTATCCTTCCTGGACATCCGGGGCCTCGACATCCAGCTCATGGCGAAAAACCTCCTCGATGAGCGGTATTACCACACCTCGAACCGCCCCCCCGACCGCTACCGCCAGCCGTCGAGGCAGCTGCTCCTGCGGATAGGATACGCTTTTGGACTCCAAGAGAAGCCTTAGGAAAGCGAGGCTGTTTGGAGCGTTGTCGATGCTCCTCGCGCTCCAATCCATTCCCTGCGGGAGCGCCGAGGAGGGCCCCAGCCTCGAGGACAAGGTAAAGACCGCATTCCTCTACAAGTTCACGAAATACATCCGTTGGCCGGAAGGCGGACCGGCGGACGATTTCAGGATCGCCGTGATCGGCGAGAGCGGCATCCTCGGACCCCTGCGGGAACTGGCGCGGGAAAGGCTGGCGGACGGCAGAAAGATCCGGGTGGAGCGGCTTCGGAACGTCGACGAAATCGGCCCCTGCCATATCCTCTTCATCGCCTCGACCGAACGGGAGCGGCTCCGGGAGATACTGAAGAAGGCGGAGCCCAAGGGCGTGCTGACCGTAGGAGACGGCAAGGGCTTCGCCGCCGAGGGAGTGGTCGTCAATTTCGTGATCGTGGACGGCCGGGTGCGTTTCGAGATCAGCCGGCGCGCCGCCGGCCGAAGCGGGCTGGAGATCAGCTCGCAGCTTTTGAAGCTGGCGATACTCGTGAAGGAGTAAGGAGGCTCGCGGGATGTTCCGCATCAGGGACCTGCACATCAAGCACAAGCTCATCGCCATACAGCTGACGACCGCGTGCATCGTACTCCTGTTCTTCGGCCTGTTCGCCTTCCTGAACGATCTGCGGACGTTCCGGAACTCCGTCGTCAGCCAGCTGACCTCCACCGCGAACCTCATCGGCGGCAACTCCGTCTCCGCCTTGGATTTCGCCGACTCCGCGGCCGCCGAAAAAGTCCTTTCCTCCCTGGATGCCGAACCGGACATCGTCGGCGCCCGCATCTACGACGCGCTGGGGCGCGTCTTCGCGACCTACCCCCGGTCGGGCTTCCCGGATCCCGGGGCGGCGCTGCCGGAAGGGGAAGCCCCCGAGTTCTCCGGCGGGCGGGTATTGATCTCGCGGAAGATCGCCCTGGGGGGCGAGACCCTCGGGAGCCTCCTGCTCATCTCCGACATGAAGCGGTACCGCCGAGCCGTCGCGCAGAACGCCGTGCTGGCCCTGTCCCTGCTGCTCGTGGGCGTCGTCGCAGCCTTCCTCTTGTCTATGCTGACGCAGAAGGCCATCTCGGAGCCGATCCTCAGGCTGGTGGATGCGGCCAAGGGGATCTCCGAGACGGGAAAATATTCGTTTCGCGTCGAAAAGCAGGGCTCCGATGAGATCGGGATGCTGTGCGAGACGTTCAACGACATGATCGCCCAGGTCGAGAAACGGGAGGCCTCCCTGCAGGAGGCCCACGCGGTCCTGGAGGAGCGCGTCAAGGAGCGCACCGCCCAGCTGGCCGTGGCCAAGGAAGCGGCGGAGTCGGCGGACCGGCTCAAGTCGGCGTTCTTGGCCACCATGTCCCACGAGCTGCGCACGCCCCTGAACTCCATCATCGGCTTCACCGGGATACTGCTGCAGGAGCTCCCGGGCCCCCTGAACGAAGAGCAAAAGAAGCAGTTGGGCATGTCGAAAGGCAGCGCGGAACACCTGCTCGAGCTGATCAACGACGTGCTGGATATCTCGAAGATCGAGGCCGGACAGCTGCAGGTCGTCGTCGAGCCGTTCGACCTGCGCGCGGCGGTCCAGAAGACGATCCTCGCGGCCCGGCCGCTGGCCGACAAGAAGGGGCTCGCGTTGGAGGCGGACATCGCGCCCGAGGTCGGGACGATCGCGGGGGATCGACGGCGCGTGGAGCAGGTCCTGCTCAATCTCCTGAGCAACGCCATCAAGTTCACCGACCGGGGACGCGTCCGCACCGAGTGCTCCCTGCGGGCCGGTCAGGTATCGATCCGCGTCACGGACACCGGCATCGGCATGCGCAAGGAGGATATGGCAGATCTGTTCAAACCGTTCCGGCAGATCGACGCGGGCATCTCCCGGCAGTACGAGGGGACCGGACTGGGGCTCTCGATCTGCAAGAAGCTCGTGGAATTGATGGACGGCTCCATCCGGGCGGAAAGCGCGTTGGGCGCGGGCAGCACCTTCAGCGTCGCATTCCCGGCCGACAGGAAGGCTTCATGAAAGCGAAGATCCTCTACGTCGAGGACAACCCTCAGAATTTCTATCTCGTCCAATACCTCCTGACCGCGAGGGGCCACGAGGTGCTCGGGGCGCGGGACGGAAGGGACGGCCTCGAGTTGGCCGCCCGCTCCAAGCCGGACCTCATCCTCTTGGACATCCAGCTTCCGGTCATGGACGGCTACGCCGTGGCGCGGGCGTTCCGGGAAAACCCCGGGCTGGCCGAGGTTCCCATCGTCGCCTTGACCTCTTACGCCATGCCCGGGGACCGGCAAAAGGCGCTGCAGGCCGGATGCGACGGCTACATCGAGAAGCCCATCGACCCGGCGTCTTTCGCGGCGCAGATCGAGGGGTATCTCTCGCAAGGCGGCTCCCAGGGAGGCAAGGCATGACACGGATCCTGGTCGTCGACGACAACTGTCAGAACCGCTACATGCTGGAGGCGGGGTTGAAGGGGATCGGCTATGAGGTGACGTCGGCCGAGAACGGCGCGGCGGCTCTCGCCCTGGCGCGAAAAGAGCCTCCGGACCTCGCCATCTCCGATATCCTCATGCCGGTCATGGACGGGTACGAGCTGTGCCGGCAGTGGAAAGCCGACGACCGGCTCAAAGAGATCCCCTTCATCTTCTACACGGCCACCTACACCGACCCCAGGGACGAGCGGTTCGGCCTTCGCCTTGGAGCCGACCGATACATCATCAAACCGGCGGAGATCGGAGTGCTCCAGGGGGCGGTGCGCGACGTCTTGGAGGAAAAGCGCCGGCGGGGAGGCTCCCCCTCCTCGACACCCCCGCAGAAGGAGGAAGAGACGCTGCGGGAGTACAACGAGGTCGTGGCCAGGAAACTGCAGCGGAAAGTGACGCAGCTTGAGGAGAGCGAGGCCCGTTTCCGTTCGTTGGTCGAGGGAGCCCCCGAAGCCATCTTCGTCCAAGGCGGCGGCCGGTTCCTCTACCTCAACCCGGCCATGGTCAGGCTGATGGGGGCCCGCGGCCCCGAGGAGCTGGTCGCGCCGGAAGAGCACGCGGTCATCCGCTCCCGACCGGAAGGCGGGCCGCCGACGTCTCCGATGGAGCAGGAGTACCTGCGGTGCGACGGCTCTCGGATCTTGGTCGAGACCACGGCCGTGCCGCTGCGCTACGCGGGCATCGCCGCCCAGCTCGTGTTCGTCCGGGATATCACCGAACGCAAACGCATGGAAGCGGAGCTGCTTCAGGCCCAGAAGATGGAGTCCGTGGGCCGCCTGGCCGGGGGCTTGGCGCACGACTTCAACAACCTGCTGACCGCCATCCAGGTCTCCGCCGATTTCGTCATGAAGGGGCTTCCCGAGGACGATCCCAATCTCGAATATCTCAAAGAGATCCTCGCGGCGGGGGACCGGGCCGCCTCCCTCACCCGGCAGCTCCTGGCCTTCAGCCGGAAGCAGCTCCTTCGCCCCATGCCGCTCGACCTCAACGAGATCGTGACATCCACGGCCGCGATGCTCAAGCGTCTCCTCGGCGAGGACGTCAAGCTGGAGACCCGGCTCGCTCGGGAGGCGTGCGCCGTCAAGGTGGATGTCGGGCAGATCGACAACGTCTTGATGAATCTCGCGGTCAACGCCCGCGACGCTATGCCCAAGGGCGGGTCCCTCACGATCTCGACCGAGGTCGCGGTCATGCCGGACGCGTTCTTCAAGGACAAGCCGGTGCTCAAGCCGGGGCCCCTCGTCGTCCTGAGCGTTTCGGACACGGGCTGCGGCATGACCGATGAGGTCAGAGCCCACGCCTTCGAACCGTTCTTCACCACCAAGGAGACGGGGAAAGGCACGGGCCTGGGCCTGGCGACGGTCTATGGCGCCATCCGGCAGAGCGGCGGAGCGATCGAGCTCGACAGCGCGCCGGGCCGCGGCACGACCTTTCGGATGTACTTCCCGAAGACGGACGCCGCGCCGAAGCCGAAGCCCGCGGCCAAGACGATCGAGGCCCGCGGCGAGACCGTTCTGCTCGTCGAGGATGAACCGGTCATACGCCGCCTCGCGGAGCGAACCCTCGCCGACCGGGGATACGAGGTCCTGACCGCCGCCGACGGGCCGGAAGCGCTCCGGGCGCTCAAGCACCGCGGCAAGCCCGTGGACCTGGTCGTCACGGATCTGGTGCTGCCCGGCATGAGCGGCCGCGAGATGGCGCGGGATATCTCCCGCAGGAAGCTGAGCTCCAGGACGCTCTACATCTCCGGATACGCGGGCGATGCCGTCGTGCGGCACGGGGCCCTGGAGCCGGGCCTCGCGTTCCTGGAGAAGCCGTTCAGCCCGGAATCGTTGCTTTGCAGGCTGCGCGAGGTGCTGGACGGCCCGACTGAGGATGCCCATGCCTGAAGCCCGCAAGGCCCCCAGGATACTCCTCATGGACGACGACGACGCGGTCGCCAGGGTCCTCGCGCGGGTGCTTCAGGCCATCGGCTACTCGGTCAAAAGCGTGCCGGACGGCGAGCGGGCCCTGGAAGCCTGGCGCGAGGCGAAGGCCTCCGGCCGTCCTTTCTCCGCCGCAATCCTGGACTTGAGCGTCGCGAGAGGCCTCGGCGGGATAGAGACGCTCGCGCGGCTCAAGAAGCTCGATCCGGAGGCGCGGGCCATCGTATCGAGCGGCTACTCCTCCGACCCCATCCTATCCGAATACCGGGCGCACGGATTCTGCGGCGCGCTGCCCAAACCCTTCAGGCTCAAGGACGTTTCCACGACTCTGCGCGCGGCGCTCGGGCGGCCACCCCGCAAAGGAGCTGCGCCGGGGTCGTGCCCAGAGCCCCCGCGATGTTCGTGAGCACGCGCAGGCTGGGGAGCTTCCTCCCCCTCTCGATATGGCCGATGAACGTCCAGTGGACGTCGGCTTTCTCGCCCAGCTCTTCCTGCGTCAATCCAAGGCGCCGTCGCTGCGCCCTGACGCTCCGTCCGAGCGCATAGCCGATCCCGTTCTCGTCCACGGTGGAATTATAGGCTCGTTGCAGAAGCTGTCCAATGGGATGTTTTTGGGTATAAAACAGGTATGCGCAGTACCTATTCGGCGGTCACGGCTGAAGGAATGCGGCCAGCCCCTGGCCTTGATTGGTCAAACCCAGCTTCTTCCGGATATTCCTGCGGTGCACGTCTATCGTCTGGCGTGATACACCCAGAAGATCCGCGATCTCCTTGGTGGCGAGACCGCCCCGGACCAGTTCGCAGATCTCCCTTTCCTTGCGGCTCAGGCGCCTGAACTTTCGGACCTCTGGGGCGGGACGGAAGGGGTCGGTCAACTCCTTGAACTGCTTGCGCAGCAGAACGGCGTACTTGCGCAGGTCCTTCCGGGCCGAAAGCTTATGAAGGAGGGGCCCGATCCTCTGGTCCAGCCCGGCCGCCAGCTCCTCCTTCAGCCTGAGCTTCTCCGTCTCGACCTGGGCGATGACCTCGCTGAGCGCGATGTTCTTGCGCTCCAGCTCCGCGTTCTGCTCGCGCAGCCTCTCCTCCGCCTTCTTGCGCTCGGTGATGTCCACCTCGATGCCGTCCCAGAGCCAAGTCCCGTTTTCTCCGCGCCGCGGCGAAGAGATGAACCGCCGCCACCGGATCTCGCCCGACGGCAGGCGGACCCTCGCATCTATCTCCATCTTTCTCTTGGAAGCGAACGCCCGGGCTTCCGCGTCCGCGAGGCGCTCCCGGTCCTCCTCGACCACCTGGTTGTAGATCAGGCTGGGCTTGCGCTGAGCGGCCTTGGCCGTCAGCCCGTGGAGCCGCACGACCGCCGGGCTCAGGTAGGTGAAGCGCCTCCGCCGGCCGTCCGGCCCGCTGTCGATCTGGTACACCATCCCATCCGCGAGGTTGGCGCTCAGCTCGCGGAGCTGCGCCTGGGACTCCCGCAGCTCCTCCTCCGCCTTCTTGCGCTCGGTGATGTCCACCTCGATGCCGTCCCAGAGCCAAGTCCCGTTTTCTCCGCGCCGCGGCGAAGCGATGAACCGCCGCCACCGGATCTCGCCTGACGGCAGGCGGACCCGGACATCGATTTCCAGTTTCTTCTTGAAAGCGAACACCCGGGCTTCAGCGTCCGCGAAGCGCTCCCGGTCCTCCTCGACCACTTGGCCGTAGACCAGGCCGGGATCCCGCAGGACGGCCTCGACCGTGAGGCCGTGGAGCCGCTCGACCGCCGGGCTCAGGTAGGTCAGGCGCCTTCGCAGACCGTCCGTTCCGGCGTCCATCTCGTATACCATCCCGTCCGCGATGTTGGCGCTCAGCTCGTTGAGCTGCGCTTGGGACTCCCGCAGCCTCTCCTCCGCCTTCTTGCTCTCGGTGATGTCGTCCGACATGTTGAAAGGGATTATACTCCTGTTGACCGCCCGGCTGCAGGTCCGCTACAATCCCGACACCAAGCTTGGATAGGGAACCCGGTGCGATGCCGGGGCTGCCCCGCAGCTGTGACAGGGGACGAAAGCCGCAGACCACTGCCCGATACGGGCGGGAAGGGCGGCGAGTAGGAAGATCCTGAAGCCAGAAAACCTGCCAGGCTTCATGCAGCACCCTCGCGGGAGGCATCATGAAGTCATTATTCGTCCTGTTGTATTTCGCCCTTTCCGTCCCCGCATCCGGCCAGACCCGTCCGCTGTACGTCATCCCCATCCGCTTCGACGAGCTCCTGGGGAGCCAGCGCCTCCCGGACAAGCGCTTGGATGAGTCCCGGACTCCGGCCTCGGTCACCGTCCTGACGCGGGAAGACATCCGCGGCTCCGGAGCCAAGACCCTGCAGGAGCTCCTGTCCGCCCGCGGTCTCGCCAACGCCTTCGACGAGACGGGCAACGGGTTCCAAAGCACCCTGGACTTGCGCGGGTTCAACTCCAGCCCCGCGCCGGCCACCATCGTGGTGGTGGATGGGTCTCGCGTCAATGAGGCGAGCATGGGACAGGTGAACTACCACCTCATCCCGCTGGAGAACATCGAGCGCGTGGAGGTGCATCGCGGCCCGAACACGCTCTACGGCAAGGACGCCTTGGCCGGGGTCGTCCACATCACGACGCGGCGCCAGACCAAGCAGGGGCTCTCCGGCGAGATGGGCGCAGGAGCCGGCTCTTTCTCCCGCAGGAAGGCCTGGGCTTGGGGGAGCGGCCGCTCCGGGGACTTCGACTACTTCATCTCGGGGACCAAGGAGACCGAGCGCGGCTACAGGAGCCACTCCGCGGCCGACCTGGGCACGGCCATGGTCAAGCTCGGCTACCGCCACGAGGACCAGACCGATATATCCGCCTCCTACGCCCGCGCGGACGACGACCTGGAGCAGGCGGGCTCTTTGACGGCCGCCGAGGCGCGCTGGGACCCGCGCAGGAACATCTCAGAGGTGCGGACCGTCTCGCGCGTGGACTTCTTCCAATACAACATGCGCCAAGCCCTGCCCTGGGACTTCTCCATCGCGCTCAACGGGCACCTGCGCGGCCGCAGGGAGGACACTCCCATGAACCGCGGACGCACCTCGGTCTCAAAGTCTTTGGCCGACATGCGCACGCGCGGCCTGACCGGACAGCTCAGCCTGGACAAAGAGAGGCTCATGGCCAGCGCCGGCGTGGAAGGAGGGCGCCGGCGAGCCGACATCCAATCCCACGGTGATTTCGGGGGCTGGCCCTTCAACAGCGGCAAGCACGTCAAGGACGACACGCGCGCGTTGTTTCTGCAGGCCGCGTTCGACCTCCTGCCCGAGACCCTGGTCTTGAGCGCGGGCGTGCGGCACGACCAGAGCCGCATGCGCCTCATGGACAGGGTGGACCCCGCGCAGGACGGCTCGGCCGAGTTCCGCCGCACCTGCCCAAAGGTGGGACTGAACCTCAACCACCCTTCCGGCGCCGGGGCGTACGCCTCCTACGCCGAGTCTTTTCGCGCGCCCACGGCCAACGAACTCGCGGTGCTCGGACCCTTCGGCAGCGTCATGCTCGGGCCGGTCAAGGCGCGCAGCTACGAGCTCGGCGGCCGTTTCGGGACAGGGGATGCCCTCTCCTCAAGGATCTCCCTCTTCCGCACGGATGTCCAGGACGAGATATTCCCGGTCTTCGACCCGACCGCGGGCTTCGGCCGCAACATCAACGTGGACCTCACCCGGCGCGAGGGCGTGGAGTGGAGCCTGTCGGCGTCCGCGGGGATGCTGGACGGCGGTCTGGACTACGCCTGGACCCGCTCCGTTTTCCTGCGGGAGATGTCCTTGGACAAGGCTCCCTGGCCCGCGACGCAGCGGGTGCGTCCGGGAGACAGCCTGCCGGGCGTCCCCCGCCACACGCTGAGCGCGCGCGTGGGCGTGACGCCGCTGGGCGGCTGGCGCGTATCCATGAACAGCCGGTGCGCGAGCAGCCGGCACCTCTTCGGCGATGAGAGCAACACCGAGCCCGCCCTGCCGGGATTCTGCGTGCTGGGGCTGGGCACGAGCTATGAGCGCTCCGGCTGGACCGCGGCTATCGCCGCCGACAACATCCTCGACAAGCGCTACCAGACGCGCGGCATCCTGGCCAGCAACCCCACGACCTGGGACAAGGACGTGTACGTGGTCCCGGCGCCGGGCATCTCCGTGTTCGCGACGCTGCGCTGGCGGTGGGAAATGAAGCCATCGGGTTCGGATGAAAGGCTCTCCATGGACAATCCCATGTTCCCCGGGCGCAGGTCCTCAAATCCTCCAATAGACCATGAGTCACCGCCACAATGGCGGTAGTGGGGACAAGTCTTCGGCGACTCACGCAACTGCATTCGGGAAACGACATCTCTCGCTCCTCGATCGGGATAGGGGCCGGCG
>JBAZKS010000050.1:0-29322 GCA_041650695.1 Elusimicrobiota bacterium
GGAGGGACCCGAATGACAGGCCTGGCGATATGGAGCACGACTTGTCGCCAGGCCCCTGGGGTTCCGATGCGGCCTTAACCCCAGGGGACCCGTTGCGTTTTCAGGGCTTTGTCAGCACCCTGCTAATAGTTACTCGGGGTTTTCCTCAGGCGGGCTCTCGGGCGGAGGTTCGGCGGGAGGCTCGGCGGGAGGCTCCTCGGGCTTCTCAGCCTCGGGCGGAGTTTCGGGAGGCGTCTCTTCCTCGGTCTCCCCCGGCGTCTCCTCTCCGGACTCTTCCGCGGGTTCCGTCGGCGCCGGCTTCTCCCTCTTCGGCTTGGACCCTGGGCGCCGTTTGCCGGGCTTGCGCGGCCACTTCACCTTCTTGGGATTGTCCTTCCCCTCTTCCCGGGCCTGCTCTCCCTTCTCATCGGACGTCCCTTTCAGGGGACGGCCGTACTCGTCGAAGCGGAATGGACCCCCAAGCTCCTTCCCGGGAGAGATGTACTTCGATTCCTTGTCCTTGGGCGGCTTCTTGAGAGGTCTCCTCTCGCTCTTCTCAGCTCCGGCCCTCCTGGCCTTGCCCGTGGGCTCTTCATCCTGGCAGAAAACGTTCCCCGAAGCGAAAAGGAGGAGCGACCCGATGATGACGGCCCGTCCGAAGCCCATCCTGGACATTCTAGCATGGCGAGGGGTCATATCTTGAGCCTCATCAGGTCCTCGGCCACGCGGAACCTGGGTGCGAGCCGCAGGCGCCGTGCGGCCCGGCTCGAGGCGTTGGAAAGATGCGAAAGCAGGACTTTCCGAGCGTTGGAGAGACGTCCGGTCTCCACGGCCTCCCCCAGGCTGAGGTGCCCCGCCGATTGCGCCGGCTCCGCGAGGCTCGCCTCGATCACGAGGAGATCGGCCTTCTGCGCGAAGACGGCCAGGCCGCGGTCCGGTCCGGTGTCGCCGGTATAGCAGACGCTTCCCCGGCGAGAGTCGAACCGGTACGCCAGGGATTCGGTCGTATGGGGCACCTCGCGGCATCGCATGCTCCAGCCCGGACCGCGCACCACCGACCGCTCCTCGAGCTCCGTGACGGACAAGGAGAACCCCCGAGGCCGCAGCCAGGGATGATGCGCCCGCTGGAGGCGCTCGACGAAGCCCGAGATGCCGCGGGGTCCGTAGAGCCTCAGCCGACGGTCGCGCGGCTTGCCGTCGTACCTATAATAGAAGAGGAGCGCCGCCAAGTCTCCCACATGATCGGGATGCCGATGGGTCAGGAACACATGCCCGGCGTCCTCCGGATTCAGCCCGGCGCGGATCATCTGGCAAAGGCTCCCGAAACCCAAGTCCAACAGTATCAGCTGACCGCCGAACCGGAGCACATAGGCGGGAGGATTCCTGACCCCCTCCCCCCTCCCGCTCCGCAAGGGCTGGCCGGGCGTGAAGCAGCCGGAACCGAGCACGTGAAGGGTCAGGCTTTCGCGGGTCGTCAGGGTTTCCCCTCCCGTATCCAGCGGTTGACCCGCTTGGTGAGCGCCTCCCGACCGGAGGTCCGGAACAGCCCCAGGCCCTCCCGGAGCCGGGACAACCCCTCCGCATCGCGCACGGCAAGGGCGGCGCGAGCCACGCGCCCAGGATACATCCCTTCCCCGGCCAGCGCCAAGCGTCCCGTGGCTACGAAGCGGACAGCATCCAAACGGCCGCCGTGCAGCGCCAGGAAATCCTCCAGTTCCGACAAGGAGACCCGTTCGGACGACGGCTCCGCGGAGGCCAGGACGGCTTCGTAGAACAGGTACGGGTCCTCGGAGAAGACGAAGAGGTCGAACGCGACGCGCGCGAGCGTCCCTTCGGGCCTCGGCCCGGGGAAGAGCTCCGGGGCGCGTACGCCGAGTTTCCGCCGGGATTCGACCCTTTCCCGGGCCTGCGACGTGGCTCGGCGCAGCGAGTCCAGGAAAGCCGGATCGACGGCGGCCTTGTCCAGCGCGTACTCCAGCACGGTCTGATGAGCCAGAAGCTCGGCGTCCGCCAAGTCGACGGGGATCCGCGCGGCGGCAAGGACCCGGGCGCGTACGAAGAGCACCTCGAAATCCAAGGATGTCAGCGCCCCCGCCCGGGCGCCGTCCACGACGAGGCTCGGCTCCGGTGAAGACGCGAAGCGGACCGGAGCCCCGGGTTGCCGCGGGAGCTCCAGCACCGGCATCTCGGAAGTCACGGCGAGCAGACGACGACCCGTCTCCGTGGCCGACATCTCGCGCGTCACGTGGACCAGCGATTCCCTAAGGGACCTCGACAGCGGGCGTGCGCCCCTGTCTTGGGCGCAGCAGGGGGCGACCGCCAGGATCAGGATAAGGGACGCCCGGTCCATCAATAGAGGTGCATCCTGAGGTTGGCCACCGAGGACCCGGACTTGATGAACTCGCCGGTTTCCATCTCCACCACCGTCAGGCCGATCGCGCGGATGTGGCGCGCCGCTGTCGCGGCTCCTTTCTGCATGAGGACGGTCGAGTCCACCAGGCCCGCACAGCAGGCGAGACGGTCGGTCGCCTCCCGCTCCTCGGCCGCCAGCACGATGGGGAACAGCCTCAGGATCAGCTCCAGACTGTCCGGCGAGAACGCGGAGGGATAGACGAGGACCGCCTCCTGGGTGAGAGGACAGAAGCAGGTGCTCAGATGATAGAAGCGCTCGTTGACCAGCTTGAGCGTCAGCACCGGAGCTTCGAACGCCGCCGCGATCTCCTCATAGACCTCCGGATCGGTCCGGAACCCGTGCCCGCCCCAGAGGAGACGCTTGCCCGGATGCCAAAGGCAGTCGCCCATCCCCTCGAAAGTGGTCGAAGGGTCCTTCAGACGGGCGATGCGGTAGCCCTCGCTCTTGAACCAATTCTCGAAGTACGAGACCTCGCCGCGCCTGGCCGGGTGGCGCATCTGACTCAGGATGCACACCTTCTCCATGTGCCGCGTGAGCCCGGTCAGGGTCTGGTTCGCGGAAAAGACCATGTCCTCTTGTCCGGAGACCGGTTCGATCACACGGACGGGACGGTTCAAGGACTCGAAAACGGCCTTGAGCCCCTCCCACTGCTGCAGAGCCGCGGGTTTGTCCACCTTCCCCAGGCTGGCGGCCATGAACGGGTTGCGTGCCTCGGTGACGTCATAGAAGGTGGGCGGACACATCAGGGTCCCGCTCGGCAGAGGCATGGAGGGGCAGTTCTTGAACGAAAAGCCCTTGAGCTCCGCGGCGCTCGAGTAAATCCGCGTATTCACGTTTTCGGAGTCTACTATATTATGCCGGTCTCATGCGTAATTGCCGCTGACGAAACGGCGGGCGAACGCGCGGACATCCTCCCCTTCGGGCAGGAGAGCGGGGTGCCCGAACTCCAGACGGAGCGGCTCCAGGCGATGCGCAAGGGGAAGCAGGAGGATCGGCCTCCCCCGTCCGACCACGCGCTTTTGGAGGACACGGAACAGGCGCTCCCGATACGGGACCTCTCGCCCGAACTCCTCGATGAATCCGGCGAGGGCCTCGGCGGCCGAGGGCTCCGGGAGACCGCATGCCTTCGCGCACGCCAGGAATGCGTCCCGCGCCGGGCGGCCGACCACGCCGCGGTCCGATTCGGCCAAAGCCTCGCCGTCGGTCAGGCACGCGATGAGCCAAGCCTCCATCATGCGCCACGCGCTGCGGCGGAGCCTTGCTCCGACTTGGTCCGAACGCAGGAAAGCGGCGAAAGAGGGCGCGCGCAGCAGCGCCCGGAGCGCCTGCTCGGGATGACGATTCCTCAAACGCCTTAAAGCCTCTCTGGAACATGTGCAGACCCGGCTCGTGGTCGGCGTCCCCCCGCCCAGCATGAGCACGGCCTCGCCTCCGGAGCGCAGGCAGGCCGCGAGCCGGAAGAACTCCCCCCGCCACGACCGGCCGCGCAGGAGAAGGCGGCTCCACCGGCCCCGCAGACGCCACATCCGGTCGAACCCGAGATGGTACGTCCCCATGAACCCGGCGCACGCCGCCTCCCGGTAGAGCGGCTGGGCGTCCAGAGCGAAAGGGTCGATGGCATTGACCAGTCTCGGCCGGCAGGGCCGGCCCCTGAGCCGCCGCAGGGCGAGCATCCCGTGCCGCAGCAGTTCGATGTTCAGGTCCAGCAGATCGCCGGCAGGAGGATGAGACGCCAGGCACAGGAGAGCCGGCTGCCGCCCGCCGGTGCGGCATGCCTCGACGGCCCGCCGCAATCCCGGGGACTCCGGATCGAAAGGCAGACCGCCGTGCGCGCCGGCCAAATGGCGGAAGAACCTGTCCTGCAGGCGGAAGAACGCGTCGGCCGGAGTCAGAGCCGCCCCTAAGCCCACCGACATGCCGAAGAGGTTCCAGAGCGGCTCGATCGCCATCCGCGCGAACGGAGATTTGACCGGCAGATCCCCGGTCCGCCGCGCCTCGGCGCGCGCCAGGATCATGAGCAGATCCTCGTAGGTCCCCTGAGGATGGTATTCCACCCTCACAATTCTAATCAAAAATGATATCTTCCATCCCATGTCCACTCTTCCGACGTTGGCCCTGGTCTGCGCGCTGGGGGCTCCCGCATGGAGTCAGACTCCCGCCGAATCCCCTCTCGAGGGCTATGTGGTGAAAGTCGAAGGGAAATCCGCCTACCTGGACAAGGGCCAGGGGACCGCGGCCTCCGTAGGCCGGCGTTTCTTCGTCTATACCCAGGGCGAGGAGCTCAAGCATCCCGTGACAGGAGCCTCCTTGGGCCCGGTGGTGAACAAGATCGCCTCCGGAGCCGTCATCGACGTCCAGGAGAAGTACTGTCTAGGGGTGTTGGAGTCCGGAGAGGACAAGGTCCAGCCCGGGCAGCGGTTCCGGCTCGCTGACGAGCTCCCTCCGACGCAAGCGCCGAGCCCTATCGGAATGCTCGGCACCGCAGGGCAGGGGCGTGCTCCTTACCCTGCGGCGCCGCGGCCCGGGACCTCCGAGGATGAGTTGAACGTCGGCAAAGGCGACTCGAGATCCCCCTACTTCCGCAGCGGGCTCTTGGACATCGAGGCCGTGGATGTGGCCGTCGGCGACGTGGATGGAGACGGCCGGCGGGAAGCGGTGCTCGCGGGAAAGAACCGCGTCCAGGCCTACGCGATCGACCCGGCCTCCCGCGCGTGGACGGCCGCCTGTTCTTTCGAGGATAAGCGGACCGGGATACAGTCCCTCTCCGTGGATGCCGCGGATCTGGACAAGGACGGGCGCGACGAGGTGTTCCTCACGCTCCGCAGCGCGTTCTTCCAGCGCGTGGAATCCCTGGTGCTGTACTGCGAGAACGGGACCTTCCAGCAGAAAGGATCCCTGCCCTGGATGGTGCGGGCGTACAAGTCCGCCGGGAAAGGCTGGTCCCTGGCCGCGCAGCAGCTCGACGAATCCGCCGGGTCCACGACCTCCTCGATCTACGGTCTCGAGTACGCGGACGGCCGCCACGCACGCTCCAAGGAGGCGCTGCGCCACAAAGGGATCCGGTGGCTCTACGGGTTCGCGCTCGCGTCGAATGCTGATTCGCCGATGTCTCTTTCCTACAACCACGTCAATCGCCTGCGTCTGCAGTTCAAGAAAGGGGCCTGGACGACCCCGGGGAAGTACGGCCAGACCACATCGCGGTTGAAGATCAAGGAAGAGACGTACTATTTCACCCCCCGCCTCATCCCGGAAGGGACCGCTGATTCGCTCTCCGGGGTCTACACGCTCCGGAACATCCCGAGGTTCTTCGCGCTCGCGTCCTCCTTCGGCATCTATGACCGCGCCGAGCTGCATTTCCTGCGATTCAACGGCCTAGGCCTGGAATCCGGCTGGAAAGCCGACATCGGAGGCTATGCCGCCGGCCTCGCGGAACTCCCAGGGTCCGGAGGCGCGGCGGACAGCCTGGTGGTCGCGGTGACCGGCGCCGAAGGCCGGTCCGCCGTCTGGCTCTTCCGCAAGTAGTGCCTCGCAGACCGCGGAGCACAGCCTACCCCGTCATCGCCGCGGCCGTCGTCGCGGCCATCCTCTTCTGTTGTCTGTGGCTCTACGCGGAGCGCCGGATCCTCCCCCTGCTCTCCGGCGACGTGCGGGGCGCGTTCACCAGCCGCATCTTCGCTTCGCCGACCCGCCTGCGGCCGGGAAGCCCTCTTGCCGCCCGGGAACTAGAGGAACGCCTCGCGCGGCTGGACTACACGCTGTCGACCCGGCGGCCGACGGCGCCCGGGGAATTCCAGGAAGAAGGGGCTCTCTTCCACGTCTGTCCGCGCGCGTTCACGCATCCCTACGTGCGTCCCACCGCGGGCTGCGCCTCCATCGACATGCGGGACGGGGCGGTGCGCTCCCTGCGCCTGCTCTCTTCCGGAACGCCGCTGCTCGAGCTCGTTTTGGAGCCGGAGCTGATCTACGAGATCTCGGGGAGCCAGAGCATCTCCCGTCATCCCCTGCGTCCCTCGGACATCCCCGAAGCGATGCGCCACGCCATCGTCGCCATCGAGGACCGCCGTTTCTACAGGCACCACGGAGTGGACATCCGGGCGGTCGCCCGCGCGGCGTGGCGGAACCTGCGCAGGGGCCGCCTGGCCGAGGGGGGTTCCACGCTGACCCAGCAGCTGGCCCGCACCCTCTTCCTGAGCACCCGGCGCACGCTCGGCCGGAAGCTCCAGGAGGCCGTGCTCGCCTTCTATATCGATGCCCGATTCTCGAAGGACGAGATACTCCGGATGTACCTGGAGAACGTCTATTTCGGCAGGAAAGGGCCCGTCAGCCTGCTCGGACTCGGCGCGGCGGCCAGGCACTTCTTCGACAAATCCCCGGAAGGGCTCACCGCGGGAGAATGCGCCCTCCTGGCGGGGATCGTCGCCGCTCCGAACCGATTCAATCCCTTCCGTCATCCTGATGAAGCCCTCGAACGCAGGCGGCTGGTGCTCTCGGCCATGCGCGAGCAAGGCATGCTCACGCCCGAAGCCGAGTTGGCCGCGCGCCGCGAAGTCCTCCGTCTGAGCGCGGCCGGCCAAGTCGGGCCCAAGGAAGCGGACTACTTCAGCGCCCATGTCCTCCGGAAGATGGAAGACGACCATGAGGGCGAGGACCTGTGGGACCGCGGCCTGATCGTCCATACGACCCTCGACCCTTGGTGGCAGGCTCAGGCGCGCCGCGCGGTCGGCAAGTCCCGACCCCAAGCCGCGCTCGTCGCTCTCGATCCGAAGACCGGCGCCGTGCGGGCCCTGGTGGGCGGAACGGACTTCGGCCTCAGCCCGTTCGACCGCGCGACCCAGGCTCGGCGCCAATGCGGGTCCGCGTTCAAGCCCTTCGTCTACGGAGCCGCTTTGCAGGCGAAGGGCGGCGCGTGGACCCTGGCCTCGCTCCTCTCCGACGCGACGCGCAGCTACGCCATCGAAGGAGGGACGTGGAGCCCGGAGAACTACGACCGGACCTATCGCGGGCCCGTCCCCCTGCGCACGGCGTTCGCCTTCTCCCTGAACGCCGCGACCGTGGATCTCGCCGGGCAAGTCGGACCCGCCGCCATCGTGGACTATGCCCGCCGCCTGGGGATCCGCAGTCCGCTCAGGCCCGAACTCGGCCTGGCGCTCGGCGTCTTCGAGGTCGGCCTGCTGGAACTCGCGGGGGCGTACTGCCCGTTCGCCAATTCCGGCTTCCGCGTGGAGCCCTACGCCGTCGAGATGGCGCTGGACATGGACGGCCGGGTGATCGAATTCCATCCCCATGAGCCGAGACCGGTGCTGAGCCCGGGAGAGGCCTATCTCATGACGAGCCTCCTGCGGGAGGCCGTGCTCTCGGGGACGGCCCAGGACCTCAAGCGCTGGGGGCTCGCCGGGATCGCGGCCGGCAAGACCGGGACCACGGACGGCGGCAAGGACGCCTGGTTCGTCGGCTACACGCCGTCCGTGCTGGCCGGGGTCTGGACCGGCAGCGACCTGCCCAGCGGATTGGGACTCACCGGCGCGGGGACCGCCCTGCCCATCTGGGCCGATTTCGTGGCGGCTCTCGGGCATCCGCAGGATACGACGAACCCCTGGCCGCGTCCCGAGGAGGTCGTGGCGGTCCGGGTGGACCCGCTGACCGGACTCCTGGCGCACGCCGGGTGTCCGAGGGACCGCATGGAACTCTTCCTCGCCGGGACCGAGCCGACGTCGCGCTGCGAGCTCCACTCCGGCGGCATCACGGGATGGTTCAGGCGGGTATTCAAGAAGAGATAGACTCGACCGCCCATTTGCTACCATACCGAAGCCATGATGGTCTGCGCGCTCCACGCCTTGTTGGTCCCCGTCTGCCTATGGGCCGCTGGGGGCCCCATAGGCCCCGGCGACGGCGGGAAGCGGAATGAGCCCGCCGTCAAGACGTCGTCCTCTCCCGCCACGGAGCCGTCAGCGCCCGCCGAAAAGACCGATACCTCCAAGGTGTCCGAGATCTCGCGAGGGGTCATCCGCGTGCTCGTGCATACCGACGGCACGGTCCGGGCCGAGGATGTCTTCCGGCTCCATTCGACCATCGAGGGACGCGTGGAGCAGATCGACGTCTCCTCGTTCACCTGGGTCCGGAGGAACCGTCCGCTCCTGCATGTGCTCCCGAAAGAGATGGCGGCCATCATGGACACGAAGGCCCCCACCCCGGGGCAGATCATCGAAGAGCGCTGGGAACGGTACTACAAGCCGAAGCCCGTCGATTGCGCCTCCGAGTGCTTCATCCTCAAGATATTCGCCCGAGAGAAGACGTGGGTCCAGCCCCAGACGCTCCTGGTCGAGGCCGCCAGGAAGTTGCGCCTCATCGGCCGCATCCGGCCCGGCGAATCCCAATGGATCAAGAAGGGGCAGCTGATCACGTTCTGGGCGAAGGCGGCGCCCAAGGAGCGGCACCAGTCCCGCGTCGACTCCTTCAAGCTCGATATCCAGGGCCAGCGCGTGGATCCGGGCGGGACGCTCACCGTTCTGCTCAACCGCGGCCGCTACCTGGATCCCGGGACGGAGTGGGAAGGCTACGTCACCGCCGTGGAGAAGCGGGACGCCCTGCGCGTGCCGACCGGCGCGCTCATCATCCACGACGGGCAGGCCTTCCTCCCCATCCGCGTGTCCACCGGCATCACGACCCGGGAGATCACGGAGATCGTTTCGGGCCTGCCCGACCACGCCAAGGTTTTGCAATTCCCCGCGTCCGTCCCGGAGTGCGCGGACCGCCACGGCGTGAAGCCTCAAGTCCTTTCGGAGCTTCCGTCCCCGCCCCCCCCGCCCGCGGCCGAGTGCCGCTGCCCGGAACTGCGCTGTCCCTCCCGGCGCGAGGAGGGCGTCGAGCCCCGCATGCGGGACCCGGAGCCGGACGAGGAAGAGATGCCGCGCGATATCGAGGAGCGCTATCCCAGCGACCTGGAATGACCCCATGAACGACAAACCCCAATACATGAACTTCCTCTTCCTGCGGCTGGACCCGGCCTACCATCAGCTCATGATCAACGAGAAGGTCGTGGCCAAGCAGGAGTTCATGGCGTCCTTCGACACCTTCCAGTCCAAGATGCCGGTCGCCTCCTACGTGATGACCGGCCTGCGCGCGGACTGCGACGTCCTCCTGTGGCGCGTGAGCCAGAGCCTCGACGAACTCCACCACATGGCCTGCCGTCTGCAGGATTCCGGCATCGGCAGATTCCTCTACCCGGTCTATTCGTTCCTCGGCACGGTTTTGGGAGCGCAGTACGCCCCGCCCCCCCAGGTCTATGGCAAGCCGCCATCACCCTGCCCCATCGGGAACTCCCCCTATCTGTTCGTCCGGCCGCTCAGCGCCAAAGCTGCGGCGCGGCTGGCCAGGACGCCGCGGCTGCATGTGGCGGACTGCTCGGGCCTCGACGACCAGGAGTGCGTGCTCGCCTTCGAAACGTCCGACCTCGCGGAGTACCGCGCGCTCCTGTCGGACGTGGAGTCCGCAAACGGGTCCTCCGAGGGCTCGGGCCCGCCGAACTTCGCCTGTCTGCTCCGGGAGATGCGCGACATCGTCGACAGCCTCGGGTGAAGAACAAGCACTACTGCATCCACGCCCATTTCGACCTGCCGGCCCGGGAGAACGCTTGGCTCGAGGAGAGCGAGCCGGACCCGACCCGGTCCCCATACCGGGAAGAGCGCGAGCGGGCTCTCCAGGAATGCTACGGGCCGAATTCGGCCTGCCCCCTGCTGGGCGCGGACGGCCGCATCCTGGATTTCGTCGACAACTATTCGCGCATCAGCTTTGATTTCGGGCCGGAACTCCTGGCGTTCATAGAACGGAAGTCCCCGCGGGTCTACGCCCGCATCCTGGAGGCGGACCGCCGGAGCGTCCTCGAGCACGGGGGGCACGGCAACGCGCTGGCCTGCCCGACGCCCCCCCTGATCCTGCCCTGGGCGGCGCCCGAGGAGCGGCGGACCGCGGTCCGCTGGGGGATCGCGGACTTCCGGCGCCGCTTCGGGCGCGAGCCCGAGGGGCTCTGGCTGCCCGAGGACTGCGCGGATGAACAGACCCTGGAGACCCTCATCGAGGAAGGCCTGAGCTTCACGCTGCTCTCGCCGGGACAGGCGGAAGCCGTGAGGGCGGGGGCGGACCCCTGGCTGGAGGTGTCGGCCGAAACCCTCGACACCCGCCGTCCCTACCGATGGACGTCGCGGCGCGACCCGGGCAGAGCCCTGAACGTGTTCTTCCACCGGACGGACCTGTCCTTGTCCGAGCTCTACGCCAAGCTGCCGCGCGCGGTCGCGGCCAGCCCGGACCCGGAAGTCCAGAGAGAGGTCGTGCTCGACGTGGCCAGGCGCTTCGCCAACCGCCTGATCGACTCCTTCACCGTCAACGACGCCGTGGAGCTCAGCCACCTGGCCGCTCCCGGCGACATCTACGGGCTCTCGCGCCTCCACGGCGACAGGGCCTTAGCCCACGCCTTAGACCTCCTCTTCCGTGAAGCTCCTGCGGCCCGTGTCAACTACGGCGAGTTCCTGGAGCTCTTCCCCCCGCCCCAGGAGGTCCGCCTGCGCACCCGCGGGCCGGACCAGCCGTCCCGCTGGGGCCGGCCTTTCCGGGAAGCCCTCGAAGGTCTCGCCCGCGAGCTCGATGCGGCGCTCGTGGAACGCGCCTCGGCGTATTTCGCGGATTGGCCCCGCGCCCGCGATGCGTACGGGAGCATCGCGCTCGCGCGGGGAGCGGAGCACACCGTGCCGTTCCTCGACGAACATTCGATCCGGCATTTGACTCCCGAGGAGGCCCGTCAGGCCGTGCGCCTGTGCGAGGCCGCAAAGTGGCGCCTCAAGATGTTCTCCGCGTGGGCCTGGTCCGAGAGAGACGTCGCCGACCCCTCCCCGGTGGCCGCCATGGGCTGCGCGGCACGGGCGATGGACATCCTCGGCATGCTGGAGCCCCGCTCCGAAACGCACAAGCGCTTCCTCGCGGCGCTCTCCAAAGCTCCATCGAGCGGGACCGCGTATCCCAACGCGGCCGAAGCGTACACGCGCCTCGTCCTTCCTTCCCGCGTCGACGCGGATCAAGCCCTGGCGCATCTGGCGGTCTCCGAGCACCTATCCCGCAGCCCGGCCGCGAGCCTCGATCCCGACGATATCGTGCCGCGCGTCTACGACGCACGCGTCCGCGTGCTCTGCCGCCGCTCCCGCAAGCGCGACCGGCGCATGGAGAGCCTCTCCGTCTGCCGGATCCGCCTGCGCCGCGCCAGGACTTATGAAAGCCATAGCGGGACCGCGGCCGTCCTCCACCTTGGCGGATCGGACATACGGTGCTGGGTGAAGCAGGGACCCGCCGAAGGCTTCGACGCGATCCTCGATGAGGCCTTCTCGCGGCGCGCCCCGGAGGCCGCGGCCGCGACGGCGGAGCGCCTCTTCGGCCCCCGGCACTTCGGGATCGACGCGCTTTCCCCCGCGGCCCGCAGGGAAGCCATCGCCGGGCTCGCGCCCCACGGCTCCTCGGACAGACGCGATTTCCTCCGCGCTTGGCACGGGCTCATCCGGCGGTCCGCGGCCGACTGCGGGGCCCTGCTCGATGAGGCCAAACGCCTGAAGATCCCCCCGGACACCCTGCCGGGGGTCCGGGTGCTGCGCCGGGTCCTCTGCCGGCTGGCCGAGGATTTCGCCCGCGAGCCGGAGCCCGCCCTATCGCCGCTCCTGGCGGCCCTGGAGGCCGCGGCTCGGTCCGGGCTGAGCGTCCCGACATGGGAGCTCCAGGAGCTCGCCTGGCGGGGCCTGAAGCGCTGGATCGGGGACTCCCGGGAAAACGAGCGTCGGAGGCTCGCCGGACTCCTCGGACTCTCGGACGCCCTCTTCATCTTCCCCCCAAAGAGGAACGAACATGGTGACTAGGACTCTGCGGCTTCAAGACGATCAGGAGGCCCTGCTCCTCCTCGGGGAGCAGGACGTGTTCCTGCGGCAGCTCGAGCGCGAGCACTCGGTCGAGATATTCGTCCGCCACGAACCGGAAGGCGAGATGCTGCATCTGTCGGTCCGCGGGTCCTCGACGCGGGTGCAGAAGACGCTCCGCCGGCTGAAGGACCGCCTGGCCCGGGTGAGGGCGGGCGAGTCCCCGGAAGTCCCGGCGGAGGCCCCGCCGAAGGGCCCGGCCTCCGGGCCGCCGCCGCCTACGGGCACGGTCTACGTCACGGCCTTCGGACGGGCCCTGCTGCCGAAAGGACCGCGCCAGCAGCTCTACGTGGAGTCCATCCTGGCGGGCGACATGACCATCGGCATCGGCCCCGCAGGGACCGGAAAGACCTTCCTGGCCGTGGCCTGCGCCCTGCGCGCCCTGCGGGCCCAGGAGGTAACCCGCATCGTCCTCACCCGCCCCGTGGTCGAGGCCGGAGAAAAGCTCGGCTTCCTCCCCGGGGACCTCTATGAGAAGGTCCACCCCTACCTGAAGCCTCTCTACGACGCCTTCTACGTCTGCCTCGGGCCGGACAAGTTCAGGCTCTGGCGCAACGACGAGATCATAGAGATCGTCCCCCTTGCCTACATGCGCGGCCGCACGCTCGAGAACGCCTTCATCATCCTCGACGAGGCCCAGAACACGACCCTCGAGCAGATGAAGATGTTCCTGACCCGCATGGGCAACGGCTCGCGCGTGGTCGTGACAGGCGACATCACCCAGATCGACCTCGACCGGCCGACCCGCTCGGGCCTCGTCCAGATCGAGAAGGTCCTGCACGGCGTGGAGGGGATATCGTTCGTGCACTTCAAGGAGGAAGATGTCGTGCGCCATCCGCTGGTGCGCAAGATCATCCACGCCTTCGAACAGTGGGAGAAGACGCCATGAGAGTCCTTCTTTCCGGCGCGGGACGTTTCAGCAAGCGGCTGGGAAGCCGCATCCTCCGAGGCGTGCGCGAGGCGCTCGGGGCCCGTTCCAAACGCCGCGGCGAGCTCTGCGTCATCCTCGTAGGCGACAAGGCCATCCGAAAGATCAACAGGGACTTCCTGAGGAAGGACCGCTTGACGGATGTGATCGCGTTCGAGTACGACCCGCAGCCGGGCGCAGCCCGCGCCGATGCCCCCTTCGGCGACATCTACATCGCCCTAGGCGTGGCGAGGCGCCAGGGCCGGGCGGTCGGGCACGGACTCTCCAACGAACTCCTTACCCTGGCCGTGCACGGGGCCCTGCACCTCGCGGGGTACGATGACGGCAGCGCGGCGGGCAAGCGCCGCATGTTCGCCCGCCAGGACAGGATAGTGAAGCGGCTCATGCTATGACCGCCCTCTGGGCGGTCGTCATCCTAGCTTTGGCCTTCATCCCGGATCAGAAGCTCCTGCGGATGAAGCTGCTATCCGTGGAGGCCGGGGTCTGGCTCATCGGAGCGTGGCTGCTCGTCCGCATCCTTCGCTCCCGGACATGGGTCCGCACCCCGCTGGATCTCCCCGTGGCCCTCTATGCCGGGAGCGGACTCCTCTTCTACGCCCTCTCCCCGGAGCGCGGGGTCTCGGCCGCAGAGCTCACGCGCATGCTCTTCTGCGCAGCGGCCTTCTTCGCCGCCACCCAGACCACGAAGGAAGTCTCGCGGCGCGTCTTCAGCCTCTGGAGCGTGCTTGCCGCGCTCCTCGGGGTCTATGCCCTGCTCCAGACGCAAGGCGGCGTGGGCAGGCTCCTGGTCCCTCAAATGGACCGTCCGATCGCCACGTTCGGCAACCCCATCTTCCTCGCCGCCTACTTCGCCTGCTCCCTGGCATTGACCCTCAGCCTCCGGCGGGAGGGGAAGTCGTACTGGCTCCTCGCGCTGCTCATCGCCGCGGGGCTCTGGACCACGCAGTCCCGAGCCGCGGTGGCCGGCCTCGCCGGCGCGGGGCTTCTGGCGGCTCTTCTCACCTTGTCGGGGCGCAAGCGCTGGCTGGCGGTGGGAGGGATGCTCCTGCTGGGAGCGGCGTCGGTCTGGTGGTTCCGGGACAGGCAGTGGACGCACGGGCTCATCTGGAGAGACACCCTCTCCCTGTGGCTCAGCCACCCTTGGCTCGGCTGCGGGCTCGGCCGCTTCCATATCGAGTTCCCGGCCTACGCATCCGAAGCCCTGCGCCGCCTCTGGCCGGAGCAGGCGGTCATCATCAACTTCGCGCACAACGAGTACCTGCAGGTGCTGGCCGAGACCGGGATCGTGGGCGCGGCCCTGCTCGCCTACGTGCCGACCGCCGCGGGGCTCTGGTTCCTCAGGGCCTCGCCGGACTCCCTCGCCGGAGGCATGGTCCTCGCAGGAGCGGCTTTGCTGGGCCAGAACGCGTTCTCTCCCGACATGCGATTCGGGCTCTCTTCCTTCATGCTCTACTGCGTCCTGGGCTTCGCTGTCGGTCGAACGTCCGGCCGGGTACAAGAGCTGTCTCGGGGCTGGATAGCCTTGCCCGCAGCGCTGCTCCTGGCCTGGGGACACCTGGCCCTTAAGCCTTTGTTCGCCTACCAGGCGCTCCGCCGCCAGCAGGGATTCCATGTGGGCCCCTCCGAGGAGATCGACAAGGCTCTCGCATCCATGGAAGCGAAGCTCGCGGCCGGGCCCGCGGACGCGGACAAGGCGGAGAACCTCGCTTTCCTGTACGCCAAGGTCCAGCGCTGGCCGCAGGCGATCTCGCGATTCGAGCTCGCCGCGAAGCTCGACCCCGAGCGCCCCGGCCCCCACAACAACCTCGGGAACATCCACTACACCCTCGGGGACCGGGAGAAGGCCATCGAGCACTGGGCCCGCTCGGTCGAGGTGAAGCCCGAGCAGAGGGACGCCCATCTGAACCTTGGCAAGGCCCTCTACGAGGTGGGCAGGCTCAAGGAAGCGGCCCGCCATCTGCAGATCGTCCTCAGCCAAGACCCCTCCAACGAAAAAGCCCAGATGCTCCTCAAGAAGATGGTGGAGTAGATTGCTATAATCCCTTGATCCCCATGACCGACGAGCAGATCCCTTTCGCAGCGATCGAGCGTAAATGGCAGACCCGTTGGGAAGAGGCCGGAATCTTCCGAACGCCCGAAACGCCCCGCCCCGGAAAAAAGTTCTACTGCCTCGACATGTTCCCGTACCCGTCCGCGGACGGGCTCCACGTGGGGCATCCCGAGGGCTACACAGCCACGGACATCCTCTGCCGCTACAAGCGGATGCGGGGCTTCGACGTCCTTCACCCCATGGGCTGGGACGCCTTCGGCCTCCCGGCCGAGAACTACGCCATCCAGACCGGGATACATCCCCGCGTCGTCACCCAGCGCAACATCCAGAACATCCAGCGGCAGATCAAAGCCTTGGGCTTGAGCTACGATTGGGACCGAGTCGTCGATACGACGGACCCGGAGTACTACCGCTGGACCCAGTGGATATTCCTGCAGCTCCACAAGAAAGGACTCGCCTACGAGAGCGTGATCCCCATCAACTGGTGCCCGTCATGCAAGACGGGTCTCGCCAACGAGGAGGTGTTCGGAGGAGCCTGCGAGCGCTGCGGCACGGCGGTGGAGCGGCGCGACATGCGCCAATGGCTGCTCAAGATCACGGCCTACGCGGACCGGCTGCTGGCCGATCTCGAGGGACTGGATTGGCCGGAATCCACCCTGGCCATGCAGAGGAACTGGATCGGCCGCTCGGAAGGGGCCGAGGTGGACTTCATGATCGGGCCCCACAAAGTCACGGTCTTCACCACCCGGCCGGACACTCTCTACGGCGCCACCTACATGGTCCTCGCTCCCGAGCACCCGCTCGTGGACCTGATCACGGAACCGGCCTTCAAAAGCAAGGTGGCCGAGTACGTGGCCGCGGCGAAGTACAAATCCGACCTCGAGCGGACGGAGACGCAGAAGGAGAAGACCGGCGTCCCCACCGGAGCCCTCGCCATCAACCCGGTCAACGGCCGCAGGATCCCGGTCTGGATCGCGGACTACGTCCTGGCGTCGTACGGGACGGGCGCCATCATGGCGGTCCCGGCGCACGACCAGCGAGACTTCGAGTTCGCCTGCAAGTACGAGCTCCCCATCCGGAAAGTCGTGGAGCCTCCGGCCGAGGCCCTCGCTGCGGACGCGGGGCTCCTGCAGACCAAGGCCTTCACCGGCGACGGGACCGCCGTCAATTCGGACATCCTCAACGGGCTAGCGACCCCGCAGGCCATCGCCCGCATGCTCGCCTACCTCGAGGAGAAAGGCGTGGGACAGAAGGCGATATCCTACCGCCTGCGGGACTGGGTGTTCTCCCGCCAGCGCTACTGGGGGGAGCCCATCCCCGTCATCCATTGCAAGACCTGCGGCATCGTCCCTGTCCCGGAAGCGGAGCTCCCCATCCTGCTGCCGGATGTCCTGCATTACAAGCCGACCGGAACGGGGGAATCCCCGTTGGCCGACGTCCAGACCTGGGTCCAGGCCAAATGCCCCAAATGCAGCGGCAAAGGCCGCCGCGAGACCAACACCATGCCCCAGTGGGCCGGATCCTGCTGGTACTACCTGCGCTACATGGACCCGAAGAACAGCGTGGAGGCCTGGTCCGCGGAGAAGGAGAAGCTCTGGGCCCCGGTGGACTGCTATGTGGGCGGCGCCGAGCACGCGGTGCTGCACCTGCTCTACGCCCGGTTCTGGCACAAGGTGCTCTACGACCTGGGGCTCGTCTGCACCAAGGAGCCGTTCCAGAAGCTGCGCCACCAGGGGATGATACTCTCCTATTCGCACCGGGACTCCCGAGGGGTCTACCATTCGTACGCGGAGATCCAGCACGACGAAAGCGGCAAGGTGGTCCTGCGCGAGACGGGAGAGGCCCTCACCTCGCTCGTGGAGAAGATGTCCAAGTCGAAGAAGAACGTCATCAATCCCGACGAGATCCTCGAGCGCTTCGGGGCCGACGTCTTCCGCCTCTACGAGATGTTCATGGGCCCGTTCGCGGATTCCAAGCCCTGGGACATGAAGGACATCATGGGGCGGGTCCGATTCCTGCGCCGCGTATGGACCCTGTGCACCACCCGCACGGATTGGGGCTCGGGCGAAGGCCTGGTGGCGCTGCGGCACCGCACGACCCAGAAGGTGGGTTCCGACATCGAGGCCATGCGCTTCAACACAGCCATCAGCGCGCTCGACATCTACATCAATTCGATCCAGGATCAGGACCCTCCCGCGCGGACGGACCTGGAGACCTTCCTGACCCTGCTCAACCCCTTCGCCCCGCACCTCACGGAAGAGCTTTGGATGCGCCTGGGCAACCCCGCGTTCCTCTCCAACCGGGAATGGCCGAAGTCCGACCCGGCTCTATGCAAGGAGTCGGAGGTCGAGATCGTCGTTCAGGTCAACGGGAAGGTGCGCGAGCATCTCAAGGTGCCGGCCGACACTCCGCAGCAGAAGCTGCAGGAGCTGGCATTGGCTCTGCCCAGGGTCCGCGAGGAGACGGGCCGCGGCACGATCGCGAAAGTGATCGTGGTACCGAACAGACTGATCAATGTCGTTGTGAGGAAAAATGCCTAACAAAAACGGAGCGAACTTCCTCGTCGCGGCACTCGCTCTCCTAGCCGGAGCATGCTCCACCGAGGGCGTCATCTATACCCCGGCGCAGCAGATCCTCCCCCAGCACATCAAGCGGCTGGCCATCGCTCCCATCCAGAACAAGACGCAGCAGTTCGGGTTGGAGGACAAGCTCGCGCTGCGCGTGCGCGACGAATTCCTCCGGAACGGGACCTATCCCCTCTCCCCTCTGGCGGAGTCGGACGGGGTCGTCCAGATCGTCCTCACGCGCTACATCCTCACCCCCACGCAATACGACGCCGTCCTGGCGCCGACCGCCTACAAGCTCCGCGTGATCGCGGACCTCCAGTTCATCGACCGGCACGCGAACACCATCCTATGGACCGAGCAGAACCTCGAGGGCATCCAGAATTACGCTTCCCTGACGGTCGCCGGAGGCATAACGGAAGAGCAGGCCCGCGAGCTCATCTGGGACGTCCTCGCCAGAGACGTGGTCAAGCGCACGGTCGAAGGCTTCGGTACGGTCTCCGGGGCCTCCAAGCGCGACATCTCCGGAGAGGCTCCCCCCGGCCGGACGCCGACCGAGCCGAAGCCCAAGCCGGTCAACCCGAACCCGTACTGATGGCTCGCGAGGCCTCGGGGAAGGAGCTCGCGCAGGCCTGGAAGAAGGGGGACTTCAAGTACGTCTATCTCTGGCTTGGCGAGGACTTGGCCGCCAAGAGCCTGGCGGTCACAGAGCTCAAAGAGGCCCTGCAGCCCGGCGATCTGGACTATGCCGAGTTCTCCGGGGCCGAAGACGCCCATGTCCCCGAGATCATCTCCGCGTGCCAGACCCCGCCGATGTTCTCGCGACGGCGCATGGTGGTCGTACGGGACGCGGATTTCGGAGCCGCAGCCAAGCGGGACCTCGCCGCCCATCTGAAGAGCCCCGCCGACACGGCCGTCCTGGTGCTCCTGTCCGAGGAGAAGCGCTTCGACTTCAAAGACCCGCTCGCCGTCGCGGTCGAGAAGCTGGGAGGCTTGGCGAACTTCAAGGCCTTGGGCGAGGGGGAGGCCGTGTCGCGCCTCCAGCAAGAAGCCGCCCGAGCCGGGTTCGAACTCTGTGCCGACGCGGCCGAACTCCTGGTCTCGGAAGCCGGCTCCGAGTGGGGCATACTCCGGGGCGAGCTGGAGAAGGTCCGCCTCTACGTGGAAGGACGGGGTAAAGCCGGCGCCGAGGAGGTGGCGGCATGCCTCGGCTACCGCCGGCAGACCGGCCCGTTCGAGCTCCAGAACGCCATCGAGGAACGCAACGCCCGCAAGGCCCTCGCGCTGGTGCGCCGACTCCTCCGGGAAGAGGGGGAAGACCCTTTCGCCGTCTACAACCAAGTCAAGAACGCCGTCAGCCGCCAGTTCAAGGTCAAACGCCTGGCCGCGGCCGGCAAGACCCCCGACGAGATCAACCGGGAGTCGCGCGTCCCCGTCTTCCGCCAGCCGCTGGTGGGCAAGCTCAGCGACCTGAGCCTCCAGCGGGCCCTGAAAGCCTGCCTGGAAGCCGAAGTCTCCCTAAAATCTGAAAGCTGGCTCTCTCCCGAAGTGGAGCTGCAGCGCCTCGTCCTGAGGATCTGCGGATTACCTTAGCGCACTCGCCTAACGCCTTACCCGAGAGGCTCGGCGCCAGGTCGCGTCCGCGACCTAGGCGGGAGCGAGAGCCTTGTCGAGCCGGACGGCGAGGCGGGACTTGTGCCGGGCGGCGGTCTGGCGATGGACCGCTCCCTTGGCAGCCGCCTTGTCCCAAGCGCTGCAAGCCGTACGCAGCAGTTTCTTCGCCTCGTCCCCTTTTTGGGAGGACACGGCCGAGAGGAAATCCTTGGTGAGCTCGCGGGCCTTCTTCTTGAGGGTCCGGTTGCGCACCGTGCGCCGCTCGGCCTGCCGCTGCGCCTTGATCGCGCTGGTGTGCCTGCCTGTCTTCAGTTTCGCCATGTCTCTAGTTTAGCTTTTTCCGTCGAAAAGGGTCAAACAGGAATCGGCTCATAGAGAGATGCTTCCGGGCAGACGTCTTGAAGCGAGCCCGCGGCGCTCCCTGGGGATGATAGAATACGCGCGAGGCCGTGACGCCTGGGTTCATCCTGTATGGGGAAAGACTTGATTGGGATATGCGGCGATGACTGCCGCTTCTGTCCGCGGTACGCGGCCACGAAAGACGGCAACTCGGAGAGGCTGCGGGAAGTCCGAGACTTCTGGGTCAAGCTCGGCCTAAGAGAGCCGGACTTCCCTGCCCGGCAGATGGCCTGTCACGGATGCGGGCCGGAGAATAGGTGCGCTTATCCGGAAGTCCGCGCCTGCGCGAACCAGAAGGGCGTCGCCCACTGCGGCTTATGCCGGGAGTATCCCTGCGGATCGATCCTGGCGGCATTCGATAAGTCGGAGCAGATGCGGTCCCGCTGCGATCCGATCTGCACGACTGAAGAACGGGCGATCCTCAAGAAGGCCTTCTTCGCGAAACGGCAGAACCTGGACGGGTTCTCCCCACGACGCGCCCATTGACAACATAGCGATACCATGGTATCATGGTATCGCTATGCAATACGTCGCCACCAACATCCGCCTGCCGAAGGACGTGCTCCAAGCCCTCAAGGTCCGCGCCGCGAAAGAAGGCAAGAGCATGGCCCAGATGATCCGCGAGGCCCTCCGCAAGGCATTCGGCATCGGCGCCGAGAAGGACGCGGTCGACCCGCGGCGCGACCCTCTCTACGACCTGTTGGGCGCCTGGGAGAGCGGGATCGCGGACGGCGCCGAGAACCACGACAAGGACGTCTACGGCTCGAAGGGATGAGGATATTCATCGACACCAGCGCGTTCATCGCTCTGGAGGACCGCTCGGACCGCCAGCACCCCGCCGCCAAGGAGTTCTACCTGAGCTTGACCCGGGCCGACCGCCTCTTCACCAGCAACTACATCCTCGATGAGACCGCCACCCGCCTCCGGTACACGATCGGGCTCGATGCGGCGGTGCGTTTCCTGGAGACGATGCTGGCCAGCCAACTGGTCAAACCCCTGACCGTGGGGCCGGACATGGACAAAGAGGCGCTCGGAGTCATGAAGAGGTTCAGGGACAAGCGGCTGAGCTTCACGGACTGCGCCACCATCGCCTTGGTGCGGGCCCACGGCCTCGACGGCGTATTCGCCTTCGATGACGATTTCGCCGGGCAGCGGTTCCGCCTCCTCCCAGGGGAATAGGCCATGGACGCCCCCTCACGCCGGCACATCCCCCACGCCTGCGGCGTGTACATCATGCGGGACGCCGCCTCCTCGGTGCTCTATATCGGCAAGGCCAAGGACTTGGCCAAGCGGGTCGCCCAATACTTCAATCCGCGCAGGCCCGACCTCAAGACCCGGCTCCTCGCCCCCCTCATCCGCTCCATCGACTACGTCCCCTGCGCGTCCGAGCGCGAAGCCCTCCTATGGGAGCGCCGCCTCATCCGAAGGCATCAACCCTTCTTCAACTCCATGTGGAAGGACGACAAGTCCTACCCGCTCATCGCGCTCACGATGGCGGAGGACTTCCCCCGCCTGCGCGTCGTCCGCTCCAAGCGCAGGGATGGGACGCTCTATTTCGGCCCGTACCCGAAAGTGAGCCCCGTACGGAGCCTGCTGCGCAGCCTCTGGAAGGGGAAGATCTTCCCGCTGAGGCCCTGCGACTGGGTCTTCCCTATCGACGACAAGAAGATCCGCTCCTGCCTCTATTACCACACCGGCGAGTGCCCGGCCCCGTGCGCTGGGAAGATATCCCGCGAGGACTACCGCCGCATAGCCCAGGACGCGGCCTTGTTCTTCCAGGGAAGGAGCCGTCTCCTGGCCCAGCGGCTGGAGCGGGAGATGCGTGCCGCTTCACGGCGCCTGGAGTTCGAGCGCGCCTCACGCCTGCGCGACAACCTGTCCGCGCTCCATCACATGGCGGAGCGGGTCCGCGTCCGCGAGGTGATGCCCGGCAGGGTCGCGACGGCCCTTTCCTCTTCCCGGGCGGTCTCGGACCTGCAAGAGGCGCTCGATCTGCCCAAACCCCCCCATGCCATCGAGTGCTTCGACATCTCCCACCTCTTCGGCCGCGAGACAGTCGCCTCCATGGTGCGCTTCGTGGGGGGAGAGCCCGACCGCGAACAGTACCGGAAGTTCCGGGTGAGGACGGTCCAAGGGGTCGACGACACCGCGTCCATGGCCGAGGTGGTGGGACGCCGCTACCGGAGGCTGCAGCGGGACGACGTCCCCTTCCCCGACCTGGTCCTCCTGGACGGGGGCAAAGGGCAGCTCCATGCCGCGGAGCTCGCCCTCTCCAGCCTCGGCATCGCGCTGCCCCTCGCGTCTTTGGCCAAGCAGGAGGAAGAGGTCTTCCTTCCGGAGAGGGCCGAGCCGGTGCGCCTGGACCGCAGCCGCCCCGCGCTCCGCCTGCTGCAGCGCCTTCGCGACGAAGCACACCGCTTCGCGATTTCGTATCATCGGCTTCGACGCAAAAGGGAGATGTTCCATGGCGAGACTATCCGCTGACATCCTCAAGAAGATGCGCGATTATACCGAGTTCCACCGAAAGGTGTGGCTCGCCTGCGCCCGCATCCCGAAAGGGGAGGTGCGCACCTACGGCTGGGTCGCCCGGCAGATCGGCAGGCCCAAGGCCGCCCGCGCCGTGGGCCAGGCCCTCGCGAGGAACCCCTTCGCGCCCCACGTGCCCTGCCACAGGGTCGTGGGAGCCGACGGAAGGATGACCGGATTCTCGGCCCCGGGCGGCGTGCGCGCCAAGCGCCGGCTGCTCAAGAAGGAAGGAGCCTTGCTGGCATGAGCGCACCCACGGAGGCCTCCCTCGACTTCATCCGCGAGATCGTCGCGGCCGAGATGGAGGCGGGCAAGCACAAGAGCGTCGTCACCCGCTTCCCCCCCGAGCCGAACGCCTACCTCCACATCGGCCACGCCAAGGCCGTTTGGATCAACTACGGCATCGCGCTGGATTTTAAAGGCGCGTTCAACCTGCGCTTCGACGACACCAACCCCGTGGCCGAGGACCAGGAGTTCGTGGACGGCATCCTCTTCGACGTCCGCTGGCTGGGCGCCGACTGGGGCGACCGGCTCTTCTTCGCCTCCGACTACTTCGACCGGATGTACGGGTGGGCCGAGGAGCTGGTCCGCAAGGGCAAGGCCTATGTCTGCGACCTGTCGGCCGAGCAAGTGAGCGAGTACCGCGGCGCGCCGACGGCCCCCGGAAAGAACAGCCCTTTCAGGGAGCGCGCCGCAGAGGAGAATCTCGACCTATTCCGCCGCATGCGGGCCGGGGAGTTCCCGGACGGCAGCCGGACCCTGCGGGCGAAGATCGACATGGCTTCCGGCAACCTCAATCTGCGCGACCCGGTGATGTACCGCATCCTCCACACCCCGCACCACCGCCAGAAAGGGAAATGGTGCATCTACCCCATGTACGACTGGGCCCACGGGCTGGAGGACTCCATCGAGGGGATCACCCATTCGCTGTGCTCGCTGGAGTACGAGAACCACCGGCCGCTCTACGACTGGTTCATAGACGCGATCAACGAAGGGCGCACCGACGACGGCTCGGGGCTCTGGGGAAAGAAGATCCACCATCCCCGGCAGATCGAGTTCTCCCGCTACAGCCTCACGCACACGGTGATGAGCAAGCGCAAATTCATCGAGCTCGTCGAGGGCGGCTATGTCGCGGGCTTCGACGACCCGCGCCTGCCCACCCTCGCGGGCTTAAGGCGCCGAGGCGTGCCGCCCGAGTCCATCCGCGAGTTCTGCGAGAGGGTCGGCATCGGCAAGGTGGACACCTGCATGTCCATCGACGGAGCGCTGCTCGACCACTGCGTCAGGGAGCGGCTCAACCGCCTCGCGCCCCGGCGCATGGCCGTGTTGCGTCCCCTCCGGGTGGTCATCGACAACTATCCCGAAGGCCAAGTCGAGCAGCTCGATGTGGTCAACAACCCGGAGGATCCCTCCGCCGGCACGCGTAAAGTCCCATTTTCGCGTGCGCTCTTCATCGAGCAGGACGACTTCCGGGAGGACCCGCCCAAGGAGTTCTTCCGTCTGGCTCCGGGACGAGAGGTGCGGCTGCGCTGCGCCTACTTCGTGAAATGCGTCGGCGTGAGCAAGGACGCGGAGGGCCGCGTCACCGAGCTCCACTGCACCTATGACCCGGCGACACGCGGCGGCGACGCCCCGGATAAGCGCAAGGTCAAGGCCACCCTGCATTGGGTCTCAGCCGGACAGTCCATCCCCGCGGAGGTGCGGCTCTTCGGCCATCTGTTCGCCGCCGAGTACCCGGAGGATGTGCCGGAGGGGACGGACTGGAAGGCCGGCCTGAATCCGAAATCCCTGGAAACGCTCACGGGCTGTCGGCTCGAGCCGAGCCTGGCCCAGGCCAAGCCGGGCGAGCCGGTGCAGTTCGAGCGGCTGGGGTATTTCTGCCTGGATAAGGACTCTACTGCCTCCGGGGACCCCATAGGCCCCGGAGACGGCGGGAAGCCCGTCTTCAACCGCACCGTCACGCTCAAGGATACCTGGGCGAAGGTCCAGAAGGCCGGGAAGAAATAGCACCGCCACTGCGGCGGTGCTGTGGATAACGGTCTACCCCTTCCCCTGATAGGACAGGATGAGCTTCCCGGCCTTGACGTCGACGACAGTCGCCACGATCGCCACCGAGTTCATGGCGCCGGATTGACCGGTGAACGGCAGGTCCGGCTCAGGCCCGGTCCAGGCGACGGACTGGCCGGTGTTGCAGGACCAGGCTCCGCGGGTCGGATGCAACAGACGCCAACGCACCGGCCGTCCCACCGCGTCCCAGGGCTTGGCCGCTGCGGCCTCGCAGGTGATGCCGTACGTGGCGGCGTCTTCCGCCGTTTCTCGGACGGAAGCCTGCCTGGACCAATTCTCGAACGCGGAAGGGACCCAGGCCGCCAGATAGGACAAGAAGGCGGCGCCGCAGCAGGCCAGGAACAGGGCCGGGAGCTTGCGCTCCAGGAGCACCCCCCAGCGCAGGAACCTCCAGGGGATCCCTTCGGGCATCACTCGCTGACCATTCCGCCCATCTCGAACATGGGCAGGAACATGGCGATGACGATGGTGCCGATGACGATGCCCATGACCACGATGACGATGGGCTCGATCATGGACGTCAAGCCCTTGACCGCGGTGTCCACCTCCTGGTCGTAGAAGTCCGCGATCTTGGTGAGCATCTGATCCAAGGCGCCGGTCTCCTCACCGACCGCGATCATCTGCGTGACCATCTGCGGGAAGAGGCCGCACTTCTTGAGCGGGTCGGCCAAGCGGCCGCCCTCGCGGATGGACTCGCGGGCGGAGAGCACCGCCTCCTCGATGACCACGTTCCCGGCTGTGGCGGCCACGGTCTCCAGGCCCTGCATGATGGGGACGCCGGACTTGATGAGCGTGCCCAAGGTCCGGGTGAACTTAGCGACCGCGACCTTCTTCAGGAGGATGCCGAAGACGGGCGCCTTGAGGAGCTTCGCGTCGATGACCCTCCTGCCGCTCGCGCTCTTATAGTACTTCTTGAAGCCCATGAACGCGACGATCGGTGTCGCCAGCACGAGGTACCACTTCGTCCGGAGGAACGCCGAGAGGTCGATGAGCATCTGGGTCGGCGTGGGCAGCTCCTTGCCGAAGCTCGAGAAGATGGTCTGGAAGGTCGGGATGACGAACATCAGCAGGAACAGGGTCACCGCGCCGCAGATGGTGAGCACGATGAACGGATACATCATGGCTCCCTTGACCTTGCCTTTCAAGGCCTCGGCAGCCTCCAGGAACCCGGAAAGACGCTCCAGGATGGTGTCCAGGATGCCGCCCAGCTCTCCGGCCCGGATCATGGCCGTGTAGATCTCCGGGAAGGCCTCCGGGTGCTTCTTGAGCGCGTCCGAGATGGAGAGCCCGGCCTCGATGTCGCCGCGCACCTCGCCGAGCACCTCGCGGAAGGTCGGATTCTCCGATTGATCCGCCAGGATGCCGAGGCTCTGCACGATCGGGACGCCGGCGGAAACCAGAGTGGAGAGCTGGCGGGAGAAGAGGACAAGGTCCTTGGAGGTCACGGAGGGCTTTCCGAAGCCCGGGATCATCTCCTTGATCTTGGTGAAGGGGCTCGGGGCCGATTCCCTGATCTCGACGACCGTCAGCTTCTGGCTGCGGAGCTTCGCGACCGCCTCGCCCTCTTTAAGGGCTTCGACCGTGCCGGTGGTCACGTTCCCGTTGGCTTCCTTCGCCTTATAGGCGAAAATCGGCATAAGGCCCTCCGTGGTCCCGCGTCACTTCGCAGGGGCCTGCTGCGGTGTCATGGACCGCTGGATCAGACGCTTGAGATCCTCGGGATCCGTCGACCGGAGCAAGGCTTCCTGGTAAGAGATTTTCTGCTTCTTGTAGAGCACGCATAGAGACTGGTTCATGGTCTGCATGCCGAATTTGCCGCCGGTCTGTATGGTCATCAATATCTGCTCGACCTTCTGCTCCCGGACGAGGTTCCGGATAGCGGAGGTCACCATCAGCACCTCGCATGCCATGACCCGGCCCTGCCCCGTGGCCAAGGGGATGAGGACCTGGGAAAAGATGGCTTGGAGCACGAACGAGAGTTGGACCCGGATCTGCTCCTGCTGGTGCGGCGGGAACACGTCGATGACGCGGTTGATGGTCTGGGCGGCGTCGTTGGTATGCAGGGTCGCGAAGACCAAGTGGCCGGTCTCGGCGATGGTCAGCGCCGCGAGGATCGTTTCCAGGTCGCGCATCTCGCCGATAAGGATCACGTCGGGGTCCTGGCGCAGGATGTGGCGCAGGGACTGTTCGAAGCTCTCCGTGTCCTGCCCCACCTCTCGCTGATTGACCAGGCACTTCTTGTGGGTATGGACGTACTCGATGGGGTCCTCGACCGTCACGATGTGCAGGCTCTTGCGCTCGTTGAGATAGTCGATCATGCTCGCGAGCGTCGTGGATTTGCCGCTCCCGGTCGGGCCGGTGACCAGCACCAGCCCCTTCGGGATCTTCATGACGTCGTAGATGACGGCGGGAAGCCCGAGCTCCTCGAACGTCATGAAAGCCTGCGGGATGGAGCGGATGGCGGCCCCGACGGCTCCGCGCTGGCGGAAGACGTTCATGCGCAGCCGGCCGATGCCCTTCAGGCCGAACGCCATGTCCAGCTCGTTGGTGGCCTCGAAGCGCTGCCGCTGTTCGTCCGTCATCATCGAGAACACGAGGCTCTGGGTCATCTCCGAATTGAGCTTTTCGAAAGGGGTGGGGACCAGCGCTCCATCGACGCGCAGGGTGGGCGGCGCGCCCGCGGTCAAGTGCAGGTCCGAGGCGTTGCGCTCGTGCATCATCAAGAACAGCTCGCTCATCGACACCATGGGACACCCCTCTTATAGAAACGCCTAACCTTGGACTACTCCGACGCCGTGGCGCGGATCATCTCCTCCACGGTCGTGACCCCGCCCAACAGCTTGCGGATCGCGCATTGCCGCAACGTCAGCATGCCCTGCCTGCGGGCCTGGTCCCGGACCTTCGCCAAGGGAGCCTTGTCCATGATAAGCTCCCGTATGGGGTCCGTGACCTCCAGCACCTCGTAAAGCCCTTGGCGGCCCCGATACCCGGTCCCGGCGCAGTTCTCGCAGCCCTTGCCGCGCGCCAGAGAGACCTTCCCGGCCGAATCCTGCATCAGATTCTTCGGGATGCCGAGCTTGAGCAGCCAGTCCACGTCCACCTCGTAGGTTTCATGGCACTTCGGGCAGATGCGCCGAACCAGCCTCTGCGCCGCCACCATGAGCAGCGACGAACTGATCAAGAACGGCTCCATGCCCATCATCCCGAGCCGGGTGAGGGCTCCCGGGGCGTCGTTGGTATGGAGTGTAGAAAACACCAGGTGCCCGGTCAATGCGGCGTTGATGGCGATGGAAACGGTCTCCAGGTCCCGGATCTCGCCGACCATGATGATGTTCGGGTCCTGCCTCAGGAAAGCCCGGAGTCCCGCCGCGAAGGTCAGGCCGATCTCCGCGTTGACCTGGACCTGGTTGATCCCCATCAGCTGGTACTCCACGGGGTCCTCGACCGTCGAGATGTTGACGCCGGGCTCGTTCAAGATCGAGAGGCACGAGTAGAGGGTGGTGGACTTGCCGCTCCCGGTCGGCCCCGTGATCAGGTTGATGCCGTAGGGAGCGCGGATGCACTTATTGATCACGGCGAGGGCCTCGGGCTCGAAGCCCATCAGGTTCATATTGACCTGCAGGCCCGAGGAGTCGAGGATGCGCATGCAGACCTTCTCGCCGAAAGAGGTCGGGACCGTGGAGACCCGCAGCGCGTACTCCTTCTCCGCGATCTTCAGCTTGATGCGGCCGTCCTGGGGCACGCGCTTCTCCGCGATGTCCAGGTTGGACATGATCTTGATGCGGGAGACGATGGCGTTCTGGAAGCGCTTGGGAGGCGCGGGTTGCTCGTTCAGCACGCCGTCGATGCGGAACCGGATCTTCATCTCCTTGGCGAAAGGCTCGATGTGGATGTCGGAAGCCTTGGACTTGATGGCCGAGGAGATGATGAGGTTCACCATCTGGATGACCGGGGTCTCCTCCCCCTGCTTCTCCAGGCTGATGATGTCCGCTCCGGCTTCGGCGGCCTCCTTGTCGGCCGCGACCACGTCCACCCCCTGGGCGTCTTTCTCGGTCGCGCCGCTCGCCTTCAGGATGTCCCCGAGGACCTCGTTCGCGGAAGCCTGCTTGTAGTTCTTCTCGATCGCCTCCAGGATGTCCCGGTCCGCGGCCAGCACGGCCTCGACCTCCATCCCGGTCATCATCTTGAGGTCATCGAGGATCATCACATTGAGGGGGTCCGCCACCGCGATCCGAAGGATGGGTCCGCTCTTGGGCGTCTGCTTGAGCTCGATGGGGATGAGGATGTGCTGGCGTGCGAGGTTTTCCGGGACCTTGGCGACGACCTCGTCGGACAGCTTCCCGATCTCCGCGAGCTTCATGTAACGGATGCCGCACTGCTTGCTCAGGAACCCCAGGAGCTTCTCTTCCTCCATGAACCCGAGCTGGATGAATATGGAGCCGAGTTTGCCGCCGTTCTTGCGTTGATGCTCCAGCGCGGCATCGAGCTGGTCCTGCGAGAGCAGGTCCGCCTCGACCATGAGGTCGCCCATACGTTTGGGCAGACTGAGCGATATAACGTGGCTTTCTGATCCGGCCATTAATGTACCTTAGGGCATGGCTCGGCGGGAGAGGTCCCTGCCCTTTTCACGGATTGCTACCAACGGCACCCATGTTACATATATTAATTAACAGCTAAAAGCCGTTTTGTCAATAATATCCTTACCGTCTGTCAGTTAAGATTCAAAAGTGGACTGTTTTTTGAGGATTTAAACCTCAAAAGTGGACTCCGAAATTAAGTGTTCCAGGCGGAGCCTCCGACGGAACTAAGCCGTTCTTGACACTTCGTCCTTTCGC
>JBAZKS010000051.1:0-29242 GCA_041650695.1 Elusimicrobiota bacterium
GCAAAGGAAAGTAATCGCCGTTCCTCAAGCGCCGGGCCCTCAGAGGGCCCGGCGCAACTGGGTGGCGGTGCTGTGGTCAACGGCGCTCAATGAGGGACGCCGACCACCTACTTATTTTCGGCGCACCCCGTCAGCCCTTGCCGCCGGGAGAGCCGCCTTTCGATTCGTCCCCGCCGGAGTCGCCTTTGCCCTTGCCGCCGCCGAAGAGTTTGCCCAGGAACTCCTTGATCTTCTCGAGCAGGGCGCTGATGGGGTCCTTGCCCTCGCCCCCTCCGCCCGGCTTGGCCTGGCCGCCTTTGCCGCCTTCTCCGCCTTGCTTGTCCTGGCCGCCGCTCTCGCCGCCCTGGGAGGCCTGCTTGCCTTTGCCCGGGTTCGGCGGCTCCTGCATGCCCTTCATCATCTTCTCGAGTTCCGCGGGCCTGCCGCTGGTGGATTTCGGGGCTGAGGCGGTCTTGGCCTGGCGCTCGGGGGAGCCTGGGGAGCCGAGGGAGGCTTGGAGCTTCTTGAGCTCCTTGAGCGCCTCGCTATCCCCGATTTCCAGCCCCCAGCCGGCGTCGCTGAAGAACGCCAGCGCTGCGACGGCTAGGCCGAAGACCCCGATGGCTTTCATGGCTCCCGGGCATACCGTAACGCGGGCTGTCCCGGAGGGCCATTCCCCTAAGGCCCATGCGCGGAATAGGTCTTAGGGCCTAGACAGGTAGCGCTCCACGAATGCGGCGATGCGCTCGGCCGCGTCCGTCCCGTGCGCGACCGACCACAGCTTGGGCTCGTGCCCCTCTCCCGGGTAGACGGCGAGCTGCGCGGTCTTCCCGAGCCGCCGCATGGCGGTGAACATGCGCTGGGCGTCCTGGACCTCGCCGAAATCGTCCTGGTCGCCCTTGATCATGAGCAGGGCGGCCTGGATCTTGTCCGCCTGGTAGTAGGGGGAGTTCTCGATGTAGCGCTTCGGATCGGCCCAAGGCGGGACTCCCATGCGTCCCTGGCCGCTCTCGCTCCAATTGACGCCGAAGGAGGTGCCGTCCTTTCGGGTCATCCCGTAATGCGCGCCCAGGTCGTAGTCTCCGGAGATGGACACCACGGCCCGGAAGTCCTGCGTGCGCGACGCGATCGCTGCCGCCATGTAGCCGCCGTAGGAGTGTCCCAGCAAGGCCAGGCGTCCGGGGTCGATATAGCCGAGCTCGGCCGCGCGGCGGAGCTGCGGGAGGAGCATGTCCACCGCCTCCCGGACCGGCTGCCCGTCCTGGCGCTTGAGCGGGATGTCGGTGAGCAGCACCGCGTAGCCGCGGCTGGTGAAGAGCAGGGCCGGCACTTGCCCCGCGTCGCCTCCGCCGAACTCTCGCGCGGCATGGCTCAGGTTCACACCGGGGTAGACGACGACCACGGCCGGGAGCTTTTCGCGCCGTTTGGAGCCTACCGGGAGCACGACGGCGCTGCGCACGGTGATCGTGGATCCATCCGGCCGCGGCACCTGCGTCTCGAAGTATTCCGAGACGCCCGTGGGCACGGAATCGAGGCCGGGTTCGATCCGGGTCAAGCGTCGGCTCGAAGAGAGGTCTCCCGGGAACCAGCGGATATCCGGACTCGTCTGGCTGTCGGTGTAGACGGCGAAGAACCCGTCGGTCTTGGAGGCGCGCGCCGTGGAGATGCGTCCGTTCCCTTTCCAGAGCGCGCGGATATCGCCGGCGGACAGGTCCAGGCGCGCGAGGGTCCGCTCCCCGTCCGAGCTTCCTGAGATGAGGCACGCGCCGGGCTCGGGCTGGTAGAACGTCCCATCGCCGGCCCGGAGCACTCCCGGCGAGTCCCAGGGGACCGGCAGCTTCCTGGCCGGGCCGCCGCCGAGGGGGATCGAAGCGAGGCCGTCCTTCGTGCCGACGAGGAGCCCCAGTCCGTCCATGGAGAAGAGCAGCGGATAGGGTTCCAGGCCGCCGAGTTCTGGGCCCAGTTCCTGGGGCGAGGCCGGCTGCCCCCCGCGCAGATCGACGAGCCACGCCTTCCCGTCTTTCCAGTACACGAGGCGGTCGTCTGAGGGGTGCCACTGGTAGTTGTCCTGCCCGAGGAAGTCGAAGGCCTGGTGCTTGAGGTCGCGCGCCACGACCCGGGTGACTCCTCCCGTGGAGGGTACGACCGCGAGGTCCGAGACCATCTCCTCGCCCGTGGAGGCTACGAGCCGATAGACCGAGGTATAGGAGACCCAGCGGCCCGAAGGCGAAACGCGCAGGACGCTCGGGGCGGGGGCCGCCGCGGAGGAGACCAGCATCCTCGTCTTCCCCGTGGCCGCCTCGATCACGGCCAAAGACGAAGCGTTCTCGTCCATGTAGAAGGACTCGGCGGGGGACTTGTCCTCCTTGACGTCCGGCCCCGAGAGCCGCACGATGATGCTTTCCGGCTTCCGGGCGTCGGGGGCGGCCGGCCGCTCCTCTCCGGCGGGGATGAAGACGCGCTTGCCGTCCGGGCTCCAGCGGGGCTGGTCTCCCCACCAGAGCTTGGGCTTGACGATCGTCTTGGATGCCCGCCGGCTTTCCCGCTCGGCAAGGCTGTGGATCCAGAGCCGAGGGCGCCCGTCCTTGTCCGAGTAAAAAGCCAAACGCGAAGAGTCCGGGGACCAGCTCGGCCTCCAGCAGTTCGCCTGTTCCGGGCACGCGTCCCATGTGCGGCCGCTCTCAGTCTCGCTTATGTGGATCCGGGAGCCCTCGGACTCTCCGGGAGTGCCGTTCGGCAGGAACCGCTCATTCGAGCCCGGCGGCGTGAGCACGGCATAAGCGATGAAGCGTCCGTCCGGACTGGGAGACGGGACATCCTGCCTCGTCAGCTGGCGGGTCCGGTAGGCCAGGTCGAACGGGAGCGGCCCCGCATGGGCGGCCGCGCAAAGGAGTACCAGGAGTAGATCCATGCTGGGATGCTAGCGATGGCGTGGACGGGTGTCAAGCCTCCGGCGTGGGACAGTTGCCGGGACCTGGAACCCATGCCGCTTCGTCCCATACGCCTCTGTCTGGTCATCCCGTTTCGGGCTTTACTATGGGTGGAGGTGGCAAGATGATCATCTCTCGAGTCATTCTAGCCGTCGCCGTGCCTCTTTTCGCCCAGGCGAAGTCCGACAAGCTCGTTCAGTCCGTGAAGGCCCGGGCAAAGGAGCCGCCCCCGGTGTCCGGGAAGGCCCAGACCGACCCCTTCCGCCGCTGGGTGAGCTCGGGCAGCTTCGCGGATATCTACGACGACTGCGCCGCCCCGCCGGAGGAACTCCGCGACCCGAAGGACCAGGCCCTGTCCAAGCCGGTCAACGGCAAGAAGATGTGGCGCCGGACCCAGGCCCTCAAGGGAGAGGAGGTCGTCATCGACGGCAACGGCCGCGACGGCTGGGTGCACGTGTCCGTGCCCAGGCAGAGGATCTCCGGCTGGGTCCACTCCAGCGCGCTCGGCACGGACAGCGGCCTGGCCTCCTCCTTCCCGCCGTCGAGCGAGGGGAGCCCGGAGCGCAAGGCTTTCCTGCAAGCCACCAAGGAGCTCGAGGACAAGGGCACGCCCTATGTCTGGGGCGGCACCTCGGAAGCCGGGGTGGACTGCTCCGGGCTCGTGGTGGTGGGCTTCACCAAGATCGGCAAGAGCGGCCTGGTGCCCAGGACCGCGAAAGAACAGTACGCCGGGCAAGCGAAGAAGGGACAGGAGCTCAAACTGAAGGCGGGAGACCTCATCTTCACCGCAAAATCCGGAAGCCCGGAAAGCATCAGCCACGTCATGGTCTACATCGGCGAGGGCAGGATCCGCGAGGCCCAGCAGCCGGGTACCCGCGTGCTCTCGACCGACGCCGCCGGCCGCCTCGGCTTCGCGCTGCAGGACGACATGCAGGTGGAGCAGGGCAAGCCGGGCGGCGGGGGAACGGTCTACTTCGGGACGTATTTCCAGGATTAGGCCAGGTACCTGAAGCCCTTCCCGGGGATGTTCTGTATCCTGTCGGACAGCTCCGGGGGGAGCTTCTTTCGCAGATTGGTCAGATGGGCGTCCACCAGGTGGTCCATGGCCACGGTGCGCCAGAGGCAGGAGAGGATGTACTTCCTGGAGAGGACCTGCGGCCGCTTCTTCACGAGGAAGCACAGCAGCTCGAATTGCTTGACCGACAGGTCCGGGATGAGCTGGTCGCGGAAACGGACGGTGTGCGCCTTGAGATCGATGACAAGGTCGTCGGCCAGCAGCTCGTCGCTTTGACCTTGGTCCAGGCTCAGCCTTCTTAGAAGGGCGCGGACCCACTGGCGGAACTCGGCCGGATGGACCGGCTTGACCAGGTACTGGTCCGCGCCGGCCTCGAACCCGCTCACCTTGTCCTCGAGCTCGGAGCGCCCGGTCAGCATGATGACCGGGGTGGCCGCCAGGGTCTTGTGCGAACGGATCTCCTTGCAGACGTCGAACCCGGTGCCGTCCGGGAGGCTGAGGTCAAGGACCACGAGATCCGGCTTCTCCTTGCGCAAGAGCGTGATGCCCACCTTGGCGCCCTCGGCCTCCAGCACGCGAAGGCCTTCGGCGGTGAGGATGGAGTGGAGCAGGTGCCGCGTGCCCCGGTCGTCTTCGATGATGAGGACGGTCTTGGCCGTTTCCATCCCTCCCTTATTATGAAATGTCCAGGAGCGACTGCAAGCTCCGCCGGGTGGGACAGCTTCCGGGGCGAAAAACAAGAGCGCCGTGGGCCGAAGGCTCGTCGCGGCGGAAGCGGCTCCACGGTACACTGACGGCATGGATATCGCAAGCGTGCTGGCGGTGGCGTTCTTGGCGGCGGCAGTCCGGGCCGAGGTCCCACCCGTCGGCGGGAGCAAGGCGGTCGCGCCTCCGGGCAAGGCCTATACCGTGTACACGGACATCTCCCCGGAGCGGTGCAAGACGGTCGAGGAGAGCCCGGAGTACGACTATGTGCTGCGCAGTTGTCCCGGGGTCGGAGGCTATTCCCTGCAGACGGTCCATGGGGACGAGCGCGACAGCATCACGGTCATATCCCCGGACGGGCAGGAGTATCCGCTGGACTATTCGCCCGTGGTCGCGGGCGCGTTCTCGAGCCTGGGAGCCAAGGCGGAGTGGCGGGTCAAGGACGTCCGAGGCAAGCCCGTGCCGGTCGCGCTCATCGCGCGCCTGACCGTCAGCATCGAGACCGAGGCCGGCCACAAGACGCGGTCCTATCTGGCTGTAGCCAAGATCATGCCGGACGAGGTGTGCGTGACGGATCGCATCGAGCCGTCCAAGGACCAGAACGAGAAGGCGCGGATCGCGGCGGACTCCGCGGCCGATAAGCCCTGCATGAAGGAGGCGCAACGATGAGACGCATGACGGTATCCCTGGCATTGCTGGTCTTGGGCGCGGCGAGGCTCGCGGACGCGGCCGCCATGCAGGAGCTCAGGCGGCTCGGGACCGCGGACGAAAAGAGCATCCCCAGGATCGAGCCCAAGGCGCTCAGGACTCCGGTCGTCGCGCTCAGGATGCCGGACTGGGCGGGCGAGTACGAGAGGCAGGGCGCGAAGCTGACCGTCAAGAAGCTCCTGGGCCAGCGGACGCTCGCGTTCTCTCTTCGGAGCGCGCGGGAGACGGCCGGCGTCCTGGACGCGAGGGGAAGCTCGGTCAACGAGTACGGGTTCGAGAAGGGCGGCTGCAGGGTGAAGATGGGGTTCTCCGTGACGAACAAGGCGTTCGTGGAGGCGAGCAAGGGCTGCGGTGCCGGGGAGGTGAACGGCGTCTATCGGCTGATCTCCCGGGAGGAGCCCGAGGCCGAGTTCGGCGGCTACGAGATGAACGAGGACGGGATGTCCGGCAAGCTCGTGATGAAGAGGCTGGGAAAGGACAGCCGGCACTACGCGTTCGAGATCTACTCGGTGAACACCGTGAGGCACACGCATCCCACTGCCTGGATGCAGGGCCTCGCCACCCTCGAGGGCGGGGAACTCCGCGCGGACGCGGGCGAGGGGTGCAGCTTTCCGATCCGGCGCTCGGCCGACAACGGACAGCTCGTGCTGAAGGGGGTGGCCGAGAACCCGGCGTGCCGCGTGTGGATGGGCATGGGCGCGAGCGTGGACGGCACGTATGTGAGGCGCTAGGAGCGTATCTCTGGTAAAGTAGTTCCTCGATGGATGCGGTCAAGGAGTGCATCTGGACCTTGGTGCCAAAAAGCATTTAAAAAGAGAGCGGTTTTTGATTTTCAATGATGGCGCCATCATTGGATCCGAATTAATGCATAGAAAACAAGAACTTTCTTGTCATCACATCCGGATTCCTCAGAAACATGTCGTGCCGCTTCGTTGACTTGCTTGGGTGGTTCACATGCCCCAGTCGTCTACTTGCGTCGGCGCAAGCGGCTCCTTGTCATGAACACGCTTGGGATTTAAGCACGCGTAAAACAAGGACGGTGGGAGCAAAGGGAACGATTTTACCAACGGCTCAGCGGGTGAGGACCGGCTTGGCCGCCGGGCTCCTGACCTGCGTGTCCCACTGGAAGCCTTCCACCATGTGGTCGAGGCTCGTCTGCGGGGCGACCACCTTCCGGCTGCCGAGCTTCTCCTGAGCTTCCGCCACCCGGGCCGGCGCGCCCAGGGCGCCGGGCCTGCCGGGGCACTCGCCGTTGCGGTCCGCGAGCTCGAACGAGAACGGCTTGCCGTTCGTCGGGTTCTTCTGGATGGCGTCGATCAGGAACGTGTGCTGGACCCCGTCCTTGCCGGTGATGGTCACTTTGTTGAGCGCGTGTCCCCACCCGGGAGCCAGCGAGGAACTGCGGACCGAGTCGCCCAGTTGCGCGGCCAGGTTGTTCACGTAGGTCGAGAACAGCTTGCAGCTTCCTCCGAGCTTGCTTTCGCCCGTGGCCTGGACGTAGCGGTCGGCCTGCTTGGCCAGGCAGCCGGCCAAATCGCGCGGATCCTCGAGTCCCTTGCAGGGTTTTGCATACTCCCGCGCGTCCTTGGCCGGCATCTTGTTCACTGCGCCGTAAGCCCCGAGGATGGGCTCGGCGACCGCGGTGGTGTAGGTCTTCCCGATGGAATAGCCCCATTTCCCGGGGTCGAGGGCCAGTTGGCTGCCCATGAGCTGGTTGTACATCCTGTAGAAGTCCCCTTCAAGGATGCAGCCCTTGTCCATGGTGTTCAGGAAGTTCTGCAGTTCCAGGGGCTGCTGGCTCATCGGGGTAGGGTTCAGCATCTCCCCGAAGGCTGACGCGGGCGCTGCCAGGGCCAGGGCCATCAGGATGTTCTTCATGCTCAAAGGATAGGTCGAGTCCGGGGCATGAAGCTAGACAAACAACCGTAAAACAGAAAATGCTGTTTTTATAAGCACAAATAAGGATTCCAGGACCTGTTTTGACGCCTCTTTGACGGGTCCTGGTCAGACCCGGATCAGCCAGGAGAGCTTGAGGAAGAACAGCTCCCTGACTCGCTTAAGAGGCCCCCGCTCTCTCTCGAAGGACGCGTCGTAGCCCGCGTGGAACGAGGTGCCCGGCGTCAGCAGATAGGAGACCAGGAAGTCCGTGAACCCGGAATGCCCGAGCGTGCTGTATTGGTAGATCGCCCGGGTAGAGACCTCCTTGGTCCATTGATAGGTGAGCTTGGCCCTGTAGATGTTCTCATCGAACACCCGCGCGCCTGACTTGGTGTCCAGGCGGCTTTTGAGATAGGTCTGCTGCAGACTCAGCCGGGAGGTGGGCTTGAGAGTCACCGAGAGATTCCCGTCGATCGTGTTCCCGAGGTAGGGATCCGCCGCATCATAGTCGATGTCCTCTCCCGCGCTGATGAAGAAGTTGGCCACGAGGAAGCTGAACGGCTCGGACCATGCCATGAGGGACGCGGTGTTCTTGTAAAAGTCGACCCCGTTGTAGCGCTCCAGCTCGCTTGGGAAAAGGTTCACGGTGAATCCCGTCTGGAGCGGGAAGTCGAAGCCCACGCCGAAGTAGATGTCCTCGTCCGTCAGGAACCCTTGGTGATCGTAGGTGCGCCAATACCCAGCCATCGGATCCCAGTGCGTCAGGGGGCCGCTGCTGGGCCAGAAGTGGTAGTAGACGTCCGTCCCGGTCTGCCGGATGTCCGTGCGGTTGAAGAAGCCGCTGTCCGCTTGGAACCTCGGATGGATGTCGGTGTAGGCCGCGGCGATCTCCAGGTCGCGCGAATCGCGCGACAGGGACACCTGGTAGGCCGGGCCATTGATGGACCCGACGTCTTCTTTACGGGTGAAGCTGCCCACGCCCTGGACCTTGAGGGTGTAGAGTCTTTTCAGGCGCAGCGCGGCGTCCGCTCCGGCCACGCGGTTGTACTGTCCGTAGGGCATCCGCCTATCGCTGCAGATCAGGCCCACGGTGGATTCCCTCCCGACGTCGGTGTTGAGCCTGAGTATGTTGAAGTCCGAGCCTCCCTGGCTCCGGTCGTGGGCGGACAGGAACGCGGCTGAGAAGAGCCCCTGCTTGCCGGTCAGTTTGGTCCCGTACTCCGGGTCCACGATGGTGCGGGTGTGCACGACCCTCATGGGAGTGGAGAAGAGGTCAGAGCCTTCCATGAAGAAAGGCCGCTTCTCCGCGTAGAACAGGGGGAACCTCTGGTTGACTTGGATCTGCGGCTGATCCGCCTCGACCTGGCTGAAATCCGGGTTGTAGGCCGCGTTCAGGGTCCAGTTCGGGGTGAAGCCGTACATGAGGTTCACGCCCGCGCGCGTGTTCCACGGGCCGACATGGAAGGCATCCTTTTGGTACTCGTAGGGGTCGGCGTTGGAGGCGGTGAACTCAGGGATGATGTCGAGCCGTCTGCCGGGCTCCAGGCCGGTGAGCCCCTTCATGTCCGCCATCTGCGAGAAGAGGCTCCCCTTGGAGGAGTTGTACGGCGGCCAGGAGCCTTTTTCGTTCTTGCGCTGGATATTCCTGCCCACGTGCAGCCGCCAAGGCTGCTCCGGAGCCTTGGCGAAGCGCAGGCTTTTGAACGGGATCTTGTATTCCACGGCATAGCCGTGCTCGTGGATACCGCCCTCGGAGTACCAGACATAATCCGGCGCCTCATCCTCCTGCCCCGCCAAGGAGAAGATGTCCGACTGTATGCCCAGCGGATTGGACAGGAATTCATAGGCCCTGCGCTGGTCGCCGAAGGTGTCCAAGATGACGGAAACCCAATCGTCATCGAAGATCTGGTCCCGAGGGTTGAGTTGGGCCCGGATCTTGGCGGGTTCAGAGTCCTTGGCATCGAACGCCACATACAGGTTGTCGGAGTCGTGGCCCAGGTAGACGACCGTAGCCTCGGTCATGGGCGTCTCCACCCTGGGCGTGAACTGCCGCAGGCCCTCGATCCTGGCGGCCTTTTGCCACGCGGGGTCATCGAGGACCCCGTCTAGCTTCGGGGGGGCCTCCAGATAGGGGATCCGGACGGACGCTCCCGTCTCGGCGCCGCAGACCTGCGGCGCCAGGACCAGGAGGGACAGCAGGAGCGCGGACCCCATGGGACCCTCGTATGCTGCTACACTACCCGGATTGGTTTGGCCGCGGCCACGCAGGCGAGGAGCCGTTCGAACAGCGGCTGCCCCTGCGCCTCGAACCGCACCTGGCATTCCTTGACGTAGAGCGGGTACTCTTCGGGAGACATGCCCCGATACCGTGCCGTCCAGTTCCGCAGGTAATTCAGGAAGCCGTCCATCGGATTGGATATGAGCGCTTCGACCCCGATGCGCGGATCCGCGGCCCATACCGGGTCCTGCGCGGCGAGACCGAGGCGGATGTTCCGGAAAGCCCTGTAAGCCGTGGACCTGGGGACGCCCGCCATGCGGGAGGCTTCGCGCACGTTCAGGCCGAGCTCGAAGCACTTGATGAGGATGAGCCAGCTCCGCGCGGAGATGCTGGGGATGGACATCCAGCGGCCGTCGACGAGGTCGAAGGCGCAGCCGCACTGTCTGCATCCGCAGCGGCCGTTCTTGCGGGCGAAGGTCTCGCGGCCGAAGCAGCGCGGGCACTGAAGGGGCTGCCGGAGGCAGGCCTCGGCGATCCGGGCCTTGGCTTCGGTTTCGCTGAGCCCGAGGAGTCCTTGGAGCTCGGCCAGCGGGGGCAGTATGCAGGCATGGTTATTGGTCATGATCCCTCCTTTATTTGTTGGCCTTCGCCGCTTGTTGTTCGGCGTAGGTGTGCATCTTGGCGGCCAGAGCGCCCACGAAAGCTCCGATGACGAATCCGGCGCAGGCTCCGATCGGACCGCCGAGCGCGAAACCGATGAGCGCCCCGCCCAGGCCGAACATGGCGGCTCCGAGTACGGCCTTGGGGTCGGACGGGGCCTCGTCAGCCTTTGCCTTGGTCTTGTCGGCGTCCTTCTTGGATTTCTTGTCCGTGCTCACGGGCCCTGCCTCGGGAACGGGGACCTCCTTAGTAGACCCGCCGGGCTTCTTGACCCCGGTGCCAGGGGCCCGGTACATGTTCACGGTCAGGTTCGGCGCGGCTCCGGTGCCGGAGACAGTGCCGGACTTCGTCCCGTTTCCATCCCAGCCCCGGCTGGCATAGGTTTGTTGGGTCAGCCTGCTCGCCTCATCTAAAGAAGAAGATCGGGTCTGGCACATGGCAAGCGGGGGAAGGGCGGCCAGACCCAGAGCGGTTGCGGCTGCGAGGATCTTCTTCATGCTATGAGGGTAGCCCGGATCGGGCAGATGAAGCCAGGCAAACGTTTGTCAAGGGTAAAATGCTTATTTTATAAGCACAAATAAGAAACCGCGGCCGGCTTTGACGACGCTTTGACGCGACCCTGGGACAGTCCGAGGGACAGTCCCAGAGACAGCTCGTAGAGCTCCTTTCTCAGGGCTGAGGCGGCCTTTGGATGCTTCTCGTTGATCGAGCCCCATGGATACAATCATGGGATGACATTCTCCCTGATCCTTCTGCTCTCAGCCTGGACAAACCCTGCCTGGAGCCAGGTCCAACCCGATGTGATTTATGGAGAGGACGGCCGCCTGGACCTCCATCAGGTCCAGAACCCGAAGATCGTGAAGATGGCCGAGTGCACGGTAGCGCTCTTTAAGGAAGACCGCGTGAAGATCGACCCGGAGCGCAAGGTCGCGGTCTTGACCACGAAGAACTACGGAGAGGCGCGCAGGCTGTGCCCGGAGGAGCCGTTCCGGGACCAGAACGTGGGCGCCTTCTGTTCCGGTTCGTTGGTGGCCCCGGCCACGATCATGACCGCGGGGCATTGCGTGAAGACCGAGGCTGACTGCAAGGCTGTGAGGTTCGTATTCGGCTTCGGTATCCCCAAGGCCGGGGCCGGCACCCCGGCGGAGCTGCCGTCCTCCCAGGTCTATGGCTGCGCCGCGATCGTGGCCCGTGAGCAGGCCAACTCAGGCCCGGATTGGGCCTTGCTCCGACTGGACCGGCGGGTGACGGACCGCGCACCGCTCAAGCTGAGCCGGGACGGCGCGCCTGCCAAAGGCACGCGGCTCTTCGTCATCGGACATCCTGCCGGCCTGCCCACCAAGTACGCGGGCGGGGCCGCGGTGCGCGACCCGAGCCCCAAGGGCTACTTCGTGACCAACCTGGACACGTACGGGGGGAACTCCGGGAGCGCGGTGTTCAACGCGGTGACGGGCGAGGTGGAGGGCATCCTGGTCCGGGGGGACCTGGACTACGTACTGGACCAGGAGAGGAAGTGCTTCCGCTCGAACAGGGTGCCCGAGGACGGGGGCAGGGGGGAGGATGTGACGGACGCGTCCATCCCTGGGGCGCTCATCCCCAAGGATCCTCCCGGCCCCGCGTATTCCGAGCTATTGGAGCTGACTAAATGACGCTATTGAGCCTCTTCTTGACTGCGGCCTTCGCCGCGGCGCCGGACATCCCGGCGGCAGGGCCTATCGATGTCCTGGATATCCAGTTGTCCCAGGCCGGGTACACGGTCGCCGGCAGGGGAGATGTCTATGAGGTCCCTTACGTGGAGATCCGGATGCCGGTGGGCTTCACCATCACTTCCTTCTGCAGGAAGCTGCCCATGATGAGGGACAGGTTCGAGCTGTGCCGGAGCAGGCTCTCCTCCTTCAACATGATCGAGCCCAATTATGAGAAAACAGCCACCTCGTCCGAGCCTTGGGCCATCCTGGCTGACAAGCTCAAGATCCCCCTGGACTTGGAAAAAGAGCCCAGGGTCTTCCCGGAGAGTGATCCTGCTGTGGCCGGCCACGCCCAGTTCATCCTCATCGACATCGCCAAGGGCTATCTCGGCCTCTACGAGAGGGGGACCCTGGTCCGCACCTTCCCCGTCTCGGCCGGAGCCGGCGGCCACCAGACTCCCAGGGTCGCGTTCACGGTGGACAAGAAGGACGCGAACCATTACTCCAGCATCTACGGGAGCTGGATGCCGTGGGCCATCCACGTAAGCGGCGCGTACTGGATGCACGGAGGGGTGCTGCCAGGGGTGGCGGATTCGCACGGCTGCATCCGCATGATGATCCCCGACGCGAAGGAACTCTTCGGGCTGGTGAACGTGGGGGCCCGGGGCCGGATCCGTTGAGTTATCTCATTCTCCCGTCGGCGGCCTTGAGCGAAGAGCCGGTCTTCGTCCTGGCGCGTCCGTAGAGAACGGCCAACTCACGCAGAGTCGTTTCGGCCAGGCGTTTCTGAGCCCTATAGTGGTCGACGATGCACCGGAGGGATCTTTCCTGGACAGCCGGGCTCGACACTCGCCGCATGACGCTTCTGATCTTGCGCACGTGAGTTTTCACATCCGACGCGAGTCTTTCGCAATCCGGGCGCACGGCCCCTTGGGGACACGATTCTCGACAAATCCCGCAATGGATGCATTTTTCCTCATGGATCCAGGCCTTCATATCCTCTCTTATCGAGATCGCCGTCGCCGGGCATAGCCCGACGCAGACCGTGCAGCCGCTGCAAAGTTCCGATTTGACCCAAGGCATACCGTCTCCTCTCCCGACTTCAGCACATCTCCCGTTGCGCCGTGAGCCTCCTCACTGAGCCGGCCATGCCTCCATCACTTTGGACCCCCGCTCACATCGGCGGCGGGCATCATGGAGATCGCGGAGTTCGGGCACGCGGCGACGCAGGCCCCGCATCCCGTGCATCTTGCCTGATCCACGACGGCGATATCCGAAAGGCTTATCGCTTTCGAGGGACAGATCGCCTCGCACGCTCCGCAGCCGGCGCAATTATCGGAATCGACTCGGGCAACGTTCCGCCGCCTCGCGCGATCTGGCGCGCCATCCGGGACGGGCCGCGGGGACGACGGCGGGTCGCCTTGCAACCGGCGACGTCCCCTCCCGGCGCCCCGCCCTTGTCCCAAGCCCCCCCGACGCCCGCCCCAGCCGCTTCCCGGTCCGCCGCCCCACCGCGGCCCCGTCCCGTCTCCTCCAGGCATAAAACCTCCTCAACGTTTTCCGACGCGACGAAACGACCGCGCAACCGCTATTTCTTGCGCGACAGGACACACCCCTCAGGCTAGACCTTGGGACTCCCTCCGCCGCCTCCGGCTTCCAGAGCCGAGATCCGGTCCTGGATCGCCTTGAGCTCTCCTCCAAGCGCCTCAGCCTGGCCGCGCAGCGAGCTCAGTTCCTCACCGGGAGTCATCCCCTGGACTGGCCCCCCCGCATAATACCCGGGACCCCATCCGCCGTGAAAGCCGAAGCCCCCGCCCCCGCCCCCGCGCCGCCAGCCTCTTCCGCGTCCGCCGCCCCAGCCCATCCCACGGCCCCGGCCCCCGCCGACGGCATAGCCGGGCGTGGCGGAACCCGTGCAGTGGCCCAAGCCTCGCCCTGTCCTTGGCCCCATCCCCATCGGGCCCGTCCTATCTCCTCCTGGCATAATACGCGCCTCCTTGATCGTTGCCCTGTCATCGCCGACCCCGGGCAAAGGGTGCGTCACCCGCATTTTATTAGGAATGGTTACCATTACCAATATAACACGCCGCACGCGTTTTGTCAATACCGCGCTTCAACATGCCGCGCTTCAACATTGTCAGCTAAAATTCAGGGGAATGCGCCGTTCCCTTCCGCCGTCGATGCCTATTGCCGGGTCTCGATCCATACCAAGCCCATGTCGGTCAACTACGCCAATCCGGGCGATTGGCTCAGCGTACGATGCTATCCCTTGAACAACGGGATGACCGAGCTCGGGTTCTGGCGTGAGGATAGACTCCTCGACGTCCAGCAGCTCAAAACAGCAGACCTCAAGGGTGTGCAGTTTTGAACTTCAATCAGCGCACTTTTGGAATTTCCCCGACATACCTGCCGCCTGCGGGGGAGACATCCTTGCCGCCGAATCAATATTATTTGTAATATATATTGATAATTGAATTGATTATGCAGCGAAGGGGAAGGAATCGCATGGGCGCCACGGCAACGACGGGGTGGGCCAAGCTGCTGAAGGCAATAGCTCATCCGACACGCCTGACGATCCTCCGGGAGCTGGCCAAAGGAACGAGATGCGTCAATGACATCCGGGAGTTGGTAGATCTTCCGCAGCCGAACGTCTCGCAGCACCTTGCCTTGCTCAAGAAGGACGGACTCGTGATATCCCGCAAGCAAGGGGCGCGTCGGTGCTACTCGCTGGCCGATGCAAGGCTCATCAGCGGGATTTTCGCGGCCCTGGGGCCTCGGTCATGAAGCATGTGGGACACGGGAGGTAGTCAGATGCCGGATTACAGCTACGTCTGCAATAAGTGCGGGTCCTTGTTCGAGTTCAAGGCTAAACCTGAGGAGTTCGAGACCGGCCTCGTCGTGATCTGTCCGAAATGCGAAAGCAAGGAGACGACCAGGGCCTCCAAAGGGTTCGACAAAACGTTCGGTCGGTCGGGGACTTACAGGTACAGCGACGCCATGGACCGGATGGTCAAGATCTCCGGCGCGATCCCCGGGCTCGGCAAGTGCCCCACCTGCTCTACGGGGACTTGCGGTCTATAGACCTAAATAAGGAGGCTGCCGAATGCTGCGAACGAATCTCAAGCATCTCGAAACTGACGCGGAGACCCGGGAGGTCCTGGCGAACAACGAGAATGTCGTGATCTGCTGCGGAAGGATGGGGCCTATGTGCATCCCCGTCTACTGCGCCATGGAGGAATTGGAGCGCGCGTATCCGCACGTCGCGTTCAGAGACCAGGATTTCGACATCCCCGCGGCGCACTTCATCAGGGGGCTCCCGGAGTGCGCGAATTTCATGGGCTTGCCCTTCACCGTATACTTCAAGAACGGCAAGGCCAAGGCGGCGACGACCAGCCTTCAGACCAAGGCGCAGATGGTCAGGATGCTGGACAAGACTTTCGGCCCGCAGCCATCGACGAAGGAGTCGCCTAGTTCGCGCGCGTCCGGGGCCTCGGGCCACGCCTCTCCCCCGAGGCGATGATGGGGATCAAGAAAACCGATCCGGTCGAAGATATCATCGAGAAGTATCCTGAGGCCTACGGGTTCTTGCTCAACAGGGGGCTGCAATGCGTGCAGTGCGGCGAGACCGTATGGGGCACCCTTGAAGAGTTCCTCCAGGGGAAGAACGTCGCCGACATCGACGGGTTCGTGCGCGAGATGAACGAACAGGTGAAAAGCGGTCCGGGAAAGGGGGGCCGCGATGCTAGAATAGTCTGCGGCAGCCGAGAGAGGCGGACACCCATGACGATTCGCGGGAATTACGAACGGATGAGGGCCGATGTTCCCGGCCATGTCGCCATCGTCGCGGCGGCCAAGACACGCACAGCCGATGAGGTCAGGGAGCTCATCGACGCGGGCCTCGGGGATGTCGGCATGAATTATGTCCAGGAAGCCGAGGACCTGCGCAGGAGCCTCGGCCGCGATGCGCAACGGGTCCGCTGGCACCTGATCGGGCATTTGCAGACCAACAAGGTCAACAAGGCGTTGAGCCTGTTCGATGTCATCCAGACCGTGGATTCCTTGAAGCTCGCCCGCGCGATCAGCGCTAGGGCGGAAAAGACGACACCCGTTCTGATCGAGATCAACAGCGGGCGAGAACCGCAGAAGACCGGCCTCCTGCCGGAAGATGCCGAGCGGACCGTCCGTGATATCGCGCGTCTGGGAAAGATCTCGATCAAGGGGCTCATGACCATGGGACCGCGCTTCGGCGACCCCGAGGATGCCCGCCCCTATTACCGGGAGATGAAGCGGCTCTTCGACCACGTCGGGTCATTGCGCATCCCGGGCGTCGAGATGGGCGTCCTTTCGATGGGCATGTCCAACGCCTACCGCGTGGCGATCGAAGAAGGCAGCACCATGATCCGTCCCGGGACCATCCTATTCGGGGAACGGGCGTCTCCCCGCAGCGCGAAGCCCGCCCAGGACGGCCTCGCGGAGCTTTGAGGTCCGGATGCAGGTCGCTCTCTGAGCGCCCTTCGCCTATCCCTAGGGGCCTTAGCCGCCCCGCTCGGGGACCAATTCCCTATGAGCAGCTTGACTCTCCCTTGCCACTCCTATCAATGCCAGCAGCCCCTGCGCCAGCTTGTCGTCCGCGAGCGTCCGGCCCATGCGGCCCAGGGTGTCGAAGAGGCGCCTGACCGGCGAGGATGCCCGCATCGATTCCGCGATGAACCGGGCCGCGTTCTCGAGGCTCTCGGAGGCTGAAGCGACTTCCTTGTTCGCTGCCGCGACCAGGAGCATGGCCGGGTCCTGGGGGGTCTTGAGCGCCTCTTCCCCGAAGAAGCCGACCAAGCCTTTCCTCTCATCGTTGAACACCGTCCTGAAATAGGGGAGCCCGAGCAGGCGCATCAGGTTCCTCGCGTTGAGCCCCGCCACCACCGCCGGAAGGGTCGCCTGCGAGTAGATGAACTCGAACACGTCCTGGGGCACTGTCCCGGTCAGCAGGACCAGTATCTCCCCGGGACGCAGGTCCTGAAGCCTCTTCTCGACCGACGGGTCGGTGACGGGCAGCACCTCCACTCCCGGCATCCGTTTCAAGGAACCGGCCTCGATGTCAGAGAACACCGGGACCACCACGCCGCGGCTCGGGCGGGCCAGGCTCACGGCGCGCAGGAGCGAGCCGAGCTTGGCTGTCCCGTTCTGCAGGCCCACGCCGTAGACCGGCATGAGCTCATGACGCCCCGCCGTATCGAAGACCGCGTTCAGGCCCTGGAGTTTGGCTGAGCCGGGCAGCTGCCGCGCCAGGAACGCGCGGGGATCGGCCCTTTTCGGGATGTCGTAGACGTAGCCCAGGCGCGAGAGGTGATCCAGGCTGGCGACCCGCGTCTGCTCCTCTTGCGTGATGATGGCCTGGCCGAAAGACCAGTTCATGGGCTGGAGCTGGAGCAGGTGATGCACGCCCAGCTCAGGCAGATGGCGCGGCAGGAAGTCCTCGTCCGCGCCGGAGATCCCGACCTCGAGACGCTGCGGCGGGGAGGCTGTGAAGCGGGAGAAGCTGAGAGCCGTGATCCCTCCGTCCAGGGCCTGCGAGTCAGGGCCGTCTTCCCGGAAGCCTGGGAGCAGGTAGGGGAGCTTGCGCTTGACCGAGTCCTGGTATACCGCCTCGATGCTTCCTTTGTAGCCCAGTTCCCGCAGGCGCTTGATGACAGTGGCGGAGGCTGCCTGATGCCCGTTGCCCGGCGCCGGGGAGATGAACACGCGGATCACTTCCTGCTTGGACAGGAAGCCCCGGATGGAGGCGAGCCCCTGCGTCTGCTGGCCGGTTTGGACCGGCAGGGCGGGGACAGGGACCGGGGTCTGCGGGAGCTGTATCCCGGCGGTGAGGACAAGGGCGAGTATCATGACAGCAGCCGTCGGAGCAGGGAGAAGGGGTGCCTCTTCAGATACAGCGAGCGGACCTCGCCCTCCATGACGCGCATGAACGAGGACTCGTCCACGTAGCCCTCCCCGTATAGGATCAACAGGCCTTTCATGGCCCCGAAGATGTAGCGCCGGTCTATGACGAAGCCCGCCTCGGTGAGGGCCGTGAGGATGCCGATGAGCCGGTCCGAGACTTTCTCCTCCGATAACGCCTGCCGCAGGTCCGCGCCGCCGGAGGGAACCGAGCTCCCAGGCTTCGTCATGAGACGCGCCTGCCGGATGATCCCGTCCACGTCGTGCGCCTGCACGGCCCTCAGGAACTCGGCAAGCACCAGGCGGGGATCCTCCTGGAACCAGCCCTTGGGCTGGAAGTCCTCCAGTTGGCCGAAGTCGATGGCGTAGATGGTCTTGGTCTCCGGGTCGATGAGCCAGTTGCCCTTGTGCCGGTCCGCGTCGAAGGTCCCGTAGCGGAAGAGCATGGCGAGAGAGGCCCGGACCAGCAGAGGGCCCACCTCGCGCCGCTGCTCCTCGGTCAGCTGGTCGAACGGCATTCCCTTGGCGAGGTCGTAGAACGCGATCTTGTCGGAGAGCGGCATGCCCTCCACGGTCTTGGGCACCTCGAAGCTCCAGCCTTTGAGGGTCCCGGCCTCGGCCCTGTTGTAGCGGCCCAGCACCCGGCGTGCCCGGTCCGTACGCTTGGCCTCGAGGGAGAAGTCGATCTCCTCAACGAGCTGGCCCCGGAGCGCCTCGATGAGGGTGGCCAGCATGCGGGACTGCTTGACGAGGTCGCGCCGCTCGAGCTCGTCGAGGAACCTGCGCCCCAGCTCCAGGTTGGTCTGTATCTGGTTGGAGATGGGCCCGGGCTGCAGGACCATGACCACCTTCCTCCCGTCCTTGAGCGGGGTCCGGACCACGGTCTTCACGCTCGCGCTGCCCATGATCTTCTCAAGCCCGACGATCTTCTCGCGCTCCTCGGAGGTCATGAGGGCGTCCATCCTGTCGTAGATTTCGTAGCGGGACATGGGGGGAGCGCGGTCCTTGAGGTGCCGGGTCTCAGCCGCGATCTTCGGGCCGAAGAGCTGCCAGATGGAGGCCAGCTGGCCGAACTTGATGCCCACGGTGCCGAAGACCTCGAATAGGCTGGCCACCGTTCCCTTGTCCTGTGCCGCCTGGCTGAGCAGATAGGCCAGGCTGGGCGCGATCTCGTGCGCCGGGATGATGGAGAGATAGCTCAAGAGCAGGCTCTCCTCCACGCTCCCGGGCTCGTATTTCAGGAAGCCCTGGACGAGGTTGGAGGGGTAGTCCGGTCGGGTCATCAAGGCCTGGTTCCCGGCGGTGAGCACCACTTCGATGAGGGGGATGCGTTCGGTCGGGGCCGAGTCGCGCAGGTAGAGCTCGATCTGCAGCTTCAAGGCCCTGGCGATCCCGCGTGCCTTGTCCTCCAGCACGGCCCGGTTCGTGTCGCGTTTGCGGCGGCGGCCTTCGCTCTCCTGGATCAGCTTGTCGAGCGCCTGCTGGAAGAGCTCCTGGAGCACCTCTTCGGGCAAGCCGCTCTTGGACGCGCGGGGGTCCATGAGATACTCGAGGAAGAGCTTCCTCCTCTCAGCCGACATCCTGTGGATCCCGCTGGCGATGACCGAGCCCGCGTTGACCAGCAGGGGGTTCTCGCGCTTCCAGTTGGACGTCTTCTGGTCCTCGATGAAGGCGAACAGGTTGGCGCCGGCGAGCTTGAGGCGCCAGGAGAGCTGCTCGATGAACTTGTCCTTGGCCAAGGACCCCTGCGGAGCCATGAGGTTCAGGTCCGAGACCAGGGCGAAGACCTCCTCCTTCGTGAAAGAGGGAGCGGCCTCGAGCTTCGCGATCCTGGATTCGAGCACCCATTTCGCGAGCTTCAGGCGCAGGTCGTGCGATTGGATGCGGTCCTTGATGAGCACTCCCTTGACCCAGGTCAGGTCCCCCCGCCTCTTGCCCAGCGCGGGGAGGATCTTCTCCTTGAACCATTCGTCCGTGCCCTTGGACGCCCCTGTCTGCGTCAGGGTCAGGAAGGACGACAGGGTCTCCGGCATCCGCTGGGTCAAGGAATCCCGGAGCTCCTGGATGTTCGGGGTGTTGGAATGGGCCCGGTCCGCCTTCAGGCCCAGCGGGACCGTGAGCAGGGCCGCGATCCGCCGGGCGTCCCCTTCCTCCCGGAGCAACTGCGGACTGACATTGTCCAGGAAGTCGAAGTAGTCCGAGAGGGAGTAGACCCCGTTGTCGCGCTCATACGCGACCTTCGCGAGAGGAGGGTAGTAGGGGCTCGCCCTGAGCTGGGAGACCAGGTCGCTGAGCGAGGAGGCGGCCCCGTTCTTGATCAGGATGCCGGAGATCTCCTGCACGGATTCCTTCCGGAGCTGGGTCCATCGATAGAACGCTTTGTTGACGAGCTCGTTCTGCTCCTCCGTGAACTCCTTGCCGCGCAGGAAAATGAAGCGGAGCAGTAGGATTTTCTCCTCCTTGCTGAGCCCGGCGGATCGGTCCACGGCCTTGGCCAATTCCAGCACTGAGAGATGCCCCTCCTCTGCGTTGTGGGAGGAGGCCTTGGCATTGACGGCCCAATACTGGCCGAACTTCTTCTCGAGCTGAAGGAGCCTTCCCGCGATGTGCTCCGGCGTCCATTCCTCGTGGCGCGGGGAGTCGAATTCCTCCAGCATGGACGCGCGGTAGACCTCGTTGCGCAGGGACGCGTCGTTGGCCATGATCGTGAGGGCCAGGGTGATGGAGCCGACGTATGCGTCGCCGCCGGTCGCCCTGGAGCGGGCCGCCAGGATTCTCTTGCCGTGCTCCGGGCGGTACCAGACCGGCATGGGGTGCTTTGTTTCCTCTGCCCATGGGTCGATGAACTTCTGGGCATAGAGTCTTTTGACCGGAGGATACTTCGTCCCTGAGATCATCGAGCCAAGGCGCGCGAAGAAGGTGGTGAACACGGGCAAGGCCTTCTTCTTCCCGGCATCCGCCTCCTTGCGCTGCCTCCTCCAGTCGGCCTCCCTCTCCTCCTCGGACCGGAGGAGCTTGTCCACCTCCTGGCTGATCTGGTTGCGGAGCTGCGTCTTGTCCAGGTCCAGGATCTCGGCGACGAGGTCCCAGTTGATGGACCGGTGGTTGTAGTCGGAGCCGGCGTCCATGAGCAGCTCCTGGACGGCGAAGAAGCCGCGCCGCTCCCAGAACCAGCGCGCATACTTCTGCAGGCCTTCCCAGATGCCCACGGGCTCGGCGAGGTTGCCCTTGGCCAGGATCCGCAGCTCGCGGATCATGCGGGTCATTTTCCGGTTCTCCTTGGTCAGGGTCTCGTAGCTGGCGTCGCTCTTGAGGAAGAAGGGCATGGCGAGCGCGGCTGCGGCGCTGCCCTGCGTCATGGCCATGAGGCGGTCCTCTCCCACGGCCTTGGCGAGCCGCTCCTGGAACTCGGGCAAGAGCTTCCTGAGCAGGGCCAGGCTCCGGATGTCGATGACGGAGCTCCGCGGGGTCGGGTCCTGGACGGATGCCCGCTGCGCCTCGGCATCCGCGAACGCGGGCCCGTACTTGTCCGCGAGGACCATGGGGGGGATGAAGTCCTGGAGCTTGGCGACCTTCTCCGGGATCTTGGGCTCATCCACGACCCTGAACATCTCGGCCGTATACTCGGAGTCGTAGTAGAACCAGATCGTGGACAGGGACTTGGAGTGGACCGGGAGCTTCAGGAGCTCGGCGCTGTCCGCGTAGGGGGAGAGGGCTTTGCCGCGCTTCTGCGCGTCCCAGACCTCCTGGACGATGCCCTTCTTGAAGAGGAATTTGAACGTATCGATGAGTTCGCGCTTCTGCTCCGGCGAGACCTCGGTCTTGCTCTTCTGCAGCTCGGCGAGCTGCGCGTCCAGGGCGAGGATGAGGCGGTTGAATTCCAGGACCTGCTGCTCTTCCGGGAGGCTGGAGTTCATCTTGAGCCTGGACAGGGTGGCTGAGAGGTCCTTGGGACTCCGCCACGGCAGGGCCCCGGCTCCGGCGCCTACGGCTTTGAGGTCCCTGGAGACGCCCGGGCCGTTGAACTCGTCCGCTCGGAAGGGCCGGACCGAGTGGTTGTCTCCGAGGCGCAGGCGGGTGAGGGTAAGGGCCATGCGCAGGATGGTCATGCGCATGGAATCCTCGGGGTGCGAGCCGATCGCGGCCTCGAGCACGTTTGAAGCCTTGTAGACATCGAGAGTCCTCTCCATCGCGTCGAAGAGGGCGCGCTCCGGCAGGTCCGCGGCGCGAAGCAAAGCGGTGCCCTCGATGTCCGCGCGCACTTCCTGCGCCTGGCTGCCGCGCTGGCCGTATTCCTTCTCGATGGAAAGATACTCCCCATGGTCGTAGATCACGAGCCTGTCGAGCGGGTGCGCGAGCTCGTGCGCCAGGATGCCCGCCAGGCGATGGGCCCCTTGCGCCAGGTCCCCGTCCGGGTCGAAGAGCTTGCGCAGCATGGCCGTGGTGACGAAGACCAGGTTGCTGCTCACGCGAACCCCGGTCGAGCGCGGGGTGTAGACGAAGGCGTTCGCGAAGGGCGCGCTCAGGATGAAGATGTTGTTGATGGGCACGTAGGTCTTGCCGATGAGCTTCTCCTGCGCGTCGGCGATGCGGCGGAAGACCTTGTCCGCCAGGCCGTAGAGATGGGGGGCCTCCCCGCGCTTGACGACGGCTCCCATCTCCCGCTCGACCACGCGGAGCTCCTCTTTGAGGCTCTCGGAGAGCACCGGCTCGACGAGCTTCGACTCGGGGAGAGGGTCTCGCGCGGCGACGGATGGGGCCTGCGCCCCCCCCGCGCCGGACTCGAAACCGCCTCCAGCGGCTTGGCTCGCCTCCTCGAACGAGGCGGCGGCGCCCATCTTCTTGATGGACGAGGGAAGGCCCATCTGGCGAAGGGTGGAAAGCGCTGGCATCTCTTTGGAATGGGTTTCGGCCTCGGGCGATGCCGCAGGGGATCCTTTCGAAGCGGGTCGACTGTGGGCGCCCACAGTCGGCAGCGATGCCGGCTGCCGCTGCTCGGCCGCTTCTCTGGGCTGGACAGCGGAAGGCGGGAGGGAGGGAGCTTGTCGAGGCTCGGCTTTCTGCTCAAGGGGAAGAACGGCCTGTCCCGCACCGCGGATGCGGTACGGCACCGTATCACTCCGGAAGACGTTGGGCACGTGTGACGGAGACAGCGCCTGTTGAGGCGTCATGGATGCAGTCGCCTGGACTTTCGAGACAGAGGGAAGCAGGGATGCGACTCCCACAGTAAGAGCCAGCGGCGAGGCCTGCGTCTGGGAGAGCGCGGGGCCCATCGGCACGGCCAGGGGCGGCACATTGCCCAGGCCCTGCCCGGCCTGGGCCGCTGCGGACGCCTGCTGTGCCAGGAGTTCGCACGGCCGCAGACAGGGGGTCAGAACGATGAGCGTTGAAAGCGAAGGGGCGAGGATTTTCTTGATCATAAGCTTATAGCGGCTCCTCCAGGCATTTCTTCACGTCCGCGGCCATCCTCTGATAGGGCTCCGCCGCGATCTTGTCGAAGAGCGCCCGGTATACGTCTTTTCTTTGAAGCCCGGATCCGGGATCGAGGCCGGCGAGCTTGTAGACCGCCTCCGGTATCTCCTGCTGCAGATGGCGGTCCTTCTCCTCGAAGAAACGCTCCCGCGCCTTCGGGTCCCTCCAGAAGTCGTCGGACGGCTGGAAGTATTGGTTGATCTTGTACACGCCTGGCAGGCCTCCCGCGGCCGCTGTGCAGAAGGCGGCCCGGTACTCCGGCTTCAGGACGACCGGGCCGGACGACCCCGGGGCCGCCTTGCAGGACACGGCCGCTTCCTGCAGCCATTTGTCCGTGAGGTGATCCAGGCTGCTCACGGGGTCGTTGTTCGGGTCCTTGGTGAAGCTCTTTCCAAGCTTCTGCCGCATCTCGCCGAGCGAGGCCCCGCCCGAGCCCAGGGTGGCGCTGCCCTTGGGGTAGACGCTGGCGTTGTACGGGTTGGTCTTGCTGACCGCGCAGACGCGGCCGTCCGGGGTCGTCAGCTCCAGGAGTCCCCCGGAGTAGCATTGCGAGCCCATGACGCGGATGCTGACGGACTTGTCCAGACAGCTCCGCTGAAGGGCATCCTTGATGGACGATATGGGGATGTCGTCCGAGCCGAAGTTCTTGTCGAAGAACTCGCGGCTGTAGTCGGACTTGGCCGCGGCCATCAATAGATACCTCGCGATGGCTTTGGCGGCATCCTCGGACGCCTTGCCGCGCGCCGGGCCCTCCGCGGTCCTTTGCACTCTCAGGAGGTCCACGGATTCCGCCGCGCGCCGCCAAACCCTTTCGGCAGCCTCCGGATCCTTGATGCCGAGCGAGGCGGCCAGTTCGGTCAGGAGTCCGCGAGCGATCCCCTGCCCGGCGAGCTCGGCCTCGATGAGCTTCTTGACCACGGACAGCACGGCCGCGACCTTGTTCGGGTCGTGCTTGCCGAGGTCCGCTGCCTTTGGGTCTTTCGGCTTCACTTGTTGATAGGCGATGATGGTCTGGGAGGGGTCGCGGCTCCCGTGGCCGCTCGAGTGGCTCCCATGGCCGCTGAAGGCGAGGGCGAGCTTGTCCCCGTCCTTGAGAGAGCGGCATTGCGTCTCCAGCCTGGAGAGGAAGGCCCTGGCCGAGGCGCGCTGGCTGCGGATGCCGTTGAACGATTCTTCCCCGGACCTGTGGAAGATGTTGCCTTCGAGCTCGTAGCCCCTGCCTTGGAGCAGGTCCACGAAGGATTGGACCTCGGCCTTCATGCTCTCGTCTTTGCCCGCGGAGTTCTCCTGGAGGCTGCCGCCTCCGTTGAAGAGCAGGCCCACGCTGCGGGCCTGGACCGGGAGCAGTCCCATCGCCGCGATCAGCGTGGCCAGCATCGTGCTCATGGCCATAGCATGCGCCTGGAATGGCTGAGGGACCAATGGCTTAAGTCCGGCCCCCGGCTTGGGCAACGCGGCCCGGGGACTGTCCCAGGGCCGCGGAGCGCCGGGGATGGAGCGAGAGCGACGTCAAGACCGCCCCTGCCGTGACCACGATGGCGATGCCCAGGAGCAGGCGGCCGATGGAGAGGACCGCGGCGAGACCCGGGAAGAGGCGGGCGGCCCCGACGGCGGCGAAGATGGGGATCATGCACGCGATGCTGGCTGTCATGAGCCATTTCGACGCCTTGCGGTAGCCGTCCGGAGTCAGCGTCTGGGAATAGTACGCCATCCATTTGTTCATGCCCAGGGTGAGAAGTCCTCCCAGCAGACCGCCCAAGGCGAATGTCAGCGAGGGGATGCCGAGCATCGCGGACCATGCGAAGGCCGTCCCGGCGGCTCCGGCCAGGGCCGTCGAACCCCTGCGGCCGAGCAGCCTGTCCGGGAGCAGGCAGAGCGTCGCCCCGAGAGCGGCCAGCCAGGAGCCGATGTTGTAGAGGCCGAGCAGCGTCCCTGCCGCCCCTTGCGAGGAGAATACCCCGAGGGCCAGGGTCGTGGCGAGCACCCCGTACATCATGAAGTGGAGCCAGCGGAGAAAGACGAGGGGGAGGTAGTCCAGGAGCTTGAGTCCCGCCCCGGGCGGCATCCGGGACTGCTCCGGCCGTCTCCAGGGTTCGCGCAGCTCGATGCCGGCGTAGAGGGCCGAGGCGAGGACGGTCCCCGCGCTGGAGACCGCGACCATGCCGCTTCCGCCCAGCCAGCCGAGGAGCGGCACCGCGGCGAACATGGACATCGCGATGCACGAGATTTGGAACCACTGGTGCGCGTAGTTGAGCGCCAGCTCGATCTTGCCGGGGGCCGCGGAGCCTATCATCAGGCGCGGGAGAATCCCCTCCGCGATCCCGCGGCTCAGGCCGTAGACCGCCCCCCGCGCCCCCGCGAGGAGCAGAAGCGACGCGAAGAGGACGGCGGGAGGGGCGCCCAGCGCGGCGGCGCAGGCGAGCGGAAGCCCGGCCAATCCGAGCCCCAGGACCGCGTAGGTGTGGACCCGATGGGGGGCGTGGCCGCGCATGAGGAACGAGCCGCCCCACGCGCCCGCGATGCGCATCAGGTAGTCGAATCCGGTGACCGAGAGGGCCGCGGGAAGGCCGAAGAGCGACGCGGAGAACAGAGGCAGGCTGACGGCTTGGATCTCCTGCGCCATGGCGTGGAGCGCCCACGCGGGCGTGTACCTCCAGAGGAAGGAGGAGGGCAGCGACCTCAAGCGGGCCAGCCGTCCGGGCGCGCGGAGGCGGGGCGTCCCCTTGCCGTACCTGGAGAGCGAGGCTTTCGCGGCAAAGACGGGCGCGGCGATCTCCATGCGGACCGCGCCATCGAAAGAGACCCCGGCCGTCCAGGCGGAGTCCTCCGGGGCCAAGGGCGAACCCGACTTCTCGATGAGCTCGGGGGCCGTCATTTCCTTAAGAGAGGAGAGGGCAGGAGCCTCCGGCGACCCGGCCCGGCTCCGGGGGGCTTGAGCCGCGGCCGGCTTGGGCCGGACGGTGCAAGCGGGCAGGGCGATGGCCTCTCGAAGGGGCTGTGGAGCTTGGAGTCCATCCTGGTTCGCCCGGAGGGCTGAAGCCGCGAGGGGCTGCGCGGGATCCAGCCGGACCTTCGAGACGGAGGGAAGCAGGGCGGCGAGTCCCGCGTTCAGAGCCGGCGGCGAAGCGGGGGTCTGGGAGAGCGAGGGGCCCACCGGCGCGGCCAGGGGCGGCAGATGGCACGGGCGTTGACCCGCCTGGCCTGCGGCTAAGACCTGCTGGGCCAGGACTTCGCACGGCCCGACGCAAGGAGCCGCGGCGATGAGCGCGGAGAGGGCTGCGGCGAGGAGCCTCTTTGGCATAGGCTTACAGCGGTTTCTCTGGACAGAGCCCTTCGCTTTGCGGATCGTCCGGAAGAGGGGCTATCTGCCGGACAGCCGGTTGATTTCCTCCGCGTGGTCCCCGTGCGGCCAGACCCCGATGACGAGGGGTTCCCGCGCCAGGGCCAGAGCCAGACGGACATAGGCTTTCGGGTCCGGGACCACGATGTAGCACGGCACCGGCTGGTCCGCCTCGCGGTATCCGAATGTCCCTTTCACGCCGTGCCGGCGGAAGACAGCCTCCGCGGCGTCGGAGTCCACGCCGCGGACGAAGTCGATGTAGATGGCTCCGGGTTGCTGGAAGTGGTAGCGGAGCTTATGACGGATCTCGGCGTAATGCCCCGCAGGGTCCTCCGACGGATCGGGCGCGGGCACGCGGGACGCCACGAAATGGTAGAGCCCCGCGGAGGCTTCGAGCTGTTTCACGGACGTCTCCGCGGCCAGGGCGGAGGCCATGGACGCGAGGCGTTCCGCCATGGAAGCGTTGCCGTACACGCTCATGTGGTGGTACTCCCCATGCCCGTTGTAATACAGCGCGAACACGGGCCACTCCCTGGCGGTATCGAGGATGCGGACCTCCCAGACATACCCATAGCCGGCGCGCTCCGGCTTAGACAGCGCGTATCCTCCGGCAGGCAGGAACCCAAGCCGCTCGAAGGTCTTGAGCACATCCTCCTTGCTCAGGTCGAAGTCGAAACGAGCGTCCAGGACGGGGTCCGTCGCGTCGCGCCACATATAGGAAAGGGAGAGCCTGTTGAACAGGTCCTCCACGGGGCCGGCTCCCTTCATGTCAACCGGCCCCGCGGCCGCTGGGGAAGGGATCCGCGGGAGGGGGATCCCGGACGTCAAGCCGAGACCCGGCAGGGCCGAGGACCCGAATGAGAGAGGAGAGGCCTGCCCGAGCCCCTGGGACGGCTGGATGCCTGTGAGCACCGGGCCTGCCGGGACGGCCACAGGGAGTGCGGGAGCCACGACCTGCGAGAAAGCTGGCGCGGCCAGAAGTCCGAGACATGCGAGGCAGAGGGTGATGGTATTTTTCATAGGATGAGACTATACCGTTCTTCTCCGAAGCCGCGGCAGAGGCTTTCTTCCCAGACCCGCGTTGAAAATCGGACCAGGGGCTGTCCCAGCCCGCCTGGGACAGCCCGCGGGGCGAAGGACTCTGTTCGGCGGATTCGCCCGGGCGCTATACTGGAGCCATGCTAAAGATCCTCGCGGCGGCTCTCTGCATGGCCTGGGGCTTGGATGGAGTCCCTGAGATCAAGGACGCCGGCCCGGTCATCCGGGAAGCCAAGGGCACTCTCGTCCTCATCCAGGTCGACGGTCTGTCCTACGACCGGTTCCTGGAAGCCGCTTCCAAGGGCAAGGTCCCGAACATGGCCGCGCTCCTGGACAGCGGCTTCAAGCTGTCTCCGTACAAGTGCGGGATTCCCACCATCACCCAATCCGTGCAGGCCCAGATCTTCTACGGCGTCAAGCTCCCGGCCAACGACTGGTACAGCAAGAAGGGCGCGTCCGGCGGAGGGAAAGCGTACACCGGCGGGGTGGATTTCGAGAGGAGGCTGTCCAAGCCCGGGCTCTTGAGCGGAGGCAGGGTCTACCTGAGCGAGCTCGCCGGAGGAGCCAAGGACGGGGTGGACGTGTCCAGCTTCATCCAAGAGGACGCCGAGGCCCACGGGGGCACCATCGCCTATCTGAGGAACCTGAGGAAGGGCTCGCTGCTCCGCCTGCTGCACAAATGGCCTGGGATCAAGAGGGACGCTAGGGAGATGGCGGAGCATTTCCGGGAGAGCGGCTTCGATACGGAGCTGGACGCCAAGGCGCCCCTCTTCATCTCCATCATGGAGAACTACTGCAGCTCCGTGGCCGAGGACGGGGTCAAGAAAGCCATCAGCGACGACGCCCCCGTGGTGTACACGGATCTGGCCTCCTATGACGAGAAGGCCCACTATTTCGGCCCTTCCTCTGATGCGGCCTTCGACGCGCTCAAGAGGATCGATGAACGGGTGGGCCGGATCGCCGCCGAAGCGGGGGCACGGGGGGCGAGGTTATTCATCTTCTCGGACCACGGACAGACCGAGTCCGAGGTCTTCTCCAAGAGGTTCGGCAAGGCCATGCAGCAGCTGGTGGACGAGCTGGCAAGGAAAGTCTACCCCAAGCATGTGGACGGCGACCTCGCGTTCACTCACGCCTATTCCATGGGGAACATCTATCTCATCGGCCATGACGGGCATGTGGATAAGGCCGGGATCGAGCGTTTCTATCCGGGATTCCTGAAGAGCCTTTCAGAGCATGAGGGCGTGGGCATGGTCGCGGTGAGGAGCGAGGGGAAGGTGGAGCTCCTGGGCGGCTCTCTCGCCGGCTACGCGGACAGCCGCATGCCGCCCGAGGTCCTGAAAGCCCAGATCGAAGACTACATGTCCCTGGAGGAGTCGGGGGACATCGTGGTCTTCGCCCCCTACAAGGACGGCAGGACCCTGGACTACAACGACAAGTACACCCTGGTCTCGGAGCACGGGGGCATCGGCGGCGAGCAGATGCATCCGTTCATCCTCTACGACCCCAAGCTCATGGCAGAATCCCCGGCATCCTGGAAGGATGCCGGGGACCTGCACCGGGTGTTCAAGTCCCTGCTTCCCTAGCCCATTCGCTGGAACACTTCTCATATCCGCTGAGGGCCAGGCAGCTCTGCTGCCTAGCGCGGACTGGTCGCGAAGAGGAGACAGAGCACCGCGGCTG
>JBAZKS010000052.1:0-29108 GCA_041650695.1 Elusimicrobiota bacterium
GGCCTACGACCGTCGTGCTATAATCACGCATAGAGCCAGTCAAACCTCCGTTTGTGGATAGGCTTCCTCTCGGGGAAGCAACCCACGATATAACGCAGGCGACTGGCTCGTCTATTTAATCTAGGGCCTACAGCTTCGGGTGGTCCGGGGCGTTCTGCGTCGAGAAGCTGACGCTCTTGAGCACGTTGCCGTGGAGGTCCACCACGTCCACGCGCCAACTGCCGATCCAGGTCTTCGCGATGGTCTTGCGGCTCCAGGTGCGCCAGGTCTTGGCTCCGACCGAGAGCTTCATGCGGCCCGCTTCCTTCTCGTTGAAGTACCACACGTGCTCGATCTCGGTCGGCGCCTCGAGGGAGGTGAGCTTGGTCCAACAGACCAGCTGGCCCATCTCGGGAGAGAACTGCGAGGCCACGCCCACGGGCAGGCGCTTCTCCACTCCGGTGGCGATGACCGCCTCCTGGACCGTGATCGTGGGGGCAGGGGGCTGGGTCTTCTGCTCCTGGGCCATAGCCATCCCGGCCAAGCCTAAGAGGAGTGCGATGGACAGGGTTCTCATGGGCGTTGCTCCTTTGCGCATATTATAGACAAAGCGCTTCCAGGGATTGCAACTATCGAGGCCCCTTCATCTGGATGTGCCAGTCCCGGTAGGCGCGGTAGGCCCGGTAGACCGCGAGGCCGGCCAGGAGCGCGTCGTCGACCCAGCCCAAGGCGGGCAGGGCGTCGGGCAGGGCGTCCAGCGGCCAGAGTACGTACACCGCGGCCCCGATGAGCCAGAGGAGGATGCGTTTGAGCGGGGCCTTCACGGTGGTATTATATACTTGTCGGAACGGAGGCTCTATGGCCAAGCGCGCGAAGACGCAGGAGACGGCGGAGCTCGGGAAGAGGGTCACGGAGGCCCTGCTCAAGGTCGTCGGCGACATCCCGAGGAGCAAGGAAGAGCCCTCGGAGAATCCCGCGGGCCGCGCCGAGGAGCTCACCAAGCGCGCGGCGCTCGACGCGGCCGTGATCTCCGGCGGGCTCGCGCTCCCGGCCGGCCCCCTGGCCCTGCTCACCCTTATCCCGGACCTCCTCCTCATGTGGAAGCGGCAGGCCAAGCTCGTGGCGGATATGGCCGCGGCGTACGGCAAGAGCCGGGACCTGAGCCAGAACGTCCTGCTCTACTGCCTGTTCAGGCATACGGCCTCCGAAGCCGTCAGGACCCTGACGGTCCCCGCGGGCGACGAGGTCGTGCTTAAGCGCTCGACGGTGAAGACGCTCAAGCGTGTGGCGGCCGCAGCGGGTGTCCGCGTCGCCCAGCGGCTGCTCAGACGGCAGTTCGCTCGCGTCATCCCGGTGCTGGGCATCGTGGGCGTGGCGGGCTACGCCTATTACGACACGGCCCAGGTGGGCGAGACCGCGCTCGAGTTCCTGAAAGGGAAGAAACGCCGCTAGATGTTGGCGCTCCTTCTCGCGCTCGCCGTCCCGGCGCAGGGCGCTTGGCTCGAGCAGGGGACCGCGGCGCTCTTCGACCTGGAGTTCGATAAGGCCCGCGCCGTCTGCGAGGGCCGCATCCGCGAGGCTCCGACGGACCCGTCGGGAGCCCTGTGCCGCGCCGCGGCCACGTGGTGGCAGGCGGCCACGGAGCCGGTGGAGGGCCGGGTGGACGCGGCGCTGGAGAAGCGCTTCTTCGCGGATGTGGACGCCGCGTTCAAGCTGGCCAAGAAGGGCTCCGGGGCGCAAGCGCATGTCATGGCCGGGCTGGCTTTGGGCTTGCGCGCCCAGTGGCATCAGGACAGGGGCGAGAAGGGGAAGGCGAAGTCGTACGGCAAGAAGGCCGCGAAGCGTCTCAAGAAGGCGCTCAAGCTCGACCCCAGGGCTTCGGACGCGCATTTTGGGCTCGGGGTCTTGGACCTGGAAGAGGGGACCTACGCCCTGCGGACGGCTATGGGATACGGCCGGCTGACCTCGGATGCGGCCGCGTTCTTCCTGTTGCGCGTCCTCATATTGGAGAGGAAGGACTACGAGGCCGCGCTGCCGGTACTGGAGCGGCTGCGCGGGCGCTACCCCCGGAGCCTCATGCTGAAGTTCCTCGAAGCCGTGGCCCTGCACCGGGTCGGCCGCTGGGACGAGTCCCGCGCGCTCCTTTCCGGCCTGCTCCAGGACCCGGCTGTGCGCGCGGAGTTCCTGGGCCCCAAGCAGCCCAGGATCGTGTGCGGCTTCTACCAGGAGCGGTGCCTGGAGCGCGAGACCCTGCTGGGAGCGATCGAGTGGACGTCGCGCGAGATTGAGACCTGGCACCCGAAGGGGCTTTGGAGGAGCGTGCTGCTGTTCTACCGAGGCCTGGCCTACGGTCTCGCGGGAGACCACGACCTCGCGGCCAGGGATCTGCGCGCCGTGGAGCGGCATCCCGAGCTCAGCCCCATGAGCTGGGCCGCGGACACCTGCGCGTCCGGCATCTGCCGCAGGCAGACCGTGCTGGAGCTCATGAAGGAGCTTTACGGTCTGCAACCTTAGACCTAGAACGATCCTGGGTCTTTGGTCCATGGGCTCTGTCCCATTGCGCGGCGATACTCAGGATAGACGGAGGTACACCATGGACATTGTTTTAGGCCTGCTTGCCGCGTCCCTTCTCTCGTCCGGAGCGTCCGCGCTGACCGTGGAGCAGTGGAAGCTGGGCGATTTCGACGGGGCCGCGCCCGAGGCGGAGATCCCGGTGGTCCAACCGAAGAGGGGGCCGACGAAATCCGGGGCCCCGCTCTACAAGTGGGGCAAGGACGCGACCCAGCCGAAGAGGGGGCCGACGAAATCCGGGGCCCCGCCCCAGGCGGAGCCGCCCAAGGCCCCTCAGAGGGATGATTCCCCGGCTCCGACGCCCACGCCGACCCCGACGCCGACTCCTTCCCCCGGCCAGGAGACGCCGGGCGCAGACGAGGTCGAGTCAGGGCCGGTGTACAGCCAGGCGGATAAGCCCATGCTGGAGAACGCGCTCATGCCCACCCTGTACTATACCGACGGAGTCCCCTCGCCGGGGGTGGCGGCCATATTCCTGGAGGATCTCCTCGACCGCAAGAACCCGCTGGACGTCCAAAGGCTGGCGATCATCAAGGAGATCGAGAAGGCGGACAATTGGGGGTATAAGCCCAAGGGGTATCCCGGCAGTTCCCGGGACTACGCCATCTCGAAGGCGGCGGAATATAAGGAAGTGGGGCAGCCTCCCAAGGAGAAGACGGCCGCCGAGGAGTACACCCAGAACTGGACGTACAACGGCCCCTAGGAGGAGGACTACTTCGGCTTGTCCTTCTCCGCGCTCTCGAGGGGGATCGAGAGCCTGAACATGGAGCCCCGGCCGACCTCGCTGTAGACTTCGACCTTCCCTTCGTGCCGCTCCATGACCTTCCGGACCACGGCCAGGCCCAGGCCCGTCCCGCTCGCCTTGCTGGTGAAGAAAGGCATGAAGATGCTGTCCAGGATGTCGGGCTGTATGCCCGGCCCGGTGTCCTGCACCTCGATGCGGGCCATGGAGGCGTCCGTCAGGATGGTGCTCACGAAGATATGCCCGCCCTGCGGCATGACTTCGGCGGCGTTGACCACCAGGTTGCGCAGGGCCTGCTTCATCTCCTCGACGTCTATGTTCACCGTCGGGTTGCGCTCGTCGAACCTGCGCACCAGCTGGATGCCGGGGGGGAGCGGGATGTTGGCTACCGTCTCCGCCACGAAGTGGTTGATCTGCACGGGCTGGGGCTTGAGTTCGCGCGTGCGGGAGTAGGTCAGGATCTCGTTGATGATGCTGCTCGCGCTCTGGATGGCGCCCTCCACGAGGGCGATGTGCTTGGAGATCTTCTCGTCGAGGGTGTTCGCGCGGGTGAGCTTGGTCTTGATGTAGAAGATGGAGTTGTTGATGACGGCCAAGGGGTTGCGGATCTCGTGGCCGACCACCGACGCCATCTGCCCCATGGCGGCGAGACGCTCCTTGCGGATGATCTCGTCCTGGGCCGCCTGGAGCTCGCGCGTGCGCGCGTCCACCCGCCGCTGCAGGGTGCCGCGGAACTTCTCGAGCTCCTCCTTGGCGTGGACGAGCTCCTCGTTCTTCTCCCGGAGCGTGTCGCTCATCTGCAGGAATTCCTGGCCCAGGTCGCCGATCTCGTCGCTGGGAAGGGTCATCTCGGGGAGATCGTCGAAGCGGCCCGCCTTGAGCTGCTCGGCCGCTCCCTGCAGCTCGCGGATGGGCAGGGTGATGTGGGCCGACACGGCCAAAGAGAGGACGACCGTGATGCAGATGACCCAGAGCATGATGCGGGCGACCTGCGTGCGCATGGCCGTGGCCGCGCGGTAGGCCGCTTCCAAAGGCTGCTGCACGTAGACCAGCCAATCGAGGCCGCGCACCGTGGCGTAGGCTCCCAGGGCATTGACCCCGTCCGCCAGGGCGACCTCGCCTCCTCCCGTGTCCGTGCTCCGGTGCGCGAGGAAGTTCGAGATGTCCTTCGAGAGCCGCGGGTCCGTCCGATAGACCTTGTCCAAAGAGGAGTGGGCCACGAGGAAGCCGTCCGGCGTGGACAGGGCCGCCTGCCGGCCCTCGCGTTCCGGGAACTCGTTCTCCAGCATCTTGGAGAACCCGGCCATGCTCACCTTGCCGAGCAGGACTCCCTTGACCGTGGGCGTCGAGCGTTCGGCCACGTCCGTGATGATGGGGACCGCGATGGTGAGGGCCGGGTGCACCCCCTGGAACCGCTCGAGCGAGCCGATGTACTCGTGCCGCTGGCTGGCGACCTGGAAGGGCGGGCTGTTGTAGAAGTCCCGCATGGCGTTGTCCTTCTGCAGGAAGCGGTCGATGCGGCACTTCTCCGCGCCGTCCATGTCGATGACCGAGAGCTCCAGGAACGCGGGGTTGACCTGCATGACCTTGGAGATGTACTCGCGCTGCTGGCCGGAGTCCATGGAGGCGAACTCGCCGAGTTTGGCCGTCTCCTCGAGCACGTTCTTGAACCCGTCGATCGTGCCGTTCACCGTCTCCGCGAAGCTCTTGGCGTGGTTCTGCTGGTTGCGCAGGGAGACGCCCTTCATGATGGTGAGCGATATCTCGACGAGATGCCAGCCCACCACCACCATGGGGACCAAGGAGATGAGCAGGAACCACACCAACATCTTGTGGGAGAGGCGTCCCCGGCCCTCGGCTGGCTGCATGATATCCCACGCTATTATGTCCACTTCTATCCCTTGACGCAAGACTCTCCGAGCGTTAACCTCTAGGGTGCGGATGCACCCTGGTCCTGAGCGGATATCGGATATGCGTCAGCGAAGGATGAGAGAGACGCTCTTTGTCCTCGCGCTCCTGCTCCTTCCGGGAAGCCTTCTGTTCTGCGCGGAGTGGGCCGACCGATACCGAGAGGCCCAGGAGAAGTACTACGACGCCAAGGCCGAGGCGAACCGGAACCGCTCTTTCGCCGAAACCCTGAAGAATCCGGCCGAAAAGGCCAAGGCATTGGAAGCCGCCCAGAAGGCCGCGCTGGACATGCAGAAGGCCAAGGCGGACATGGACGAGGCCGCCAAGCACGTCAAGCCGGCCGAGGATGCTCAAGAAGAGAAGGGCAAGTCCCCGGAGGCGAATCCCGCCCTGGACCCGCGCGTGACCCACCATTCTTGGGTGGGCGAGCCGGGCAAGACCGGCGGGCTGGACACCAACCGGCCGAGCATGCCGTCGCCAAACGTGCCCCAGACCATCGAAGGGGCGAAGCCCTATGGAGTCATTTATACGCGCCCGCCCGCCAAGCAGGGTGGGGCCAGCGCCCTGACCGGAGGCCGGGTGGGTTATGCGGAGCGGCTCGGCCAGGGACCGGCTCCCGCCGTCGATAACGCTCCCGCTGTGCAGGCGCCTGCGCCGCAGGCGGAGCCGTTCCAGGAGATGCGCCAGCCGGAGAGGCTGCCCAGGGATTTCCAGCCCGTGGATTTCGTTAGGAACGCGGACAACTGGGGGTTCGTGCCGTTCGAGCCGGGCCGGGCCCCGGAGGCGGGGGTCCGGGGGCGGATGAAGGAAGAGGCCATCACGCAGGTGCGCCGGGCCCTGGACGAGGGGCGCGACGCCGAGGCTTTGACCCAGGCCGAGGAACTCCTGCATCTATCACCGGAGGACTCGAGGGCCTGGCACCTGAAGGCCTTGATATTGAACCGCCTCGGCCGCTTCGCGGAGGCGGCGGAGGCGGCGCGGGGCGCTCTCGGGTTCGGGGGCGAGAACGCGAAGGTGTATGAGACCCTCGCCGTTGCCTGGGTCGGCCTGGAGAGGTACGCGGAGGCCGCGGACGCCGCGTCGAAAGCCCTGAACCTGGACCCGAAAGCGGCCTTGGCCTACGCGATCCGCGCGCTGGCGCGCGAGAAGCTCGGCCAGGACGCGGCGGACGACGTCAAGATGGCGACGAGCCTGAGGCCGTCCTTGTTCCAGCATTCCCGGATCGGCGGACCGATCAGCCCTCCGTCGGTGAAGCCGTCCCTGTATCAAGAGGGCGGAGAGGAGACTTCGGAGAAGTCCTCTCCCCTGCCGTGGGTCATGGGAGGCCTCACCCTCCTCGTGTTCGCGGGAGGGGGCTGGATGTTCTGGATGAAGTACCGGTAGTCGTTACCGCAGCGACGGATCCGCCTGCAGCCCGGTCGCGCAAGCCATGGTGATGATGTCGTCCACGCTGCACCCGCGCGAGAGGTCGTTGACCGGCTTGGCGAAGCCCTGCATGATGGGGCCGATGGCCTCGGCCTTGGCCAGGCGCTGCACGAGCTTGTACCCGATGTTCGCGCTCTGCAGGTCCGGGAAGATGAGCACGTTGGCCTTGCCCGCCACGGGGCTGCCCGGCGCCTTCTGAGACCCGACCTTCGGCACCAGGGCCGCGTCCGCCTGCATCTCGCCGTCGATGAGGAGATCGGGCGCCTTTTCCTTGGCGATGCGCGTGGCCTCGCGCACCTTGTCCACGAGTTCGTGCTCGGCCGAGCCCTTGGTCGAGTAGGAGAGCATGGCCACCCTGGGCTCGAAGCCGCACAGGACCTTGGCCATGCGGGCGGTCGAGATGGCGATGGCGGCCAACTTCGCCGGCGCCGGGTCCGGCACGATGGCGCAGTCCGCCATGAACATGATGCCCTTCTCGCCGAACTCGCAGTTCGGGACCACCATGATGAAGAAAGACGAGACCGAGGAGCCGGGAGCCGGCTTGATGAGCTGCAAGGCCGGGCGGATGGTGTCGGAGGTCGCGTGCTGGGCGCCGGAGAGGAAGCCGTCGACCTCGTTCAGGTGCATCATGAGGGTGCCGAAGTAGATGGGGTCGAGCATCCACTTGGCAGCGTCGTCGCGGGAGATGCCCTTGTGCTTGCGCGCCTCGAAGTAGACGTCGATGAACTTGTCGCGCCGCGGGTCCTTGGCCGGGTCCACGATGGGGACCTTGGAGATGTCGGCGTTCTCCTTTTTCGCAACGGCCTGGATCTTGTCCGCCTCGCCGAGGAGGATGGGGCGGGCGAGGGACTCTTTATGAAGGAACGCGGCGGCCTGTACCGTCCTGGGCTCGTCGCCTTCCGGGAGAACGATGCGGCGGGGGTTCTTCTTGGCTAGGTCACGGAGCTTCTGCGCGATATCCATGGGGAAATCATACGGCGTTGGATGGGGCGGGTCAAGTTTACGGCGAGAGCCGCGTCATGAACTTCGGCGTGGTGTCGGGCCAGATCTTGCCGCCGCTGGAGGAGACATGGGCGCGGACATAGGGGTCCGCCGCGTCCTTCAGGTTGATGCCGAAATGGTTGGGCGGCGGGTTCCACCGGTTCTTGACCAGGTAGCCTTCCTTGAGGCGCTCCACCTGCTCCGGCGGCACGGTGGCCAGCTGGAAGAGCCCGCTGCCCGAGAAGTTGAAGGCTCCGGCGAGCACCCCCACGTAGGTCTGGCCGCCGATCGTGACGATCGTCGGGCAATGCTGGAAACCCGATATGTAATGCGTTCGGATGTCGAGCTTCGGGAATTGCTTGGCGGCATTCACCCCGCAGTTGGCGGGGTCGCTCTGGCATTCCGGGCTCGCCGGGTTGTTGAAGAGGTTGTAGAACATGGATTTGCGCAGGATCACCTGGTCCTTGCCCGCCGTCCTCTCGAAGATGAGCTTCTCGGCCGCGGCTACGTCCCCGAGCCATCTGTAGATGTTGATGTAGTTGTAGGCGGCCCGGTTGGCCGCCTCGAGCTCCACCGCGCCCTCGGTGGGCAGATGCGCGTGCAGGATGCCCATGTTCTCGGGCGGGTTCTCGGTGTACGCCGCGGCCGGGCGGCCTCCGCCGTAGCGGATGGGCCAGGAGAGAGTCCCGTCCTCGATGGGCTCGACCAGGGAGGGGTAGAGCATGGAGGCCGCGCCCGCCGCTCCCATGCCGCCGCGGAAGATGCGCTGGGGGAATACGCCGTTGATGTAGGCGAGGCGGTTGAGCAGGTCCGTGTACTGCTCCATCTGCGCGGTGGCGGCCGCGTCCAGGGCGAACTGCTGGCGGATCTTCTCGGTGGAGAGGTTGCCGATCTCGACGAGGAAGATGAGCAGGATGATGAACGAGGGCAAAACGAAGAGGAACGGGATGATGACCTGGCCGTCTGAGGCGCGCCTCGCGGGGCCAGGGCCTTTCTCCCGCTTCATTTCGTCTTCTCCCCGTAGAATGTGGCCCTGGCTCCGTGGATCCGGCTCTCCACGTTGCAGCCCCCGCAGTACATGGCCTCGTCCGTGACGCGCTTCGTGTCCAGGAGCTGGAACACGGCGAGGTTGTTGACCATGGTCATGCCGTCGAGCTCGTGACGCGCCGCTTGTTCCCCGTCCCCCATCTTGCGCAGGATCCAGGGGCCTTTCTGGTACTCGGCCAGGTCCTTGGCGAGGCCTTCGTTGAACATGGCTTGGACCAGCTCGTTGCCCTGCACGTCCGCCGGCACCTTGTCGTACTTGTCCATGGCGCCTTTGATCCACGCATCCTCCGGATCGTTCTTGACCGGGTTGTTGAGGGAGGCGTAGTTGCTCAAGTCCTCCCCGGCCGCGCCGAGGAAGACTCCGCGCGCGACCTTCCCGTCCGTGCGTCCCGTGATGATGGCGTCGCTCTGCGTGACCATGGTCCGGCCCATGTCCTTCATGTCCTGGACGCCCATCGTGTCGAGCCGCACCATGCTCCGGTTGGATTGGCGCAATTCCTCCGGGGTGATGATGCCGGCCAGGCCGCTCGCCAGGGCCGGCTTCTCCCACTTCTGCTCCGGGAGCTTCTCCTGGCCCGAAACCGCGGATGCCCGGGCCTTGTCCTGGACCGGCGCTTTCTCCGTGATCAGTTCCAGGGTGTTGCCGCGGTTCTCCCAGTTCCAGAAGCGCTCCGCGATGGGCCTGTCCAGACTGGCGGTAACGGCCAGCCAGTCGCTGGAGTAGAGCTTCTTGATGATGAGGATGGCGTCTCCCACCATGATGAGGAGCACCAAGGCGAGGATGAGCGAGGATAGGACCGGCCTCTTGCGCGCATGGTCCAGCAGCCAGATCATCTGGTTGCGCGGGTCGAGCTCGCGTTTGGCCTGCTCCGGCGTGTACTTGAACGCGTCCGTGCTCCACTTGGCCAGGTCCTTGGGGTCGGCAGTCTTGCCGGGGCGGGTCATGAGCTTGTTGAGATGCCCGCGGAAGTCCCCTTTCCCGAGCATGGCGTTGCTGATGCGCTTGCTCAGACTCGCTGGAGGCGGGGTCACCGCAGGCGCGGGCATGCCCGCGCCTTTCTTTTCCACAGGCGCATTCGTCGGGCCCGAAGGAGGAGGCTTCTCCGGGTCCTTGCCCTGACCCACTTGGTCCATTTCCTGATTAGGATAGGTCCGAAAGAAGGAATATTCAAGGCCTAGGTGGCGTCTTCCTCTCAGTCGATCCAGTCTCATGCCTCTAATGTTGCGCGGAGGCGCGGGGGAAAGCGATGAAAGCTTTCCGCAAGCGATTAACTCTTCTTTTCAAGGGCTTAATCGCTCCCCCCGGACCCGTCTTGACGAAATCCTGACATGGCGCTGGCCAACTTTGCTAGACTCCATGGGATGGGCAGATTCACGGATATGTTCAGGGAGGAACGGCCGGCGCCGGCCCCTCCTCCGCCCACGCCGTGGTGGGCCTGCGTGCCTTTCTGGATGCTGCTGGGCGCATTGTGCGGGTCGGCGCTCTACCTCACCGTGCTCAGGAAGGCCATGCCGCCGCCCCGCCAGTTGGGCCGGGAGTTCAGGCAGGTGGCCAAGGATTTCGCGGAGGCCTACGCGCCCGCGCGGCCCAAGGATGACGGTCTTCCGCAGGGGCCGGCTGCGGACACCTTGTCCGCGCCGGTGGACCCCACCCGTTCCCGCGGGAAGTACGTCGGGCGGAAGGGGTCCAGGTCCCTGCTGGCCAAGAGGCGCGGCGACGAGTACGGCTACAAGCCGGCCGCGGACGCGGAGAACTACACCCACCACATGAACACGCCTCTCCGATTCGATGACTTCGAGGTCCCTTTCTGGCAGACCGACATGGGCCGCGGCATCGCCTGCGTCGGATCTCTCGCCGTCTTCTTCGGGGGGCTCGGGTGGTTCCTTTTCCGCAATATCAACAAACACGCGAGGACATTCTGAATGCAACCCGAGAAACCGTTCCCCGAGATAGGTTGTTCCACGGACCCGAAGCAGGTCCCCTGGGCCAACGCCGTGGTGTGGTCCGAGCGTATGGAGACCGGGCAGCGGGTCTACGAGTGGCTCACCAAGGAGCACGTCCGCGGCCTGAGTTGGACCACGGGCCTGCTGTCCATCAGCATCAATCACGAGTCTTACCTGGACAAGGACATCATGTACATCCTCATCCAGGCTCCCTTCATCGCGATCGGCAAAGACATCTCGGTCTAGCTATAGTGCAGCCAGAGCCTATCCGGGTCCTGATGATCGAGGACGACCCGGTCTCGGGCCGGCTCGTGGAGTTGGCCCTGGCCGGGGAGAGGTCCTGCGCCTTCAGCGTCTGCTGGGCCCAGTCCCTGGCGGAGGGCCTCAAGCGGCTCTCGGAGTGCGAGCCCGACGTCGTGGTCCTGGACCTGGGGCTTCCGGACAGCAAGGGTCTGGACACATTCCTGAAGGTCTCCGAAGTCGCGCGGGAGGCGCCTGTCGTCATCTTCACGGAGAGCACGGACGAATCCTTGGCCACCGAGGCCGTACGCAGAGGCGCGCAGGACTATCTGGTGAAGGGCCCCGTGGAGACCTACCTGCTCGTGCGCGCCTTGCGCTATGCGGTCGAGCGCAGGCGGGCCCGGGCCCGGGTCGAGCAGATGAAGGAGGAGTTCCTGCATAACGTGAGCCATGAGCTCAAGAACCCGCTGACCGCGGTGGATCAGGCCGTGGCTCTCCTCATCGACGGGGTCACGGGCCCCCTCCAGCCGTCGCAGCGCAAGTTCCTGGAGATCGCGCAGCGCAACGTCGCGCATCTGCGCCTCATGATCGAGGACCTCTTGGAGGTCACCCGCGCGCAGACCGGCAAGCTGTCCGTCGAGCCCCGGCGGACCCTGCTCCCGGAGCTCGTCGCCGAGACCGTGGCCTCCCAGAGGCTTGCCGCCGCGGCGAAGGGCTTGTGCTTGGCCGAGGACCCCCGAGACGGCCTGCCGCCGGTGCACGCGGACCCGGTGCGGGTGCGGCAGGTGGTCATCAATTTCCTGGACAATGCCATGAAGTTCACGCCTTCCGGCGGGAACATCCGGGTCTGGTGCGGCATCTCCAAGGCCGATCCGAGCAAGGCCGAGGTGTCGGTGACGGACTCCGGGTGCGGCATCGACGAGGAGTCGGTCCGCCGCGTGTTCGACCGGCTCTATCAGGTCCCGAGGCGGGGCTACGACGCTTCCCGCAAGGGGCTGGGTCTGGGGCTCTACATCTGCAAACAGATCGTGGAGCGGCACGGCGGGCGGATCTGGGCCGAGAGCGCTCCGGGCAAGGGGAGCTCGTTCCGCTTCACGGTGCCCCTGTTCTCTCTCGAGAGCCTGCTGGAGCCCGTGCTCATCCATGAGGGCAGGCCCGTCGGATCCTTGGCCCTTTTGTGGGTCGAGGTCTATCCTCCGGACCATATCCTGCCGGAGCAGACCGCGCGGGCGGCGTTCCTGGAAGCGCTGAACGCGCTGAGACAGAACGTCCACCACTACGACCTCGTGCTCCCTGAGATGAGCCCGCCGGGGCTCGAGGGCCTTGTGTTCATCGCGGCGCCCATCCATGCCAAGTCCGTCCCCAACATGATCCTGCGCCTGCAGGCCGTCTTGTCCCGCCTCCACTCCTTCCGCGTCCACGCGCTCACCCCCCGGATATCGCACGCCATGCTGGAGTTCCAGGTCCAGGCCGGCGGTCCGGCCGTCCTGGCCGAGGCCGCCCGGCGCATCGAGGCGCTGGTGACCGAGAAGGTCGGACGGAGGGTGCGGGTCTGAACGGGCTGCTCCTCGGCTTGGCGCTGGTCCCCTGCTATGCCGCTGATCCGGCGGCAATGGTGCGCGAAGCCCTCCCTTCCATCCGAGCGGAGGAGAAGGATCTGTCCGTGCGGCCGGACCGCTGGCCCACTCGTCTCACGCTCGACAAGGTCGAGCGCCTGCTGGTCTCCCCGCTCTCCGCGCCCGGACTCGAGGGGACGGGCAGGGACATGCTCTCCGCGTCCAGCCTGACCGAGCTCCTGCATTCAGCGGCCGAGACGCTCGGCGTCCCGCTGTCCGAGGTGGTCCCTTCCACCGCCCCCTCCCATGTGGAGAGGCTCATGCAGGCCATATCCTCGGCTCAGCCCCTGCTCGATCGGAGCGTGGGCTCCTTGTCCGCCCAGGAGCGGCGGCGGGCTCTCGCGGCGGCGAGGAGCGCGGTCCTGAATGAGAGCCCGGAGGACGGATCCGAGGCCGCTGAGAAGTTCGACCTGGCGTCGCTCCTCCAAGCCGCGTTCATCGTGGCGCGGCAGGCGGATGAGACCGCGGCCGGGCTCAAGGGGATGGAGTCCAGCGGCCGGTCCAGGTCGGAGGGGGTCTTGGTCTCCGGCGCGGGGGACGATGTCTACACGGCCGAGGACCTGAAGGGTGTCTCCCTGCTCGTGGACCTGGGGGGCAGGAGCCGCTACGAAGCGGCCCCGGCTTCGGCGGATGAAGGCCGCATCCGCGTGGTCATAGACCTGAGCGCGGAGGTCGTGATCGACGCCCCCGACGGAGCGCCGGCCTCCGGCGTGTTCGGCATCGGGCTGCTGTATCTCCCGAATGCGGGCGGGACCAAGACCCTGCGCGGGGGGGACATCGCTTTCGGCGCGGGCCTTTTCGGGGTCGGAGGCATGATCGCCGAAGGGCCTCTCTTTCTGGACAGCCGGCGCTTCGGGCAAGGGGCCGGAGCGTTCGGGGCCGGGTTGCTGCTCGCGCGCGGGGATGCCTCCCGGCTGACGGCGCGGTTGTCGGCGCAGGGATTCGGCTCCACGAAAGGCGCCGGCCTTTTCGTCCACCACGGCAGCGGGACCGTCCTGACCTGCGGCCTGCACTATCCCGATCCCCGCGAGGGCCTGGCCTTCATCAGCCTCTGCCAGGGCGCCGGGCTCGGGCCTCGGGCTTTCGCGGCCGGAGGCGTCGGTCTCGCGGCTCTGGCCGGCGACGGCAACCGGCTGGACTCGGGCTACATGGCGCAGGGCCTGGGCTACTGGCACGGCCTGGGCGCCCTCTTCGTGCAGGGGAACGGGAACAGGCTCCAGGCCAGGAGATATGCCCACGGCGCCGGGGTGCACACGGCCGTGGGCTTGCTCAGCCTGAGCGGGGACCGCAACAGGGTCGTGACCTGGGGCGTGGGCCCCGGGTTCGGATGGGATTACGGCGTGGGCTGGCTCCTGTCGCGCGGGGATGGGAACGACTTCTCCTCGGAATGGGCCTCGGCCCGGGGAGACGTCAACGGGCATGGGTTCGCGGTCATCCAAGGGGGCGGCAACCGCATAGCGCTTGCCGACATGGGGAGCGGGGCCATGAAGCGGAACGCTCCGAGCTACGGGGTCGTGGCCGTGGAGGGCGGGGAGAACCGTATCCGGGAGGTCAACCCGGACGCCTGGGGGTTCGTCCGCGGGCCGGCTTCCGAGGCGATGGAGCCCGAGAAGCCGGAATGGCCGTCCACGGATCGCGCCCCGTTCGAGGAGGCGGACCGCGAGCGGCTGGCGCAAAAGCTCTCTCGTGCGGAGAAGATGGACATGAAAGGCCGTCTGAGGGCTTGGCTCTCCGTGCTCTCGGACCCGGGCCTGGACGGCCGCACGCCGCTGGAGACCGCGGGCCGCGTCCTGGAGATGGACCGCAAGGAAGGGGCCGCGCATGCGCCCAACGCCGATCCTGAGGGGGCGCAGCACAGCGGCGCGTCCGCGCCGGCAGCGTTCGCGTCTTTGGTCTCGGCCGACCGCTTCGATGAGCTCGCGTGGATCAGGCTCTTCCTGGCGGCTTTCGGCACGCCGGCCGCGGCCGCGGTGAATGCCGAGCTCCAGACCGCCTCAGGCATGCGCAAGACGGTCCTGGCGGGGATGCTCAGCCTGTTCCGGACCGAGGACGCGGCTCCGGCGGCCGTCGCGCTCCTGGCGGATCCGGACTGGAGGACTCGGCGGGCCGCCCTGCTGTCTTTGGGCGGCTTGTTCAGCCGGGAACGGGGCGAGGAGCCGGGGCGGCTCCGCATGCTCGAGGAGGCGTCCGCCTTCTGCCTGCGCAAATCCGGAGCGGGTGAGAGCGCGTGGCTGGGAGCCAAGAGGCTGACGGACCTCTATGCCATGCTGGCCGTGGACCCGGGCTACCCTTCCTCGGACGCCGTGGAGCTCCTGCTCGCCTCGGGCGGGAACGTCTTCGATCGATTCTCCCCGGGCGCGCCCGCCCTGAACAGCTTCGCCGAGCTCCTGTACGGACGGGCCGGCAAGTACGGGCCGGCCCTGGCGCAGGAGCTTGCGGCCGCGCAGACCATGGCGCCCGACGCCAGGAAGGCGGTGCTCCCGCTGCTCCGGGACCCGGAGCCGGAGGTCGCGCAGGCCGCGCTCACCGCGCTCGCGCAGATGGGATATCCGGAGGATTCCCCGGCGCTGGCCGCCTTCATGGACAGCCCCTGGGCCCTGCTGCGGGAAGCGGCGGCCGCGGGCTTGGCCAGGATGGGGCTCGCGGCCGAACCCGAGATACAGGGCGCTCTGAAGGCCGCGGAGCCGGGCAAGCGTGCCCTCGCGGTCCTGGCCGCGGCCCAGTCCGCGGATAGGCCGGTGCTGGAGCTGCTGCGTCCTGCGTTCCGTGACTCGGAGCCCGAGGTGAGGAGGACCGCTGCGGCGTCCCTCTTCGCCTTCCAGGCGCCTTTTCAGGACATGAGGAAGGAGTTCTTCGAGGAGTTGGACGATCTGTCCAAAGACCCCTCGGAACAGGTCAAGGCTGCGGCGCTGCAGACGCGGAAGGCGATCCTGGGGCGTTGACAGGATACTTCACAGCCGCCTGGGCCCACTTGCCGGCCATGAGCCCTTCCATCACCGAGGGGAGCTCCTCGAGCGGGACGCGGATCTGATCCATGCTGTCGCGGTCGCGCACCGTGACCTTATGGTCCGGCGCCTGCCCCTTCTGCGCGTCGCCCACGGTCTGCACGTCCACGGTCACGCAGAACGGGGTCCCGACCTCGTCCTGCCTGCGGTAGAGCTTGCCGATGGCGGCCGTGTCGTCGTAGACCGCGAACCAGCGCTCCGATAGGCGGGTCTGCAGGGCCTTGGCCGTCTCCACGATGGCCGGCATCTTCTTGAGCAGAGGCAGCACCGCGACCTTGATGGGCGCGACCTCGGGATGGAAGCGCAGCACCACGCGCTTCTCGTCGCGCACCGGCTCCTCGTGGTAGGCGTCGAGCAGGAAAGCGAGGGCCGAGCGGTCCGCGCCGGCCGAGGGCTCGATGACGAAGGGGACGATCTTGGATTTGGTCTCCTCGTCGAAGAACTCCAGGGCCTTGCCGCTGAACTTGGCGTGCTGGCCCAGATCGAAGTCCGTCCGGTTCGCGATGCCCTCGAGCTCGCTCCAGCCCATGGGGAACAGGTACTCCACGTCCACGCAGCGCTTGGCGTAGTGGGCGAGCTCGTCTTTGGCGTGCTCGCGCAGGCGCAGGCTGTCCTTGCGCAGGCCGTAGCGCTGATACCAGGAGAAGCGCTCGTCGATCCACTTCTGGTGCCAGTCCTCGTCCGTGCCCGGCTTGACGAAGAACTCGATCTCCATCTGTTCGAACTCGATGGTCCGGTAGGTGAAATTGCCCGGCGTGATCTCGTTGCGGAAGGCCTTGCCGATCTGGGCGATGCCGAACGGGAGCTTCTTGCGGGAAGTCTGGAGCACGTTGTCGAAATTGACGAAGATGCCCTGCGCGGTCTCCGGCCGCAGGTAGATGAGCGCGGCCTCCTCCTCCACCGCGCCCTTGCGGGTCTGGAGCATGAGGTTGAACTGGCGCGGCTCGGTGAGCGACCCCTTGCCGCAGGCCGGGCAGAGGCCGCGCTTCTCGCCGCAGTGGCGGCACGGCTCCTTGGCCGGGACCTCGTAGCGGGTGTCCTTCTTGCTCTTGCAGAAGTGCACCCAGGGGAGGTCGTCGAGCTGGTCCGCGCGGAAGCGCCTGCGGCAGGCCTTGCAGTCGATGAGCGGGTCGCTGAAATGGGAGACATGGCCGCTGGCTTCCCATACCTTGGGGTTCATGAGGATGGCGCAGTCGAGGCCCGTCATGTCGTGCCTGCGGTGCACGTTGTCGCGCCACCACAGCCGCTTGATGTTGTTCTTGAGCTCCACGCCCAGGGGGCCGTAGTCCCAGGTGGAGGCGCTGCCCCCGTAGATCTCGCTGGAGGGGAAGATGAAGCCCCTGCGCTTGGCCAGGGAAACGATGGTGTCCATGCTCGTCATGAGAGAAGATACCAAATTTGAGTATCATACCCCGATGCCGGCGCGCCTCCTGCTCCTGCCGCTCTTTTCGTTCGTCTGGGCCGCTCGGACGCCGCTCGACCCGAAGGACCTTCCTCTCCCGACGATGGAGGTGGGGGATTCGACGCTTACCCCCGAGATGCTCCAGGCGCAGAAGCAGGTCGCCGAGAAGCAGTCCGAGCTCGACGTCTTGATGAAGGGACTCGACCCCAAGCTCGACTCCCTGCAGAAGCTCGCGGAGAGCTACCCCAAGGTGCGCGACGTCGGTCCCCTGCTGGCCGAGAGAGAGAAGCTGATGGTCGAGATGGGGGACGGCATGGAGCGGTTCAAGCTCCTCCGGGACGATTTCGAGCGCCTGAGCCTGAGCCTGGATATGGCCAAGCTCAACGTGGGCTTCGGCCAGTTCATGTCCGGAGGCGGCATCCCTTCGAACGCATCCCAGGACTTCGCGCAGGCCAACCGGCGCATGGACCTTTTGAACCGCTATACGAAATTCAAGGAGAGGGTCGTGTCCGTGCAGGCGGCGGAGGAGGCGGGGTATCGGACGGCGGTCGAGCGGATATCCTTGAGTAAGCGGCTGCGCTGGGCTGCGGGCGGTGTCGTCCTCGCGGTCTCGGTGGGCTGCGCGTTCTTCCTCATGTGGAAGCGGCAGAAGGCGCTGACCGTGCAGCTGGTCACGGCGCGGACCGGGGCCCGACCGGCCCCGCCCCAGCCGGAGCGGCGCGCCCTCGAGGGGCCGGGGATGGTGCTCGGGGAGAACTACCGCATCGAAAAGGAGGTCGGGCGCGGAGGCCAGGGAGTGGTGTATGAAGCCACGGACACGGCCTTGGGGCGCAAGGTGGCCATCAAGAGGATGCATGAGGCCGTGTCCCAGGACAGCCGCGAGCTGGAGATGTTCATGAGCGAGGCCAGGCTCGTGGCCCAGCTCAAGCACCCCAGCATCGTGGAGATTTACGCCATCCTGCGCGAGAAGGGTCAGCTCTACCTCATCTTCGAGCACGTGGCCGGCGCGCCCCTGGCCGCGTTCCTGCGCGGCCAGAAGCTGCCTCTGCCCACGGCCAAGGGCGTGGTCAGGCAGGTGGGGGCCGCTTTGGACTACGCCCATTCCTGCAAGGTCATCCACAGGGATTTGAAGCCCTCGAACGTGATGATCACCCCGCAGGGCATGGCCAAGGTCATGGACTTCGGGATCGCGCACCAGGCGCACATGACCGTGGCGCGCCTGACCCGCACGCAGAGCTGGGGCACTCCGCCGTATATGGCCCCGGAGCAGGAGCTCGGCCGGGTCTGCCGCGAGTCGGACCTATTCGCCTTGGGCGTGTGCTTCTATGAGATGCTGACCGGGAAGCTCCCGTACACGGGCCCCAATTTCCTCGCGCAGAAGCAGCAGAGGATCTTTCATCCCCCTTCGAAGCTGGGCGCTCCTCCCGAGGCGGACGCGGTGATCGCGCGCGTCCTGCATCCTGACCCGGCCCAGCGCTTCCACTCGGGGCGGGAGCTCTCCGCCGCTGTCGACGCCTTGCCTGAGCCCAAGTCAGCGTGAAGCGGGGGCTTTGAGCTTGATCTCGTCCGGGGGCAGGGGCTGACCGTCGTCCTTGAACCGTACCTGGTCCGGCAGCGTGGAAAGCTCCCGGGCATGGTCACGCACCCACTGGACCATGAGCAGGTTCGGCAGCATGGCGATCCCGTCCCAGCGGTAGAAGAGGTTGTCGAGCTTTTTCTTGAGCAGGCGCTCGCTGCCGTCGCGTTCCAGCAGATAGGGAAGCACGATCACGTGTCCACGGACGCTTCCGGCCTGGATGGCGCCGCGCAACTCCTTAAGAGTGCGCTGCTCGAGCTCCGGGTCCTCGGGCGTGGCGGGGCGCAGGAGCAGGGCGCGGACGCTGTAAAAGCCCCCCTTCTTCTCGACCTCCGCGGCGAAGGACTCCAGGATGTGCAGGCGCGCGTCGTCCGTCCCGTCCGGGCCCAGACCTTGGCCCACTAGGAACACGGACTCGTCCTTGGGCTTCTTGGACAATGTCTTGGCGCGCGCCAGCAGCGCCTTGGCGCATACGGGATCGTCGTCTAGCCCATGCCCCAGGACCACGGGGACCTTCTTGGCCTTGACGCGCTTGACCAGCTCCGCGCGCATGCCCCAGCGGATCATGAACGACTCGGAGGGGAGCTTGCGCATGCCGAGCAGGTACTGGAGCTGCTCGATGTCGTCGGACTGGGTGAAAAGGAAGAGCGGGACCACCACGATCTTGCGGACGTTCTTGGCCAGGAGGCGGTCCACCGCGGTCTGGAGGGATTTGGGCCCCACCATGCCGTTGACGGCCTCCAGCGGGACTTGCTCCTTGAGGTCCTTGCGCAGCTTGGCGACGAGGTCGTTCCAGTCCTTCCCGCCGTTCTGGCCGAGGAGCACCAAACCGTAGGATTTCGATCCCCAGACCAGGTCGTCCGCTGAGAAGGCCGGAGCCGCGGCCAAAAGGAGCGCCAGCGATACCAGGCTAGGCCTCATCGAGCAGGCGCCTCTCTCCTCGGAGGTCCTGGATGTCCGTCACGTCGCGCGTGCACTCCATGCAGCCGATGTATTGCTTCTTCTCGTCGCGCAGGGCGTAGAATTCGATCAGCACCTTGCGTCCCCGCATGTCGATCCAAAAGCGGGCGGAGTCGCGCTTGCCGGCCCGCATCTGTTCGACCAGCCGTTCGACTTTGGGCAGGGAGCCCTCCGGATGGCATTGACGGATGTTCCTTCCCATGGTCGTCATGGGCCTGTTGAAGAGGCGCGTCTCGTGCTTGTTCCAAGCCACCACTTCGTCGTTGGCGTCGATGACCGTGATCTCGAAGGGGACGGCCTCCATCACGGCCTTCACCATGGTTTCGCCCATGCGGTCGAATAGCATGGTCCTATTCTAGCTTGCTTCCCCGGGAAAAAATAGGTGTCTTATACGCATGCTACGAATACTCATGCTCCTGCTTCCCTTGACCGCTTCCGCGGAGACCCTGAAGCTCCGCTCCAAGGCCGAGGTGAACGCCGTCATCGCCGGGCTCGAAGGCGGCCGGATCCTCCTTCAAGACGGCAGGAAGCTGCCCCGGGCGGAGGTGGAGGAGATCGTCTTCGCCCAGAAAGAAGCCGCGAAGCCCGCATCCGCGGTCGTCGCGAGCCCCGAGGACAAGGCTCGGTCGGCTGAGCTCTTCAAGGAGGCCGCCGAGTTCGGCGAGCTCTACCCGGACATGGACGGGCTCATCCTGCAGGATCACGGGGAGTTCGTCCTGCGCGAGGACGGGACCTGGCTCTACCGCTCCCGGTTCATCGGGCAGGTGCTCAAGGACGACGTGAAGCGGCAGTGGGGGACCCTGATGGAGTATTTCGAGGACGGCCGCAGCCGCGCGCAGATATTGAAGGCCACGGTCTACCTGCCCGACGGACGCGTCCTGCCCCTGGACCCCGACCGCGTCTCCGTGACCCGGCCCCAGTCCGGGGACCTCTTCTTCACTTCCTACCGCTTCGTCAATTATTCCGTGCCCGGTCTCGAGAAGGGCGCCATCATCGAGACGGTCACCGAGCGCGAGGAGTACAACCCCTTCCGCAAGGACTTCTTCTTCCCCGCGTTCTATTTCCAGGGCTATCAGCCCATCAAGTCCACGCGCCTGTCCATCACCGTGCCCAAGTCCGTGAGGCTGGAGTACGCGGCCAAGCACTTCGATGGCAAGCTCTCGAAGGCCGCGAGCCCCAGCGCGAGCGAGGCGGGGGGGGACGCCACGTACGCGTGGGAACTGCGGGACATGCCGCCCATCATCCCGGAGCCGGAGATGAACCAGCCCGGAGATTTCGTCCCCCGCGTGGCCGCGTCGGTGTTCAAGGGCTGGGGTCCCATCCTCTCCTGGCTCCGGAAGATGTACGAGGAGAGGACCGCGCCGGGTCCCGCGCTCACCCGGTTCACCCAGGACCTCGTCAAGGACGCGAAGACGGATGATGAGAAGGTGGCGGCCATCTATCACTACCTGCAGAAGCGCATCCGCTACATCGCGGTGAAGATGGGCGTGGCCTCGGGCTGGGGCGGCTACGACGCCAACCTGACATTCGAGCGGCAGTACGGGTGCTGCATCGACAAGGCCCTGCTCTTCACCGCCATGCTCAAGGTGGCGGGCATCGAGTCCACCCCGCTCCTGGTGGACACGAACTACGCCGCGGACCATGAATGGGACATTCCGGACATCGCGTTCCAGCACGCCATCAACCTGGTCAAGCTGCCGGGCCGCAGGCTCGTGCTGGATTCGACGGGCTACGACTACCGCTACCCCTACTTCGCGGATATGGACCACGGGGTGGGCTCTTTGAACGTCTTCGACGGGAAGGTGGAGTCCGTCCCGGTCCCGGCCCCCGCGGACAACAGCTCTACGAACATCTTCAACATGAGGGTGCTCGACAACGGGAACGCGTTCGTCAACTACGCGGCCAAGCCTACCGGGCCGAGGGAGGCGGCTCAGCGCGGCTATTACAAACGCATCAAGGACGCGGAGCTCAAGAAGATGTTCCAGGGGCGCGCCAATCGCGTCTCCGCCGGAGCGGAGCTGCTCTTGTACAAGCTCTACGATCTCGACGACGTCTCCAAGCCCTTCACCCTGGAGCTGGAATACCAGATGCCGGGCTACGCCATCCGCGCCGGGGATCTGAGGATCGTCAAGCTGCCCGAGTTCGTCCAGTCCTTCGACGAGGTCTCCCTGGAGAAGCGGGCCTATGACATCGAGTACCGGAGCTCCTTCGAGAGGAGGTACTCCTACGTCATCGACATCCCGAAGAGATACGAGGTCGCATTCCTGCCGGAGAAGGTCAAGTTCAAGGACAAGCACGGGGCCTTCGAGGCTGGCTGCCGGGCCGAGGACAATCCGGCCTCCGGCCGGAAAGTGGTGTGCGGCGCGGTCCTGCAGGTGACCAGCCGCGTCATCCCCGCGGCGGACTACCCGGAGTACCGGAGCTTCCTGCGGCGCGTGAGCCGCTACACGGAGAACCAGCTGTTCTTCAGGGAGACACCATGATCCTCGCACTGCTGCTGCTGGTCGGGACGGCAAGAGCCGATGTGGTGTTCCTGAACAAGGGCGACGAGGTCTCCGGGACCGTGGAGAGGATCGCGGACGGCAAGCTCATCCTGAAAGGCAAGGGCGGGCCGCAGGTCTACGACACGAAGGACGTCCAGAAGGTCAAACTCGTGCGCGAGTGGGATATCGAGGGGGAGGATTCGCCCGGACGCATCAAGTCCCAGGCCGTGCAGAAGCTGCTCAAGGCTCCGCCAAAGCCGGAGCAGTATCCGGACGACGGCTACTACATCCAGCTCCTGGACCGCACCTACACCCTGAACAAGGATAGGCGCTGGTCCCGGAGGACTCATACGGTGCGCTACATCCTCCGGGAGCGCGGCAAGGACGCGGGGGCCAACGTGCGGGTGAGCTACCTGGGAGGGGCCGAGAGCGCCAAGGTGGATTTCGCCAGGTCCGTGACGAGCGGGACGGTGAGCTGGCTCGACGACACCTCGATGCAGGACGCCTCGGAGAACTACCGCTATCCCCTCTACGACCGGCTGCGGAGCTTGAAGTACTCGGTCCCGAACGTGAACGTGGGCTCCATCGTGGAGTTCAGCCACGCGGTGGAGGTCTCCTCCGGGGGCAGGGCGCGGCCGTTCTTCGGGGAGAGCTATTTCCAGATGAGCGAGCCCATGGGGGTGTGCCGGCTGCGGGTCATCGTGCCCAAGGGCGTCAAGCTTGCTGTCCAGGCCGACGGCCTGCCTGCCGGAGCCGTGGTCAAGAAGAGCGAATCGGACGGGACCGTGACCTACCTCTGGGAGGTCTCGAACGTGCGTTCCTTGCGGCGCGAGGACAGCATGCCTCCGTTCGCGCGGGTAGTCCCGCGCGTGGCCTTCGCGGTGCAGGACGACTGGAAGGCGATCCAGGCGGAGCTCGCCGCGGCGGCGGAGGCGAACCGCGCCTTGAGCCCGGAGATGAAGGCCAAGGTCGCGGAGCTCGGCAAGGACCCCGAGGCCGTCTACGCCTGGGTGGCGAGGGAGATCAAACAGGTCCCCGTGGAGATGGAGGACTTCAGCTATGTCCCGCGGCCCGCGCAGGAGATCTTCAGGACCAAGGCCGGCAACTCCCTGGATAAGCCGTTCCTCTACTACGCGATGCTGCGCGAGGCGGGGTTCGACGCCTCCTTCGTCTACCTCAAGGACAAGGATAAGTCCCCGTTCCTGAGAAGGCTCCCGAGCGTGAGGCAGTTCTCCACCGGCGCGGTGCTCCTGCGCACCGGGACCGCGGAGCGGTTCATCGCGCCCCTGTCCGACGTCCGCCGCGTGAGCGAGCTCCCCGGCGATCTGCAGGGGACCTGGGGCCTGCTCCTGCGCAAGGGAGATCGCGTGCTGGTCCAGACCCCGGTCCTCGGGGAGAGCCGGGAGTCGCAGCAGGAGTCGGTCGAGATCGAGCTCAAGCCCGACGGCTCCATCGAGACCCGGGAGTCGGTGTCCTTCTCCGGCCGGCGGCAGGCGGGACTCCGGGGGCTCAAGGACCTCAAGCCGGAGGAACTGCGCAAGTGGGTCGAGCAGGTCGTGTATGAGGTGCATCCGAACGCGAAGCTCCGGTCCTACCGCGTCGAGAACCTGGAGGACCTGGGCAAGGACATCGTCTTCTCCCTCGAGTACGGGGTGGAGGACTACGCGCTCAAGGCCGGGGACAAGTTCCTGGCCTTCCGGGTCCCGGGCCTGAAGTACCCGGCCGGGGACGTGGGCAAGCCGGAGCGGGAGCATCCCATGTTCTGGATGGAGCGCGACAAGCAGGCGGACTCGGTCTCCATCCGGCTGCCCAAAGGCTACAAGCTCTACCACTTGCCCAAGGGGCTCTCGCTCAAGTCGAAGGCGGGCTCGTACCGCGCGTCCTACACGGAAGAGGGGGACACGATCCGCTTCGAGGACTCTTTCGTGCGCGAGGCGACCGAGGTCCTGCCCGCGGACTACGCGGAATATAAGGCCCAGCGCGAGGGCGCGGCCCGCTTCGCGGACGAGTGGATCGTGCTGACCAGGTGAAGCGCGTCCTGGTCATCTGCAATCCGGCCGCGGGCCGCGGGCGGCGATGGGACGGTCCATGAGGCTGTCAACGGTCTGCGCGGAACGCCCCTGGCCGTGTTCCCGATGGGGACCGCAAATGTCCTGGCGCATGAGATCGGCATCGGACGGGATATGGCCGCGGCCGCCCGCGCCGTCCTGCAAGGCCGCGTGCTGCGTACCTTCCCGGGAGTGGTCAACGGCAGGCGCTTCGTCATGTTCGCCGGGGCCGGGTTCGACGCGCACGTGGTTGAGAACGTCCGGCTTGGCTTGAAGCGCATCTCCGGGAAGTTCGCCTACCTGTGGGAGTTCGCCCGGAGCGCCGTGCGCTATCCGTTCCAGCCTCTGCAGGTGGAGGTGGACGGCAAGGCTCGCGAGGCTTATTCGGTCGTGGTGTGCAACGGGGCGCGCTACTCCGGGAACCACGTGCTGGCGGCCAGGGCGCGGCTGGGGAAGAAGGGCTTCCAGGTCTGCCTGTTCCACCGCCGGGGGTTCGTGAACGTGCTGCGCTACGGCCTGGGACTGCTCCTGGGCCGCGTGCACACGCTGCGCGACGTGGAGATCCTGGAGGGCTTTCGCGTGCGCATCCTGGGGCCGGACCGGGTGGCTGTGCAGGCGGACGGGGAGCCGGCGGGGCGCCTGCCGGCGGAGATCACGGTCTCGGAAGAGCCGCTGGACATCATCGTGCCGTAGTCCGACTTGTCCTGGGGCGTGTTGTGTTGCGGGAGGCTTAGCGAAGGTTATGGCTCCCACCTACGTATGTTTGAGTTTCTTCGGGTTCAGCAGCCGTGCCCCATGGAAGACGGTCAGCACGTGAACGCTCTGCCCCGCCAATCGATACACGATGCGGTAGTTCCCCAGAATGACCTCCCGCACGGCGGAATTGCTGAGCTCGGGGACTATCCGACCTGATTTCGGGAAATCCGCCAAACGGTCAACGGCTTCGATCACATCCACGACGAACAGTTGGGCGTATTGGGAGGAGTCTTTTTCGATGAACTCCGCGATGGACCGTAGGTCTTCGAACGCCTGCATGGTCCACCTTATTTCAGCCATTTCTTCATCTTTTCTTTCACGACGGAGTGCGGGATCGTCTGGCCGGCGTCGGCTTGTTCAAGACCCTTGTCGACTTTCGCCAGGAAGAGTACCCGTTCCATGGCGTCCTCGTAGGACGCATCGTCCGGCAGGCTCTTCACCGCGTTGAGGACCTTCTGCTTCGTCGTCATGATTAGAGGATAGCAGGACTCCTGTCCCAATTCAATGCCGCGTCCATCAGCCCAGGTCCGACGAATTGCCGGTCCGGCGACCTCGTCGGCGGGGCCCGGCGAGGACTTCCTGGCGCCCGTGGTCAGCGTTGGGAAAGGGATGAGACCGGAACCAGGGGATTTCCTGCGACGGGGTTCCGGGGATTCATGGGCAATGACTGATGGGGGCTGCTGGACCGGAGAAGTCGAGCCTGTTGTCTACGATGTAGTTGAGGGCGAACTCGAAGGTTCCGGGGAGGATCTGGTCCTCGAAGGAGATGGGGATGAACTGGCCTTGGGAGTAGTCCGCGGGCTTGTATCGCGCCATCGAGGGGCCTCCTGGGTCAGGATGGCTCGATTCTAGCGCTTAGGGCGTCGACGGGGAAGGAGGATTTCTCCGGCGGAGGGGGTTTTTCTACAGCCTCAACGTTCACGATGAGCTGCTATTGGAGTGCGAACGCCGCCCGCACCGCTGAGCAGCTCAATCGGAGGTTAGGCAATCTCATCGGACATATCGTGCAGTGTGCCCTAGCTCTCGATAGCGCGCCAAGACATAGAGCATGAATTGATTGAGTGAAACGCCTTCCTCGGAGGCCAAGCTCAAGTAGTCCTGATGGAGTTCGCGTGGAAGCCGAAGCAGGATTCTGCCAGCAGGTTCCCGACTGGCAACTGGCCTCGGAACACTCCATTTCTTGGATTTCGCAGTTTCAATCCAGAGGTCAATGGCTGTATCGAGTTCCTTTAGGGCTTGCGCGTCGGTCTTGCCAAAAGCCGAGCATCCGGGTAGCTCGGGAGCTACGGCGATCCAGCCGCCGTCTTCCTTGCTATAGAAGACTTTCCGCTCATAAAGGTCCTTCATTCTATTGTCCTCCCATGGTCAGATGATTGCGGTCAATGCAGTCAAGCAATTGCCTGACCTGATAGGCCTTGGCCTTCCCATAGTCATCCTGGAAATTCATGATCTTTCTGATTCCGTCATGCGTGTATATCCTGTGAGAGCCCTTCTGGCGATTAAAGGCAAAGCCGAAGGCTTCTGCAAGTTTGCAGAGTCCCGAGAATCTGAGCCCGGCGGGATTATTCCGGGCCAGTTGAAGGAGTTTCTCGGGCCTCACGGTGATATTATATGTGATATCATGACTGGAGTCAAGACCCAGACGCTTGCCGTCGTCTGGATTTGCCTAACGTGACGCTGAGCGGCGATCAGGGCGCAACGCTTTCCGCACCGCGGAGCAGCTCAATCGGAGGTTAGACGGCAACAAGGTGTTGTCCATGTCTCCCGACACTCTTTGCCAATTTCCCGAACTGCTCATGCTTTTGACACCAGCAGCCATCCTAGCAACTCGCCCGCCAGCACCACGGGGTTGCTGAAAAGCGTTATTCTCCGGATTTCTCCGACGTATTGACTCACCGTCTCTGGGTCGCCAGGAGCCTCCATCATCTTCAGTGAAGCTGCGGTGAAAACCCACCCAACAATGAAATAGGAGAGGAATGCCAGTGGGAACTTTTTGAAAAGGTCCTTCCAGTTGAACACTCGAAAGGCCCCGATGAAGAAGCCAAGCGGCAATGCGGATAAGACGAGGCATACGACGGCTCGCGAATGAGACACCTCTGAGAGCCAAAACAGGGTCCACGCGACAGCCACGAGGAAGCCCGTCAGGTGTGGGAACCGATCGAAAAATCGTCGTAGTCTAATGAACATGTATGGGCCGTCTAACGTGCGCGCTCAGCCGGCGTTAGCCCCGCGTGACGAAGGAAACGCGGGGCGGCTGTAGCGAAGGTTAGAACGCCCATGCACCTTGGCTGTCCGACGTGCCCGCGTGTGCCGGCCGAGAGACGATGACTCGCGCGCGCTGCCAGCGGTGGGAATCGTGGGACGCGTGCCAGAGGTCGTGGTTCCTCTGAAGGTTGAGCCACAGCTCGGGCGTGGTGCGGAAAGTCCTGGCTAGGCGGAGCGCCATGTCGGGGGTGACGTCGCCGCGCTCATTGACGATCTTGGAAACGGTCTTGCGCGAGACTCCCAGCGCTATCGCGGTTCGGGAGATCGTCAGAGACAGGGGCCCGAGGTAATGCCTCTTGAGAATCCCTCCGGGATGCGTCGGGGCCCTCTTCTTAGGAATCATCGTCTTGCCTCCGCTCAGTGATAGTCCACGTAGTCGACCGCATAGGCGTCGCCATTCTCGAATCGAAAGACCACGCGCCAGTTCCCGGAGACCCTCACAGACCAATAGCCTTTCCTAATTCCCTTGAGGGGATGTAGGAAAGATCCGGGGTAGTTCATGTCGTCGATGGCCGCAGCAGCGTTCAACCTGTCCAGAATGTCCTCCAGCCTTTGCGCCTGTTCGGGCTGTATCCCTCTTTTCGAGCCTTCCAGAAACAGCGCCTTCAGGCCTTTGTGCCGGAAGCTTCTGATCACTGGTATAGTGTAACCCTAGAGGTTACATTCGTCAAGTGGTATTTGGCTATCGAAGCCCTCATCCGTTTGATTGCCGTTGAGCCACGCTGTCGTTCTAACGTGACGCTCTGCCGCCGTTAGCCCCGCGTGACGAAGGAAACGCGGGGCGGCTGTAGCGAAGGTTAGTCGGCCTCATCACAACGTCATCCGGTGTGATGGATCGAGCCTCTCGCGAAGCCACATCTTGATGATCGCCTGCCGAGAGACGTTCAGCTTGAGCGCTTCGCGGTCAAGCATGTCGACCATCCAGACCGGGAAATCTACGTTCACGCGTTGGACGACGGTGGCCTTCTCAAGGTCCAGATAAGCGGAGATGTCCTCGCCGCGATCGAACTTCCTGTCGAGTCCGGCGGCGCTGATGCTGTTAGGCGTCTTTTTCCCTTTCGACTTCCCGCTCATAGATCCTCTCCAATCGACGGTCCGCACGATGGCAGCTGATGAGCCGTATGACCTCCCCACGCCGCGTGAAGACCGCGGCGTAGCATTTGCCGCCGATCTTCGCCAGTATCAGGGAGCGATTCTCACCCCTGACGTTCTTGGCGGGGATGATGATATGGCTCTCATCCCATAGGCTCTGGGCCCAGTCGAGGTCGACTCCATGCCGCTCGCTGTTGAGCTGGCTTTTTCGGCGGTCGAACTCGAAGCGTTCCATCTTTGGATAGTATAAAAGTTATACCACAGTTATGCTAGTGGTTTCAGGGTCCGCTGATGCTCGTGCATGCCGGCCCCATCCATACTCAGTCCGACTAACGTGACGCTGAACGGCTATCGGGACGCACCGTTTTCCGCACCGTGCCGCCGTTCCAGCGAGGGTTAGCCTTCATCCTGACCGAACTTGATTGCGAAGCCGTCATATTTCCTACGCAATGCCATCACCAGCGTGGCGTATGAAATTGGTATGCCCAGCAGCAGGGGGACAAAAAACATGGCGGCTAGCGGGTCGGCATCCGTGATGAATGTCCAGGAAGCAGTGATGATTGCCGTTATCGAAATGCCACGCCACATCCATGCCCACCACACGGCGGCCGCAGTTCGGGAAGTCATGCCAATCTTCAGTCGGGCGGCATCGTCGCCGCCGACAAGTCTCATTGATACGGAGCCGTATTTCGCGCCGAGCGCAATTCTCAATGTGATGGCAGAGGAAATAAGAAAGAACAGAATCCAAATCGCGAGCGAAAGGGCGTAGGCTTGAGGACTCATGGAGTCATAAGGCGGAATCAGGTTGCGGCGAACGAGGATGGGGGAGATGATCAATGCCAAGATGCCGGCTGGGATCATAAGCAGAAGACAGTAGCCCCACACCTCCAGAGCTTTTTCGAGAGTTACCTCGTCCTGTCGTTGGCTAAGCATGTTTGAAGACCATGATTGTAAGGCTATTGACTCCTGCATAAGTAATGGCCTATACTGTGGGCTGGAGGTGTGGAATGCGCCCACACGGCAGCCCGGTCCAGCTGGAACAACGACGCTTGCAGGCCATCGTCCTGT
>JBAZKS010000053.1:0-28569 GCA_041650695.1 Elusimicrobiota bacterium
TAACTCGTCGTCGGATGCCTGTGGAAACCGGGGATAACACGTCCCCGGTCCGGCATAGACGTCTTCTTGCGCGCTCCTGTCGTTTGAAGCTTGAGGTTTTCGGAACGAAAACCTCAAGCACGCGTACCGAGGAGCGAGAGATGTCGTTTCCCGAATGCAGTTGCGTGAGTCGCCGAAGACTTGTCCCCACTACCGCCATTGTGGCGGTGACTCATGGTCTATTGGAGGATTTGAGGTGACCAGTGCCGCGGGTGACCAGACGCGCTATAATACTCCCATGAACTGCCCCAAATGCCGGGACACGGAGCTCAAGCGCAAAGCCGTCGAGTACCATGACCGCAGCATCCCCGGGCCGGACGACACCCACAAGCAGCTCGAGGTCGACTGCTGCCCTTCCTGCGGAGGGGTCTGGTTCGACAAGGACGAACTCGACCGCTCCCTGGACTCCAAGGCGGAGTTCCCGGCTTCAGGGGCGGCCCCGAACCCGATCCTGGACGACAAGGTCGGCTGGTGCCCTCGCTGCAACGTTTCCATGGCGAAGGAGCCCGCCCCCAGCAATCCCAAGGTCACGGTGGACCGCTGCCGCCGCTGCGGCGGACTATGGCTGGACGCGGGCGAGCTCGAGAAGGCTCAGGGCCAGGGGATGTCCTTCCAGGAGAAGCTCAGGGCCGTGTTCGGGGATCTGGGCTGACGCGCCCCGCCGCCTCGTCGAGCCGGGAGAAGTCCCCCCCGCCCAGTTCCGAGAACTCCGGGTCATTGAAGAACGTCGTCAGGATGATGTAGCCGGACCATGCGAGCACGAGCACGACCCCGGTCAGGATCGCGTAGAACCTCTGGTACCCGAACGAGGCGAACAGGCCGAAATGCATGGTCAGGGATGCCGCTTGGTAGAGATGCATCATCCACTCGTGCGAGATGAGGCCGGATTTGCGCATCTTGTTGATGGCGGGAGTGATAGGGCCTCCCGAGAGCATGCCCTGCAGGATGTTGATGAAGATGAGCCCGACCCCCTGCCACGTGTAGACCAGCGGGTTCTCTCCCAAGGGTCCGAGCACGAGCCTGTTCAGGAACTCGCACCCGCACAGCTGTATGTACACGAACAGGAAATCCCCGAAGTAGGCTCCCCGGATGCGCAGAAGCCCGGTCATCTTCCCCAGGAACTTCATATAGGTCTGCCCGAACACGGTGAAGACCGCGTCCTGGATCTGGTACCACAAAGTCGAGAACACGGCCCGCAGGAGCGGGAGCTGCCCGCTCTTGACCCCCTTGACGACGAAGGCCAGGCGGATGACCAGGTTCAGGCCGAAGGTCTTGGTCCAAAGCCACATGTAGTCCTGCTTGTTGGGCCGCGTCATGCAGGAAACGAAGATCTCCTTCATGTTCACGAGATACTTGGGATTGAAGTTCAGCCACTTGAGGCTTTCCGCTTTCTCGACCGAGGCAGCGACCGGGGCCGCGCTCTTCTGCGCCTCGTATTTCTTCCGTTCCTCCTCGCCTGAGAAATACCCGGGCTTCTCGAAAAGGACCGTGTCCTTGAGCCGGACCTTGTGGCACTCCACCCTGTCCGGGAAGCGCCTCTGGAGCCCCCGGATGAGGCGGCGGTCCTCCGGCGCGATGTCCGAGAAGAGGTCTCCGCCGAAGCCCTCGGCGTAGGTCCGGGTCGGATAGAGCACCACGTGGACATTGCCCTTCGACGCAAGCTCTTCGATCCGCAATGCCTCCGGCTTGCCGTCGGCCAATAGGAAGTAGCGGCGCTGGAACGGCGGCGGCGAGTCCAGCGCGAGGATGACGGAGTCTTCCGGAAGGATCGCCATGTTTTCCTCTATAGAAACGCCTGACCTTTGACCCTCATCAGATATGGATGATGACGTGGTCGTAGACCTTGGGGAGTTCGGCCGCGTTCCTGCAGTCCAGGGAATAGAACTCCCAATCCTCCTTCTTGTCGGAGACGCGGCGGAACTCGCCCAGGTAGCCGTCCCATGTGGAGACGAATATCTTCACCCCGGAAAGGGATGACAGGCTCTCGAAGTGCTTGCTCGAGAATGTGAACGTCACGGTCCGGCTCTTCTTGTCAGCGGCCTGCGTGACCTCTCCCAGGAGCGGCCGGCCGTAGGCGTCCTTGCCCGAATCCTCCGCACCGAAGGAGCGCGCCCCCCAGCCGAAGAGCAGAAAACCCGCGTTGAACTCGAATCCCTCGGGCCCGTAGCCCAGCTTGGGGAGGTCCCGCTTGCCGCGCTGGTCGGGAAAATCGAAGAACACGCTGAAGTAGACGTGGTCGTACCCGTTGGGGGGGTTCCAGCCGTCGGTCACCTCGGACATCCTGATCTTCAGCCGCAGATCCCGGCCGCTCGAGTACACGGCCACGCCTTCCATCGAGAGCTGAGCTCCGTAGCTGGGGTCCGCGGGCGGCTTCACCTTCTGCCCGAGCCCTCCCTTGTTCTCCTCCGGCACCGGGACCCGTCGGACGAGCTTGTACCGGTTGCGCACCGTGACGAGGGACTCCGCGGAGAGGAGGAGCTCTTCCGAGGAGGTCTTGGCGAGCAGGGCAATGCGGTGCTTGCCGTTGCCGAGTTCGGCGGTGTGCAGCTTGAAGCTCCCCGAAGCCGGCTCCGGGATGCTCAGCCGCCGGTCGTAGTTGTCGTTCGAGAGCAGGGACAGCTCCGCGAAATCCCCGGGCTGGAACGCGATGTCCACCACGCCGCGGAGCGTCCCGGACTTCAGGGGCTGCATGGCGAGCTCCGAGCCCGGCGCAGCCTCGGCCGCCACCGGCATCTCCCGCAGCACATAGTAGGACTCGGGGGCCAAGGTCAGGGCGCCGGAGGCGCCCTGCAGTTTTTCCGATGAAAGGAGTGTTTCGTAGTCCTTCTGTCTGCCCAGATCGTAGATCATCCGGTCCGTGGAAGTATTGAACACCATCCGGTAAGTCTTGCTGCCCCAGGCCGTGCTGTAGGCGAGGACCCCGGGCCCGAACGAAGTCCTGTCCACGGAAAGCTTCCCGCTCCAGAAAGCCGGGTGCTTCTTGCGGAACGCGATGAGCTCCTTCAGGAAAGCGTGATGCCGGCTCTTCTCGCTGAAATGCTCCTCGCCGAACATGTCCTGGCGGGCGCCCTTCAAGCCCGCCTCGGTCCCGTAGTAGACGCACGGGATGCCGGGGAGCGTGAAGAGCGCGACCAAGGCCTGCTCGGCCGCCGCGCGGCTCGCCGTGGCCGCGACGCGCTCGGTATCGTGGTTGTCGAGGAAATTGACCCAGAGGTTGCGGTTGTGCCGCTTGGCCCGGAGCGCGGACCTGAGCCTCTCGGTGGGGTTCTTGCGGAAGAATACCTGGGTCAGGGCCTCGTGCAGGGGCATGTCGATGGCCGAGTCCAGGCGGTGCCTGCGCCCCTCTCGGATATAGCGGTTGATGGCGGCGTACTCGTAGGACCAGACTTCTCCGAACACGAAGAAATCCTTGATGCCCTTGCCCTGGGCGAAGGGCTTGACCCCCGGATCCTGCGCGTCTTCGCCATGCAGGAAGCCTTCGTAGAAGTCCTCCGGCGTGTAGAACACGGTGTCCACGCGGAAGCCGTCCACCCCCACTTCCTCGATCCAGTAGCGGTAGATCTCCCGCATGCGCTTCGCCGCGATGGGGGAGCGCAGGTTGATGTCGTCGAGGTCTCCCATGGACCAGGTCAGGGTCTGATTCCGGTCCTTGAAATCCACGATATTGGGAGTGAAGTTATAGACGCCGGCGGCCCGGTGCTCGGGCACGTTCGGGTCGTTCATGCGGAACACCGGGTCATTGGGCGCCTTGGGCCTGTCCTTCGGAGGATACGCCTCGGGCAGCTCGCGCCAGCTCTTCTCGGGATGCTCCGGGTCGTAGCCCTTCTCCTCCACGGTGAAGTAGTTCCCCGTGTGATTGACCACGATGTCCTGGATGACCCGGATGCCCAGCCGGTGCGCCTCCTTCACCAGATTCCGGTAATCCTCCACGGTGCCGAAATGCGGGTCCACGCGGGTGAAGTCATAGGCCCAGTATCCGTGGTAGCCGCGGATGGCGATGTACGGGTTGATCCACTGGTTGTACACCGGCGGGGTGATCCAGAGGGCGTCGACGCCGAGCTCCTTGAGGAACGGAAGCTTCTGCAGGATGCCCTGCAGGTCCCCGCCGTGGAAATAGTCGTCGTGGGCAGGGTCGAACTCCCCTTCCTTGAAATCGTCGTTGGTCTTGTCGCCGTTGTAGAAGCGGTCGATGAGGGCGAGGTACATGACCTTGCTCTTCCAGGATTCAAGGCCCATGGGCGACATTATGCAGGACTATGAGGCTCTCTTCAACTAGGCTTGCCGCGCAGCTTCCCCCACAGCCACTTCGCCAGCAGCACGAAGGGCTTGACCGCCGGGGATCCGATGAGGGCGCCGAGGGCGTCCTTGAGGGGGTTGCCTTCCTTGTAGACCTGGTCCTTGACCGGGTAGGAGTCCCGGAACTCGGGTCTGGAGGCCACGCCCTCATCCGCGATGTAGAGGATGGCCCTCCGGCTCGCCCAGCGGCTCAGCAGGTAGATGCCCATGTCCAGGCCCTGCTGCATGGCGAAGACGGTCCAGAACACGAACATGTCCCCGGAGCCCAGGTAGATGCCGGCCATCACGAAGAAGATGTCCCGCAGCTGCTGGATGGCGGACCGCTGCCAGCGCGGGATGCGTCCCTTGTCGTAGAGGATGTTCATCCCCTGGTAGCCCAGGGTCCCGAAGAAGGAGCCGAGCACGGTGGCGATGCCCAGGTCCTTCCAGTAGAGCAAAGACCAGACCGGCACGGTGTTCGCGATGACGAGCCAAGCCAGGGTGCGGAAGACCAGGCCCCAGAGCTGTCCGTAGACCAGGTTGAACATGGACTGGTACTGGATGCCCTGCTTCTTGCCCACGTTGTTCTGGAAGTTGTTCCAGGTGTTGATCCAGATGCCGTGGAAGATGTTGAGCGCCAGGGTGATCCCGATGGCCGCCCCCATGACGAAGGGATGCCCGGCGTACATGCTCGCGAACGCCGCGACGCCCATGAACGTGGGCGCGGCCTTCGAAACGACCCCGCCCACGATCTCCCCCCAAGTGGGGCTCGTGAAGGAGCCCAGCAGAGTCCTGACGAGGAAGGGCCCGTAGACCGCCGCGAGGGTCACGATGACGATGGGGAAGAAGGCACCGAGGTTGAGCGCGGACCACGTCATGAGGCTGACGGCCAGGCTGCCCAGGGCCGCGGGTGCCAGCAGGAGGGCCGTGTGCAGCGCGCTCCTCTTCGCGGCGGTGTCCGCCGTCCCGGGGTCTTGTTCCCCGGAGCCGTCCTTCGCCCAATCCACCGGGAGCGTCTCGACCTCGACCTTGGCGGAGATGCCCAAAGACTCCAGGTTCTTGCGCAGAGCCGCGATATCCGCATCCGTGATGACCGGATGGGGATTCCCTTTCGCCAGGACGACGCGGATGCGGCCTCCCTCGTTGAGCCTCTCCGCGAGGGACGGGTCCGAGGCCAGGACCCGCGCCAGGGACGCCATGTCCGCAGCGATGGGCTTCTCGCCGGGGCGGGTCAAGAAGGCCTTCAGGCCCTTGAGCTTGGGCTCGGGCAGCGGAGGGGCCTTCTCCGAGCGTCCCTCGGCCGCGCTCCCCTTCACGAGGCCCAGGATCCTTCCGAAGCCATGAGAGACCGCGGCCTGCACCGCGGTCTCGCCCTGGGACCGGCCGATGGCGTTGCCGTCGAAGAACTTGCGCAGCTGCACCCCGGCCTGGGTCTTGACGGAGCCGTCCTTGCCTGGGGTGACGGCCTGTGCGACTTCCCTCAAAGACCCGAGGTTGTCGACGGGAGTCCCGCCCTCGACCGCTGCTTGGACCGCCGGCGCGGCAGCGACGCGGCGCTGCGCCCCCTCAGGACGGGTGTCGGGCGCACGCACGGCCTGCGCCCGCTCCCGCCGGACCACGGACGCCGGAAGAGAGACTTGCTTCACGGGAGCCGTCAGCGCTGAGGCCGCCTGAGCCTGGGGAGCGACCAGGGTCAGCGACGGCAGGGTGCTGAGGCCGCCCACGGACATCGGAGAAGACAATGTCCCCAGGCCGGCCTGGGGGGCCAGGGATATCGGCGTGACTCCCACGGTCGGGACCACGGGTGCGGCCGGCGTCTGGATCGCCTGGCCGGTTGCGTTCTGGGCAAGGGCCTCTGAAACGAAGACTCCCTGCTGGGCCAGCAGGGAGGTCGCGAGGAGGAGGCTCAAAGACTTCTTGAGCGGGCCGGAGCTATGGAGCCTCGCGCTCATTTTGATCTCCTCACATTAGGAGTTTATACCGACATCCTTTTATGGGGATGGGCCGATGGGTCCTGGGTGAAAACTCTTTGGTCCTAAGGGATCCTGGGCCCTATGCCTTGCGCTTCACGAGCACCCGAACGCCGTGGGCAGGGACATCGACATGGAGCTTCGATCCGCCGTCCTGGGGCTTGTAGGTGGTGGGCGCATAGCCCGGGTCCAGCTCGTCCGCGAGCGCGGTCCCGGCCGGGGTGACGACTCCGTCCACCCACATGTCCGCGCCGCGGCTGTCCCCGGAAGTATTGATGACCACGACGACCTCGCTGCCGTCGAGGATGCGGCTGAAGGCGAAGATGCCCGCGCCGTTGGCATCGGACCAGCGCACATACTGCTCGCCCCGCCGCAGGGCCGGGTGCTTCTTGCGCAGCTCGGCCAGGCGCCGGAACTGCTCATAGGACTGAGTGCCGGCCTTGAGGACGTCCCCCTGAGCGAAGCGGGACTTGAACTGCCCCTGCGCGAACAGGTCCTCGCGGTTGTGCGGGTCCGCGGGCAGGCTCGGGTTCTCCGGGGCCATGGTCTCGATGGCCTGGCGCACGGCCTGCTCGGTCCCCGCGTAGACCATGGGGATGCCCGTCGAGAAAAGGAGGTAGGCCAAGGCCACCCTGAACACGGCGAAGGGCGTCCCCTCCCGCATGAACCGGTACGTGTCGTGGTTGTCGATGAAGCGCAGCAGACGCTTGGCGGACTCCCCGAGCTTGGCCGCCGCCTCCCAGAAGGAGACCTCCAGCATGCGGGTGGCGTCTTTGCCGTGCAGCGCCGCGTTGTCTCGCCGGTAGGCGGGATAGGAGAAGGCGCTGTCGAGCTTCCCGGGACCGAGATGGCCCACGAGGTCGGTCTCCAGCCCCACCGAGAGCTCGCCCAGCTGGAGGAAGTTCTTCTTGCCGAGCTTGGCCGCGTACTCGCGGATCTCGCGATGGAACCTGGCCCAGAACGACGGGTGCATGTGCCGGTAGGCGTCGAGGCGGAAGCCGTCGATGTCCGTCTCCTTGATCCACCACTTGGCCATCTTGACGAGCAGGTCCTGGGTGGCCGTGTTCTCCACGTTGAAATGCCGCAGGTCCGGCGGGAAGTCGCCGCGCAGGGCCTGGTCCGGGTCGTCCCAATCCGCGATGACGCCCCGGCGGTAGAAGTGTTCCTCCTTGGCCAGCTCCAAGGGCTTGAACCTCCGCAGCCAGTTCACGACTTTCCGGAAGCCGCCCCAATGGTTGTTGTCTTCGTACGTGAAGACCTTGCCCACGTGGTTGACCGCGAGGTCCATGACCACGTGCATGCCGCGCTTGTGAGCCTCGGCCACCAGCCGCTTGTAGTCGGCCAGGGTCCCGTAGTGCGGGTCGATGGCCATCATGTGCACGGGCCAGTAGCCGTGGTAGCCGCCGGGCGCGCTCATGACCAGGGAGGTGAGCATGAGAGTGGTCACTCCCAGGCCCTTGAGATAGTCGAGCTTCTCGATGGCGCCCTGGATGTTGCCCCCGTGCCATGTCTGCCCGCTCCGGGGATCGCCCCAGGGCTTGGCGTCCCCGCCGCGCGCGAAGCGGTCCACGAAGATGGAGTAGAAGACCTCGTCGCGCCAATCCTCCGGGGAAGCGGCGTACTGCCTGCCGGGCTCGGGGTCCAGGGACACCTCGGCCAAGGACTTCGGCGCGTCGGCGGGCTCATCGAGAGGCTTGTCCCAGAGCTGGGGGAAGATGGCCAAAAGCCGGTCCGCGACCTCCGGGTCCTTGGACTCGAGCATGTCCTTGAGCCACGGGGTCACGTCGATCTTCTCGCCGATGAGGGGGTCCTCGACCGGAGCCTGGCCGTCCCAGCCCAGGGCCTTCCGGATGCGGGCCCGGACGCGCATGCCCAGGCCGGGCTTGTTGGGTTCGAGCTCCTCGATGCCCTGGGGCTTGGAGGGCCTGCCCGCGACTTCGGCGACAGGGCCGGCCGGCCCGACCTCGGGGAGCGGGGCTTCTTTCTCGGAGAGCTTGGCCGCGGGCTCCTGCCTCTTCGGGGACGCCGCGGCCGGAGCCTGCCGCGAGACCGCAGGGGCCTGCTGCGCCGGGGCGATGGCCGTCGCCGGGAGAGCGACTTGCCCCGGGGCAAGTCCGTTCACCTGGGCTGGGGCCTGAGCCTGCAGGTTCTTGACCGCGGGGAGCGACAGGCTCGGGAGAGTGTTGCCGAGAGCCGGGGTGATGGCCGCGGCGCCCAAGGGCTGGGCCAGGCCGCCCGGAACCGTGTTGATCTGGGAGCCGGCCTGTCCGCCGTTGATGGAGACGGCGCCGACGTCGCCGGCGACCTTCGGAGCGACGGTCTGGGCCCAGGCCGTGGAAACGACGGCGCCCTGCTGCATCAGCAGGGCGCTCGCCAGGGCCGTCGCCAGCATCTTCCTGAGCCAGAGCTTCATCCTACGCACAGTATGCGCCGGGGGGGCCGGGATGGCATGGGCCGAAGAGGCCGACCCTCAAAAGCTAATGGACCTAGATGACTTTGGGACCGGAGAATGAGGCGTCTGGCCGCCCGTCGAGAGCGCAGGACTGTGGGCGACCACAGTCGCTCAGCCCTTGACCCCGCCTAATGTAAGTCCAGAGATGAGCCATTTAGACGAGTACAGGAACACGAGCAGGACCGGCACCGTGACCATGAGCGAGGCCGCGGCGAACATGCCCCACTGCGTGAGGTACTGGCCCTGGAGTTCGAAGAGGCCGAGCGTCCAGGTGTATCTCAGCGCGTCGGTGAGCACCACCCGGGCCACGAGGTACTCGTTCCAGGCCTGCGTGAAGTTGAACAGGAACGCGATCGCGAGCGCGGGCGTGGACAACGGGAGCACCACGCGCCAGAACGCGCCGAACCTCGACGTGCCGTCCACCAAGGCCGCCTCCTCGAGCGAGCGCGGGATGGTGTCGTAGTACCCTTTCAGGATCCAGATGCTGAAAGGCAGCGAGCTCACCGAGTAGGCGATGATGACGCCGAGGTAGGTGTTGGTGAGCCCGAGCTTCATGATCATCAGGAACAGGGGCAAGAGCAGCATGGCGGCCGGGATCATCTGCGTGCCCAGAAGCAGGGTGAGTCCGAGCCTGCTTCCCGGGAACTTGAAGCGGGAGAAGGCGTAGCCCGCCGTGGACGCGAGGCACACGCCGATGAAGGCCGTGGTGCAGGTCACGACCAGGGAGTTCCACAGCCAGAGCAGGAAATGGGTGCCGCCGAGCACGCTGGCATACGAGGCCGCCGTGGCGCCGGCCGGGATCAGCGAGAGGTCCGTGGAGATGATGCGGTCTCCGGGCCTGAGCGAGACGGCGATGATCCGCAGCAGCGGATAGACGCAGATGAGGCAAGCCGTCCATAAGGCCAGGTGCGTCGCCCAGTCCCGGAGCCTCCTACCCATACACGGATTCCGTGCCCTTGGAGAAGCGCATCCAGAGGAGCGACGCCCCGAGCAGGATCAGCGAGATGACGATGGCGAAGGCCGCGCTGTAGCTGTAGCGGTAGTAGGTGAACGCGGCCTTGTAGAGCGCGGACACCAGGATGTCCGCGTCCTCGGTCCCGCCGGCCTGCCCGGTCACCAGGTAGATGACGTTGATGTTGTTGAAGGTCCAGACGCAGCCCAGCGTGACCGCGGGCGCCAGCACGGGCTTGAGCAGCGGGAGCGTGATGTGCCGGAGCTGCTGGAACGCGGACGCGCCGTCGATGGCGGCGGCGTCGTAATAGTGCCTCGAGATGGACTGAAGCCCCCCGAGGATGATGACCATCATGAATGGGATGCCCAGCCAGACATTGATGAGCGTGCAGGTCAAAAACGGATGCAGGGTCAGCCACTCCACGGGCGCCAGGCCCAGCCGGGCCAGCATCACGTTCACGAAACCGAACTGGGAATGGAACTCCCCTCGCAGGGCCAGGACCGCCACCACCTGCGGCATGGCCCACGGGATGACGAGGAAGGTCCGGTAGATGCCCCGCCCCCGGATGTCGCGATTGAGGAGCAGGGCCAGCACGAAGCCTCCCGCCACGTGCAGGCCCACGTTGACCACGGTCCACCCGACGGTCCTCAGCACGAGCCTCCAGAACGTGACCTCGGAGAGCGGCGAGGACGTGAAGACCTTGACGAACTGCTTGAAGCCCACGAAGGGCAGGGTCCCGGTCCGGCTCCACTGCAGGATGGTGGTGAGCTTGAGGTCCGTGAACGCGAGATAGACCTCGAAGCAAAGAGGGTAGACGATGAGGAGCCCCAAGCCCAGCAGGCCCGGGGCCAGGAGCATGAAGGGAAGGCTGTGCCTGCCGCGGACCACGTGGATGAAGAACAGCGCCACCGCCGCTTCCACGATGGCGGCGGAGACCCCGAGGACGAGGGACCTCCCAAGCAGAGCGGCCAGCCCCGCGACGACGGTCACGGACGCGGGCAGGAACCATCTCTCGTCGTGGTGGGCGAAGTGGACGTGCAGGTAGAGCTCCAGGAGCGCGACGAAGGCCGCGATGAGGGCCACGAACTGCAGGACCTGGAGCATGGACGTCATCATGGCTATTCGTCCATCTCCCTTATCTTCTCCACGGCATCGCGCTGCATCTTGGCTGCCGCCTCCTCCGGGGTCGCGGTCCGGATGATGACCCTGGCGAGCAGCGGCCGGATCGCGTCCCACACGGCCCGCATCTCCGTGGCCATGGGCATGGGCTTGCCCACGAGCACCTGGGCCATGGACTCGCGCAGGATGGGGTCCGTCTTGACGGCCTCGGATTCGGCCGCCGAGCTTAAGGCGGGCAGGCGCATGAGAGACTTCACCTGGCGGACCTGGTTCTCCTCGTTGGTGTAGAACTCGACCAAGCGCTGGATGAGGCGGAGCTTCTCCCCCTGCAGCTTGGAGCTCAGCATGAAGTACTTGCCGCTCACCATGGGAGTGGGCCAACGGCCCGTGGAGGAAAGCTTGGGGATCTTCGCCACTCCGAGCCCGGACTTGAACTTGTCCTGGTACGTGGAGATGGCCCAGTCGCCGTTGATGATGAAGGCGACCTTCTCCTCCTTGAAAAGAGCGTCCACGCAGTTGTAGTCGCATTCCCTGGGAGCGAGCTTCTTCTCGTACACCAGATCCAGAAGCCACCGCATGGAGTCGCGCATGGGCTGGGTGTCGAGCGCCGGGGTCCTCCCTTCCAGGGGCCAGCCGCCGTACGCCCCCACCCAGGGCATGAGCCAGAACGGCTCTCCCAGGAACAGGGCCATGCAGTGCTCGAGCTTGTGCCTCTTGACCGCGGCCGCGCACATGGAGAACCACTCGTCCGTGTCTTGGGGAGCCTTGGGCGAGAGCCTCTTGTTGTAGAAGAGCATGAGGTGGTTGCCGTTGGAGATGGGCACCCCCCAGGTCTTGCCGTTCATCTGGATGGCCTCGACCACGGGCTTGTTGTAGCGCGAGAGGTCGAAGAGCCCGTCCACGGGCCGGATGAAGCCGGCCACGGAGTAGACACCGGCCGTGTCCGACGGGGTCATAAGGAGGTCCGGCGGGTTGCCCGCGATGGAGGCGGTCAGGAACTGCTGCTTGAGGTCCTCCATGTGGTAGTGCGTGCGCTCGATGGTCACGCCCTCGCTGCCCGGGAGCTTCTCGAAGGCGCGGAACACGGCGTCGAGGTAGGGGACCACGGCCGCGTCTTCCTGCTCCCAGACCACGATGCGCTTGGACAGGGAGGCGTCTTCCTTGGGGCGTGCGCAGGAGCACAAGGAAGGGAGAAGGAACAGGAGGAGCGCACGCCGCATCAGGAGCAATCTTACAATAATCCGGGCATCCTCCCGTTCACCTAGATAGGGCAGGAGGATCCATGAAGAACATGCAACGGGTGTTGATGGCGGCGGGACTGATCACGGCATTGGCCTGGGGCGCGGTCCAGGCGCTGCCCCCCAAGGGCGAAGGCGGCAAGGGCGTCAAGGCGAAGGCCATGGAGCGGCTGGGCCTGAGCGAAGACCAGGTCAAGAAGCTCGAAGGCCTCAAGGACGCGAAAGAGGACGCGGTCGCGTCCCTGCACGACGACCTGCGCAAGCAGATGCGCACCCTGCGCAGACAGGTGCGCGACGAGGCCGCGGACAAGGACATCCAGGGCACTCTCTCCGGCATCGAGAAGCTCCACAAGTCCATCCGCTCCGAAGAGGAGAAGTTCATCGAGAGCCTAAAATCCGTCCTGACCCCCGGCCAGCAGGCCAGGATGCTCCTGGCCAGGGTGGGGCGAGGGCCGGGGCCCGGCGGCATGCGAGGCCGGGGTCCCGGGCCGAGAGGGCCTCAAGGAGAGGGGATGCGCCCCGGTCACGGGCCGCGGGAGGACGGCGAGGAGGGGCCCGAAGAAGACTGAACTCGATGAGGACTCCGCCCTCCCCTAGGGGGGCGGAGTCCTCTACTCCGCCCGGTCGATGGTGATCTCCAGGCGCGCCGGCGCCTCGACCAACACGGTCTTCTTGCCGCGGACCAGGGTGAAGGACGCCTGCCACTGCCAGGTCGCGATGTCCGGGACGTCGGTCGGATCCCCTTGGTCGGGCCGGAGAGCTCCACCTGCATCTGGACCGAGACCTTCTTGTCGTCGGCCGGGTTCAGGACCGGCAGGACGTTGCGGCGAGACAAGGGCCCGCGGCCAACAGCAGGACGAACGCCAATGATCTCCCCTTCATGCGGCCTCCTTCGATCCGTTGGCCGGCAGCTCGATGCGGACCCTCGTGCCCTTGCCCTCCTGACTCTCCACCTCGATGCGGCCCCCGTGGTTCGTCACGATGCCGTGACTCACGGACAGGCCCAACCCCACGCCCTTGCCCGGAGGCTTGGTCGTGAAGAACGGGTCGAAAATCTTGGCCAGGTCGTCGACCGGGATGCCGAAGCCCGTGTCCTGGACCACGATCTCGACGACGCCGTCCTGGCGCCGGGTGACTACGGTCAGCCTGCCGCCCTCCGGCATGGCGTCGAGGCTGTTGACGAGGACGTTCATGAGCACCTGCTCGATCTGCCCCTTGTCGACGCGGATGCTGGGAAGGCGCTTGCCCAGCTTCCGGCTCACGCGCACGCCCGCCGACTCCAGCCGGCGCTGCAGGAGCTCCAACGCCACCTCCAGCAAAGCGTTCACCCCCACGACCTCCCGCGTATCGACGGGAGACTGCCGGGAGAAGACCAGGAGCTTGCTCACGATGTCGGCGATCCGCTTGGAGACCCGCTCCATGAACTTCAAGGACCTGCGCACGGGCAGGCTCCGGGTCTTGTCCTGGAGCCACTGGATCTCCCCGGATAAGGCGGCCAGGGGGTTGTTGATCTCATGCGCCACGCCCGCGGCCAGCTGGCCCACGGACATGAGCCTCTGCGCCTGGACCAGGGCCTGCTCCGACCTTTTGTGCTCCGTGATGTCCTGCGCCGTGACCAGAAGGAGTCTCTGCCCCCCGGATTCCACGATCTCGGCGGAGCCCAGCATGGAGAAGACCTTGCCGCCCTTGGACCGGACCTGGAACTCCACCCCCCGCATCCTGCCGTCTCGGCAGATGGCCTCCAGGATGTCCTCCCTCTGCCGAGTGAAGGCCCAGACGCCCAACTCCAGGGTGCTCCTGCCCAGGACCTCCTCGCGCGTCCGCTCGACCACGCGGCAGAACTCCTCGTTCGCGTCGAAGATCTTCCCGTCGAAGCCGGAGAGCGTCATGGCGTTCGGGCTGTAGTGGAAGACCTTGGAGAAGAAATCCTGCGCCTTCTTGTACTCCGTGATGTCCTGGTAGACGGAAACGACTTCCCCGGACCCGAGCTTGAAGACATGGTTCTCCCGCCAACCCGGGCTTCCCCCGCCCGCGTAGTAGGCGGCCGGCAGCTTCTCGGGGAGCCCGGTGCGCCAGACCCTCTGCAAGACCTGGAACAGCCCCATCCCCTTGGCCTCCGGGAAGGTCTCGCTGACCCGGCGCCCCACCAGGTCCTCTTTCCGGAAAGCCATGCCCTCGATGCGTTCCGCAGCCCGATTGAAATCCCTGAGGATGAAATCCTCGCCGTCGTCGACCGCCTCGTAGATCGTGGCGCCGCTCGGCAGGTTGTCGAAGAACTCCTCGAAGCGCCTCATCGTGCGGCCTAGTATACCATTCCGGACTGGCGCGGCCGCCGCGCAAAACGCTATCCTTATACGCATATGCAGAGCATGGGACGGACGACGTCCGAGAAGGCCGGCTTCGACAACGAGAAATACCTGCGCGAGCAATCGGCGTCCATCAAGGAGCGCGTCCGGCGCTTCGGCAACAAGCTCTACCTGGAGTTCGGCGGCAAGCTGCTCTTCGACCACCACGCGGCGCGCGTGCTGCCGGGCTACGACCCGAACGTCAAGATGCGGCTCCTGCACAAGCTCAAGGACAAGGCCGAGATCATCCTCTGCATCCACGCCGGGGCCATCGAGCGCAGGAAGATGCGGGCGGATTTCGGGATCACCTACGACTCCGACGCGCTGAAGCTCATCGACGACCTCCGGGATTGGAAGCTCGACTTGGCCGGCGTGGTCATCACCCGCTTCGCGGGCCAGCCCTCCGCCACGCTCTTCAAGAACAGGCTCGAGCGGCGCGGAGTCCGGGTCTACACGCACGCCGCGACCCAGGGATATCCGAGCGACGTGGACCTCATCGTGAGCGACGCCGGATACGGGGCCAACCCCTACATCGAGACCTCCAAGCCCCTCGTGGTGGTGACGGGCCCGGGCCCGGGGAGCGGGAAGCTCGGGACCTGCCTGTCCCAGATCTACCACGAACATAAGCGCGGGGTCCAGGCCGGCTACGCCAAGTTCGAGACCTTCCCCATCTGGAACCTCCCCCTGAAGCATCCGGTGAACGTGGCGTACGAGGCCGCGACGGCCGACATCCGCGACTTCAACCAGATCGACCCCTTTTACCTCGAAGCCCGCGGCGAGTCCTCGGTGAACTACAACCGCGACGTGGAAGCCTTCCCGGTGGTCCGGAGGATACTCGAACGCATCGAGGGGAGCGACTCGGTCTACAAGTCCCCCACGGACATGGGCGTCAACCGGGCCGGATTCGGGATCGTCAACGACGCGACGGTGCAGGAGGCGGCCCGGCAGGAGATACTCCGGCGCTACTTCCGCTACAGCTGCGAATTCGCCATGGGCCTCGTGGACAAGCAGACGGTGGAGCGCGCGGAGCTCATCATGCGGGAGTTCGCGCTGCGCCCCGAGGACCGCCGCGTGGTGGAGCACGCGCGCCGCGCGGCCGAGGACGGACGCAAGCGGGGGAAGGGCAACGAGGGGATCTTCTGCGGAGCGGCCCTCGGACTCAAGGACGGGAGCGTCGCGACGGGGACCAACTCCCCCTTGATGCACGCGGCCTCGAGCGTGGTCCTGAACGCCATCAAGCAGCTGGCCGGCATCCCGGACCGCCTGCATCTGCTCTCGCCCTCCATCCTCACCTCGGTCGGGGACCTCAAGAAGAACACCTTCTCCAAGAAGGCCGTGAGCCTGAACCTGGAAGAGACGCTCATCGCCCTGGCCATCAGCGCCACCACGAACCCGACGGCCCAGCAGGCCATGGAGCGGCTCAAGGACCTATCCGGCTGCGAGATGCACATCACGCACATCCCCACGCCGGGCGACGAGGGCGGCTTGCGCCATCTCGGGCTCAACCTGACGAGCGACCCGGTGTTCTCCGGCAACACCCTGTTCGTCGCTTAGGCGGTTCCGGGGTCCGGGTCCATCAGGGGACCCAGCGCGACGGCGATGCCTATCGTGCCGAAAGTCCCCAGGATGACCAGCCAGCTCCACCCCAGGGGCAGGATCCCTTTCTCCGAGAGGATCAGGAGGACGAGGTTCACCAGGGCCATCGACGTCATGGCCGCGACGTTGGCCCTGTTCGCGCGCCGCCGCGTGAGCAGGCCCAGGAGGAACACGCCCAGAAGGCAGCCGTAGGTCACGCCTCCGATCTTGAACGCGAGCCAGAGCATCCTGTCTTGGAAGCTGAAGACGTACGCGATGGCGGCCAAAGCGGCTCCGAAGAACAGGATGGAGACCCTGGAGACCGCGACGTAATGGCTCTCGCTCGCGTCCCTGCGGATGAGGGGACGGTAGAGGTCTGTCACGAAGGAGGCGCTCAGGCTCGCCAGGGGCGAGTCTATGGACGCCATGACGATGGCCGTCAGCACGAGGCCGCGCAGCACCGGAGTCATGACCTGGGCCGCGAAATGCGGATAGATCTTGTCGAGCCCCTCGGGCAGGGCCAGCTCCGGATGCTGGCCGTAATACGCGAAGAGGCAGGTCCCCACGGCCATGTAGAGCACGCACACGGCCGTGCTCGCCAACAGGGTCCAGAGCAGGGTGTCGCGGCTCACACGCCTCGTTCGGACGGTCAGGAGTCTCTGCATGAGCTCATGGTCCGTGCCGAAGGCCGCCATGCTGTGGAAGAAGCCGTTGAGCAGCGCCACGAACGCGATGTTCGGGTCGGACAGCAACCCCCGGAGGAAGTCCCCGCCCCTGAGGGAAGGCCCGGAGTTCCAGAAGTCGAGCCGTCCGGCCGCTTCAGCGGTCCGGACCACCTCCACGAGCCCCCCGTCCACCTTGTGGAGGATGAAGACGACCGTGGCGGCCCCGGCCGCCAGGATGACCAGGGCCTGGACCACGTTGGTCCACACCACGGCCCTCACCCCGCCCGCCCCGATGTAGAGGATGCTCACGACGCTGAAGGCCGCGATCACCGGGGCGATGGGCCAGTCGAGCAGCACCGCCACGGCCAAGCACGCGGCCATGAGCCTCACCCCGGAGGCCAGGAGCCGGGTCACGAAGAAGAAGAGCGTGGCCGTGTACTGGGTCAAGGGGCCGAAGCGGTGCAGGAGGTACTCGTAGATGGTCGTGCAGTCGAACCGGTAGAACGCCGGGATGAAGAGGAACGCGACCACGACGCGCGCCGCGGCCGAGCCGATGACGAACTGCATGTACTGCCAGTTCTCGCGGTACGTGGTCGCCGGCACGCCGATCACGGTCATGGCGCTGACCTCCGTGGCGACGAAGGAGAGCACGACGGCCCAGCCCGGGATCCTCCGGCCGCCCAGGAAGAAGTCCGAGGTGGTCTGCCTCCGCCGGCTCAGCGCCACCCCGATGGCGCAGAGCAGGAGGATGCTCCCGCAGGCCATGGAGAACTCGACTAGCCCTAGCCGCCCGGCCCCGGGTATGGAAAGCGACATAGGGGGATTATATAATTACGGCAACGAGGACCTCAGTGCGATCGACCTGGAAATCGTATGTTTTCGCGGTCCTGCTCTGCGCCGCGCCCTTGTCCGCGCGTTCCGCTGAAGCCCCGGCCGAGGAACCTTTTGTTTTTAAGGAAGGGACGCTCTGCGACACCGATTTCCTGCTCTTGACGCGCGCCGGCTACAGCCTCAACGCCGACGGCAAGGTCTACGCCAAAGACTCCAAAGAGCCGCTGCCCGAGAGCGATTTCCAGTTCGTCCTCGAGGAGATCCGCAGCAAACAGCGGCTGAAGGCCCTGCTGCAGATCAACCTCATCCTGACGAAGAGCAACTACTCCGACGCCGTGTCCCAGAACGACCGCGAGGCCCTTCGCGCGATCGGCAAGGAGAATTGGCCGCTCCTCTCCAGACATTCCCGCGAGCAGCTGCAGGCCTACTTCACGACGCGCGAGGTCTATGAGATGGACCTGCGCCTGCCCAAGGTACCCGACTTCGTCCAAGGGCAGCTTCCCCTTCCGCCAGAACCCAAACTCGGCGAACCCGTGTCCATCTCATCCCAGGAGCCGCTTAAGAGCCATGACAAGCTCCTTCTCCCGTTGGGGGTGAGGGAATCGAAGCCGGCAGTCCAGGAACCCGAAGAACTCCCCACGTTCGAGCCGGAACAGCCTCTTCCTCAGCCCACCCCATCGACGGAGGCTGCGCCTGAGACTCCCGCGGTCCGTTCCGCCGCGGAATTGACCGTCGCCCCTCCGGCGGTCGGCCCTGACGAGCCCGCGGCCCCTGAACCGCAGCCTCAGCCCCCTGCCTCGGATCAGGCTGTCCCCGGGACCGTCTCTCCGATAGGGACACCTCCTGAGCCGATGCCTGCTCAAGCCGCCTCAGTGATGCCGGCGGTACCCCCGCAGGCGGCGGCTCCGGTCATCCCGGAGCCGGAGGAACTCCCCACATTCGAGAACGAACCGGTGAAGCCGGCGCCTGAGCTCCCCTTCCGCACGGAGCCTGCCCCGCTCCCGCCGGTCCCGACCGCTCCGGCCACGGCTCCCCTGACCCTTGAGGGTGAGAAACCCAAGTCACCGGAGCGCGCCGCTCCTCCCGCCGTGCGACAACCCGCGGTCCAGGAGCCGCCGCCTCCGGAGCGCGCCGCTCCTCCTTCCGCGCCGAAGCCTGTGGTCGCGTATCCGCCGTTCGATCCGGCCGCTTTCACCGCTTTCCTGGACGGCGCGCCTTACGGCCGCGACGTGAAGCCGCTCCTGAGCTTCTTGGCGGAGAACACCCAGGACCCGGAACGCCGCATCGCCCTCGGCCTGGTGATGGCCCTGTCCCCGCACATCGTCCTGGATTCGATCAAAGCCGGGGCGCACGGCCGCTACGCGCTGAGCCGCCTCCCCGGACGCGAGGGCAGGGCCCAAGTAGCGCTCAACGACGGCCCCGTGGTGCTGGAGGCCAAGCGCCTTTTCCAAAAGAGCCAAGTCTTCAAGCTCCCCGACTCCCCCGCCTACTACGCGGAGCAGAGCCTCCCCTTCCCGACGCTCAAGGCCATCAGCCGGGAGGCCCCCTCCGAGAGCGAGGAAGAGGAGGACTGGGGGATGGCCCGCGTCTACTCGGACGGCTCGATGCGCCTGCGCATCTCCGCAGAGCAGCTCGCCGGAGCCCTGCTCCACGCCCTCTTCGAACTCGACGCGCAGCGCCGCGGCTGGGACGACGCCCTCCGCGCGGAGCTCCGCGCGTCGGCGGCCGAGTTCCACCTCTACCGCACGCTGGAGGTCCAAAAGCGCCAGAGGCCCCGCCTCGACCGCGAACTCGAAGCGCAGTACCGGGAGTGGTTCGAGCGGCCCGAAGACTACGTCGATTTCCTCGTCGGCTGCGTGGCGGCGCAGGGCGGGCAGACCGACGTGGCGATCCTGTCCGAGGCGGGATTAGCCCCGGATCTGAAGCCTTCCAGCGAGGCGCAGTGGGTGCCGACGGCCCTCCCCAAGCCCGACCCCGAGGCGTTCGCCGCGTGGCAGGAGCTGGAGAAGGCGGCGAGGTCCGAATGAGGGGTTTCTGCGCGCTCGCGTTGCTCCTGCTCGCGTGCCCCTCCCGGGCCCAGGAAGACCTCTCCTCCCCGGCCGGGGAGCGCTTCGTCTACTACGCCCCCCCGAGCCGCAGCTTCGCCTGCGACATCCCGGCGGACTGGTCCGCTTCCGAGCAGGAGATGCCGCGCGGGAAAGTCTCCCACATCCTCGGCCCCGTCGAGGCCTCGGGGGTCTGGCAGGTGGGCTACCACATCCACGTGTTCGACCGGGACAAGCCCGGGTTCGTCACCGCCCGGGACGCGATGGCCTTCGAGCGCCGGGATGAGAAGGCCTCCTCGCGGCAGGCGACGCAGCCGGTCTCCTGGCGCATCGCGGGCAAGCCCGCCCGGGTCTTCGAGGTGCGCGAGGCCCGCATCCTCCCCAAGGACCGGCTTCCGGCCAAGAGAGTGATGCTCCACCACTTCTACGCCTTCGTGGCGTCGGGCGGGAACGAGTACATCATGATCAAGCTCTCCGCCACCGAGGACACCTATCTGGACTACCGGGAGGAGTTCAAGCGCCTGCTGAAGAGTTTCCGGGTCGTCGGTTACTAGCCCGCGGCGGAAGCTTGTCCAACTTCCTCTCCAGCACCTCGAGGTTCTCCACGTCCTCCCGGTTGTAGCGCAGCAGCAGGTCCAAAGCGTCCCGGCGGCCGGCCCGATACGCGTCCCAGAGCCTGGGCGCGTCCAGGCTCGTGAGGCCCTCGGTGTCGCGCGGGATGTCGAGCAGCACCTCGACCTTCTTGAGCCCTCCCTTGAGGTCGTGGCGCCAGCACCGGACCATCAGGTCGTCATGGCGGAGCTTCCCCGGGAGGTCCGTGCCGAGGCGGCGGTTCAGGACAGGCAGGTCGAAACGGCTGCCGTTATAGGTGACGAGCCGCGAGACGCCCGAGAGGAGCTCCATCACGGCCGCGGCCGAGACGTCCGGCTTGATGATCTGCCGCGTCCCGCTCCCGGGGATATAGACCCCCACCACGGTGACCTCGCCGGACCAGGAGGTCTCGATGTCCAGGTAGGCGGTCACCGGATGAATTCTTTAGGGGGCTCCTGCGGCGGCGCGGGGGCCGTGTCCGTCGAGACCTCGGTCGTGAGGTCGGGCGGCTGGATCGGGTTCTCCATCCAGTCCAGGACCTGGTCGATGAGCCCCTTGTTGTAGTAGAGCATCCGCGTTCCATGCCCCTTCGGGACCCGGATGAGCTGGACGTTCTCCGGACCGACCGCGCGTTTGGCGAACTCGAAGAGGATGGGGGCTTCGGCCGCGGTGCGGCGGTCGTCGTCTCCCATCACCATCAGGATCGGACGGTCCTTGAAGGCGCGCAGGGCGTTGACCGTGGGGATGGATTGGTGGCTCATCCCGGGAGAAAGCAGGCAGACCTGCGCGATCTCCGGGTGCAGCGCGGCGTAGCGGAGGGCCACGCTCCCCCCCACCGCGGCTCCGGCGAGAGCGACGACCTCGGGCTCGATGCCGCGCTCCGTCAGGAAAGCGGCCGCCGCGGCGATGTCCTCCCGCATGTTGTCGTACTCGTTGTAGTCCTTGCCCACCTTGAACTTCCGCCAATCCGCGGGCTGTCCGTCGGGCGGCTTCTGGCTCTGCCCGTGCCCTCGGAGGTCGATGGCAAAATATCCGATGCCGCGGCCCGCCATGCGCCGCGCCAGCCAGTACCAGTTCTGCCTTCGTCCGCTGGACTCATGGAGCAGGATGAAGGTGAGCTGGTCCTTGCCCGGGGGCTGGAACTGTCCCGTGATCGTCCACCCGTCCGCGGTGCGGAACTCGACGATTTCGCCGGCAAGCTCTCTGGATTTCTTGGCGGGGGCGACCGGGGTCTCCGCGCAGAAGGCGCAGAGAGCCAGGAAGAGCAGTATCCTCACGAGCCCACGAGCTCGTCCGGCCGGAACCAGAGCCCGACCTCGTAGGAGGCTTCGGCCGGCGAGCCGGAGGCGTGCAGCACGTTCTCGATCTGCCCGTCCTTCGTGTTCCGCCCGAAAGAGCCCCGGAGCGTGCCGGGCTCGGCCTTCTCCGGGTCCGTGGCGCCGGCCACGCGCCTGGCCACGGCCACGGCGTTCTCCCCCTCGTAGACCAAAGCGAGGATGCGGCTCCTGGGGATGGCGTGGAACTCTCCGCGGATGTATCTGATGAGATTGTCGAAGAAGTGCTTGCCCACATGGTCGCGGTAGTGCTTCTTGGCGAGGTCCTCGCTCACGGGAACGACCTTGGCGCCGACCAGGGCGAGCCCGGAGGCGTCGAGCCGGTCGATGACCAAGCCGGTGAGGCGGCGCTTGCTTCCGTCGGGTTTGATGAGGATGAGGGTCTGTTCTTTAGCCATGGCGGACGGGATGATACAATTTGTGGCGGCGGGGCGGCAAAATCTAGTAGACTCTTCCTTCGATGGCGCATATCCTCGTCGTCGAGGATGAACGGGACGTCGTCACCTTGATCAAGTTCCTGCTGGAGAAGGACGGACACAGGGTGAGCGAGGCCTATAACGGCGCCGAGGCGCTGCAGTTCCTCGGCGTGGAGCCCGACACGCCCAAGACGAAGGAGCAGCTGCCGGACCTCGTCATCATCGACGTGATGATGCCCGTCATGGACGGCTTCACCGCCACCCGCAAGATGAACGAGCATGGAAAGGCGAAGTCCATCCCGGTCGTGGTCCTGACCGCGAAAGGTCAGGTCCGCGACCTCTTCGAAAATGCCCCGAACGTGGCCGCGTACCTGGAGAAGCCGTTCGACCCGAAGAAACTCAAGGAGATGATATCGAGCCTCCTGGGGACGGGCCCGGCGTAAGATGCCCATGATCCTGATCGTCGACGACGAGCCGGAGATCGTCACCCTGCTGCGCTTCGTCCTGGAGAAGGACGGCTACGCAATCCTCGACGCGTCCAACGGGGTGATCGCCCTCGAGCGCCTCGGCGTCGAACCGCCCTCCCCGCAGAAGCCGGTGCCGGACCTCATCATCCTCGACATCATGATGCCGATCATGGACGGCTATGCCTTGAACAACCGGCTGCAGAAGGAGCCGCGCACCCGGGGCATCCCCATCCTCGTGCTCACGGCCAAGGGGCAGAAGATGCGGGAGCTCTTCGAGATGGCCCCCAACGTGGCGGCCTACGTCCAGAAGCCTTTCGACCCCAAGATGCTGCGCGAACTCATCGCCGGCATCCTGCACAGGAACAACAACTCCGGGTAACGCACAGTGTCCGGCACCTTCGACCCCTACCCCCACCGCTGGCCGCGCACGCATTCCGCCGCGCAAGCGGCCGCGCTGGCGGAGGGATTCTCGCCCGGAGGCCGCACGGAAGGGAAGGTCCGCGTGGCCGGCCGGCTCGTGCAGATCCGCGAGATGGGCAAAGCCTCCTTCGCCCACATCCTCGACGAAGGCCGCAAACTCCAGCTCTACTTCAAGAAGGACGTCCTGGGCGAGGAGGCCTACGCCTTCTTCAAAAAGGAACTCCACGTGGGGGACATCATCGGCGTGGAGGGACCCGTCTTCAAGACCCGGACCGGGGAGACGACGGTGGAGGCGAGCAGCGTGACGCTGCTCGCCAAGGCCCTTCGACCGCCGCCCGAGAAATGGCACGGGCTGAAGGACACCGACGCCCGGTTCCGGCGGCGCCATCTCGACCTCATCGCCAACGAATCGGTGCGCCGGGTCTTTGAGACGCGCTCCAACCTCGTCGCGTCCATCCGCTCCACCATGGCGTCTTTGGGATTCCTGGAAGTCGAGACCCCGGTGCTGCTCCCCCAGGCCGGCGGAGCCTCGGCCAATCCCTTCGAGACGTTCCACCGGGCGCTCGGATCCAAGCTCTACCTGCGCATCGCCCTGGAGCTCTATCTCAAGCGCCTCATCATCGGCGGCTTCGGCAAGGTCTACGAGATCGGCCGGGTCTTCCGGAACGAGGGGATCGACACCCGCCACAACCCCGAGTTCACCATGCTCGAGGCCTACCAAGCCCACACGGACTACAACGGCATGGCGGACCTCGTCGAGCGCGTATTCTCCGACGCCTGCCGGAGTCTCGGCATCGAGTCCGTCGAATACCGGGGCCAGCCCCTCAAGCTCACTCCGCCCTTCCGCCGCCTCAGGCTCCCGGAACTCTGGAAGGAGCGCTGCGGCGAGGACATACACGCGGTGCTCGATGGCAAGGGATTCCGCCGGGAGGGCCTCATGACCCTCGCCCGCCGTCTGAAGATCGAGGCCTCGGAGGGGACGCCGAGCGCCAAGGTGTTCGAGCGCGTCTTCGACGACCGCATCCTGCCCCTTTTGCACGAAGGGGCGTTCCTCTTCGACCACCCCACGGCCATCACCCCGCTGGCCAAGTGCGTCCCCGGCGACGAGTCGCTCGTGGAGCGCTTCGAATTCTTCATCGGAACGGAGGAATGCGCCAACGCCTACACGGAGCTCAACGACCCGGTCGAGCAGCGCCTGCGCTTCGAGGAGCAGGCGAAACAAAAGGCCGGCGGGCTGACGGAGGCCGAGCCCCCGGACGAGGACTTCGTCGAAGCCATGGAACACGGGATGCCCCCCACCGGCGGCATCGGCATCGGCATCGACCGCCTCGCCATGATCTTCACGGGCCAGCCCTCCATCCGCGAGGTCGTCCTCTTCCCCACGCTCAAATCCGAGGCGGCATGACCCTGCCTTTCGAGGTCTTCGTCGCCTTGCGCTACCTGAAGTCCAAGCGCAAAGGGCTCTTCACGGTCGTGACCACCGCCATCGGGGTGGCCGGCGTCTCCATCGGCGTGGCCGCCCTCATCATCATCCTCTCGGTCATGAACGGCTTCCAGGCCGACATCCAGAAGAAGGTCATAGGAGCCCAAGCGCACATCACCATCGACGCTCAACTCGACGCCGCGAAGCTCAAGCGCGTGGAGACGGTCCTCGCCGCGCATCCCGAGGTCGAGGCCTCGGCGCCCTTCGCGCTCGGTCAGGGCATCCTCACCTTCGAGGGGCGCTCGTCCGGAGTGGTGGTCAAGGGGATCGATCCGGAGGCCGAGTTCAAGGTAAACGACCTGGCCAAGACCCTCACCTCGGGGGGCTGGGAACGGCTCGGCGAAGGCAAGGTCCCGGGCGTAGTCCTCGGCGAGGAACTCGCCAGGTCCATGGGGGTCTGGCTCGGCGAGGATATCATCCTGGTCTCGCCGCCGAGGAACCTCGGCATCACGCCCCTCATGAAGCGCTTCAAGGTCGTGGGGCTCCTGCGCACGGGCTACTACGAGTACGACAACATCATGGTCTACACCTCGCGGCCCGCGGCAGCCGCCTTCCTCGAGGTCCCCGGCGGCGCCACGGGCGTCCAGGTGAAGGTGGCGCGCCTGGAGCTCGCGGACGAGGTCTGTGCCGCGCTGCGGCAGGAGCTCGGCTTCGAATACCGCATCCGATCCTACTCGCAGATGAACGAGACGCTCTTCGCCGCGCTGAAGCTCGAGAAGATCATGATGTTCATCATCGTCACGCTCATCATCCTGGTCGCATCCTTCAACATCGCCTCGAACCTCATCCTGATGGGGACGGAGAAGCTCCGCGACATAGGACTCTTGCGCGCCATGGGAGCGACCGGACCGGAGATCCTGCGCGTCTTCCTCTGGGTCGGTTCGCTCATCGGCGCTTTGGGGGTGTGCTCCGGGACGGCCATCGGCCTGGCCGTCTGCTGGTTCCTGCACCGCTACCCCATCATCCAGCTGCCCTCGGACATCTACTACCTCACCCGCCTGCCCGTGCAAGTCTCGCCCTCCGACGTCGCGTCCGTGGTGCTCTGCGGACTCGCCCTCTCGGTGCTCGCCACGCTTTATCCGGCCTGGCGGTCCTCGCGGGTGGATCCCATCGAGGCCATCCACTATGGCTGAGCCACCCTTCCTGGAGACGCTGAACCTGCGCCGAAGCTACACCGAGGGGGAGAAAAGCTCCGTGGAGGTGCTCAAGGGAGTGGACTTCCAGGCCCGGGCCGGCGAGTTCGTCGTCATACTCGGCCCCAGCGGGTCGGGGAAATCGACCCTGCTCAACCTCCTGGGGCTCATGGACCGGCCCACCGACGGGGAGGTCCGCCTCTTCGGCCAGCCGACCGGCCGCCTCTCGGAGAGGGATCGCGCCCGGCTGCGCAACCGCAGCCTCGGGTTCGTCTTCCAGTTCGACTCCCTGCTCCCCGAATTCACGGTCCTGGAGAACGTGATGCTGCCCGGCCGCATCGCGCTCCGCAAGGGGGAGGGCCTGGCGGCTCTCGAGGCCCGCGCCCTGGACCTGCTCGACCGCCTCGGGATACGTCCCTTGGCGGGTCGCCTGCCGCCCCAGCTCTCCGGGGGCGAAAGGCAGCGCGCGGCCATCGCACGAGCGCTCGTCAACAAGCCCGCCATGGTCCTGGCCGACGAGCCTACGGGCAACCTGGACAGACGGAACGGAGAATTGGTATCAAGCAAGCTGCGCGAGCTGGTGGACACGCTGAAGGTCTGCGTGCTCATGGTCACCCACAATGAACACGCGGTCCGGTTCGCCTCAAGGTCCATCCACCTCCTCGACGGACGCATCCAAGAGGCCGCGCCATGAAGATATACATCGACGGCGAGTTCTACGACCGCGAGAAAGCCCTGGTCTCGGTGTACGACCACGGGCTCCTCTACGGCGACGGCGTCTTCGAAGGCATCCGGGCCTACGGCGGCCGGGTCTTCCGCCTCAAGGAGCACGTGGAGCGGCTCTACGCGTCCGCGAAAGCGATACTCCTCGACATCCCGGTCCCGCCCGAGGAGATGTCGCGCCTCATCACGGAGGCGGTGCGCATCAACGGGCTCAAGGACGCCTACATCCGGGCCATCGTCACCCGGGGGGTCGGAGACCTCGGACTCGACCTGCGCAAATGCCCGAAGCCCAGCGTCATCGTCATCGTGGACAAGATCGCCCTCTACCCCGAGGAGGCCTACCGCAGGGGCCTGAAGGTGATCGTCGCGAGCCTGCGCCGCACCCCGCCCGATACCCTGAGCCCCCTCATCAAGTCCCTGAACTACCTCAACAACGTGCTCGCCCGGGCCGAGGCGATCCGGGCCGGGTGCGATGAGGCGATCCTCCTGAACCGGGAGGGCTACGTCGCGGAATGCACCGGGGACAACATCTTTTTCATCCGGAAGGACGTGCTCTTCACCCCTCCCGTCTTCGTCGGAATCCTCGAAGGCGTCACGCGCGGCGTGGCCATGGACCTCGCCCGCCGCAAGCTGTGCCTCGATGTCCGCGAGCAGGTCTTCACCCCGACCGAGCTCTACGGAGCCGACGAGGTCTTCCTCACCGGCACCGGAGCGGAGATCATCGGCGTTTCGCACGTGGACGGCAGGAAGATCGGCGAGGGAAGGCCCGGCCCCGTCACAAAAAAGCTCGTCGCGGCCTTCCGCGAGCACGCCCTCTCCCTGGCGGCTGAAGGAGCCGAACGCTGAGTCCATGCTTTGCGAGCAGTGCCATAAAGCCGACGCCACCGTATTCTTCAAGCAGCTCCTGAACAACCAGGTCACGGAGCTCCGCCTGTGCGGGGACTGCGCCAAGAAGATCGAGGTCCCCGCGCTCACGTCCGGCTCGCCGATCTTCGACCTGCTCGCCTCCCTGGCCAAAGCGACGGAGCGTCCGGGGAAGATCGAGCGCCTGGCGTGCTCGCGCTGCGGCCTGCAGTACCTCGAGTTCCGGCGCACGGGCCTTCTGGGCTGCCCTCAGTGCTACGACAGCTTCGCCAAGCCGCTGGAGGAGCTCCTCAAGCAGATCCACGGCAAGACCCGCCACCGCGGCAAGATGCCCCCGGGGGTGGCCTCGGCCAGGAGCGAGAAGCGCCGGACCCAGGAGACCGCGAGGCTGCGCAAGCAGCTCGAGACCGCGGTGAAAGACGAGGCCTTCGAGGAGGCCGCGCGCATCCGGGACATGCTCAAGAGGCTGGAGAAATGAACCTCAAGAACATGCTCCGCTACAAGATGGCGTGGGCCAGGGCCGAGGGCCCGGAGCACGGGGTCGTGCTCTCCTCCCGCGTCCGCCTGGCCCGCAACCTGAGCGAGTATCCGTTCCCGGGACGCGCGACGGCGGACAGCCTGGCCGCCGTGCTCGCCGCGGCGTTCGAAGCGGCGGGGAAGTCCCCCTCCCTGTCCGGGGCCGCGCGCATCCGTCTCGCCGATGCTTCCGCCCTCGACCGTACATTCCTGGTGGAACGCCACCTCATCAGCACCAAGCTCGCGGCCATCTCGCAGCATCGCGGGGTCGTGGTGGGCGAGGCCGAGGTCCTCAGCCTCATGGTCAACGAGGAGGATCACCTGCGCCTGCAGGGCATCTCCTCCGGGCTGTGCCTGGCGGACCTCTTCCGGCGGGTGAGCGCGACGGACGACGAGCTCTCAGGCGAGTTGGAGATGGCCTTCCACACGGATTGGGGCTACATGACCTCCTGCCCCACGAACACGGGCACGGGCCTGCGCGCCTCCTGCCTGGTGCACCTGCCGGCCCTGGGCCTCGCCGGGCTCGTCAACCGCGTGCTCGACGGCCTCTCGAGGCTCGGCATCGTGGCGCGCGGGCTCTACGGCGAAGGGACCAAGGTCATGGGGGATTTCTACCAGATCTCCAACGCCACCGCCCTGGGCCCGAACGAGGGGGAGGTCATCGAGACCATCACCCGGGTGGTGGAAGGGCTTTTGCGCCGCGAGAATGAGACCCGCTCGGAGTTCGTCTCCGGGGAGCAGAAGCTCCGGCTCGAGGACCTCGTGTACCGCTCGCTGGGAGCCCTGTCCCAGGCGCGCATCGTCTCCTTCGAGGAGGCGATGCAGCACCTCTCCTATATCCGTCTCGGCCTGCACTACGGCTGGAAGCTCCCGGTGGACCTGCACACGGTCAACGAACTCCTCGTGCTGACCCAACCCGGCCATGTGCAGATGCTCGCCGGGAAGGAACTCGGGCCTCAGGACCGCGACTTCCTGCGCGCCACCCTGCTGCGGAGGAAGTTCGCAGGGGAGAGGGAAGCGGACTAGATTAAATAGACGAGCCAGTCGCCTGCGTTATATCGTGGGTTGCTTCCCCGAGAGGAAGCCTATCCACAAACGGAGGTTTGACTGGCTCTA
>JBAZKS010000054.1:0-28180 GCA_041650695.1 Elusimicrobiota bacterium
CACGGCGAGGCAGCTGTGGCTGCGCGTGGACACGCCGGCGGAGTCGTCGGTAGACGAGACGCAGGCGCAGGAGATCCAGGTGACGGTGACGGCGGTGAGCGGGAAATTGTTCTGAGGAGGTCCGTATGCGCTGCATGCAGGGGGTCTAGCGCGATCCTATGGGCGCATGAAGCGGCTGTCATGGCTTGAGAACGCTATGAAAGACGACGCAGCCAGGGGAACGTGGTGATGAGCGGCTAGTACAGGAGCGGCGATGGGAGAACCGCGGCTGCCGGGGCCGTATGGACACCCGGCCAGATTTGAGGATTTGGCTCCTCCGGGACGCAGTCCCGGGGGCCGGAGTGAGTCGTGACGCTGGAAACAGGAGGGTGTGACATGAAGACGATGAGAGGCTGGCTGAGGTGCATGCTCGCGGCCGCGCTGGCGGTGGCGGTCGCGGGAGGCGCGGCGACGGCGGCGGATACGGACACGGACTCGCTGACCATATCGATCACGCCGTCGGTGGACCTGGGCGTGGACCTGGACACGACGAGCGCGAAGATGACGGGTTCGGCGACGAACGACCTGAACCTGGCGAACGTGCTGCTGGGCTCGACGGTGTACATGGATATCCCCGCGATGATGACGATCAAGGGGAACTTCAACCGCCAGGAGGTGCGCGTGTCGGCTGCCGGTCTGGACACCTGGCAGGTGGACGAGGACGAGACCATCGAGGCGGACAAGGTGCAGGTGTACGCGCTGTTCACGCTGGGCCTGCCGAACGCGAACAGCCCGGCCGAGGCTGATTTCGGCTCGGACGGCGCGCGGCACCTGGTCCACGCGGTGGGGACCTCGCACGTGGCGGGCGAAGACCTCGGCTTCGAGGCCAACCTTCGCACGAACAACTACTACGAGATCGCCAACGGCGGGATAACGGGCGGGGTGGAGATGGACGACCTGATGGTGAACACGCAGAGGCAGCTCTGGCTGCGCGTGGACACGCCGGCGGACTCGTCCGTGGACGAGACGCAGGCGCAGCGCATCCAGGTGACGGTGACGGCGCTCAACGGAAGGACTCTGTGAGGACGAGAGCGTCATGACATCTTGAAATGAGGGATGAAAGGTCGATGAACGGATAGGCGGAACATGGACGAACGCCGTGGAAGGCGAGGAAGACGGAGATAGAGCGCTTCAGGCGCGAGCGCGGGACCCGGGCATAAGGCCCGTGCGAACGCTCTTGCCCGGGCACAGACTCCTGGCTCTCATGGCCAGGAGCGCGGCCGCGCGCCTGCTCATCGCCGCCAGCGTATTCGTGAACGCGGTCCTGCCGGCCTCGGTCGGAGTCGCGCGTGCCGAGGCTCCCGACCAAGCCTCCCTCGCCATCGGGCTGCATGCGAAGGACGTCTGGCCGCCCAAGGCCGTGACCGACCTCGCGGGCATGAGCGGCGCGGAAGGGCAGGCCTACCTCGAGTGGACGTCGCCCGTGGAGAGCGATGTCCGGAGCCCGTCGCCGGTCCCGCCTGCGCAGTACCTCATCCGTCTGGCCACGTTCAGCGTGACCGAGCTGGCCGGAGACACGACCGCGTGGTTCGATGCCGCGACGCCCGTCGCGGCGCCGCCCCCCCTCGTCCCGGGGACGCGGCAGGCCCTGCTGACTTCGCTGGATTACGGGGTCCGGTACTACTTCGGCATGAAGAGCGTCGACGACATGGGGCTGGTGTCCATCATCGACGACAAGACCCAGTCCGGCGCGGACCAGGCCAAGGTGGACGTGGTGGGCATCGCCGGGATCACGGACCTGAGCGCCGCCCCCGGCGCTGACACCGGGACCATCGACTTGACCTGGACCGAGCCCAGGCGCGTGGGTCAGCTCGACCCTGTCCGCTACGACGTGCGCGTCTCCTCCGCGGGGCAGATCGCCAACAGCGCCCAGTTCAACGCGGCCCAGGCCCTGACCGCATTCTCGCTTTCGACCGTGCCGCTGCCCGGGCCCGCGGGCTCCGCGCGCGCGTTCACGGTCACGGGCCTCGTCCCGTCTTCGACCTACTACTTCGCGATGCGCGCCGCGGACTCCGGCACCCCGCCCTTCGTCGGGAACTGGCTCAGGAACGAGGCCGCGGGCCTCAACGTCTCCAACTTCTCCAGGGCCAAGTTCACGCCCGGCCCGCCGAACGCGGTCACGAACCTGACCGGCTTCTACGGCGAGCTCCCCGGCGACATCATGGTGACCTGGAGCGCCCCGATGAACACGAACGAGGTCCCCATCGAGCGCTACATACTGAAGGTGAGCTCGCTCAGCATCCAGGAGCTCGGCGGCGACGCCGAGGCCTGGTTCGCGCTGGCCGAGTCCACGACCATCATCCGCGCCGGCCTGCCCCCCGGCACCACGGTCCCCGTCAACATCACCGGGTTCTACGGCGACGAGATGGGCAAGACTTTCTACTTCGGGGTCAAGTCCGTGGACATCGCCGGGGAGCTCTCCCCCGTCGACACGCGCGCGGCCTCGGTCGCGGACCAGGCCAAGTCCAAGCCCAGGCCCACGCCTCCCATCATCAATCTGACCGCGGTCGCCGGGACCCAGTCCGGGTCCGTGGACCTCACCTGGACCGAACCGGACTCCTCCGGGGCCATACCGCCCGTGACCTACGCCATCCGCGTATCCACCCTCGCGAACATGGAGGACAACGACGGCTTCGACGCGGCCATGCCCTTGACCGCGTTCTCCTCCTCGCCGGTGCCCGAGCCGGGCAGCGGCGGAGCCGTCGCCGTGATGACGGTCACCGGCCTGATCCCGAACGTGACCTATTACTTCGCCATCCGGGAGTACGACTCCCATCCTCTGCCCATCGTGAGCGATTGGGCTCGCGACCTGGCGAATGGCGTCAACGTGAACAACTTCGCCCCGGCCCGGTTCATCTTCAGGCTGCCGGAACCCATCACGGACCTGACCGCCCTGACCGCGGCCGAGGAAGGGCGGGTGGACCTCTCCTGGACCGCGCCGCGCAACCAGAACTTCGTACCCATCTCCACGTATACCGTCCGGCTGGCCACGTTCTCCGCGGCGGAGGTGGGAGGCGACGCGCAGAGGTGGTTCGACCTCGCGACCGACGAGCGTGTGCTGGCGCCGGCCCAGGCCCCGGGCAGCCTGGAGACGCTGACCGTGACGGGCTTGGACGCCGGGGTGCTCTACTTCTTCGGCGTGAAGTCTTTGGACCGGGAGTCGGAGCTGAGCCTCGTGGACTCGCGCGCGCAGACGGACCAGGTACGGGCCATGTCCAAGGGCGTCGGCCCAGTGACCGCCCTCCTCGCCAGGGCCGACCCGGCCGACAGCTTCGGAGGGGTCGAGCTGTCCTGGACCGAGCCCGTACAGGCGGGAGTCACGCCGCCGCTGAGCTACGTGGTCAAGGCCTCGTCGGTCGCCAACATCTCCACGGACGCGGAGTTCGCGTCCGCGACGCCGGTGACGGAGCTCTCCGGCACGCTCCTGCCGGACGTGGGCGAGGCCGGGGCCAAGCGCGTCTGGGTCGTGACGGGACTCACGCCCTTCACCACGTACTACTTCGCCCTCCGGGCCGAGGACTCCTCCGCGCCCGCCATGAAGGGCCGCTGGCTGCGCGACGCGTGGAGAGGGTTGAATATCTTCAACTACACCGCGCCGCGGTTCGTCCCGAACGACCCCGAGCCCGTCACGGACCTCGCCGCGGCCCAGGGCACGGTGAACGAGGGCGATATCCAGCTGAGCTGGACCGCTCCGCTCAACCGCAACTTCGTGCCCGTCTCGCGCTACGAGGTGCGCTACTCCACGGTCTCGGTGGACGCCCTGGCCCAGGGCGGCGCCGCCTGGCTCCAGATGGCCGCGCCGAGCAGCGTGGTCAAGCAGAACGCGCTCAAGCCGGGCGCTCTCGAGACCCTGACCTTGAACGGCCTCTATCCGGCGTCCACGTTCTACTTCGCGGTCAGGTCCGTGGACCTGGCCGCCGAGGTCTCGCCGCTGGACGCCAAGGCCGCGACTCCGGGAGCGCAGGCCTACTCCAAGCCGCTCAATCTGCCGCCGGCCACGCCCTCGGGCCTGAGCGTCGAGGCCGGCCTCATCCAGGCGTCCTTGAAGTGGGAGGAGCTGCCCGCGGGCCTCGGAGGCAAGGGGCTGGACTTCGTCCACTACTTCCTGCAGCGGTCCACCGAGGCCGCCGCCGGGTTCGCCGAGTTCTCCACCACCACGGCCGTCTCCTACCTCGACCGGCCGCTCGACGCCTTCACCACCTTCTACTTCAGGCTCGGGGCCAGGGATGCGGAGGGCCTGGCGAGCGCGCCCACGCCCGCGGTCAAGACGACGCCGTTCACCATCCGCCCCATGGAGCCCTTCAGCTTCGACTTCAGCCGCGCCACGGACACGGTCACGCTGCGCTGGAAGCCCACGATCCGCTTCTCGGACGCCACCCTGTTCACCAGCACCACGAGCCCCAGGGCGGACGAGCTGACCGGCTACGAGATATTCGTCACCACCAACCCGTGCGTGCCCTTCACGCTGGCCCAGTCCAGCGGCGTCGCGGTCGACAGCTTCACGCACGATACGCACGGCCGCGCGTACTTCTACATGGTCCGCTCGACCAACGCCTGGTTCGCGTCGAACGACTCCGTCATGCTCACCCAGCTCGGCGACCTCTTCTTCGGGCTCGACGACTGCAAGAGCGCGGTGCTCGTCGACGGGGTCCAGGCGCCCCTGCTCACCAGCGAGGTCACGGGACTCTCGGAGGACGTGGCCATCATGCGCCAGCGCCTGCCCGAGGAGATCGGAGACAAGGTCCTGCAAGCCGCAGAGTTCGTGCCCATGCTCGGCGGGCACACCCAGCTCACGGACTTCCACTTCCCGCAGCCGGTCACGGTGAGGCTGCACTACGAGGCCGACGCGGACGGCAACCCGGTGCCCCAGGCCGCGGGCCTCACCCCGGCCGCCGCCCCCGGCGCAGCCAAGAACCTCGGCATGTTCTGGCATAACGGCACCGAGTACAAGAAGCTCTACGGCAAGGTGAACGCGGCGGAACAGGTCGTGGAGGCGCAGACCCCGAATCTGGGCAAGTTCCAGGTCAGGATCATGCTGCGCGAGTCCGGCGTGACCTTCGACCTCTCGAACCTCACCAGCCGCGTGCTCACGCCGAACGGAGACGGGAAGAACGACGTGGTCATCTTCACTTTCGACAACCCGAACAACGCGCCGGTGGAGGGCAAGATCTACGACATGCGCGGGGCGTACGTGGCGACCATGATCCCGGGCACGGCGCGGGGGCTCACGGCCGACCAGCTGGTCTGGGACGGCATGATGAACGGCAGGCCGGTGACGAGCGGAGTGTACGTCTACCAAGTCGAAGCCGAAGGCAAGATGTTCAACGGGACGCTGGTGGTGGCGAGATGACCGGGAGGCGCTTATGAGATACGCATCCGAGAACGAGAAAAATTGGGTCCGCTGGCTCATGTTCGCGGCGGGCATCGCGGCCATCGCCTTCCTCGCCGCCACGCTGGAGACGGGCAGGGCGCACGCGCTCGCGTCCGGGTTCAGCTTCCGGGGCGCTTTGGCCCGCTTCATCACGCCGAACAACGACCACAAGAATGACATAGCCATCTTGTGCTTCGAGAACCCCAAGGCCTCCTTCGTGGACGGCCGGGTCTTCGATCTGCGCGGCAACGTGGTCTCCGGCATGGCCCATTTCGACAACCCGACGACCGGGTTGGCGCTGACTTGCAAGACGAAATACGGCTCCGACGTGGATGCGGAGGCCTTGACCTGGGATGGGAAGTCCCACGGCCGGGCGGTCGCGGGAGGGGTATACGTCTACCAGATCCGGTCCGAAGAGTTGACGGTGACCGGCACCTTCGTGGTGGTGAGGTGAACGCCATGAAAAACATTCAAAATAAACGCTTTTTCGCGATGTTGACTCTGTTGGCCGCGGCTTGCTACACTCCGGAGGCTCGCGCGGCATACGAGGACGTGGGCGTGGGCGCGCGCGTAACAGGTATGGGCAACGCATACACAGCCCTTGCCGATGATGTCTACGCCGTGTACTACAACCCCGCGGGACTCGCGACCATGGACCGTCCACAGCTCGCCACGACCTACTCGAGGCTCTTCACAGGGCTCTCGGACGACTCCAACCTGCAGAATTCGTTCCTCGCCTTCGCCAAGCCCATCCAGCAGGGGAGGCAGGGCGCGTTCGGACTCGCCTGGAACTACTTCACCCTGGACAGCCTCTACCGGGAGATGAGCTTCTCAGGCTCCTACGGCAGGCGTCTCTTCGCGGAGCAGATCCCTTCCGGGTTCTACGCCGGCACGACGCTCAAGGTCCTCAACCGCTCCCTGGGCGACACGGGCGTGGCCGACATGGCGTTCAGCGACACGGGCCAACAGAACCAGGGCGCGGACCCGGTGCTGCAGAAAGGCTCCAAGACCAACATCGACACGGACGTGGGCCTGCTCTACCGCGTTCGGCCCCGCTTCACCCTGGGGCTGGCGGTCCAGCACCTGCTCGAGCCCAACATCGCGTTCTCGGACTCGGACACGGACAAGCTCGGCCGCAACATCAAGCTGGGCGGCGCCTATCAGACGTCCTGGACGAGCTTCTCCATGGACGTGGACTTCATGAAGGCGCCGGACGGTTCCACGGACAAGGTGGCGAGCCTGGGGGTGGAGAAGTGGCTGCCGACGCTCATGCACGGCACGCTCGGCATGCGCGGCTCCATCGGGGCCGGGGACCGGCAGTACCGGCAGGTCACGGCCGGCCTGTCCTACAAGGTCTACCGCATGCAGGTCGACTACAGCTTCGCCATGCCTCTGGGCACGGTGTCCGGGACCTACGGCACGCACCGCATGGGCCTGAGCTTCCGCTTCGGCCGGCCGCGCGGGGCCGAGCCGCGCTTCTCCGAGGCCATCCTGGAGAACATGCGCGAACTCGCCGAGGTCGGCACGCCCGAGTTCAGGGCGCAGGCCGAGTCGCTCGCCCTCTACAAGCGCACGGCTCAGCGCGAATTCCTGCGCCAGGCCCAGGTGGACACGGCGGAGGCGCGCTTCGCCGAGGCCCATGCCAAGCTGGACCAGGCCTTGGGGCTCAACCCCCAGGACAGGCACGTGGCCGCGAGCGTGGAGCGCATGGCCAAGATCGCCTCGGTGTTCCCGGAGCTCCGGGACTTCCGCGCGGACCCCGCGCAAGCCGCTCTCTACGAGGGCATCATGGACTACCTCGCCGGCCGCGACAAGGACGCGGTGCGCAAACTCTCCTACGCGGCCTCGCTGCAGCCCGCTGACGAGCGCTATGAGCGCTTCCTGCAGGTCATCGAAGGCGCTGTGGGCATCGCGCGCGAGGTCGCCCCTGCGGCTCCCGCGGCTCCGACCCTGGGCAAGGAGAAGCTCGTGGCCGCGGCTCAGGCCCTGCTCGAGGTGGCCTTGCGCGAAGGGGACCACGACAAGGTCATGCGCCTGGCCAAGGAAGTGCTGGAGCTCGACCCTGCCAACGTGCTGGCCTACAAGCGCATGGCCGCGGCGCACTACGCCAAGAAGGAGTACGAGGCGGCGCTCAGGTCCCTCCGCGCGGCGAAGAAGTATGAGACCGACGCGGAGGGGCGCAGGAGTCTCGACTCCTACATCTCGGCCATGGTCTCCCTGCTGGGCAAGGTGCCGCCTCCCGCGGCCAAACCCTTGGAGGAGGGCGTCCCCGCGAAGGGCGCGTCTCCCTACGAGGTGCAGCGCATGTTCGAGGCCGCGGCGGACCTCTACTCCCAGGGCCGCTTGAGCGAGGCCGCCAACATGCTCCAGCAGATCCTGAGGGTCGACCCCAAGAACGCGTCCGCGCAGAGGAGCCTGCGCCGCGTGCAGGCCGACCTCCTGGAGGCCCAGCCTTGAGCATACGCCTCAAGCTGACGCTGCTCATCGGGATGCTCTTCGCCGGGGTGCTCGGCGGGGTGGGGGCCTCGCTCGTGCGCATGGAGCGGGCCTATCTCATGGAGGAGGAGCTGCAGGAGCTGCGCATCCTGGAGAGCACCCTGCGCCGGGCGGCCAGGGATGCCCTGGTCGCCCGCGACGAGATACTCCTGCTGAGCTACGTGAAGTTCCTCCAGCAGCAGTTCCCCGCCTTGGCGTACTGCCGGATCGCCTGGGTCGACGGGCAGCGCACCCGGAGCCATTCGCTCGGGATGCGCGCGTCCTCGGCCCAGGTGGAGGAGCGGTCGCTGCGGGAGCGGGACCCGGCGGACTCGGCGCGCTACGTGCAGCTGGAAGCGGGCATCGACCGAGGGGTGTTCGGGACCGCGGTGGACGAGAGCATCCGCCGGCTCACGCGGGACATCGTCCGCCTGTTCGGCATCGGGCTCATCCTGGCGATCCTCTTCTCGGACCTGCTGGCCAGGCGCCTGTGCCGCCGGCTCTCCGCGTTGTCTTCGGCCGCGCTGGAGATCGGCAAGGGCAAGCTGGGCTTGCGGCTCGAGCCTGGCGCCGCCGACGAGATCGGGGCGCTCACCCGGGGGTTCAACGAGATGTCCGCCAGGCTCGAGGAGCTCGACGCGCTCAAGCGCGACTTCGTGTCCGCGGTCACGCACGAGCTCCGTTCCCCCCTGGGCGCCATCGACTCCTTCCTGGGGCTCATCGACGCCAAGCTCAGGTCCGGGCCCGCGGGCTTGGCCACGGGCATCGAGTATCTGGCCCGGGTCAAGACGAACGTGGGGCGCCTCTCCGGCTTCATCAACGACCTGCTCGACGTCGCCAAGATCGAGCGCGGCAAGCTCGAGTGCGCGCCCCAACCCATGAACCTCCAGGACCTGGCGCGAGACGTGCTCTCCTTCTTCGAGGCCAAGGGCCGGGAGCAGGGGGTCGCCCTGGTCAGCCGGCTCGACCCGGGGCTCGGCCAGGTGCAGGCGGACCCGGAGCGGATGCGCCAGGTCCTGGTGAACCTCGTGTCCAACGCTCTCAAGTTCACACCCAAGGGCGGCTCGGTCTGGATCGAGGCGGAGCAGTACCGGGAGAACGGCCGCAGGTTCCTGGAGGTCTCCGTCTGCGACAACGGCCGCGGCATCGAGCCGGAGGAACAGCAGAAGCTCTTCAAGAGGTTCCAGCAGGGCAAGAACATCGCGGGCAGGGTCACGGGCACTCACGGCACGGGCCTGGGCCTTTTCATCGTAAAATCCATCGTGGAGGCCCACGGAGGGCAAGTGGGGGTCAGATCCGTTCCCGGGAAAGGGGCGCGGTTCCTGTTCAATCTTCCGATGACCGAGACGAGGTGAGCCATGGCGACGAAGGTGCTGGCGGTCGACGACGAGGAGGACTACCGGGTCATCCTCAAGGACGTGCTCGAAGGCGCCGGCTATGATGTCCGCCTGGCCTCGAACGGCGAGGACGGGCTTTCCATCCTGAAGGGCTACCGCCCCGACATCATCCTCGCGGACTGGATGATGCCCAGGATGGACGGCCAGACCTTCGTGGAAGCCGTGCGGCGCAACGAGGCGCAAAAGAGCGTGCCGGTCATCATGCTGACCGTGCGCCAGACCACGGACGACGAACTCGACGCCCTGCATTTCGGCGTGGACGACTACATCGTCAAGCCCTTCTCCCCGGAGGACCTTTTGGCCCGCATCCGGGCGGTGCTGCGGAGGGCCAAACCCTAGTGAGACTGTTCTTCGCCGTCGAGATCCAGGGCCCGGCATGCGGCCGCCTGCAGGAGGCCCTGCGGGAATTGGCTTCCAGCCGCGCCGACGTCAAATGGGTCTCGGGCGGCATGCACCTGACCCTCGCGTTCCTGGGCGAGACCTCGGAGAGCCGCCTCACCGCGGTCAAGGAGGCCGGGGCGCGGACCGCGCTGGCGGCGAAGCCGGCGCGGGCGTCCTTGACCCATCTGGGGGCCTTCCCCTCCTGGGAGAAGCCCCGCGTACTCTGGGCCGGGGTGGGCCCCGGGCCCGGGCATGACGCGCTCGTCGACGCCGCGCGCTCTCTCAAGGGACACCTCGAGGCCGGAGGCTTCCAGACCGAGGAGCGCGGGTTCACGCCTCATGCCACGCTCGGCCGCGTGAGAGGGCCGAAAGGCGCGGACAGGCTCCTGGAGCGCGCCAAGAAGTGGCGCGATGAGGCGGCCTGGAAGGAGGCCTCGTTCGAGGTGAAGGAGCTCTCGCTCATCAACAGCGTCCTCGGGCCTGACGGCCCGAGGCATGAGGCGATCGAACGCTATCCGTTCCAGGGAGAGCCCGCATGACTCCGCGCAGACTGGCCTGGGTCGTGGCCGCTTCCGCGTGTCTGTGCCTGCTCCTTTGGCTGTCCCGTCCCGGAGCGGCCAAGGTCCAGGTGGTCATCCCCCCCGGGCTCTCGGCCCGCGAGACGGCCGCCCTGCTCAAGAGGGAAGGCGTCATCCCCAGCGTGACCCTGTTCAAACTCGCGGCCAAGCTCTCGGGCAAGGAGCGGCGCCTGAAGCCCGGCGCGTACCTGCTGCGCAAGCCGACGCCGGTCTGGCAGGTCCTCTCCACGCTCTACCGGGGCGACCAGGAGCAGGTGCGCGTGGTCGTGCCCGAGGGCTTCATGGCCAAGCAGATCGCGGACCGCCTGGAGTCGCTGGGCGTCACGGACAGCGACGATTTCATGGAGTACGTCCGCGCCAACAACCTGGAGGGCTACCTCTTCCCCACGACCTATTTCTTCAGCAGGTCCCTCGCGGCGGACAAGGTGGCGCACCACATGCTCGACGAGTTCCGCCGGAGCGTGGAGCCCGAGTTCGCCGCTCTGCCGCAGAAGCGCTTCGACCTGACGCAGGCGGTGACCCTCGCGTCCATCGTCCAGCGGGAGGCCGCGGTCATCGACGAGATGCCCATGGTCGCGGCGGTCTACTGCAATCGCCTGTCCAAGCGCATGAGGCTGGAGGCCGACCCCACGGTCCAGTACGCCTACGGAGCGGACACCGGCAAGTGGGAGCAGAAGCTGCGCTTCAAGCATCTGGAGATCGTCTCCAAGTACAACACCTATCTCCATTACGGCCTGCCTCCGGGCCCCATCTGCTCCCCGGGCGTCGACGCCATCCGCGCCGTGCTCCGCCCGGCGCAGAGCGACGCCATCTACTTCGTGGCGGACAACACCGGCCGCCACACCTTCAGCCGCACCTGGGCCGAGCATTCGGCCGCCAACGAGCGGGCCAAGGAGGAGCGGCGGAGGCTCAAAGGCCTGCCGCCGCAGCGCAGGTAGCGAAAGATATCCCCAGCACTTTCGTTCCGGAAGTGATGGGGATAACTCCAGGGAAAAGAGTCTAAAACGAAAACTGCTATAATCACTGCGGAAGGACCCCCGCGCTTTGCGCGGGGGTGACAAGGGCGTGTAGCTCAGCTGGGAGAGCGCCTCGTTCGCAACGAGGAGGTCCGGGGTTCGATCCCCCGCACGTCCACCATCTCAAGCCCCCCGTCAGGGGGGCTTTTCGTCTATAACAAAAGCAGGCCCCGGTCTCCCGGGGCCTGCGCAGGGCCGTCTAACTTCCCGCCAGTCATAGTCAGTATAACAGTCCGGACAGGATCCTTCCAGGGGTGGAATGCTAGCCTACAGAACTCGTTGTAAAAGACTTCAGGCGTTCCTCCTCGTCGAATTCCAAATACACGGTGGCGTGGGAGTCGCCGCCGGTGTCGTAGATGAGGTCGGCGCTCGCGGCCCTGGCGGGCCTGCCGTCCTTGTCTGACGGACGCTTGAGCGGAGAATGGATCCTATAAGACCGCTCCGCGGTCTGCCCTGAGCCCATCTGCCAGCGCACACTGTAGCCCCGCGGGGAGCGGAGCCGGGGTAGAAGGGACTCAGCCTTCTCCCCCTTCTGCTTCGCCTCCTCGATGAGGGCGAGGTCCTTCTCGAGCCAGCCGCGCGTACAGAATAAGGGTAGGGCCACGGTCTGTAGGAGGATGAGGAAGAAGGCGAACCCAATGATGAGGTTCAAACAACCCGGAAGCTTCCATCGCGACTGTGGTCGCCCACAGTCCGTCGTCCGGTCCGCGGCGTCAGGCTTCGGCGCGGCTGGCGGTTCCCCCCTCGCGCATCGCTCACATAGGTCGAGCGCGTCGCGGATGAGCGCCCCGCACTTCGGGCAGTTCTTCAAGCCAGCTTCGTCTCTTTGGGCTCCCACGGCCCGGATGGGCCGTGGGACTGGGCCTCCTCAGGAGGGTGTCGAGGCCCGGTCTTCCGGCGGCAGGTCCAGCTTGATGCACAGCTCCTTGAGCTGCTTCTCGGGCACGGGCGACGGGGACTCGCCCAGAAGATCCAAGCCCTTGTTGGTCTTCGGGAAGGCGATGACCTCGCGGATGGACGTCTCCCCCCGCAGGATGGCCACCAGGCGGTCGAAGCCGATGGCGACGCCTCCGTGCGGCGGGCAGCCGTACTCCAGGGCGCGCAGGAGCAGGCCGAAGCGCTCGCGCATCTCCTCCTTGGAGTAGCCCATGAGGCTGAAGATGCGCTCCTGGACCTCGACCTTGTGGTTGCGGATGGAGCCTGAGGCCAATTCCACGCCGTTGAGGACCAAGTCGTATTGGTGGGAGCGCATGCGTCCCGGATCCGTGTCCAGGAGGGGCAGTTCCTCCTCGAGAGGCGAGGTGAAGGGGTTGTGCGTGAAGGTCCAGGTCCCGGACGCCTCGCCCGGCTCGAGCAGGGGGAAGCGCGTGATCCACAAGAAGGCCCAGTCCCCCTTGGGCGTCAGCCCAAGCTTCTCGATGAGGGCCAGTCGCACGGCCCCGAGCTGGGTGCACACGGCCTTTTCGGGCCCGGCCGAGAGCAGCAGGACCTTGCCCGGCGCGGGAGAGAACTTCTGCCGCAGCGCGGCGATCTCCCCCTCCTTCAGGAACTTGGCCGCCGGGGACTCGACGGCCCCTCCATCCTTGAACCGGATCCAGACCAATCCCTTGCCGCCCAAAGACTTCACGAGGTCGGTGAGCTTGTCTAAGTCCGCGCGGTTGAGGTCCTTGGGGCCGTCGGCGTACAGGGCCCGCACCACGCCGCCGCTGCGGACCGCCTCGGAGAAGACCTTGAAGCCCGAGCCCGCGAAGAGCTCGGAGAGGTCCTGGATCTCGAGGCCGTAGCGGACGTCCGGCTTGTCCGAGCCGTAGCGCGCCATGGCCTGGTCGTACTCGAGGTACTGGAAGGGGGTCGGGAGCTCGCTCCCCATCACGTCCTTGAACACCGAGGCCATGATGCCTTCGGCCACGGCGTGCACCTCCCGCTCGCGCACGAAGGACATCTCCAGGTCGATCTGGGTGTGCTCGGGCTGGCGGTCCGCGCGCAGGTCCTCGTCGCGGAAGGCGCGGGCGAACTGGAAGTAGCGCTCGACGCCGGAGGCCATGAGGATCTGCTTGAAGATCTGCGGCGACTGCGGCAGGGCGTAGAACATCCCGGGGTTGAGCCTGGCCGGGACCAGGAAGTCCCTGGCTCCCTCCGGCGTGGACCGGGTCAAAAACGGGGTCTCGACTTCGAGGAAACCCTTGCCGTGCAGGAAGCCTCGCGCGGCGTGGGCCGCCCTATGCCTGAACTCCAGGTTGCCGAACATGTGCGGCCTGCGCAGGTCCAGGAAGCGGTACTTAAGACGCGTCTCCTCGGTGGCCTGGGTGTGCTCGTCCACCTCGAAGGGCAGGGTCTTGGCCGCGTTGATCAGGGTGATGCCCTTGGCCGAGACCTCCACCTCGCCGGTCGGGATCTTGGGGTTCTCGCTCCCGGCCGGGCGGCGCTCGACGGCCCCCTCCACGGCGACGACGGACTCGGACCCGAGGCCCCCCGCGACCTCGAACGCTCCGGCCTCCTGCGGCCGCGCCACGATCTGGACGACCCCGGTCCGGTCCCTCAGGTCGAAGAAGTAGACCCCGCCGTGGTCGCGCCGGGAATGGACCCAGCCCGCGAGACGCACCCGCTGCCCGACGTCGGAGGCCCTGAGCTCCCCGCAGGCGTGCGTGCGCATCAAGGGCTCAAGGCTCTCGGCCATGGCGGATGAGGACCTCCCCTAGGTGTTCGAGCACGCCGCTCAAGGGCACCAGGGACTGCTCGCCCTTGGAAAGATCGCGCAGGGCGCAGGCCGGAGGCTGCTTGGCCAGCTCGTCTTCGCCGAGGATGACGGCGTAGAGCGCGCCCTGCCGGGCCGCTTCCTTGAGCTGGGCCTTCAGGCTCGAGGAGAACACCGCTGCCCCGCTGCGGATCCTGAAGCCCCGCAAGGACTCCAGGAGCCGGACCGCGGGCTCCACGGCCTTCGCCCCCGCCACCGCGACGAACACGTCGCAGCCGCGCGCGGGGGCGTCCCTCATGAGGCAGGAAAGGGCGGGGTCGGCGGCCTTCAGGGCCAGCAGGGTGCGTTCCGCGCCCAAGGCCCAGCCCACCGCAGGGGTCTTGGGCCCCCCCATGGAGCCCACCAGCGCGTCGTAGCGCCCGCCTCCGGCGATGGCGTCCTGCGACCCGAGCCCCTCGGCCGTGAACTCGAACACGGTGCGCGTGTAATAGTCCAGTCCGCGGACCAGGTTGGGGTCCGGATAGGCGTGCTCGCACCCGGCGCTGTCCAGGAGCGCGGAGACCTCGGCCACGTGGTCGCGGCAGGCCGCGCAGGGCGAGAGCTTCGGCGCAACGGCCGCCAGCTTCGGGCCGTCCGCCTTGCAGTCCAAAGCGCGCAGGGGATTGCGCTCGATGCGGCCGCGGCAGGAGGGGCAGAGCTCCTCGGCCCGGGCCTTCAGGCACTCCTTCAGGCGTTCGCGGAAAGCGGGCCTGCAGCCCGGGTCCTCGTCGCAGCCGAGATTGTTCAGGCGCAAGCGCGTCCTGCCCGCCAGGCCGGAGCGGTCGAAGAGCCGCTTGAGGGCCAGGATGCATTCCACGTCGGCCGCCGGGTGCGGGTTGCCGAGCGCCTCGACGCCGATCTGCTCGAACTCCCTGAAGCGGCCGGCCTGCGGCCTCTCGGCGCGGAACATGCCGCCGACATAGAAGAGCTTGGTCACCGGACCGTGCTGTTTGAGGTGCGCGTTCAGGTAGGCGCGCACCACGCCGGGGGTGCCCTCGGGACGCAGGGCCAGGTGCCGGCCTCCGGAGTCCTCGAGCCGGAACATCTCCTTCTCGACGATATCCGTCGTCTCCCCGGTGGTCTTCACGAAGAGGGCGTGGTTCTCGAGCGTGGGCAGGCGTATCTCGCCGAAGCCGTAGAGCGAGAAGACCTCGCGCGCCAGGGCCTCCAGGGCGGCCATGCGGCTGGAGTCCGGGGGCAGGACGTCCTGGAAGCCGCGCACCGGCTGTACAGAGGTGTCGTCCACGGTCAGGAGAGCCCGATCGCCGCCTGGGCCAGGTCGCGCAGCCGCGCGGAGTCCGAGACCAGGATCTCGCCGTGGCGCATCTCCACGATGCCGGCCCGACGCAGGGTGCCGAGGGCGCGGGAGAGCGGCTCGCGGGTCGTGCCGACCAGGTCGGCGAGCTCCTGATGGGTGTAGTGCTGCGCCACGCGCACGGGCCCCGGGGAGGGCTTCCGCCGGCCCCGACTCAGGTCGCAGAGCACCTTGGCCACGCGGCCGAGGATGTTGCGGAAGAGCAGGCTCTCGATCTCCTCGTCGGCGCGCAGCAGCCTCTCGGACACGGCCTTGAGGAGGTTGAAGCACAGCCGGGGCCTGGCGAGGACCAGGGCCTTGAACTCCCGGTTGGAGATGAGGAGCATCCGGCAGTCCGCCACGGCCTGCGCGGAGGCGCTGCGGCCGCTCCCGGTGATGATGCCGAGCTCGCCGAAGAAGTCGCCGGGACCGAGGTAGGCGAAGGTCTTGCGCTTGCGCGTGGTGGAGTAGCTGAATATCTTGACCCGGCCGGACAGGACCAGGAAGAGAGTCGTGGGGGCTTCGGAGCGGCTGAAGACCATGGAGCCGGACGGATACGCCCGCTCGCGCGCGATGGCCGCGACGGACTTCAGGTCCGCAGGGGGAAGATCGCGCAGCAGCGGTATGTTCTTGAGCTTGGTGATAGCCATGGCTCGTCAAGAATATACCTTTTTTTGGGAATCCCGGGCCATGGGACTGGGCATCCTCAGGATGTGCGTTGAGGCCCGGTCCCCGTTCGCGCACTTGGGGTTTCGTCCCGAAACCCCAAGCATCGAACAGCAGGGGGACTGTGGGCGCCCACAGTTACATGAAGTGCCTCGGGTGGTCCCGGGGCCACCGCTGTGGTAGAATAGCTCATAGAGCCGGACACCTCCCTGTCAGTTGTATGCGGATAGGCTCCCCTCGGAGCAACCCGCGAATTCTACAACTAGGTCAGGTGTCCGGCTCGTCCATTCTATCTAGGGTCAACGGCCCTTATAAGACACCGTTCTCCATCGCTCGCTCAAATCAGCGATGGGAAGGACGCCGTGGACGTTGTGGGCTGTTCGGAGCCTTTGGCCGAGTCGCGAAGCGACTCGGCCAAAGGAACGGGCCCGAAGCCCGTAAGAACACCGTTCCAAAACGCGCGGAGTCCGTCCCATAAACGGCATCGGGGGGCTTTCCAACGACAAGCGACGACGACTCTCGGTTACCTTCTGGAGGTCTCGATGATGCCCCGTAGGGTCAACTTCTTCTACGGCTTGACAGGTCGGGCGGGGTCAGCGCCGCGCGACTTCGGCGACGAGGCCGGCGAGCTTCTCGACGCTGTCTTTCGGCGAGGGAAGCTCCAGCCGGCCGTAGGCCTGCCGCATCCCGGCGAGACGCTCCGGGTCCGCCAGGGCCGAGAGCCGCTGGGCCAGGCTCTCCGGGGTCATGTCCCGCTGGAGCATCACCTCGGCCGCTCCGACGGCCTCGAGAACGCGGGCGTTGATCTCCTGATGCCCGGCCGTGGCGGCCGGGTAGGGGATGAGGAGCGCCGGCTTGGCCTGGGCCGCGAGTTCGGCCAGGGTGCTCGCGCCGGAGCGACAGAGGACGAGGTCCGCGGCCGCGTAGGCCAGGTGCATCTCCTTGAGATAGGGCAGCACCACGGCCGAGGTCCCTGACTGCGCATAGGCTTGCCGGACGGAGTCCGCGTCCATCGCTCCGGCCAGGTGCAGGACCTGCAGGGGGGTCTTGGCCAGGGCCTGCGGCACGGTCGTATTGATGGCGCGCGCTCCCTGCGAGCCTCCAAAGACCAGGAGAGTGGTCCCTCCCGGATCCAAGCCCAGGCGCTCGCGCGCGGGGCGGGCCTGTCCGGAGGCCCAGAGCTCCTCGCGGATGGGAGTCCCGGTGAGAGCCGCTCCCGTCGGCAGTCCCCCACGCAGTGGAAGCCCCAGGGCCAGGGCGGAGGCGAAAGGCCTGCAGAGGAAGTTGCCGAGCCCGAGCACGGAATTGGACTCGTGGAGCACGACCGGGATCTGGCAGAGCCGGGCCGCCGCGGCAAGGGGGACGGTCAGATACCCGCCCATGCCCACCACCACGGCCGGACGCCAAGCGCGCAGGGCGTGGAAGCACACGCGCAGGCTCGACAGGAGCCGGAACCCGGTCTTGAACCAATCCGAAGACGGGGTCCGAGACAAGCCCCTGAGGCCCAGCTCGATGAATGGGAGATCCTCGGCCGCGAGGAGCTCCCCGGCCGGGTCCTGGGTCCGGAGGACGAACAGGACCTGATGCCCCTGGACGCGCAGGGCCTTGGCCAGGGCGTAGCCAGGGTAGAAATGCCCGCCTGTCCCGCCCGACGCGATGACGACCCTCAAGCCGGCCTCCGGACCTGCCCCGAGCGGGAGATGTTGAGCAGGACGCCCACAGCCGCGAGGCTCACCAGAAGCGAGGAGCCCCCGTAGGAGAAGAAGGGCAGAGGCAGCCCCTTGGTGGGCAGGAGCCCTATGGACATGGCCGCGTTGACGAAGGCCTGCAGGCAGACGAGCAGGGTGAGCCCGGTGGCCAGAAGCGTGCCGAAAAGGTCCGGCGCCCGGTCCGCGATGCGCAGGCCGCGCAGGAGCAGGCCGGCGAACAAGGCCAGCGCGGCCAGGGCGCCGACGAGGCCGAGCTCCTCGCAGAGGATGGGAAAGATGAAGTCCGTGTGGGGCTCCGGGAGGTAGAGGAGCTTGAGCCTGGAAGCCCCCAACCCGGCCCCCAGCCACCCGCCGGAACCCACGGCGAGCATCGCCTGCCCCACCTGATAGCCAGAGTCCGGGGTCTTGGACGCGTGGGAGAAATAGTTCAGCACGCGCTCGCGGCGGTAGGGCTTGCGCAGTATCTCGAACACGAGCGCCGGGATCGCGCACGCAAGCGTGGCGGCGAGGTGGACCGGCCTCGCCCCTCCGACGAAGAGCATGACCAGGCCGACGGCGAAAAGGAGCGCGGGCGTGCCCAGGTCCGGCTCCAGCGCGATCAGGCCCAAGAGCCCCCCCACCACGGCCCAGGGGATGACCACGCCTTGCAGCGGCGACGCGAGCTTGCTTCTCTTGCGGTCGACATAGTCCGCCAGGAACAGGACCACGGTCAGCTTGGCGAACTCCGCCGGCTGGAACCCGAGCTGCCCGAAACGGATCCAGCGCCGGACCTTCGCCGTGGGAGCGGTGAAGAGCACGGCCACCAGTACGAGCCCGGTGAGGAAGACCACGGGCCAGACCCATTCGCGCAGCCGATGGTAGTGCGTGCGGGAAAGAAATCCCATGGCCAGCAGCCCCACGAACGCCCACGCGACCTGCCGCTTGACGAAGTACCAGGGGTCTGCGAACCTCTGGTCCGCGAGGATGGCGCTCGCGGAATACGTCATGAGGAAGCCGAAGGCGAGCAGCGCGAGGGTCAGGGCCAGGAGCGCGTAGTCGACGGGCTGGCGGCGTCTAGGAGAATGGGCGGTCATCGGCGGCGGGCGGCGCGGATGCGCCCCCGTACTGCGCCGCGTTTGGAGGTGCGTGAGGCGCATGTGGCATATTTCCTCACGATCTCCTTGAACCGCCGTCCCCGGTCCTCGAAATCCTTGAACTGGTCGAAGGAGGCGCAGGCCGGCGAGAGCAGGAGCGTGTCGCCCTTCGCCCCGATCTTGAAGGCCACCTCCACGGCGGTCTCCAGGGTCTCGCAGGGGAAGACGTGGATGCTGCCCTGCAGGTCCCCCTCGATGGACCGCGCCGCGCTGCCGATGGTGAGCACCGCTTTCGCGGTCTTCTCCACCAGGGGACGCAGGGGCGCGAAGCCCCCGCCCTTGGGCAGGCCTCCGAGGATGAGGAGCAGCCTCCCGGCCTCGCTCTCCAGGGCGCGCAGGGCCGCGAGAGTCGAATCCACGTTCGTCCCCTTGGAATCGTTGACGATGCGCAGGCCGCGGACCGTGCCGCAGTCCTCGATGCGATGCTCCACCCCCTTGAACTTCCTGAAGGCGCGGGCGACAGCGGCGCTGCCGACCCTCCTCGAGAATCCGAGCAGGGCCGCGGCCATGGCGTTCTCGAGGTTGTGGACCCCGGGGATGGCGGGCGGGACCAGGGCGGATTCCTTCTTCTCGCCCGGCAGGCGCACGCGGATCTTCCCGCCCGCGATCCAGGCGGAGGCCCGGGTGGAGGGCTCGCGCGCGAAGAAGAGCTTGCGGGACCTGGAGGAGCGCGCGAGGTGAAGCACGAGAGGGTCCGCGGCGTTGAAGACGCAGCAGCACGAGCGGTCCTGGAGCCTGAAGACCCGGGCCTTGGCCGCGATGTAGGACTGCATGGTCTTGTGGTGCTCGAGATGGTCGCTCGTGATGTTCAGGATGACCGAGGAGTCCGGCCGGAAGAAGACGCTGTCCTCGAGCTGGTAGCTCGAGACCTCGAGAACAACCGTATCCCCCTTCCGGATGCGGGAGGCGCTGGCCGCAAGCGGGGTCCCCACGTTGCCCAAGAGGTGCGTCCGGCGCCTTGCCGCCTGGAACACCGCCGCGGTCAGCGCGGCAGTGGTCGTCTTGCCGTTCGTCCCGGTCACGGCCACGAGCTCGACTTCGGGCAGGAAGGCCAGCGCGACCTCCATCTCGCTGAAGACCGGGATACCCGCGGCGCGGAGCTTGGCGAGCGCCGGCGAATCAGGATGCATGCCCGGGCTCTTGACCGCGAAGGCGGCCCTGAGGATGCGGTCGCTGTGCCCTCCCCCCTCGAAGGCGAAGCGCTTGCCCAGGCGGCTCGCGAGCCTGCGCAGCTCCTTGCGGGGGCGGGAGTCGCTGCCGAACACGCGGAAGCCCTTCTTGAGGAGCAGCTTCGCGGCGGCTTCGCCGGAACGTCCGAGTCCCAGCACGACCGCATGCTTCCTCTTGAACGCCTTGGGGTCGAAGCGGGTCATCATCAGCGTATCTTGAGCGAGCCGAGCGCCGCGAGCATCAGGACGATGCAGATGATCCAGAACCTCACGGTCACCTTCGGCTCGGCGATGCCTCCGAGTTCGAAGTGATGGTGCAGGGGCGCCATGCGGAAGATCCTCTTGCCTTTGCGCAGCTTGTAGGAGCCCATCTGCAGGATGACGGAAAGGGTCTCCACCACGAACACCCCTCCCACGATGGGCAGGATGAGCTCCTGCTTCACGCATAGGGCCGCGGTCCCGATGACTCCGCCGAGGAAGAGCGAGGAGGTGTCGCCCATGAACACCTCGGCCGGGTAGGAGTTGTGCCAGAGGAACCCCAGGCACGCCCCCACCAGGGCCGCCAGATAGACGCTCACCTCTCCGGCCCCGGGGACCGGGATGATGCGGAGGTAATCGGCGAACTTCGCGTTGCCCGCCGCGTAGGCGAAGGCCCCGTAGGTGATGGCGCAGAAGATGATGGACCCGGCCGCCAGGCCGTCGAGCCCGTCGGTCAAGTTGACCGCGTTCGAGGACCCCACGATGACGAGCAGCGCCAGGACGAAGTAGAGCGGCCCCAGGTCCACGATGGTCTGCTTGAAATAGGGGATGAGCACCGAGGTCGTGTGCTCCGGGTTCGGCGCGACGGCGGCCAGGTAGCCCACCACGCCGAAGGCCACCAGGATCTGCACCAGGAACTTGGTGCTCGAGGGGGCTCCGCGCGGGTCCTTGCGCACGAGCTTGAGATAGTCGTCCCAGAACCCGACCGCGGTGAGCGAGACCGTGACGAACAGGAGTATCCACGTGAAGCGCACGTCGAGCCGCATCCACAGCAGGGAGGAGACCGCGACCGCCGCGAAGATGAGCAGGCCGCCCATGGTCGGGGTCCCCTCTTTCGAGAAATGAGAGGACGGACCGTCCTGGCGCACCTTCTGCCCGAGCTTGTGGCGCCTCAGGGCCCGGATGAGCGCGGGAGCGAATATCAAGGACAGCGCCAGGGCCGTCACGGCCGCGGCCCCGGCCCGCACCGTGATGTACCGGAAGACGTTGAGCGGGCTCCAGACCCCGGTCAGACCCGACAGGAAATAGAGCATCAGAGTCCCTCGATGAGAGCCTCGAACCTCATGGCCCTCGACGCCTTGAAGTACACCGCCGTCTGCGGGCCGAGCCTGCCCCGCAGCTCCGGAGCGAAGCGCGAAGCCTCGGGCTCGTGGCGGACCGGATAACGCGCGCCCATAGCCTTTGCAGCATCGGCGGCATGCCGCATCTCCGGGCCCGCCAAAAAGGCTCCGGCGAGCGGAAGGGTCCCGAGCCACGCGCCCAATTCGCGATGAAGGTCCGCGGAGCCCGTCCCCAGCTCCTTCATGTCCCCCAAGACCACGATGCGCTCCGTCCCCGGGGCCGTCTCCAGGAAGGTCTCGATGCCCGCGCGCATGGAGCCGGGATTGGCGTTGTAGGCGTCCACCACGAACGAGGCTCCGGAAGCGTGCTTGCGGAGCGCGAAGCGCAGGGGCGCCGGACGGAAATCCGCCAGGCCGGCGGCGACGGCGTCCGCGTCCAGGCCCAGGGCCAGAGCCGCGGCGGCGGCCGCGGCCGCGTTGAGCCGGTGGATGGAGCCGAACAGCTCGCCGGAGAACGTGATCCGCCTCCCTCTCACCAGGAGGGCCAGCTCGCGGGCGGTCCCCCGGAGCACGGGCTCCTCGTCGGGGATCCGCACGTCCGCGGCCTCGGTGCGGCCGAACGTCACGGCCCGGGCGCCCAAGCGCGGCAGGAGCTTCGACAACCAGGGGTCGTCGCAGGGCAGGACGGCCCGCCCGTCCGGAGGCAGGGCCTCGATCATCTCGGACTTGGTCTTGAACACGGTCTCAAGGTCGCCGAAGAACTCCAGGTGCGCCGGGCCGACGTTGGTGACGACCCCCACGGTCGGCTTGGCCACCCGTGCCAGGGCTCGGATGTCGCCCTCCCTGGAAGCGCCCATCTCGAAGACCGCGAAGCGGGTGTCCGTCGAAAGCTCCAGGACGGAGAGGGGCAGCCCGACCTCGTTGTTGAAGTTGCCGGTGGTGGCGCACACGGGCCCTTTCCGCGAGAGGATGGCGCGGATCATCTCCTTGACCGTGGTCTTCCCGTTCGTCCCCGTGACCCCGACCACCGGCACGGTGAACCGCCCGCGGTGCCAGGCGGCGAGGTCCGCCAGGGCCGCTCGAGTGTCCGCGACGGTGAGCACATGCGCCGGCAGGGCCGCGGGCAGCGCCGCTCCGGCGCGCACCACCCAGCCGCCGCACGCCGAGGCCAGCTTCTCGTCGAGGAAGGAGTGTGCGTCGAACTTCTCGCCCTTGAGGGCCCAGAACGCCGGGGAGCCCTCGAGCTTGCGGCTGTCCGTGCTGATGGAGGAGAAAGGGTCCCGGACGTCCCCCCGCAGAAGCGTCCCGCCCGTGGCGCGAGCCACGTTCCCCCAATCGGTGTCGAGATGCATCACTTGCCCAGGTCCAGGAGCGCGGCCCGCGCGACCTCGCGGTCATCGAAGTGGACCGCTCCGTCCTTGAGTATCTGCACGGTCTCGTGTCCCTTGCCCGCGATGAGTACGATGTCGTCCGGCGAGGCCGAAGCGAGCGCTTCGCGGATGGCCTCGCTCCTGTCCGGCACGATTCTATAATTTTCCCGTCCGGCCCGCCTCATCCCCTGCTCCACCTGCTCGAGGATCTCCATGGGGTCCTCGCCGCGGGGGTTGTCCGAGGTCGCGATGACCGCGTCGGCGCGGGAGCAGGCGGCCTCTCCCATGGGCCCGCGCTTGGTCTTATCGCGGTCCCCCCCGCAGCCGAAGACGACGATGAGCCGGGCCGCGGCCAAGGGGCCGCGGTCCCCGGAGCGCGATGTCTCTCCGCTCGCGGAGGGGGCCGCGGCCAGGGCGCGCAGAGTGTCGAGGGCGCCCGCCACCGCGTCCGTGGTGTGCGCGTAGTCCACGAAGACCCTCGGTCCGGCCTCCGGGCGCACGCGCTCCAGGCGGCCCGGGACGCCGGCGAGCGAGGCCAGGCCCGCGAGCACCGCCTCGGGAGTCAGGCCGAGCTCCAGCGCCGCGGCGGCCGCTCCCAGGGCGTTGTGGACGTTGTAACGCCCGATGAGGCGCAGGGTCGCCGGCCAACGCCGGCCCTTGGCCAGGAGGGCGAATCGGATGCCGTCCGCGTCGGCCTGGACCTCTTCGGCGCGGTAGTCCGCGTCGGGCGAGGTCCCGTAGGAGACGATCTTCTCGTCGAGGACCCTGTGCCGCAGGCGGCAGTAGGTCTCGTCGTCTTTGTTGAGGACCGCCACGCGGCGCGGCTTGACGCTGTCGGCCCGCTCGAGCAAAGTGAAGAGCCCGGCCTTGGCCTCGAAGTAGGCTTCCCGGGTCTTGTGGAAGTCGAGGTGGTCGCTCTGCAGGTTCGTCATGACCGCCGCGTCGAAGTGGACCTCCGAGACCCGCTGCGTGACCAGCGCGTGCGAGGAGACCTCCATGGCCGCGTGGGTGGCCCCCGAGGCCAGCATCCGGGCCAGAAGGCGCGTGAGGTCCAAAGAGAACGGGGTGGTGTTGGCGGCCGCCTCGAGTCGGCGGCCTGCCACGCGGTGCTCCACCGTGCCGATGACTCCGGGCACGCCGCCGGCGGCCGCGATGATGGACTCCAGGAGATAGGTCGTGGTGGTCTTCCCGTTGGTGCCGGTCACGCCGATCACGATCAGCCGCGCGGAGGGATCCCCGTAGAAGTTCGCGGCCATCCTCGCCATGGAGGCGAGGACGTCCGTCACCTGCACCCAGGAGACGCTTCGGCCGGGCGCGTCGCGCCGCAGCATGGCGATGGGGGCGGGAGGGGACTTGAGCTCGCTCACGATCGCCGCGGCCCCCTTCTCGATGGCCTCGCGCACGTGCCGGTTGCCGTCGGAGCGGGTCCCCGGCAGCGCGAAGAAGAGGCTCCCGGCAGAGGCCTTCCTCGAGTCCAGGACGAGCGAAGAGACGTCGAGCTCGGCGTCGCCGAAGGAGAGTGGACGGACGCCGGAGAGGAGCGCGGAGAGCCTCATCCCGCGGTCCCGGCAGGGGCCGTCCGGACCTGTTGTATGGGCTTGAGCGGGAGCGGCTGGTCCGGCGCTACTCCGAAATAGGTCAGGACCTGCTTGGCCAGGGCTGCGAACACCGGGGCCGCGACCTCGGCGGCGTAGTAGCCCTTGCGGGGGCTGTCGAGGCTCACGAGGATGGTGAAGCGCGGTGCTCGCGCCGGCACGAAGCCCACGAACGTGGCGATGTAGTCGGTCTCGGAGTAGCGCCCGGTCTTCGGGTCGATCTTCTGCGCGGTCCCGGTCTTGCCGGCCACGCGGTATCCCGGGATGCGGGCGGTCCGCCCCGTCCCTTCCTCCACGACCTTCTCCAGGATGTCCGCCAGCGCCGCGATGGTCGCCGGCTTCGCCGTCCGCCGCACCGTCACGGGCCGCGTGGGTTTGTCCCCCACGCTGAGCACCAGGCGCGGCTCCATGAGCAGGCCGCCGTTGGCCACGGCGGAATAGGCGCTCAGCAGCTGCAGGGAGGTGGCGGCCACGCCCTGGCCGAAGGCGGCGTTGGCCAGACGGACGCGGTCGAAGCGCTCATCGTCCGGCAGCGATCCCGGGCTCTCGGCCGGCAGGGGGATGCCGGTCTTGTATCCGAACCCGAAGAGCTTGCAGAAGCGGCTGAAGGTGCCGGCGCCGAGCCGGAGGCCGATCTTCGCGCTGCCGATGTTCGAGGAATGGATGATGACCTCGGGCAGGGTGAGCAGTCCCTGCTTGTCGTGGTCCTTGATGGTGATAGACGGGACCACGCTCCACCGTCCGCTCTCGCAGTCGATCCTCTCGCCCGGCTTCGTCACGGCGTGCTCGAGGGCCGCGGCGGCCGTGACCATCTTGAACGTGGACCCGGGCTCGTAGTAGTCCTGGATGGCGTCGTTGTGCATGGGGTCCGGCGGCATCACGGCCATGGCCAGGATGTCCCCGGTGACCGGGTCCTGCACAAGGGCGGTGCCCCGCTTGGCCTGGACGCGCTCCAAGGCGGCGCGCAGGGCGTCCTCGGCGAAGAACTGGACGTTCCGCTCCAGCGTGAGCTTGAGGTCCGGAGGCGGGGCTGGGCGCTCGAGCGGCTCGTAGAGGATGGCCTGGCCGGTCCCATCGCGAGTCAGGTTCAGCCGGATGGAGCGTCCGCAGAGGTTCTTATCGAACGCGCGTTCCAGACCCGAGGTGCCCAGTCCCGCGTCGTTCACCGAGCCGAGCAGGGGCCTGGCCAGGTCGCCGTTCGGATAGGAGCGCTTCTCGTCGGGGTAGAAGCCGAGCCAGCGCAGGTTCAGGCCGCGCAGGCGCTCGGACTCCTCGAAGCTCATTTTCGACTTGAGCTCCACGGCGCGGCGCGGGGACCTGGCGAGGCGCTTGACCTCGGCCGGGTCCATGCCCGCGGCCTGGGCTACGGCCGGCAGGCGGTCCCACTGCGGCCTGCACGCGTCCTTTCTCGACGGCTTTGCCGCCTTGCCGTCGCAGGGGTCCTTGAATACCTTGAGGTCCAGGCTGCTCGACCAAGCCGGCAGGGACTCCGCGAGCACGCGGCCGTCGCGGTCCAGGATGCGTCCCCTGGGGAGCATCTCCCGCGGGGCCCGCTCGGTCAAGGCGGTCACCTGGGAGGCGAGGTCGTCGTGGCGCGCGACCTGGAGACTGAAGAGCTTCAGCGCGATGGGGACGAGCGGAGCCAGACACAGCAGCGTGCAGGCGCGCAGACGCCAGCGTGTGGACATGAATCAGCCCTCGCGCAGCGAGGGCTCTCCTTTTTTAAGGAATAGCCGTTGTTTTTCGTCTCTCGGCGTCCTCATCCGTCCCGTCCCAGCGAGACTATACGTTATCTAGCCAGCGCCAAGCGAAGCTCGGGCGCGGACTTCTGCGGTTGAGGCAGGGGCATCGTCCGCGCGACCGCGCTGTCCAGGAACATCACCTGTTCCGGTCCGGGCGGCGCCATGCCCAGGCGCTCGCGGGCCACCGCGGCGAGCCGCTCCGGGGAGAGCAGGCGTTCGGCGTCGAGCTGCAGATACGCGATGCGCCCCTTCTGTCTCCTGAGCTCGATCTCCCGCCGGCCGACGTCATAGCCGAGCCGGGTCGCCTGGATCCTCTCCCAGAGCAGGACCCCTGCGGCCAGAAGCAGACCCGTGCAGAGCAGCGTCGCGGACCGTCTCATCGATCCTCATACCTTCGAAAATCTGGGAGGGGGGTTGGTCCCCCCTCCCGTCAAAGTCGGCGGGCACCCCGCCGAGTAGGTGCCCACCAGATCGTCTTCAGCGGATCTTGTTCCGCGTTCCCTTCAAAAAGACCCGGCGCCAGACATAGCCCATGACGGACGACGAACTCACCGGCCGCAGGCTGATCACCTGCTGACGCGCACATAGGAAGTTCATGGAGGCATACGCCGATGCCTGATTCTTCATGGACGTTTCTCCACACTCCTGAGTTTCGCGCTGCGGGCCCGGGGATTGCGATCCATCTCCTCGGGTCCCGGGCAGACGGGCGACTGCGTCACGGGGATGCACCAGCCGTGATCCACGAACGACTTGAAAACGTTCTTGACGATCCGGTCCTCCAGCGAGTGGAAGGAGATGACCGCCAGCCTTCCGCCGGGCCGGAGGAACGAGACCACGGCCTCCAGTCCGCGCGTGAGGTTCTCGAGCTCCTGGTTCACCGCGATGCGCAGGGCCATGAACGTCCGGGTGGCGGGGTGGATGCGGCCCGTCCGCCGCAGCCGCGCGGAGATGAGGTTGGCGAGTTCGAGGGTCGTGCTCAGGGGCTGCTTCGCGCGTCTTTCCACGATGAGGCGGGCGATGAGCCCCGCCTGCCGCTCCTCGCCGTACTCGCGAAACAGCAGTTCGAGCTGCTCGGCCGGCCATTCATTGACGATGCGCCCCGCGGTCAGGGGGCTTCCCGGGTCGAGCCGCATATCCAGGGGGCCTTCCCGGAGCAGGGAAAAGCCGCGGGAGGCCTTGTCGAGCTGGAGAGAGGAGACTCCCAGATCGAACAAGGCCCCCGCGAGCTTCCCCGACTGTGCCGCCGTCAAAACTTGGCTCAGGGTCCGGAAGTTCGCATGGACCAGCCGGAATCTACCGGCGAAAGGCCGCAGGCGGACTTCAGCCGCCTGGAGCGCCTCTGGGTCCATGTCCGTTCCGACCAGATTCCCCTGAGCCGAGATCCGCCTCAGTATCCCTTCGGAGTGTCCTCCCGCGCCGACTGTGGCGTCGAGATAAGTCCCGTCGCGGTCCGTGACCAACAGGCGCAGAGCCTCTTCGAGGAGTACGCTCTCGTGTCCGGGTTCGGTTTCCATGAGCGTTGCGCAAGCCGAAGTCACAGATAGATGTCCTTTGCCAGCTTCTTGAAGGAGGGTGCGGCCTCCTTCTTCGAGTACGCCGTCCAGCGCGCGCGGTCCCATATCTCGATCTTCTTGCCGGCGCCCACCACCACCACGTCCTTCTTGAGATCCGCTGCTTCCTTGAGGGCCTGCGGGATGAGGACACGCCCGAGCTCGTCCACCTCCGACTCCTTCTCGTTGCCGAGCAGGTGCCGCTCGATGGCCCGCGCCTTGCTCTTGTCCTTCATCCCCCTGGCGACCTCGTGGAGCTCTTCGTTGACCCTCGTCCACTGCGAGGGCAAAAAGACCCACAGGCAGCCCTCCAGGCCCAAAGTGATATGGAAGACCGACCCGCCTTCCTTGACGAGAGCGTCGCGGAACGACGGGGGCATGACGAGACGGTTCTTGTCATCGAGGGTGTAGTCATGCCGGCCGGTCGTTATCGAGCTTCCCACTTTCTTACACTCGACTCCATTATTTTCCACTCATTTCCCTTGGGCCATGAGTATAAAGGAAAACCGTAAAGTTGTCAAGACCTACGCGGGACTATGCCAGGAGTTTTTCAAAAGTGCATAGTTTTTGGTGAATTTAAACCTGAAAAGTGCATACCCCCTAAAGCGTCCGAAATCGTAGTCGGGACCGGCACAACGACAC
>JBAZKS010000055.1:0-25646 GCA_041650695.1 Elusimicrobiota bacterium
TTGTGCCGGTCCCGACTACGATTTCGGACGCTTTAGGGGGTATGCACTTTTCAGGTTTAAATTCACCAAAAACTATGCACTTTTGAAAAACTCCTGGCAATGACCCCAAAATTCCTTGACAAGGCTTCGGCCCAGGGCCATACTTCTTAGAAGAGGCCATGGAGTCGCAGAACAGGAGAAGCCATCGCGGCGTCCCGCTCTGGGTCGTCATCGTCATCCTGCTGGACGTCGCCATCCTCATCGTGGCCTGGCATATCATCGATAAGAAGAGTGAGAGGTACGATTCCTCGGGCTTCGCCCTGCCCGACGAGCCCCAGATCATCCCGGGAGAGGACATCATCGCCGAACCCCCGGCTGCGGAGTCCCGGGATCCGGCGTCCTATCTCGCCAAGGTGCCGCTGCGGCCCCCTCCCGCAGCGCAGCCGCCGCCGCAGCCTGTCCGGCCGGCTGCGGCGCCCGCGCCCAGGCCTGAGCCGAAGGAGGAGTCGAGACCCATGTCCGGGAACACCCCGGCGGAGCGCTACTACTTCTCCCTGCTGAAGGCTCCGTATTTCAAGAAGTCCAAGGCCATCCAGGCGTGGAAGAGGGAGTTCAAGGCCTATCCGGACCTGCGCGCCATCAATGAGAGGTACCATAAGGACCACAATCCCTTCACCTTCATGAACCAGGCCGCCAAGTCCCCGAACTTCCAGAGGATGATGGGCAAGTATCTGCACGCGCCGGACATACAGAAGTTCCTGCAGGTGATGGCCGGCTCGCCGGCCGTCGTGGCGTCGGCCGGCGCCTACATGAAGGACGGGACCATCAGCAAGGTGGCGCGGAACGCGGGTCTGCTCGACCGGCTGCGCGGGGTCCCTGCCCCGCGCGTGGAGGGCCAGCCCAAGCTCAAGACTTTCCGGGAAGAACCTTCCGAGGAAGAAGAGCAGTAGACCCCGGCACGCGCCGAGCGCGTGTCGGGGTTTATCTCCGCCGGGCAGCCGGCTGCCCGGGAAAACTATTTCGCCGTCGTCGTTCCCGCTGTAGTCGTGGCCGTCCCGGTCTGGCCTTTCTGAGCCTCGATCGCGGCCAGCCCCATCTGACGCTGGTTCTCCAGCGTGGCCAGGTACGCGGACTCGGGCATATTCGTGGTGGTCTCATCCGGCTCGCATCCGGTCAAAGCGACAGCCACGGCGATGACCGGCAGCATGATGAGGATGAACTTCTTCATAGACCCTCCATACCGCTCTTAAGGAAATGTTATGCGAGAGGCGGCATGTTGTCAAGGGACCCGAGCAGGGTCCCGCAGGCCTCCAGCAGCATGCCCGCCGCGCGGGTCGATGGGCCCCGAGACTCGACGCTGCCGTCCGCGCCGCAGCGATCCGGGACATGGCCGGCCGCGTCGACCAGCGCGCTGAGGCGCTCGACGCGCTCGGAGAGCAGCGCCCGCCGGCGCAGGCGGCGCAGGGCTTGGAGTTCCAAGGCGGAGACCCAGAGCTGGACCTGTTCCGTCCGCCGCATCCCGCCCAGGAACGTCTTCTGCGCGGAGCGGGGGCCCCAGGGGGTGCACCAGCCGAGGCGGTCCAGGGTCCTGAGGATGCGGGCCGAGGCGTCCTCGTCCGCGAACCCCCAGGCTGCGGCGGCGAGGTTCCCTTCGGGGCGCAAGGACGTCTCGCCGTCAGCCTCGATGAAATGCCCGGCTTGGGGGGCCCAGCGGCTGCGGGTGGTCTCCCGGATGAGGCGTTTGGCCCGGCTCTTCCAATCCGCGGCTGCGCGCGCGCGGCCCATGGCGCGGCAGAGCTCCGCGAGGGAGTCGAGGGCTCTCCAGCGCAGCATCCGGGCGAGCAGGGGTTCTCCCGGCTCGTCGTTCTCCAGACTCTGCTCCAGCCTGTCCATGGCCATCCCGGCCCAGGCGATGTTGTCCGTCCGGAGCGCGTAGCGGCAGGCGGCCCACACGAAAAGGCCGTCGCCCTGCCCGGCCCGGAATCCGTCCAGGGTCCGCCGGAGCGCGCGGGATTCCTCCGCCGCCAGCAGGCCCGCGGCCGCGAAGCAGAGGTCCCTCGGGTCGGACGGCTTCGCCGGCAGCGCGCGCAGGCTGCGCGCGCAGGCCACGGACAGGCGCAGCAGATGCTCCCGCATCAGGGGAGCGGCGTGAGGCTCACGACTTGAGGCCTGTAAGGTCCTGGAACGTCACCCCGGCTCCGGCGAAGACGCCCTGCGTGTCGCGGATGAGCAGGGTGCTGTAGCCGAGCACGCGCTTCTCCCCGCGGAGGTTCCAGTGGAGCTCCTGGCGCTTGGCCGTCTGCTTGGAGGTGAGCGTGGTCCTGAGCACGGAGGCCAGCTCGATGACGGCGCCGAGGACCTCCTCCGCCGGATGACCGACGGGCTCGGTATGGATGTCGAGGATCCGGCGGGCGGCCGGGTTGCAGATCATCACCCGGTTCTGGAGGTCCACGGCCAGGAAGCCTCCCGAGAGGTTCTCCAGGATGCTGGCGTTGTACGCCGTCACCCGGCTCACCGTATCCTCCAGGCGCAGGCGGCGGATGGCGTGGCAGGCCTGCTGGGCCATGGTCTGGGCGAGCTTCCGGTCGCCTTCCTCGAAGGGGCCGCCGGATTTGTTGAAGAACTCGAAGACCCCGACGAAGTCGAACTGCACGAAGAGGGGGACCGCCAGGACGGTGCGGGACTCGCCTCCGGGACAGCGGTCGATCTCCTTGTTGAAGCGATCGTCCTTCGTCGCGTCCGGGACGAGCAGGGGCTCCCGGTACTTCGCCACCCAGCCGCAGATGCCGTCTCCGAGGGCGCTTCCCTTGCTCTGGCCGGCCTGCATCTCGCCGCCCACCGTGTAGAAGGGGACGAGCTGCCGTGCCAGCGTGTCGAAGAAGTAGTACACCCCGGATTCGGCGCTGAGCGCCGCCGAGGTCTTCTCGAGCATCCGCGACCAGATCTTTATGTCGTTGGACTCTTTCAGAGTGCCCAGATAGTCCAGTGTGTCGAACAGAGCCTGCAGGTGCTGCGCGCTCATATGCCCCCCAAGAAGCTTCCGAAGTAGATGCGGCGCCGCAGGGGTTTCCTGCGGCTCAGGTCCGTGACCACGCTGCCGGATTCGATGGAGTCCAGCGGGACCCCGAAACGCTGGGTGAAAGTGGTGCGCAGAGCCCGCTTGGCGGACTCGCGGCTCTCGAGGATCCCGTCGGTCCCCGTGTAGAGCATGACATGGGTGACCCTCTTCGAGCGGTTCGATCGCGTCAGGAAGACCAGGTCGGCCGGGGCCAGGTTCTGCCGGTCCACGCGTTTGCACCTCAGGAACTGGTGCTGCGCGTCCCGCGGGAGGGTGAGCCCCACGGTGCGATAGGCGAGATGGATCAGGCCGGAGCAGTCCACGCCGCGGCGCTCGGCGGGCCCGAGGCTCGAGCGGCCGCCCCAGAAATAAGGGTCGCCCAGGAAAAGGGCTCCGGCCTCCAGGACGGCGCGGCGGATGTCCGCGGCCAAGGGGACGTCCAGGCGGAAGACCGTGTCGGGGTCCACGCGCGCGGCCCGGCCGTCCAGGAGCCTCGCGGTGAGCTGCGACCCCTCCCTTTTCTCCACGTCGAGGAGCGAGCCCAGCGAGAGGGTCAGGCTCTCGGCCTGGGGGGCGGCGTCTCCCAGGCGGAGCTCGGCGCGCCGCGCGCGGATCACCGCGTTCGGCCGGTGCGTCGGCGGAGTGGAAAGCAAGGCGTCGGCCCGGAGCCAGCCGGGGTAGCCGCCCCACGAGCCGCGGCGGTCGGAATGCAGCTGACCGTGGACCCGCACCCGGACCCAGCCGCCGCGCGCGTCGAGGACCCGTACGGTCTCGCCGTAAAGGACCTGCGAGAGCAGCCCCCGCGTGGCCCTTTTCGGCAGCGGGGAGGGGCGCTCGAGCAGGTCCGCTTCGGGTTTGGCCACCACGAAATCGGCTGGGAAGCGCTCGGATACGACGTAGGCGACCCCGCGTTTGTTCCGGAGCCAGGCCCTCTCGAACTCGGCGCGGCGGTAGATGCGGCGGACCGAGGCGCGGTCCTTGGCCGCGGGATCGTTGACCACGACGTCCCCGTCCGGGGTGAACCCTAACACGACCAGCAGATGGCCCCGGGTCGTCCGGTAGGGGGCCCCATTGAGCGCCTCTCCCTCCCGCACCGTGATGGAGACCACCACGGGCCGGTCGGCCGCGACCTCGTCCTGCAGCGCGGCCAGCGAGGGGAGGCGGGTCACGTAGGCGCACAGGCCGTGCACGGCGGCGGCGGCCACGTTCAGGGGCCAGTTGCCGTAGATGCCTTTTGCGTGGTCGAGGGCCTCGTCCGCGAGCTTCCGGGTCGGGACCTTGCGGCCCCAGTATTCCATGACCATGGCCAGGGACGTGGGGCTGCAGATGTCGTGCCGGACCTCCTCGGACTCCTCGTTCTGGGACCTCGGCGGGACCTCCAGCGTGCGCACCCAGGGCCCTTGGACGAAATGGGACGGCTCCTCCATCGGCGTCGTGGTATCGTCGACGACCACGGCGAAGGAGCGCAGGCGAGTCTTGTCCTTCTTGGGGGAGATGAGCACCAGGCGCACACGGAACGCATCCGCCTTCCGCTTGAGCCGGAGCGTGTCTACGTCCACGAAGCCGCCTTCGTCCTCCTGGCGGCCCAGGCTCTGCCCGCCGCCCGGGACCCAGACCGAGAGCCCGTACCAGCGCGACCAGCGTCCATCCTGGCGCACCTGGGCCTGCATCTCTACGGAGCCGCCCGCAGGAACGGCCGCGTTCCACGAGCCGACGAGGTCGTCGAAAGGCTGCGGCAACGCGGCGGCGGGGGTCTCCATCACGCCCGAGCCTTCGAGCAGGCCCTGCGAGAACGGGATGGGGGAGACCCCGTCGAACCGGGCGTTGGCGAGGTCCAGCGGGGTGCGGTACAGGAAGGTCATGCCGTCGCCGAGGCCCCTATCGGACCAGCTTGTTCGATGGATTGCGCGGTGGGTCGTTCGGCGGCCGCGGTGTGGGCTTCGGGTTATCCTTGAACTGCGGGGCGAGGTCCGCGTTGACCTTGGTCCATTCGGGAGCGTCGTCCGCGGAGCCGTGGATCGCGTCGATGGGGCATTCCGCCTTGCAGGTCCCGCAGTCGATGCAGGTCTCCGGGTCGATGACCATGAAGTCCTGCCCCTTGTACTTCCCGGGGTGGATGGCATCCACCGGGCAGACCTCGGCGCAGGCCGCGTACACCTCTCCAAGGCATTTCTCGCCGATAACGTGTGGCATCGGAGCCCTCCCGAAAGCGCCTGATTCTATTCCTTATTGCCCTGGGGTGTCAACGAACGCCCAGGGCCCGTCCGGGCCATGGGATATCGGAGATGTGCCAGCGAAGGAGTGGTTTACTTTTGAGGGAGGTACTGCTGGACCTTTTTGAGCATCTCGGGGTCTATGTCCTGCGGCAATTGACCCTGGCCCGCGTTGCCCTGCTGCTGCTTGCTGCTGAAATTCCCAGCTCCGAACCCGGTCGACTTGAGCCTGGGTCGATTACCCATGGCCGGCGGGGCCTTTTGGCGGGACGGCTGGGTCACTGCCTGGAGCCCGATCGCGACGTTCGAGGCTTGGGCGACCATCGCGGGAGGCAGGCCCGCGTCCTGCCCGTAGGTCTTGACCATGGCCAGCATGTTGGGGTCCCGGGCGTTCTCCCCGAAGAGCTGCAGGAGTTGCGGGCCCGTGCTCTGATCGCCCATGAGCGACTGGGTCAAGCCGCGCATGGTCTTGGTCTTATGGTACTTCTTGAGCATCCCATGGAACGATTTGGAGCGGTGGAGGTCCTTCACGAAGCCTTTGAAATCCTTGGCCTTATCGTAGCGGTCCGCGAGGGCCTTGCAGTCCTTATAAGACAGGAACTCCTGGTACCATTTGGGCTGCAGGCGGTGCACCTTGTCCACCACGCGCTTCAGGAGGGCGTGGGTCACGTTCCCCGACATCTTGTCCGCGCCCCCTTCCACGTCCGGGACGTCGCCCCTGTCCTCGCGGAATTGGTTCACGAGCTCGGCCGGGTTGTCCGAAGAGGGCTTCGACCCTCCGCCGAAGCCTCCGGCGCCGCCCGGGCCGCTCACCACGTTCGCGTCCTTCTTCAAAAAGCCGAGAGAACCGCCGGGAGGCGGGGCTGGAGCCGCCGGCGCGGATTCGGACATCATCTGCGCCGTCCCCTCGCTCCCTTCACCGGTCTGCGTCTGTTTGGCTCCGGGGACTCCCGCCGGGAAATGGAACGAGTCGACCCTGACCGTGGACTCGTGCGACCTGGGCTGCATGAACACGAGGAAGCCCGCGAGGATGCCTCCTGCGACTAGGACGAAAAGCCCGACGATGAAGACCGGGACCTTCTTGTCCATCTACCCCAGAGTATGCATAGGAATCGGGAGACTGTCAATATATATGGGACGCTACTTGGGTTCCTGCGGCAGGCGGACCGCTCCGGGAGCCTCTCCTCCCTCCAGGAGCTTCTTGAGCGCGGGGTTCTCCTGCATCCGCTGGATGGCCTGCGAACTGTCCTTCGCGGGCGGGGCCGCGTCCCCTTGCGGCGCCAGCCCGAGGCTCTTGGCCGCGGATTCGACCTCGGGTTCTTTCATGAAGATCGGCGCGGAGCTCATGACGTCGGGAGAGGACGTCATGGCGCCGACGAAATCCTGGATCTCCGCGCGGGCGAAGTACTTCGTGATCATGCCCTTGAAGTTCGGCGAGCGCAGCATCCCCACCATGAAGCGGACGGGATTGCCGTCCTTGGCGTAGCGCTCGTTGACGGCGCGCAGGTCCGGATAGGAGAGGAAATCGGCCTTCCACTCCTGGATGGCCTTGTTGTCCTTGAACCGGGGGTCTTTCTTGAGCGCGTAGTAGAAGCGTACGGCCCGCGCCACCTTCTTGCCGGTCTCGGAAGGGTCTTTGCCCGAAGGCCTCCCCTCCGGACGGGCCCCGGCCGGGCTGGTCACCCCGACGGCGGGGCCCGGGTCGCCCTTGTCCTTGATGATGAGGTCCTCGAAGCTTTTCGGGCCCTTTTTCGTCGGCTCGACGGGGACGGGGACCACCGGTCCGGAATCCGGGACTTTCGAGATATCGATGCCGGTCGCGTCGTACTTCGCCTGCCGCTGCTGGTAGATGTACCAGCCGAAGATGATGAGGCCCACGTCGGCCAAGATGACGATGAGCAGCAGCATCTGGCCCGCGACGTTCTTTTCTTCGGGAGGCTGGCTCACCTCGGAGAGTTTAGTATAATGCCGCAGCGTGAGCAAAGCTTGGATTTCACTGGCGTTTTCCATCCTGGCCGCGGTCTCGTCCTCCTCCGGGGCGGCGATCTTCAACGATGTGGTCCCCGGCGGCAAGGCCATGGGCATGGGGAACGCGTACACCGCGCTGGCCGACGACGCCTTCGGGCTCTTCTACAACCCGGCCGGGACGGCCTTGGGGGACTTCCCCCGCGTCGGCGGCACGCTCGGACGCTTCTATTCTCCCATCGGCCCTTTGTCCTTCCACGCCATGACCTACACCCGGCCTCTGCCCATCCTGCCTGGAGCCACGGTCGGGGCCGGCTACCTCGGGATCCATCAGGCGAGCTCGGGCGGCAAGGACGCGTTCCTGCTGCATTTCTCCCACGCGCTCAGGCTCCAGCGCTTCTACCTGCGCAAGCCTCTCAAGGTGGGGGGGAACCTGAAGTTCATGAAGGTGTATCCGTCCGCGGCGGGAACGGGGAAGTTCGGGCTGGGACTGGACGCCGGGACTCTCGTGGATGTCGGCTACGGGCTCACCTGGGGAGTCTCGGCCACGGACCTTACCCCGGACCTCGGAGTCCCCCAGCCGTTCTTGACCACGGGGGTCGCCTACCGCTGGCGCCGGCGCGTGACCCTCGCCGGCGACATGCGCGTGCGCCGCAGCCTCACCCAGTTCTTCCCCGGCGTGGAGGTGGACGTCTATCAGGGCCTGCTCAAGCTCCGGCTCGGCAAGGGACTGCCGTTGGACGGAGTGAGCCAGATCGCGGCCGGGGTGGGCGCGAACTTTTCGCCCCTCATCGTGGATTTCGGCATGACCGTGCCCTGGCATGGGCTCAAGCGGCCGGGCGGAGCGTATCAGCTCTCGTTCCAGTACAAGTTCGGAGCCCCGGAGTTCTTCGGCCTCTATCCGGGGGGCGCCGCCCGCGAGTCCGCGGACTTCAAGGCCGAGATCCAGGACCTCGATGCGCGCAAGAAGGACCTGCAGGCCGAGGTGAGCGCGGCGGAGGCGACCAAGACGAGCCTTCAGACCCAGGTCCAGGCGGCGGAGGAGCGTCTGCGCGATGTCCAGGAGCGGAGCCGGACCCTGGAGATCGAGACCGAGCAGAAGGAATATCAACAATCCCATCCGATGCCGGGGGAGCCGGCTCCGGCGGAGACGGTCGAAACGCCCAAACCCGCGCCGCGGCCGCCCCCCAAGCCGGCGTCCCGCCCGAAAGCCGAGCCGCCCAGCCGCCTCCCGGCGCGGCATGTGGTGCAGCCCGGAGAGACCCTGCGCGGCCTCGCGGAGAAGTACTACGGGGATCCCTCCCTCTGGGAGCTGATCTATGATGCCAACCCGGACAAGGTCGAGCGCGGCCTCCCGGTGGAGGGGGCGGACCTCGTGATCCCGAAGCCGGGGAAGCGCTGATGGCCGCGGTCGTCGTCCTCGCGGCGGCGGAGAAGGACCGCCAGGAACTGAGCCTTGCGGTCGAGGAGCTGGGCCATCGCGCCCTGCGCGCCGCGGACTTGAAGAGCGGCATCGAATTCCTGCGCGCGGAGCGGCCGAAGCTCGTGCTGGTGGCGATGGACCCCGCGGACACCCTCGCGCATTCGCTGCTGGCGGAGCTGGAGCGGGAGGCGCCTCTCTTGCCCGTCGTGGTCGCCATGACCGAGCGCAAGGCCGCCAGAGCCATGGAGCTCATGAAGGAGGGGGTCTTCGACGTCGTGGCGCCTCCCTGGACCCAGGAGAGCCTGGCCGCCTGCGTGGGCAAGGCGCTCCGATTCCGGGGTACGGCGCTCGAGGCCTCGGGGCCCGAAGAGGTGCCGCGCAGCGCGTCTTTCTACGCCGTGACGGCGGGGGTGGTCCTGGCCGTGGCGCTGGGGCTCGCCGCCCTGCAGCGGTACAGGCGCCAGGCGGTCCAGGCGGAGCGCCAGGTCCCGCCGAGCTCCTGGGAGCTCCCGTACTCGCACCCGGGCGGGCTGGCGTACGACGGCAAGGACCTCTGGGTCGCGGATTGGTTCTCCCAGACCCTTTATCTCCACGACCCGGCGGATCTGCGCGTCGTGCGGACCATCCACCTGCCGCGGGAGATCCCCGGGGCCCTGGCTTTCGCCGGGGACGCGCTCTGGGTCTCGGCCGCGCCGAGCAGTATCGGAAGGCTCGGCACCGCAGGGCAGAGTCGTGCTCCTTACCCTGCGGCGCCGCGCAGCGTGGTCAAGCACATGCTCGACGACCGGCTGAGCGTGCTCGGCTGGATGCCGGACGCTCAGGCTCAGAGCGTGGGCATGGCGTACGACGGACTCTACCTGTGGACCTGCGACGCCGCCGCGGGACGCCTGCATAAGCGGATACTCGACGAGGGGCTCTCGGTCGTCTCGAGCGTCGACTACCCGGGAGGCAAGCCCGCCGCCCTGACCTTCGACGGCAAGACGCTCTGGTCCCTCGACGGGGGGAACCGCGAGCTGCTGCGCCACGACCTCGAGGACCCTCGCCGCGTGACGATGCGCGTCCCGCTGCCCGACTATCGCTCCGGGCTCTGGAGGCCCACCGGCCTGGCCTTCGACGGGAGGCGCTTCTGGAGCGTCGCGGAGCGCATCCCCAAGGGCCAGGGGCCGGGGCGCGTCTTCATCCACGCGCTGCCCGGGTCATGAAGGGCCGGGCTCTGACGTTCGTCCCCGTCGTCATCGAGTTCCCGGAGCATGAGGCGCGCTCGGAATCCTGGGGGCGCTTCCTGGACCTCTCCCCGACGGGGGCGCGCCTGATGACCCGGACCCCGCTGCGCAGCGGGGACACGGTGCACCTGAGCTTCGAGCTTCCCGGGGGGGGCTGCTTCAAGCAGGTCCGGGCCGGGGTGGTCTGCTCCGCGCGGGACGAAGACGGCTATCGGGTCTGCAGGGTGAGGTTCTCGGCCGCGGGGGAACGAGTCCGCTTGGGGAGAGCCCTGCGCGCATTGCTGCGCCTGATATAATTGACGACCCTCAACTTATAATGTAGACATTCCTCATGACAACCACAGAGACTCTGCGCCGGACTGCTTTGTACAAGATCCACGGAGAGCTGGGCGGACGCATCGTGCCCTTCGCCGGCTGGGAGCTTCCCGTCCAATACTCGAGCATCATCAAGGAGCATCAGGCCGTGCGCCGGGCGGCCGGCCTGTTCGACGTCTCGCACATGGGCCAGGTCACGGTCGAGGGACCGGGAGCCTTGGACTTCCTCCAGAAGGTGAACGCCAACGACATCTCGCGCCTTGCCCCGGGCCAGGGCATGTACTCGCATATGCTCAACCCGAAGGGAGGGATCGTCGACGACGTCATCGTCTCCAGGCTCGGCCCCGAACGCTTCTTCATCGTGGTCAACGCCGGGACGACCGCCAAGGACGTGGCCTGGCTGCGCGGCCAGGCCGCCGGATACCAGGTGACGCTCGAGGATAAGAGCCACATCTACGGGATGGTGGCCCTCCAGGGCCCCAAGGCGGCCGACATCATCGCCGACATGGTCCCGGGGGCGAAGGGGATCAAGCGCTTCGGCGCGCTGGAGTGCACCCTCTACGGCCAGAAGTCGCTCGTGACCCGCACCGGCTACACCGGCGAGGACGGCTTCGAGGTCATCGTGCCCGAGGTCGTGGTCACCCGCGTGTGGCAGACGCTCATGGCGCAGGGCGCGTCGTTCGGCCTGCTTCCCTGCGGGCTGGGATGCCGGGACACGCTCCGCCTGGAGGCGGGGCTCCTCCTCTACGGCTCGGATATCGACGACGATCACACCACGCTCGAATCCGGCTACGGCTGGGTGGTCAAGTTCTCGAAGCCGGATTTCATCGGCAAGGCCGCGCTGGAAGCGCAGAAGCGTTCCGGCCTCAAGCGCCGGCTCACCGGGGTGCGCCTGACCGAGCGGGGAGTCCCCCGGCACGGGGCGGCGGTGTTCCTGGAAGGCAAGCGCCTGGGCGAGCTCTGCAGCGCGACGTTCTCGCCGACCTTCAACACGGGCATCGGGATGGGCTATTTCGACGTCATCGACCTCGCGCCGGGCCGGCGCGTGGAGGTCGAGCTGCAGCACGGGCGCAGGGTCGCGGCCGAGGTCGCGGCGCTGCCGTTCTATAAGTCGAAGTGATTCAGGAGGACCACGACGATGGCGAATCCGCAGAAGAGTCGGTACATGAAGTCCCATGAGTGGATCGAGGCCCAGGGCGGCGAGGGGACCGTCGGCATCTCGGACCACGCCCAGCACGAGATCACGGACGTCGTGTTCGTCGATCTTCCCAAGGTGGGGCGGAAGGTCAAGCAGGGGGAGGCTGTGGCGGTGGTCGAATCCGTGAAAGCGGCGTTCGACGTCTACGCTCCGGTCTCCGGAGAGGTCCTCGCGGTGAACGGGGATCTGTCCCAGAACCCGGCGCTCGTCAACCAGTCGCCTCACGAGAAGGGCTGGTTCTTCCGCGTGAAGGTCTCCGACCCGAAGGAGGTCGAGGGGCTGATGGATTTCGGCCAATACCAGGAGTTCCTCAAGACCGCCGCGCACTAGTCCGCGAGGCCCCATGACGCCGAGCGAGCTGAAGCTGCTGGTCGTTTCTCCCTCCATCAAGAACTGGCCGATCCTTCTCGGCGCCGGAGCCTTGGTGGCGCTGACGGGCGTGCTCGGCATGGTGCTGCTGTTCCTGCCGCTGCCGAAGGCTCTCGGCATCGCGGCGCTCGGCGTGGGATTGACGGTGTGGCCGGCCATGAGGGTCTCGAACACCGAATACGTCGTCACGAACCTCCGTGTGGTCGTCATCGGGGGGGTCTTCGGGAAGAGCGAGACCTCCGTCGCGATCAGCGAGGTGAAGGAGGTCCGGGTGGCGCAGCGCGGCATGCAGTCGGCGTTGGGCATCGGAGACCTGGAGCTGGTCTCCCAGTCCGGGAGCCTGCGTCTGGAGGGGATCGAGGAACCGGAGAAGGTCCGGGAGAAGATACTCTCCCTTGTTTGACCGGGATGCGCGCATTCCTCATCGAGACCGAGGCCCTCGACGCGTACGCGCAGATGGCCCTCGACGAGGCGGTCCTGGAGCACCCGGAGCCGGACGCGGTGTCCTTGCGGCTCTACGCGTGGCTCGGGCGCATGCCGTATGCCGTGACTTTCGGGTACTCGCAGCCGTACCGCGAGGTGATGGAGTCGGTCGGCCGCCGGGGCGTGGCCGCGGGGACCCCGGTCGTGCGGCGCAGCACGGGGGGCGGCATCGTGTGGCACGACGGGGACATCACGTTCTCTCTCGTGTTCCCATGGCCTTCGGTCGGCGGGCCCAGGGGCGTCTACCGGCGCATACACGCCGGCGTGCGCACGGGCCTGCTGGCCTGCGGGGTCAGGACCCTGCCCTTCAGCGGGCGCCCGACGGCGGGTCTGCGGGCCCAGTGCTTCGCGGGGCCCGAGCCGGAGGATCTGGTGCGTGAGGACGGGACGAAGCTCCTCGGAGGGGCCCTGCGCCGCAGGCGCGGGACGGGCCTCTACCAGGGTTCGCTGCGGCCGGAGGGGCTCGGGGTCCCGCGCGAGGCGCTGCACGGCGCCATCGTCGAGGGGTTCTCGCTGCAATGGTCCTCGCTTTTCGCGAGGACCGAGCCCAGGCCGGTCGTGGCCGCCGCCGCCGAGGAACTCCGGGCGCAGAGGTACAGCCGCGAAGAATGGAACCAGAGGAGATAGAGCGATGAAAGCATTCGTGCTGTGCAAGCTGATCGCCGGGCTGGAGCAGAAGGCCATCAACCAGATACGGACCATCAACGGGATCACCGACGTCTTCCTGACCTTCGGCTCGTGGGACGCGATCCTGACCGCGGAGGCGGACACGATCGACAAGCTCAGCGGGCTCATCGTTCGGGAGATCCGCGGGATCCACGGGGTCCAGACCACCGAGACCTTGGTCACGACCAACCTCTGACGGGCCGGGGAGGGAGGCGAGTTTGCGGCCGCGGGCCATATTTTGTACCGTCGGTACCGGCATGGGAGAGCGGGCTGAGGCTCCGAGGGGAGACCCGAAGACGCGGCGCGTGCTCGTCGTCGACGACGACGAGGGCGTGCTGGAGATGCTGTGCGCGGCGGCGCGCGGGGAGGGGTTCCAGGTCTGTGGCGCGGCCGACGGCAGCAAGGCCCTGGAGATGGTTTCGCAGGAGTCCTTCGACCTCGTCGTGCTGGATCTGATGCTGCCGCGCCTGGGGGGATTCGAGATCCTCAGGCGCTTGCAGGGGGTCCGCGAGGACCTTCCGGTGCTCGTGATCACGGGGCGATACACGGATCCGTCCGCGTCGAACCTCATCCGGCAGGAGAGGAACGTGGCGGGCTTCTTGGAGAAGCCGGTGAGGCCCGCGGCTTTTGCGGCGGTCCTCCACGGCATCCTGAAGACGAGCGCGGGGCCCGAGGGGGGGGCGGGAGCCGGTCTATGACGCAGGAAGAGGGGCGGGGCGAACCGGACCTGGCGGATCCGAAGGAGCGGCTCGTCCTCGTCGTGGACGACGACGAAAGCATCCTGGACCTGCTGGAGCACCTCATCAAGCGGGAGGGCTTCCGCGTCGAGCGCGCGGCGGACGGCCCGGAGGCGCTCCGGAAGGTCCCGGCCTTGAACCCCCACTTGATCGTCCTCGACTTCATGCTTCCCGGGATCGGCGGGTTCGAGGTGCTCAAGGAGCTCCAGATGGGGGACGCCCGCGACACCCCCGTCATCATCATCACGGGCCGCCGCATCGACCGCCAGACCGTGGACATGGTCCGGCAGGAGTCGAACGTGAAGGAGTTCCTCGAGAAGCCGATCAAGACGGCCGTCCTGGCGGCGATGCTGCATCGGATCATGCGCACGCGGCCGCCCGGGATCCAGCGGCAGCAGAACCGCGGGCCCTTGTCGAGCGGGTGGTGAATGAGCCGTTTTGTCCGTCCCATCCTCATCGTCCTGGCCGTCGTCCTCGCCGTTTACGCCATGGTCTTCGCGGACTTGGCGCTCCGCGCCCGCTCCGCCTACCTGGAGGGTGAGAAGTACATGCGCTGGCACCAGGATCCGGCCCTGAAGAAGGCTTTCTTCGAGGCCGCGTTCCAGGGGGAGAAGGCGCGGCTGGAACGGGAGAGGGCGGCCGGCCGCATCGGCGAGGCGGAGTACCTGCAGCGCCTGGAGCTCGAGCGCTTCCGCCGCGACGAGTCGGCCGGCGAGAGCTCGCTCAAATACGCCTACCATTGGTATAAGACCGCGGTCGAGCTGTTCAGCCCCCCCGAGACCCGCTGGGTGCGGCTCTCGCGAGTCAAGATGTCCGAGGCCAAGGAGCTCTGGAAGAAGGAACTCCAGGCCAAGAATATCCCCTACGAAGACTACATGCTGGAATGAGCCGTAGGCCGTCCCGCTCGCTCCGTTTCACCCGACCCTTGCTGGGCTTCATCATCGCCCCGACCGCGGTCCTCGCGGTGTTCGAGGCGGTGCGAGCCTTGCTGTCTCTGGCCTCGCGCCCGAAGATCGCCGTCCCCTTCCTGGTCGGGGCGGCCGTGTATTGCGCGCTCTTCTGCCTGGGGCTTTTGCGCCTGCGCGGGGTCTATGTGCTGGCGCATGAGCTCACGCACGCCTGGGCCGCCTGGCTGGGCGGCGGGAAGGTCCTGAGGATGGTCGTCCGCTCCGACAGCGGGCGCGTGGATCTTTCGCGTTCGAGCGTCTTCATCGCCTTGGCCCCGTACTGGATACCGCTCCCGGTCCTCGCGGTCGTCGTCGGTTACCGGGCGCTGCTGTGGGCCGGCGCGCCTCCCTACGGCCGGGAGATCTTCCTCGCTCTGACCGGGGCGGGCCTCGCGTTCCACGTCCTGCACACGGTCGAATCCCTTTGGACCGCGCACCAGGACGACCTGGACGAGGCCGGGGTCGTCCTTTCCGTCGCGCTCATCGCGCTGCTCAACGGCCTGATCCTGGTGCTCGCGCTCGGCTGCCTCTTCCCGCGCGGGGTCGCCCTGGGGTCCCATCTTCTGGAGATCGGACGCGGGACGGCCGGCTTCTGGGGCGGCGCTGCCGAGCTCGTGCTGAGCGCGACGCGGGCAAAATAGCTAGAATCTCCTCCCGATGCAACGCAGGCGTGCGCGTGTCCCCATAGCCCTGCTCCACGGCTTCGGTCGGGGAGCAGCCATGCTCATCCTCGGCGCCATACTCCTGGCGGTCGTGCTGGGGGTCGCCATCCGCGTCCTCGTCACGCCCGAGACGCTCAGGACGCGCATGGTGGCGCAGCTCCAGCAGACCTTCCACCGGCCGGTGAGCGTCCGTTCGGTGACCCTCGCCCTGCACCAGGGAGTGAAGGTCAGCGGCCTCGAGGTCGGCGAGGCGGACGGCTTCCCCGAGGGCCGGATGCTGTCGAGCGAGTTCCTGCTCGCCAAGTACAGCTTCTCGGCGCTGCTGCGCGGAAGGCTGGAGCTCGAGCAGGTCCTGCTGATGGCGCCGCGCATCCGCTTGGTACGGCGTAAAGACGGAGTCTGGAACGCGGCGGACGCGCTCCTGAGGCCGGAGGACTCTCCCAAGCCGGCCGGAGGCTGGAGCCTGCCGCCGCTGCAGGCCGCGCGCGTCATCCGCATCGAGCGCGGGGCGCTCGACGTGGTCGATGAGATGCGCGGGACGCAGGCGGCGCTCCAGGGTTTGACCGTCTCGATAGAGGGGCTCAACCCCGAGACCCCATTCCCGGTGAGCCTCGACCTGCACGGCGGCGGGGTCTTCTTCGGCCGGAGGGTCCAGACCTCCCTGGAGGTCCGCGGCGATATGTCGCTCGGGGGCCTGAGGTCGGGAGAACAGCGGCTGGATGCGCACAGGATCCTGCTGGACATCGACGGCCATAAGCTGGAGGCGAGCGGAGTCCTGCGGGGCTTCGACGACGCTTTCGCGGACCTTTCCCTGAGGCTTCCTCGGCTGGACTCCGCCATGCTGTCCAAGTACGGCCCCGTCCCCCCCGGGATCGACATCCCGGAGAGCCATTGGAGCCTCAGCCTCCAGGGACCGTCCTCCAGCGCCAGGGACATCCGCATCCGGAGACTCTCCATCGCCGCCGGGCCCCTCGTGGTCTCCGCGTCCGGACGCGTGGACCCGAAGAACGCCTGGGTGAACCTGACCGCGGGCTTGGCGAGATTCCCGCTGGCCCAGGCCGCCTCCCTTTATCGGGGCTGGTCCGGCCGAGGTCTGCAGGGGACCGCTCAGGGCACGCTCACACTCGTCGGCCCTCTGGCCCGGACCGCCGTGGACGCATTCTCGCTGACGTTCCGGGATCTCTCCTTCGAGTGGAAGAACAACAAGCGGCTGGCCAAGGCGGACATCCATATCTCGGGCCGGGACAGGCTGAAGACCCTGGAGCTCCGGTCCCAGAAGGGTTCCCTGGTCGCCTACGGCAACGTGCTCTCGGATATCGACCTCGATCTGCGCGCCGAGTCGGGCGACCTCCTGTTCCGGAGGCTGGACGTCACCTGGAACGAGTCGCGCTTCCGGCTCCGGGGCTGCGTCCGAGGGGCCGCGGACATGGACAAGGTCGTCGTGGACGCGGAGGTGGACAGGCTGAGGCTTGACGAGACCTACGCCGCGATCATGAACCTCATCGCCCAGCGCAAAGCGGAGAAGGGCGAGACCTCGGACCCGGGCCGTCCTTGGGTGCGCGTCTTCAAGAGCGCCATCCCGCGGCAGTTCCCGGACCTCACGGGCCGTCTGCGCGTGGCGGAGGTGCACAGCCCCAACTTCCGCACCTCGAACCTGGAGCTGCGCTGCGACCTGCGGGACATCGCCAAGGGGCTCGAGAAGGTCTCCGGGAGCTTCCGCGTCGGCTTCGGGCCCGGCCGGGTCTCGAGCGTGCCGGAGGTGCGCAAGGCCCACCCTGTGCCGAACGTGCTCCTGCTGCCGTTCTCGTTCATGCAGGAGCTCGAGGCCAAGGCCCGGGCGAGCTTCGACACCGCGGTCCTGAGCACCCTGGACATCAACCGGACCCACGGGGATTTCTCGGTGCAGCGGGGGGTCGTGGACGTGCGCTACGCGCACTTCGACAGCCCCCAGTTCGTGGCCTACGCGGAGGGCCGGGCGGACTTCCCGAAGGAGGACGTGGCCCTGCATGTCCTCATGCGGGCGACCATGCCGCGCGGGCAGCTGCCCTTCCGGCTCGTGGACACCGAAGGCCGTCCCGCGCTCGAGCTCAACATCGTGAAGGATATCAAGAACCCGGAGGTCCAGCTCGCGCAGCGCAAGCTCGAGGGGGACGCCGTCGAGGCCGCTTTGACCGGCGGGCTCAAGCGGGCGACGCCCATGGCCGACCCGGAGGCCGGTCTCTTATGCGGAGGCGGAAAATGATCGAACGATACAGCCGACCCGAGATGCGCGCGCTCTGGGAGCCCGAGGCGCGTCTGCGGCGGATGCTGGAAGTGGAGGCCGTCTTCTTGGAGGAGATCGCCGGGCAGAAGGGCATCCCCGCGCGGCAGATCCGCGCGATGAGGTCCTACGTGTCGGGATGCGGGCCCTTGTCGGAGAAGGTCGCTCGGCGCGAGGCCGTGAGCGGGCACGACGTGGTCGCCCTTTTGCAGGTCGTCTCGGACGCGCTGAAGCCCAAAGCCCCCGCCGTCGTGCAGTACCTGCACTACGGGCTCACCTCCTCGGACGTGCTCGATACGGCGCTGGCTCTGCAGCTGAAGGACGCCACCGCGCTCCTGCTCTCGGACTGGCGGACGGTGGCGGAGGGCCTGCGCGGCCTGGGCAAAAGGGAGCGGGGCGCGTGGATGGCGGGGCGGACGCACGGCGTGCACGCGGAGCCCCTGCTGTTCTCCTACAAGATCGCGGGCTGGCACTCCGAGGCGAGGCGCAACATCGAGCGCCTGGAGCGCTCGGGCCGGGCCGTCCGCTACGGGAAGCTCTCGGGAGCCATCGGCACCTACGCGCATCTGTCCCCCGCGGTGGAGGCGAGGGTCCTCAAGCGCCTCGGGCTCTCCCCCGAGCCGGCGGCGACCCAGGTGGTCCCGCGGGACAGGCACGCCGAGTACGTGCAGGCCTTGGCCCTTTCCGGCTGCGCGGTGGAGCGCTTCGCCACCGAGATACGGCACCTCCAGCGCACGGAGGTCCTGGAGGCGGAGGAGCCGTTCGGCAAGGGGCAGAAGGGCTCCTCGGCCATGCCCCACAAGCGCAACCCCATACTCTGCGAGAACCTCTGCGGGCTGGCCAGGCTTCTGCGCGGCTATGCGGCCGCGGCGCTGGAGAACGTCGCGCTCTGGCATGAGCGGGACATCAGCCATTCCTCGGCGGAGCGCGTCCTGCTGCCGGATGCGGCGATCGCGCTGGACTTCATGCTGCATCGCCTCGCCGGGGTGCTCGACGGCCTCGTCGTGCACCCGGACCGCATGCGCCGGAACCTCGACCTCTCGATGGGCCTCGTGTTCAGCCAGAAGGTGCTCCTCGCCCTCATCGACAAGGGCGTCGACCGCATGACCGCCTACGACCTGGTGCAGCGCTGCTCCATGCAGACGTGGCGCAGCCGGGGCCGGTTCGAGGACGCTCTTCGGGCGGACCCCGGCGTGCGCGCTATCCTTTCTCCCCGAGAGATCGCCGCGTGCTTCGACCTGGAGGCGTACGGGCGCTGGCCGCGCCGGGTCCTGAAAAAGGAGCTGCGTTGAGCGGGGTCATCGCTCTGCTGACGGATTTCGGCGCCCAGGACCCCTATGCCGGGGTGCTGAAGGCCGTCATCCTGTCGCGCTGCCCCGGTGCGAACGTCGTGGACCTCTGCCACGGCGTCGGGCCCCAGGACGTGCGGCAGGCGGCCTTCGTGCTGAGGAGCTCCGCTCCCTACTTCCCGGACGGCACGCTATTCGTCTGCGTGGTGGACCCGGGCGTCGGATCGTCGCGCGCGGTGCTCTGGGCCCGCAGCCGCAGGCACGCGTTCCTCGCGCCGGACAACGGCCTGCTTGCGTGGCTCGGGGGGGACGAACGCCTCCTGGAGGTGCGCCGCGTGACGAACCGGGCCCTTTTCCACCCGAAGGTGAGCCGCACCTTCCACGGCCGCGACATCTTCGCGCCGGTCGCGGCGGCTCTGGCCGGCGGGCTTTCGCCCTCACGGCTGGGGCCGCGTACGCGGGGCCTGGTGCGCTTGAGATTCCCGCGGCGCGGCGAGGTGCTCTTCCTCGACCGCTTCGGCAACGCCGTCACGAACCTCCGTCCGGCGGACCTGAGGGGCGCGCGGAGGCTGGAGGCTTCCGGGACCTTCTTCCCTTTGCGGACCCACTACGGCGCCGTGGACCGGGGACTGCCTCTCGCCCTGGTCGGCTCTTCCGGATTCATCGAGCTTGCCGTGCGGGAGGAGAGGACCGGACTCAAGGCGGGGGACCCTGTCTATGCACATCGAACCGACGGTTGAGCTGATTCTCAAGCCCAGAGAGGAGGGCCGGCTCCTGCGCGGGCACCTCTGGGTGTTCTCCAACGAGCTCCAGGCGGTCCCCGATGCGGAGCCCGGGACTCTCGCTTTGGCCAGGACCGCTCAGGGGAAGGTCCTGGGGATCGGCTTCTTCAATCCCAAGAGCCTCATCTCCTTCAGGCTCCTCTCGCGCTCGCCGGACCCGGTGGGCAAGGAGTTCTTCCGCCGAAGGCTGGAGGCGGCCTTACTTCTCCGCCGGCGTCTTTATGCGGCCGAGCGTTCCTTTCGCCTGTGCTTCGGCGAGTCCGACGGCCTGCCCGGGCTCGTGGTGGACAAGTTCGAGGACCATCTCGTGCTGCAGGTCCTTTCCGCCGGGATGGAGAGGATGCTCCCGTTCGCGCAGGAAGCGCTCCTCGAGCTCCTCTCGCCCAAGGGCATCTACCTGAAGAACGATCATCCCTCCCGCGCGCTGGAGGGTCTGCCTTCGGAAAACAGGGTCTTGTGGGGGGAGGTGCCGGACCGTGTGCGCTTCGAGGAGGAGGGACTTTCGTACGTCGCCTCCCTCGCCGCAGGGCAGAAGACGGGGTTCTATTTCGACCAGAGGGAGAACCGGCTGGCCCTGGCTCCCTTCTTCAACGGCCGCATCGTGCTCGACCTCCACTGCTATGCCGGAGCGTTCTCGCTGCGGGCGGCGCGCAGCGGCGCCAAGGCGGTGCTCGGCCTCGACTCCTCCGACGCGGCCGTGGGGCTGGCGCGCGAGAACGCGGGCTTGAACGGGCTCGGCGGCGTCTGCCACTTCGAGCAGGGCGAGGCGGACCAAGCCCTGCAGGAGGTCCCTGAGCTCCCTCAGGAGAAGCGGCCCGACCTCATCCTCCTGGACCCGCCGAGCTTCGTGCCGTCGCGCAAGCACCTCTCCAAAGCCTTGCGGGCTTACCTTCGGCTGAACGCCCAGGCGCTCAAGGTCCTGCCGCGGGGGGGCATCCTGGCGACGAGCACCTGCTCGCACCACGTCTCCCGGGAGGACTTCCTCAAGATGCTGCGCGAGGCGGCTGCCAAGGCCGGCCGGTCGGTGCGCCTGATGGAGCTGCGCGGGCAGGCCAAGGACCACCCGATCCTGCTCGGCATGCCGGAGACCGAGTACCTGCACTTCGCCATCCTGGAGACGGCCGCTTGAGGGACCCTTTCTCAGGCCTCGAGCGGTTCGTGGAGCTCGAGTATGAGTCCCAGTCCGCCACCCGCGAGGCGCTCTTCGACCTGCCCGTGTCCGAGCGGGTCAGCTCCGGGATGGCCATCGACTCCGTCCGCTACCGCGGCACCCAGCAGGAAGGCGAGCAGACCCTTTTCGTCTTCTCCTGCGGCCGCAACGAGTCCAAGTTCCGCCCCGGGACCCGCGTGCGGATAAGCCGGGGGGACGCGCGCAGGCCCGCGGCCCGCCTGGAACTCGTGGACGACCGGCACGACGGCAAGGAGTACGTCCTGCGCTTGGCCGGCCGCCTGGAGGACGCGAAGGCCCTGGCGGGGGACGAGCCGTGGGTCCTGGACGAGGACTCTCTCGATTTGCTCGACGCGCAGCTCTCCATCCTGGACCGGGCCCGAGGGGAGGGGCTCGGCGCCTGGCTGGAGGGCACCGAAGAGCTCTCCGAGCCTTCCGCGGTCGAGACGGATTCCCCTTTCTGCGAGGGTCTCTCCGGGAGCATGCGCACCGCGTTCCGGAAGGCCTTGGCCGGCGCGCCCCTCTTCGCCGTGCAGGGGCCTCCGGGTTCCGGCAAGACCCACCTGCTGGCCCGCCTGGCCCTGCACTTCGCGGTCGAGGAAGGCGCGCGCGTGCTCATCACCGCCGTCTCGCACCAGGCCATCCATAACGCGCTCGGCGAGACCTTCTGGGTCGGACAGCGCTTCCCGCGGTGCTCCGCGGTCTTGCAGGACGGCATCGTCAAGCTCGGGGCCTCCCGGGGGAAGAACGAGGGCTTGCCCGCGGGGGTCCGGGCCGTGTTCCGCGTGCCGCGCTCGAAGAGCCCTCTTGTGGCCGGAGCCACGGTCTACGGCGCTACGCGGCCGGGAGTGGAGCTCTTCGACCGCGAATACGACGTCGTGCTCTTCGACGAGGCCGGCCAGGCCACGCTCGTGCTGGCCCTGGGAGCTCGCCTGCTCGGCAAGCGCGTGGTGTTCATCGGCGACGACGCGCAGCTCCCCCCGGTGATCGAGGCTCCGCCGGACGAGGACATCGGGTCCCTGGCGCGGAGTTCCGCGCTCGCCTTCATCCGCAAGATGTACGCCCCTCCCTTCCTCCTCGCCGAATCGAGGCGCCTGAACAGCGAGCTCTGCTCCGTGGTGAGCGGCCTCTTCTACGGGGGGGCGTTGTCCCCGAGCGCGGAGGCCGCGGGGCGGACCCTGGCGCTCGCCCGTGAGCCCGCGGGGCTCTTCGGGGACATCCTTCGGCCGGACAAAAGCCTGGTGTTCGTCGATGTCCCGCACACCGGCTGCCGCTCCGGCTCGGAGCCGGAGGCCGCCTGGGCCGCGGCTTTGGTGCGGGAAGCCATACGCTGCGGGATACACGCCGCCGAGATCGGGGTGATCGCGCCGTTCCGCGCGCAGGCCAACCGCATCCGCTTCCTGCTGGGCCGGTCGAAGGGGACGGTCTGCTCCACGGTCGAGCGCTTCCAGGGGCAGGAGCGGGAGATGACGGTGCTGTCCTTGACCAGCTCGCACCCGCGCTACCTCGCCCGCCTGGCCGCCTTCGTCTTCGACCCCAACAGGCTCAACGTGGCCGTCAGCCGCGCTCGGACCAAGGTGGTCGTGCTCGGCTCCAGAGAAGCCCTGTCCAAGGCCATGGAGTCCGCGGAGCCCGATTCGGAAGCCGCGGCCGGCTTTTCCGCGTTCCGCCGCATCCTGGAGGCGGCCCATCCGGTCGCGGCGGGCTTGACGCCCCCGCTGATCAAAGAGGCGCAGGAGCTCCCCGCGGCGGACGGGTTCGAGCCCGGGGACGCGGTGGAGCATCCCCGCTTCGGCCCAGGCCGGGTGCTCTCGAGGTCCAGGCAGCCTGTGGACGGGTTGCCGGAGTGGGTGCACGAGATCCGATTCGACGACGGCCGGGTGCGGCTCGTGGTGCCGCGCCTGAGCAAGCCTCCCATGAAGAAGCTCTCATGAGGACCTACCTGGTGGACGGCACGAACGTGGTCCGGCGTTCGCACTACGACCCTCGCTTCCCGGAGATGGAGGAGTTCAGGACCCAGGGCTTGCTCGGACGTCTGAACGCCCTGGCCGTCGGAGTCTGCATCGAGCTCTTCTTGGACGGACCCCGGCGCGCCGTGGGACCGGCCGGGCCTGTCCGTGTCCGCTTCGCCCTCGAGGGGGAAGCGGACGAGGCCATCCTGGGCACGGTCCGGAGCATCCGGAATAAAGGCAAGGGGGTCGTCGTGGTGACCGGCGACGGCCCTTTGGCCCAAGCGGCGCGGGAGGAAGGGGCCCGGATCATGGGCTTCGGCGAGTTCCAGCGCAGGCTCGAGAGCGGGAAGGCCTGAGCCTAGCGTTTCAGGGCCCGCAGGAGCCGGAGCAGGCCAGCGGCCGCGAACACGCACAGAAAGGGCTCGAGCGGGGTGCGATAGCGCAGCGACGTGAAGAACACCGAGTGCAGCAGCGAGAGATAGATGAATAGCGCGAAGACCGGCCGGACAGCGGGGACATGCGCGAGGGAGAGCGCCCCGGCCGCCGCGAGAAGGAAAAGGACGGAGAAGTAGCACCCCATGAGGGCCCGCGCCGCCGGTCCGTGCGGGTCGTAGGGCAGCGGCCTCCAATACAGAAGGAATTTCCCCGCGACGATCCTTGCGGCGGCGAGCGGATGGTCGAGGACGAATCGCTTCGTCTTGCGCGCGAAATACTCCCCCACGGCCGCGGCGTCCTGCGCAGGGATGCCGGAGCGGGAGATCTCCTCCGCCATCTCATGGGGCCTGCGGCGGACCTCCGCGCGATCCAGGGTGAATCCTTCCCAGAGGTTCCAGCCGCCGTTGGCCGCGAACGGGATGAAAACGCCGTGGCGGGCCAGGTTGCGCACGCCCCATATCGACGGCGCCGCGGCCCAGCCTGCGATCATGAGCAGCCACAGCCAGGAGCGAGCCCTTCTCCAGGATGGGAGTATGAGGGACGCGCAAGCGAACGGCGCGAAGAGCCCGAAGACGCTGCGCGCCAGGGAGACGATGCCGCCCAGCAGGCCCAGGCCGAAGGCCGCCGGGCTGGACGGGGGGTCGCCGGCGCGCAGGAGCGCGATGAAGAACGCGAGCTCCAATGCCACGAAGAACGGTTCGGACTGGAGCTGCACGGAGAAGAAGATGAGGAGCGGGTCGAAAGCCGCCCAGAGCCCGGCCAAGCGTCCCGCAGGCCGGGAGACGACCCTCTCGGCCCAGAGACCGACCAGCAGGCAGGACAGGCTCCCGAGGAGCACGTTGCCGACTTGGACGGCGAGCAGGGCCGGCCGGCCGACAACGCCGAAGACGAGGTAGGCCCAGAAGGCGTAGAGCGGGGGATGGGTGGTGTCCGAACCGACCTGCATCCACCCGTGCCAGTGCTGGGCGATGGTCACATAGGCGTCGTAGCCGTAGCGCGCGGTGTAGCCTTCGCGCTCCCAGACAACGAGCCAGACCAGGCGGACCGCCAGCGCGGCCAGCAGCACGAGGGCCCACCAAGCCCTGTCGGAGAGGGACTCGATCCTCAGCCCCCGATGCGTATCTTGAGAAGCGTCCATAGAGCGATGACCCCGTCCAGCCACCGGATCTTCTTCCCTTCCGCGATGGTCCTAGGCGTATAGCGGATCGGGACCTCCAGGATCGGGACTCCGCCGCGCAGGAGCTTCCCGGTGGCCTCGGGGCAGAACTCGAATCCTGTGCAGCGCAGGCCGAGCCCTTTGAGCAAGCGGGCGTCGAACAGCTTGTAGCATGTCGGCTCGTCCGTGATCCGCGAGCCGAAAAGCAGGTTCGTCCAAAGCGAGATGAAGCGCCCGCCCCAGTAGTAGCGCCAGTAGGAGGCCCGGTTCTCCCTCCTGAGGATCCGGGAACCGTAGACCACGGGCGCTCCCTGTTCGAGGGCGGGCTTGAGCAAAGAGAGGATGTCCTCGGGCTCGTATTCGAGGTCCGCGTCCTGGATGAGGACGAGGTCCCCGCTCGCGGCGTCGAGCCCGGTGCGGATCGCTGCGCCCTTGCCCCGGTTCGTCTCATGGCGAAGGACCTTGAGGCCGGGGCGGCTCAAACGCGCGGCCTCCTTTGCGGTGCCGTCCGTCGATCCGTCATCCACCACGATCACCTCGAGGCGGAGGGGGAAACGGACCGTCAGCAGCCTCTCGATGAGCGGGCCGAGCGTCCGCGCCTCGTTGTAGGCCGGGACGATGACCGTCAGGGACTGCGGCTTCTTTTGCGGGCTCGCCATGCCTTCCGGCCCATTCTACTCTTTTCCGGCGGCCTTTCCTCCCCGATTTAAGCCCGATTTAATCCCTGATTGACGGCGAATTGCCGGCCGGGACGCATCCTATGGATATCCCGGGAGGCATTATGAGCCTAGACGAAAAGCCGAAGGTCCTGGTCATCGACGACGACCCGGATTTTCTGGACCTATACTCCATGCAATTGAGCCCTCGCTTCGAGGTCCATATCGCCAGGGACGGCCAGGAAGGCGTCGAGATGCTCGCGGACATCACGCCGGCCGTGGTCCTTCTGGACCTCAGCATGCCGAGGATGTCGGGCAGGGACGTGCTCAAGTACATGGCGGCCCGGCCGCGACTGCGGGGGCTCCCCGTCATCATCATCACGGGCAGGCGCCTCGACCCGAGCCTCAAGGCGCTGTTCGCCAGGATGCCCAACGTCTGCCGGGCCTACGAGAAGAGCGTGGCCGTGCGGAGGGTGGCCTCCGAGGCGATGAAGGCCGCGTTCACCGGGGAGCTCTACCGCTCCACGCACGACCTGATGGCGGGAGTCAAAAGGGTCGAGAGGAGCATGGCGGACGACCCCCGGCGCTAGCAGGGTGCTGATAAACCCCCTCTGAACGGCATTTATCGGCGCCGCGTGCGCCGTACTTCGCCCCGAGGCATACGGCCGCCTCGGGACGAAGTTTCCCAACAGCTCAACGACTGTCGTTCC
>JBAZKS010000056.1:0-24888 GCA_041650695.1 Elusimicrobiota bacterium
CATCTGGCCGGGAAGCTCATCAAGAGCGCCTCCAGGGCCGGGTTATCCGAGAGGATGGAATCCAGCTTGAGGGCCGCCGCGAGCCAGTTCAACTCCTTGGGGCCGACGATCGTTTTCTTCGAGGAGCTCATCTCTTCAGCACCTCTCTCACCGCGCGGACCAACTCCTCGTTCCTGAAAGGCTTGGCCAGGGCCCCCCGCACCTGCCGGAATTCCCGGAACATCGCCAGGAACGTCTTCTGGGCCGTGATGACGATGACCGGGATGTCCTTCAGCTGCGGGTCCTTGGCGATGCTGCACTGCAGGGAGTAGCCGTCCAAGCCCGGGAGCATGACGTCGAGGATGAGCGCGTCCGGCTTCTCCCGGACCAGGGCCGGCATGACTTCCACGCCCGTCCCCACCAGGAGGACCTGGTGACCCTCGTTCTCGAGGACCTCGCGCACCAGCGACTGAAGCGCGAGTTCGTCGTCGGCGACGAGTATCTTCGCCATGGCCTAGTGTATCACATCTGCTTCGCCCGCTTGTAGCGGCCGATGAGCTCTCCCTGGCCGAGGATGTGCCCTTCCATGGCCTTCAGGAGCCCCTCCTTCGTGGCTTTGGCCGGCAAGCCGGTCGCGGCGTCGAGCGCGTAGAGCTTGAAGAAGTAGCGGTGGACGCCGGAAGGCGGGCAAGGCCCGCCGTAGCCGAGGCGGCCCCAGCCGTTGGTCCCCTGCTTCGACCCTCCGGGGCCGGACTCGGCCTTTGCGACGGCCTCCCCCAGGCCTTTCTGGGACGGGGGCAGGTCGTAGACCACCCAGTGCACCCAGTCCCCCACGGGGGCGTCCGGGTCGTCCGCGATGAGGGCCAGGCTCTTGGCCTGCGCAGGCACGCCGCTCCACTCGAGGGGCGGCGACACGTCGTCCCCTTCGCACGCGTACTTGGGGGGGATCATGCCGCCGGGGTTGAACGCGGGGCTGCGGATCTCGATGGGCATGGCTTTCTCCAGTGGCGCGGGCGCGCCTGTCCTTGCGCCGCAAGCGGAAAGGGCCGAGGTCAAGGCCAGACACGGGATGATGCGCTTCATCGAGAGGTAGCTTAACAAAAATTTTCTTGATTCCTTAACCCATGCGTGTTAACCTAATGACATGGCGCGCGCGATCCCGATCGCCCTCATCCTCGCCGCGATGGCCTCCCCGCCCCTGCTCGCCAAGCCGCTCTCGAGCGCGGTGGAAGTGGAGGAGGAATCCGCGGACGCGCGCAAGGAGCTCAAGAAGGCGCGGCGCGAGCTCCTGGAGCTCCAGCGCAAGATCAAGCGCAAGGAGATCCCCTCCGTCGAATTCGAGTTCAACTCCGCGGTCCTGCGCGACTACTCCAAGACCGCCCTGGACATGGTCGCGGAGCTCATGCTCCGCCATCCGGACTTGAAGCTCATGGTCTTCGGCTACACCTGCGACATCGGCAGCGAGGAATACAACCTCTGGCTCTCGCAGAAGCGCACCGACGCGGTGAAGGACTACCTGGTGTCCATCGGGGTCTACGGCGAGTTCGTCAAAGCCAAGGGCTACGGCGAGGCCCACCCCCTGGTCCCGAACGACAGCGAGGAGAACCGCAAGCAGAACCGCCGGGTGGAATTCGTGCTGACCACGCGCTGGTGGCACAGCGTGTACTAGGCCGCGGACGCGGCCTGGTGCCGAGCGGATATAGGGATTGCGTCAGCGAGTGCGCTAAAACCTCTCGAACTGGGGCTTCCAGAGCCTCGAGTAGCTCAGAGACACCCCGACGATCACGCTGTACCCCGAGATAGGGCGGACCTTCAGCACGTAGTAGTAATAATCCAGGAACGGCGCCAGGGTCAGATGGGACACCAAGGGAAGATGCAGCTTGACGCTCGCGTCGAGCTCCAGCCGGAGGTCCTGCGCCGTATCCTGCGCCGTCCGGATGAAGTAGTTCGACCAGACCTCGCCGGCCAGGTCCGCCCGCCATACCCGCGTGGAGAAAAGCGTCCGCAGACGCACACCGTAGTTGTTCAGAGGCTCCGGGGGAGTATAGTCCCTCCGGAAGTTCCCGGCGAAGGAGAGCGTGTTCACGAAGTCTCCCCCGTAGAGCTCCATGCCGGGGAGCACGGCGAAGATATGCCGGCGCCTCTGCCCCGGCAGACGCTCCACGTGCCCCTCGTACTCCAACGCGACGGAAGGGCCCGCGGACTTGGCGATCCACGACAAGGGGAACGAACTCGTGCGGACTGTAGCGCCGGTCCGGGCCGCGGTCCGGTTCTGCGGCGTATTGATGATCATCGGCTGCCCGGGCGGGCTCAGGCGGGAGCGGCTGTACTCCGCCTCGAAAGAATTGAACTGCCTCAAGGGTCCCCGGAGGTAGTCCGCGTCGATGCGGGCCTCCCCGCCGATGAGCAGCTCGTCGAACCCGCGGACGCGGGCGTTGGACACGTCGGAGAAGGCCGGGTCGCTCACGACCTTGGTGTTCGAGACGTTCAGGCTGATGTCCCGGAAGTCGATCGTCCACAGGCCCGAGGGCTTCAGCGGCTCGCCTGCCATGAGGGCGCGGTAGCGGTCCGGCGTCCAGCCCTCGGCCGCGCCCTGCCGGAGTTCCCGCAGGACCGCGTCCTCGAGCCGCACTGACTCGCGCAGCTTGGCCGCGCCCGCCAGGGCCGGGAGCCCCTCAGTCCTGGCCAGGAGGCTGTCCGTCGCGGCCACCTTGTAGACCATGCGCGGGTCGATCGGGATGCCGTGCACCGTGTCGCCCGCCCCGACCCCGCCGATCTCGAAGGCCATGCCGCCGGGCGGGATGACGGCGCCCGGCTGTTTCTGCCGCTGCGCCTCCTGGAGGAGCGACCTCAGGGCTCCTCCTCCGAGCTCGAACACCGAGAGACCGCCCCCCCGGGCGAACCACTCCCTCACCAGATTTTCCTTATAATCGCCGGTCGTGCGCTGCTCCAGCGGATACACCGGGACCAACACGGCCTCTGCCCCGGTGCGGTCCGCGGCCAGGGAAGCCGCCAGCCGCCAGAAATCCCGCGCCTCGAGCCGGGTCAAGCCGGCGGCACCCGGACGCCCCTCGTAGAGGCGCCGAGCGGAGGGGAGCACCGGAGGGCTCGTATCCGCGGATACGCCGTAGGCCGCGGGGTCGAATTTCGGATAGCCCTCGCTGTCCGGGAGCCTCTCATCGAGAAGCACCGGCTCCTCCCGCAGGGTGAGCGCGTAGGTCCCCTCCTCCAGCCTGCGGTGCCGGACCTCGACGCGGCTGAGCACCGTGGACCAATCCCAGGTGACGAGCATCGCCTCGTCGCTCGGCCCTCGCTCCGGATCCTCCACGGAGACCGACGGCGGGGCGGTGTCGGCCCGGAACGGAAGCCCATCTCCGGCGATGACGTCGATGCCCCGGACCTCGCGGCGCAGGCGGGTGTTCATCTCCGCCGGGAGATTGCTCAGGGCCACGACCACATCGGCCCCGGCCCGGAGCCGCGGCGCGAGTTCCCGCGCCGCTTCGATCGGATCCGCGAGCCTGCAAGTCCCCGCGAACTCGGCCGTCATCATCCTCGACCAATCCGGGTCCGTCAGCCCGAACACGGCCACGCTCCTGCCCCCGACCTCGAAGACATGAGCGGCCGGGAACACGGTCTGCGCGGGGGCCGTGGAGTAGACGAGGTTGGCGGATAGGAATCGCACTCCGTCCGGGCTCGCGGCCCTGTAGGCGAGGACATCCTGGAGCCGGAAAAGCTCCCCCTCTCCCACGGCGGCGGCCCGCACGCCCATCCGCTCGAAACGGAACCCCGCCAGTGTCCCCGTCGTCTTCGCCGGCCCGGCCACGAACATCTCCCCGCGGTTGAGCGCAAGCAGGTCCCTGCCGCCCTCCCGGCGGATGCGTTCGAGCGCGGAGGCCAGCCGCCCTTCCCCGCCGAGCGTCTTATAAAGGAAGACCGCGTCGTAGTCTTCGACTCCGGAACTCACCCTGTAGGCCAGGGCCACGGTGCTGCGCCACTGCGGATAGCGCACAGCCCCGGCTTGCTCGAGGCGCAGGGAATGGATCACGCCTCCGCTCTCCTGGGCCGAGCGCGTCAAGCGCGCCTTGCGCCGGCGCAGGCGCGGGACCGTGCCGGACACGTAGGATCCCGGCTCACGCGCCATGCTCTGGATGCGGCCGAGCAGCCTCTCATCCGGCGGCATGAGCAGGAAATACCCTCCGGGCGCTTCGAGGATGTCCACATCGGATTCAAAAGGCTCCTCCGGCCCGGGCAAGGGCTCGGACACGAAGCTCTCCGGCAGCTGATACAGGTAGTCTTCCCCGTTGGAATGGCTCGGGACGTTGTCCACGAGGACCAGGCTCAGCGCCGTCCCCCCCTGCTGCAGGAGCCGCTCGAACGGCTCCACGATCGCCATCTCCAGGGAGAAATCCGTCCGTTGGAACACCGCCAGATCGAAAGCGGATGCGTCGGGCGGATGGACGGCCTGCGAGGAAGTCTGGACGGGAGCCGTGCTCTCGGAGACCTGGGCCGACGCCGCCTGCGCGAAGCAGGCCAGCAGGATGGCGCGGGTCATCGCTTCGGGCGGTAGGTGCGCTTGGGCCTGGGTTTGGGTCGGGCTCGGGAGCGGAACCTCGCCCCCTCGATGAACTGCCGGATCTCATCCTCGGTGAAGAGGCCGGCGGACCGGCCGATGACGCTCTTGCCCCGGAATATGATGAGCGTGCTTGGCGCCGTCACCTCATAGCGCCGGCAGACCTCGTCCGCGGGAACGAACGTGATCTGAAAGACCGTGGGAGTCAGCGGGCCGGGCTCCGCCGCGATCCTCTTGAGCGCCTCCTCCTGCTGCGGGCAGACGCCGCAGTTGGCCGAGAAGAAATAAAGGACCGCCGTCCGATCCTCGGCCTGCAGGGCCGCGAACCGCGCCGCGTTGAACGGGACCATCCCTCCGGCCCAGACGCACGCCCCCGCGAGGGCCGACAGCAGAGCGCTCATGGGAGCATTCTAGCAAAGCGAGAGGCGCGCGGACCGCCCCGCGCGCCTCTCCGGGGAGCCGTCTTAGCGCTTCCGGATGAGCCCCGCGTCGATCATGCCGGCGCCCTGCTCCTCCGGCTTCAAGCCCGCCAAGGGCTTGGCCGCCGCGCCCAGCATGGCCTTGACCCCGGCCAGCCCGCTCGCGCCCTGCGAGACGGCGAGGGCGGCCAGCCCCGCCACATGGGGCGTGGCCATGGAGGTCCCGGAGTACCGGTCATAGCCGCCGCCCGGGATGCTCGACTTCACCCCGACGCCCGGCGCGATGAAGTCCACCTGCTTGCCGCGGGAGGAGAACTCCGCGATCTTGTCCGAGGAATCGCTGGCCGACACCGCGAGGGTCTCCTCGTACGCCCCGGGGTAGCTCACGTCGCCTCCCGAGTTCCCGGCCGCGGCCACCACGACCACACCCTTGTACTTGGCGTACACCAGGGCCATGCGCATGAAGATGCTCCCCCTGGCCGCGCCCAAGGACATGTTCGCCACCTGGATGCCGTTGTCGGCGCACCAGAGGATGCCCTTGACGATGCCGCTCAGGTTGCCGCCCCCGTCGCCGTCCAGGACCTTCACGGCGTAGAGCTTCGCCTTGGGCGCCACTCCCACGACCCCCTGGCCGTCCTTCACCGCGGCGATCGTGCCGGCCACGTGGGTGCCGTGTCCATTGTCGTCCATGGGGGACTTCTTCGAGTCCACGACGTTCGTCCCCCCCGCGTAATTCGCGGCCAGGTCCGGGTGCTTGAAGTCGATGCCGGTGTCCACCACGGCGACCTTGACCCCGTCTCCCTGAGTCCGCTCCCAAGCGCTCTGGGCCTTGACGCGCGCGATCCCCCACGGCATCTCCCCTTCGGTCGCGTCCTTGCTCTGGAGCTTCGGCAGGTCCGCCATCACCGAGCGCAGGGTCGGAAAGGGGACCTCATGAAGGGAGCCGACCCCCGCGAGCCAGTTCGTGTAGAAGTCCTCCTCCACATGGAAGACCGCGGGGTCGGACATGAGCCGGAAGGCGGACGGCGCGACCTTGCCGGCCGCGGCCTCCACGACCACGAGATTGAGCGCTCCGAGGTCCCGCGCCTCGACCGCGTCTAGGCCGAACCTTTTGAGGATCGCCTCGCGGGCCGGGGCGTCGGTCCCGATCTTGAAGCCGATGATGAGCCTGTTCTTCTTTCCGGAACCGGATGATTGCGCTTGCGTCGGGACGGCGAGAAGCGCGGTCCACAGCAGGGTCAGCAGAAGCCTCATCAAACACCCCCTCACGATGCCGCTTGCGGCGGCTGTGCCGCCGCAACCACCCCGCCTTATTCTGCCCAAGAGTCCCAATCCGCGCATGGGCCATCGGGAGCGGGTCTTCCTGGGGCCAAGGACCCAGGTTGTTACATCTTGAACGGGTAGGTCAAAGTGAGGAGATAGTACGCGCGGGTCCCGGTCCGGTCGAGCATCTTCCCGGACTCCCGCGAGAAGGCCAGGTCGACGTCGCGGACCACGACCGCCGCGCCCACCGAGAGGTTCATCTGGACCGGAGACAGGGCGCCGTGCTTCTCGGTCAGGAAGTCGGCCTCCCCTCTGAGCCGGAACACGTGGACGCCCGCCTCGCCCCGGGCGTTGTAGCGCAGCATGGCCAGCCCGGTGAGGTCGGAGCGGGCGGGGAAGGTGTTGTTGTGGAGGAAGCAGCCCGCGGTGAGCACCCCGCGCAACTCGGAGGCGCGCTTCTTCTGCGTCCCTGGCTTTTTCTCCGCCGCGCCCATCTCGAAGCTCAGACGCGCGTCCCACGTGCGGTAGCCCGCCTTGGGGCGGTTGAGCGCGAGCGCCTCCTCCCGGTCGAACTGGATCCGCCAGTCCCCGCTCTTCATCGGGAGGCCGATCAGGTAGTCGAACTGCGTCGGCTTGAAGCGGCTCCCCGCGCCCCGGTCCGAAAGGAAAAGCAGGTCCGCCACGAAGCCCATCTTGTCCCCGCGCACGGCGTCGTGCAGGTAGAGCTGATAAAGGTTCGACGCCGCGCCCCCGTTGTCGGGACGGGCCGCGGCCGCGGCGCCGTCCGCCTTCCTCTCGTTGTCCACGAAGCTGCCGGCCTTGATATAGCCTTGAGTGTACCGGTCCTTGTCCTCCGCCGGCGGGATGGGATGCAGACCCAGGAGCCTGTTGAAAGGAGCTGCCGATGCGGACGGCGCGAGGGAAAGGAGGAGCCCGGCTAGCGCGCCAAGGCGCCCAAGGGCATGCGGGAGTCGCAAGAGGAAGCCACGTAGTACAGGGTATAACGGGAAGGGCTCTCCCCGTATCTCGCCCGCAGCAGCGAGAGGTCCGGCCCGTGATCCACGACTTTCAGCGAGCGGTCCAGCACGACCCATTCGTTCTGGTAGAGCCTGTCCATCTCGAGCACATTCAGCATCGCCATCGCGCGATTCTCCTGGTCCCAGGCTCCGTTGTAGTAATTGTACATCAAAAAGTTGTTAAAAAAACGTCCCGCGGACAGCCGGAGTATCTCAAGTCCCAATTCCGCAAGGGCCTTAAGACTGCCCGCGCAGGGACCAAGGGCTCTAGGGCCGACAAAAGAGGAGTATGTAGCATGGTCTCATGAAAACCTCCCTCATCGCACGAAAGTCCGCCAGCCTGCTGACCGCAGGCGCCATGCTGCTCTCCCTTTGCGCCCCGTACGCGTCGGCGAACGGCGTCGCGGTCCAGGTCCAGGTCCCCGGGGGGCAAGTCCTTCCCGGCGCGGCCGGAGCCTCGATCCAGTCCGTCACCCTTTCTCCCGACATGAACCGGCTCCCCATCGGCGCCGGAGCCGCGCTCGGGTCGTCGCTCCCCGGACTACGCTCATACTCTCCGGCGTCGACGCTGCAAGCCGAACCGCGGACCATAGCCCTGCCTCGCCCCGTCGCGGGGATGCGGCAGCAGGAGCTCCGCACAGTCCCCTCTTGCGAAGGCGTTGCGCAGATCGAGGCGAGTCCAGTCCAGGCTTCCAAGGGCGGGCTCCAGATAGTCACCGGCGGGTCCGTCCTCGAGGCCGCCCCTCAGGCCGCTCCCGTCTTTGACAAGGTCCAGCCCGCGGAGTCCGCCCCGAAGCAGGGTCTGCTCTCGAGGCTTCGCTCGATGTTCAAAAGCGTCGACGGCAGATCCTTCGACAACAGCCGCAGCGGCGGGACGAACTTCCAGCCCGGAGACATCGGCACGCCCTCCGACGTCAGCCTGGACAGCCGGCCGGGCCAGCCCTGGGACACGGAAAGCCCACGCCTGGCGTGGAACCGCATCCATCTCCCCGGCGCGCGGCGATCGCTGCTGCAGCGCATGTTCGGGCGCTCCTCGTTCCAGCCGGTCGAGCTCCCGGGCGACCCCCAGGACGCTCTCAGCGTGAAAGAAGCCCTCTTGGAGCTCATCAAGCGCAACCCGTCCGAGTTCGGAGGGTTGAGCGTGGACTCGCTCCGGACCCGGGTGGCCCAGAAGGTCGACGGCCATGAAGGGCTCGCGGACACCGTGTACGTCACGTTCCAGCAGACTCTGAGCGGACTGCCCGTGGAAGGCACGTACCTGAGCTTCACGGTCAAGCTCCTCTCCGGCAAGGCGGTGCTGGTCGCCTCCGGCGCGCAGATATATCCCAAGCTCAACGTGGACGCCTTCGGCAGGCTCTCGGACGGCGAACTCCTGGCGAAGGCGTTCGAGCGCCTGGGCCGTCCGACCGGGTCGCCCGCCGACCTGCAGTCCATCGGCCGCCGCATCATGCACATGGACGGCCGCTGGCGTTCGCTTCAGCTCTTCATGTCCGAAAGCACGGCCCTCATCGGGGCCGTGGACGTCGAGACCGGAGAAGCCTTCGCGTGGGACGCCCGCATGCCCGTCAACACGGGAGGGTCCGTGGCGGGCCGCGGCGTGGAGTTCGACCCGGCGCACACCGGAGCGAACCTGGCGACCATGGCGCTCCCCAACACCGAGATCACCACCTCCGACGGCCGGAAGATCTACACGGACAAGGACGGGACCTTCACGATCGACGGCGCGGCCACAGACGCCCCCGTCACCGTCACGGCCAAGCTCAAGGGCAAGTACGCGGTCGTCGCGGACCAGGAGCGCAAGGACCTGGTCGTGACCGCGACCGTCAAGCCGGGAGAGAAGGCCCAGCTCCTGTTCAACCCCGCGGGAGTCGACGAAAACTCGGTGGCCCAGGTGAACGCCTACCGGCACGTCAACGTGGTGCACGACTGGCTCGTGGCCCGGGGCGTGAACGTGGACGCCATCCACAAGAACATCCCGATCAAGGTCAACATCAACAAGGACTGCAACGCCTACTACACCCCCTGGATGCCGAGCCTCAACTTCTTCCGCTCGAGCTCCCGATGCATCAACACCGCGTATGACACGGTCGTCTACCACGAGTACGGCCATTTCGTGGACGACATGATCGGCGGCATCGTGAACTCAGCCCTGAGCGAAGGCTGGGGGGACATCCTCTCGCTCTTCATCACCCGCCAGAACATCCTCGGCGAGGGATTCCTGAAGAAGCCCGACCCGGGCAAGCCGGACTACATCCGCAACGGGGACAACGACTACCAATACAACGGCTCCGACGAGGTCCACCAACAGGGCAAGGCGTGGATGGGTTTCGCCTGGAGGCTGCGCAAGGCCCTCATCGCGGCCGCGGCCGCCAACGGGCTGAGCCCCGAAGAAGCCCAGCGCAAGGGAGAGGCCCTCGCCGAGAGTCTGATCATCCCCGTCCTGCTGGCGAATGTCCGGGACATCCCGGCCGCCATCGAGGCCGTGCTGCTGCGCGACATCGGCCCGGACGGCCACGCGGCCCACTTCAAGGAGATCGCGGCCTCGGCCAAGGCCCACGGCATCACGGTGAAGGAGCCCAAGCCCAATCAGCTGTCATCGAGCATGGCCCAGCCGGTCTCGGCGGGCTGGCTCGCTTGGCTTGCCCAGTGGCTCGCGACCCGACTGATGCCGAGGTGAGCGGCCCGGGCCACGGACACGCACGAAACGCTGGACTATGGTCGGATGGCCGCCCTGACGGAAGCCCTCGCGGGGGCCTATCGGGTCGCTACGGCTTGATGAGCTTCGTCAGGTCGAGGTAGCTGCCCTTCATGTCGTCGAGCGCTTCGAGGTAGCGGCCGGTCCCCACCGCCACGCAGGTGAGCGGGTCTTCCGCGCGCTGCACCGGGAGTTCGGTCTCCTCCCGCACCAGGTCCGGCAGCCCGCGCAGGAGCGCCCCGCCGCCGGCCAGCAGCAGGCCGCGGTCCACAAGGTCCGCGGAGAGCTCCGCCGGAGTCTCCTCCAGGGCGTCCTTGATCATCTCGATGATGATGGACACGGGCTCCTTGAGGGCCTGGCGGACCTCCTCGGAGGTGATCATGACCGTCTTGGGCAGGCCCGTCCCCTGGTCGCGCCCCTTGACCTCCAGGGTCATCTCCTCCTTGAGGGGATAGACCGACCCGATCTGGAGCTTGATGTTCTCGGCCGAAGTCTCGCCGATGACGAGGTTGTGCTTGCGGCGCAGCATCTGCTGGACGGATTCGTCCATCTCGTCGCCCGCGATGCCGATGGACTTGGAGACCACCATGCCGCCCAGGGAGATGACCGCGGTCTCCGTGGCGCCCCCTCCGATGTCCACGATCATGCTGGCCTTGGGCTCGGAGACCGGCAGCCCCGCTCCGATGGCCGAGGCCATAGGCTCCTCGATGAGGAACACCTCCCGCGCGCCGGCCTGCTCGGCCGACTCATGCACCGCGCGGCGCTCGACCCCGGAGATCCCCGAGGGGACGCTGACGACCACCCGCGGGTGCAGCAGGGAACTGCGCTGGTGCACCTTGCGGATGAAGTACTTCAGCATGTGCTGCGTCATCTCGAAGTTCGCGATGACCCCGTTCTTCAAGGGGCGCACCGTGATGATGCTGTCCGGGGTGCGGCCGAGCATCCGCTTGGCCTCGCTGCCGACGGCGAGCACCGCGCGCGAGTCCTTGTCCACGGCCACGACCGAAGGCTCGTTGAGCACGATGCCCTTGCCCCTCAGGCACACCAGGGTGTTCGCCGTGCCCAGGTCGATGCCCATATCGTTGGACAGGAGACCGAAGAGATAGTTCAGCATCGTTTCCCGCCCCAAATCATAGAACATCCCCCGGCCACGCTCAAGGTTCCTCCGGGACGACCAGGCCCGATTTCCTCAGGCGCTCCATGTAGAGATCGCGCAGTTTCCTCACGACCTCCGTGGGGGGCGCGTCCGGCCGCCTCTCGTAGGGGCTCGGGAGAGCGGCGGCCAAAGCGACAGCCTCCTCGGGTGAAAGGTCCGCCGCGTGCTTGGAGAAGTAGGTCCGGCTCGCGGCCTCCGCCCCGAAGACCCCTTCGCCCCACTCGGCCACGTTCAGATATATCTCGAGCACGCGGTCCTTGCCGAGCGTACGCTCCAGGTGCCTGGCGATGAGGACTTCCTTGAGCTTGCGCGCCGGACTCTTAGACGGGGAGAGGAACAGGTTGCGGGCCACCTGCTGGGTGATCGTGCTCCCGCCTCGGACCAGTCTTTGCTTCCTGAGGTTGTAGCGCAACGCGTCCTCGAAGGACTCCCAGTCCACCCCCTTGTGACGATAGAACCGATCGTCCTCGGCGATGAGCACGACATGGCGCAGATAGGGCGATATCCTGTCCAAAGGGACCCAGGTCATGGCCACGGACGGCCGGTCCCCCTTGCGCAGCATCCGTTTGACGTAGATCCCCACGTACTGCGTCGTCATGGGATTGCTGGACTTGAGCCCCGACACGTCCGGCAGCCAAGCGGCGTAGCAGGCGATGGCGACCGCGACGGATGCCAGCACGGCTCCGACCACGGAGAACGTCCTCCGGGTCACCGCTTCCCCCCGAGACGGAATACTCTGAACCCCACTCCGGTCATCCCCAGACTGCGCTCCACCGCCTCCACGTAGATCCTCCGCTGGCGCGCGGCGACCGCGCGCCCGGTCTTATAGTCGCCGATGTATAGCTTACCACCTTTGCGGTACACCAGGTCGATGGTCCCGCGCACCACAGCCCCGCCGTCCTCATAGAGGAAGGGCAGCTCCCGCGCGAGGATCTCGCTGCGGGCGAGGTCCCGGCCCGCCGCGGACCGGCGGAAGGCCTCGAGCAGGCGTTTCGCGTCCGGGGCCAAGTCTACCCGTTCCAGGGCCGCGGCCCTTTCCTTCACGAGAGCATCCAGCGATCCCGGATCGAAGTCCCACCCTTCAAGCACTTCATGGCACAACCGCCCCATCTCCTTGGAACTCCGACCGCGCGCCCGCGGCCGAGGCTCCTCTCGCGTCGCGCTCGTGAAGACGGGCTTGCTCTGCGCCGTCTGCGCGCGCAGCTCCCGCATCTTCCACGCCGCGGCCAGGGCCTCGGCGTCCGGGCCCGCCCAAGCCGGCGCGACGGCGCCGGCGCAGGGGCCCTCCTTCGGAGCGACCCCCCGGGCCGGCAGGCCCGCGGCGTCGAGCAGCGCGGAGAAGCTCTCCCCCCCGCGGCTCGGACCCCCGAGCAGGATGAGCCTCTCGCTGGCTCGGGTCATGGCAACGTACAGGACGCGCACCTCCTCCTCTTTCTGTCTGCGGATCTCCTCGTCCTCCAGGAGGGCCATGGCCGCGTTCGCGGATCCGGCGAGACGCAGTCCGAGGGAGCCTCCTGTCCACGGGACGCGGACCGCGGCGCCGCGGACGCCGCCCTGGGTCTTCCCGGAGAGGTTCGGGAGGATGACGACCGGGTACTCCAGCCCCTTGGCCTTGTGGATGGTCAGCACCCGGACGGCGTCGTAGTCCTCGTCCGCGAGCGGGGATTCCCCTTCCTCGCGCAGCTCCCGCATGGAGCGCGAGGCCAGGTCGATGAACTCCTTGAGCGTCATGCCCCGGTCGCACGCCTCCGCGGCCAGGCGGCCGAGCTTGAGCAGGTTGGCCGCGGTCTGCTCGAGATGATAGGTCCCGCTGCAAAGCTCGATGAGGTAGGTCTCCCGGAGCGCGGCGCGGACCACGGCGCCCAAGGGCTCCCGGCCGGCAAGGGCGTGCAGGCGCCTGAGCAGCCCGTAGAGCCCCTCGAGCCCTTGAGCCTTGCGCCGGTAGTCGAGCCTCCCCTCCCGGGCGAGCCGGAGTATCTGCGCGTCGTCGAGCGCGGCCAAAGGCGAGCGAAGCACCCCCACCAGGGCGATGCGGTCCCCCGGGTCGTCCACCGCCCGCAGCAGGTTGATGAGGTCGCAGACCTCCTGGGTCTCGTAGAAATACTTCTCCCCCTCCACGACGTAGGGGACGCCCGCGGCCCGAAGCGCGTCCAGATAGACCCCCATGGCCGTCGTCGTGCGCAGGACCAGCGCGATGTCCCGGAAGCGGCGCGCGCCGCGCTCTTCTTTCACCCAGCGCGCGATCCACGCGGCCTCGGCCCGACGGCCTTCCTCCGCACAGAGGGACTCGACCTGGAGGCGCTCTGTAGCCTCCCCGGGCTCTCGGCCGGGTGCGGCCTCGATGGGCAGGTAGGCCGGCTGCAGCCCCGGCTTCGGGAGCATGATCCTTTCGAAGACGCTGTTGACCGCATCCACGATCCCAGGGTGGCTGCGGAAGCTCGTGCGCAGGGCGCAGCGCAGAGCCCCCTGCGATTCCATGTGCGCGGTGAACGACTCCACCGCCGCGATGTCCGCCCCCCGGAAGCGATAGATGGATTGCTTGGGGTCTCCCACCACGAAGAGCTTGCCCGGCTCCAGGCGCACCGAACGCCACCCTGGCGCGCGCCCCTCGGGCGCCTCGGCCAGGAACAGGAGTATCTCGCCCTGCAGCGGGTCCGTGTCCTGGAACTCGTCGATGAGCAGGACCCGGAACCGGCGCTTGAGCTCCTGCCGCACCCGCGGCTCGTCCCGGAGCAGGTCCCGAGCTCCGACCAGGAGGCCGTCGAACGAGATCCATCCCCGGCGCCGGAAAGACTCGCGCAGCGAGGCCACGAACGGCCGGAGCAGGTCCAGGGCATCGGAGAGCAGCCGCTCATGGGCCGGGTCCACGCGCAGGGCCAGCGCCGCCAGCCTCTCGTACTCCGCCTTTCCCGAGGAGTCCCAGTTCGCAGGCCACTTCGGAGCAGTCGAGCACGGGCACGACGGCGCATCTCCCTGGACGCCGTCGGCCGTCCGGATGAACCGGTCCGCGGCCCACTCCAGGAAGTCTAGTATCCTCCCCCTGGGGGCGGGCTTCCCGTCTGGGATGGCCCGCGCCTGTCGGGCGAGACCGCGCAGGATGCCGGCCGAAGAGCTCCGCTCTGAGGCGAGGTCCACCCTCGGGTCCATGAGCCCCAGGGCCAGCTCGCGCAGGCCCCCGAGCGAAGCCTTCTCGAGGACGGACCGCCACGGTCCAGGCCTGGGGGCGTCCTCGCCGAGCTCGCGGTCGAGCCAGAGCTCCCACGAGGTATCGAAGAGCTCCTCTAAAGCCGAGCCGTCCGCGTCCACTCGGAACTCCGGATCCACCCCCGCCTCCACCGGGTACAAGCGGAGCAGGTGCGCGCAGAAGGAGTGGATCGTACCGATCTGGGCCCGCTCCAGGTCCCGGAGCGCGGCCTCGGCTGAGTCCAACACCTCGGTCTGGGTCCGCCGGAAGCGCTCCTCCAGGTCCGCGAGACAACGCCCGGCCGCTTCCGCCTCCCCGCCTTGCGCCTCCAGGCCTTGGATGAGCGAGCACATGGCGTGCAGGCGCTGGGCCAGCCGGAACTTGATCTCCGCCGCGGCCTTCTCCGTGAAGGTGAGGGCCACCAGGCGGTTCACCTCCGGGCAAGGCCCCTCCCCGCTCAGGAGCACGAACACCATGCGGTCCACCAATAGCGTGGTCTTCCCGGTGCCGGCCCCCGCCTCCACCACGATGTTCCGGGCCAACTCCAGGCGGGCGCTCTCCCGGTCCGCGATATCCGCGCTCGGCGCCTTCATCGGGACCCCTCCAGGCTCCGGCGCACGGTCTGCGCGTGCCGCTTGCGGCACGCGGTCTTGAAGGGGCACCACCGGCAGGCGCCGAACATGCGTTCGTCGGGCCGGATGAAGAAACGGCCCAGCCGGACGGCTTCTCCCAGAGCCGCCACGCGCTGGAGCACGGCCTGCCTCATGGAGAGGTGCTCGTCCGCCGTGTAGTCGAGGCACTCCGGCCTGTTGTTGAGCTCCGGGGCGTCCTCCAGGATCAGGAAGCGCACCCCCTCGGGGCGGAGCCCCTCGAGTTCCTGCAGCCGCGAGGCAAGTTCCAGATACACGGGCGGCTGCAGCGCCTCTCCGGCTCCCACCGCGGCCCCCAGCCGTCCCTTGCGCCAGCGGGTCTTATAGTCCACGACCCGGAACGAACGTTCTCCCGCGTCCACCCGGTCCATGCGGCCTTGGAGCGGCATGGCCTCGAGGTCCGCGACAACGGCGCGGGCCTCCTTCTCGAGCAGGCGCGGCCGCAGCCCCTCGGCCTGCTGCCTGGCGAGGTCGCGCTCCAGCACGCGCCGCAGATGTCCGCGCATGAGGGAGCGGACTATGTCCCACAGCAGCGGGTACACCCCCAGCTCCCTGGCCCCGTACCTGGAGAAGACGGCCTCCTCAGCGGCCTTCGGCCCTTCTTCGGGAGCGGTGAAGAAGCGCGCCAGTATCTCGTGATATATCTTCCCCTTGACCGCGGGAGAAAGCTCCCCCGCGTTCGAGGGCTCCTCGGGCTCGTCCAAGCCCAAGACCTTGGAGGCGAAGAACTGGAACGGGCAGGCGGAAAGCATCTCCAAGGACGAGGGCGACAACCCCTTGTTCCGCAGCGCGGACAAGAACTCCCGTGGAGGGATGGCGAGCCCGTCCTTGCGTCCCGGCGGGCCTGAGCGCCGGAGCTCCTCGCACCGCCGGTAAAGAGCCTCGTAGCCTTTAGCCCCGCCGGTACGGGAGAGAGCGGCCGCCAGGGAAGCCTCCTTCGCCGTTAGGGTGGGAGCGAACCGCGGATCCGTGAGCCTCCGGCCGGGCTGGCGCGGGACGTGCTCCATGAGCCCGGGGTCCGAGAGGGACGCCCCGGCGGCCCTGCAGAGCTCCAAGAGGTAGCCCGACGGGATGTTGGGACGGCCGTCCTCATCGGACCTGGCGTAGGAGCAGTAGATCCTCCGCGAAGCCGATCGGACGAGCGATGCGAACAGGAGCTTCTCCTCCTCGTGGCCGGCCCCCTTGAGCGAGATCCAGAAGCCGCCCGCGTCGCGCAGCGCCTGCCGGGCCGGGTCCCTGAGCACGGGGTCCTCACGGACCGCGCGCGGAAACATCCCTTCCTGCATGCCCAAGATGAAAAGGACTTTAAACCCCTCGCCGCGGGCTCCCATGGCGTCGAGGACCCGCACGCCCAGGCAGCGCCCTTCCACCACGGGCCTGGAGGCGCGGGCCAGCGCGATCTCCGCCATGTCAAGGAAATCCTCGAACAGGACCCCGTCCGCATCCAGCGGGTCGAGCGCGCGCAGACGCTGCAGGCAGGCGAGGACCTCGTCCAGGACGGGATCCGGCGCGAAGGCACGCGTCAGCAGCCCGCAGGCATGCTGGACCCAGACGGACCAGGGCCTGCGTCCTTCCTGGCTGAGAGCCTCCCGCCAGGAGAGGAGCTGTCTGTAGAGGCGAGCGGACTCCCCCTTGGACACGACGAGCCCGGGACGGCCCTCGGCCGCCGCATCGGGACGGAGCTCGAAATCCCTGCGGGTCAAGGGCTCCAGACGGCCCTCCCACTGGAGCCATCCGCGCAGGATGCGCAGACGGCGGACGAGCGCGGGCCAAAGCTCTCCCGCCTCCCCCCGGAAATACGGGGAGCCGGTGATGTCCAGCACGGCCAGAGACGGGAACTGCCGTCGGCGAAGGGTGAGCAGGCTCATGGCCAGCCGCGCCAGGGGTCGGCGCAGGAGCGGCTCCTCCATGTCGGTGCGCATGGGGATGCGGTGCTCCGTGAACGCCTCCACGAGAGCGGAGCGCATGGGCTCCAGCGCGCGGGCCACGACGCCGATGTCCTCGAAACGGAACCCTTCTTCTTCGGTCAGGCGCAGGATCTCCTTGGCCGCGCGCCAGGCCTCGTCCCTGCCGCCCGCGGCCGTGAAAAACCTCAGCCTGCCCTCCGGCACGGATCCGCTATTGCCCGGGACGAAGAGAGCGTCGAGCGCGCCGCCGAGCGCGCGCCCCGAGGGGTCGTCCTCGAGCGCCTGAGGCGCGCGGCCTCCGCCGTGGAGCTTGGTCTCGAAGAACATGTCTGCGAACGCGTACGCGCCTCCCTTTCGGTACGGGAAGAAGAGCACGGTCGGATGCTCGCGGGACACGGCCTCGAAGAAATCCGCCTGCAGACCGGTCAGGTCGTAGAAGCCGTAGTACAGGACGGCCTTATATCTCTTCAGGGTGCGCGACCCCCCGGCCGCCTCGGCCGCGCGCCGGATGAGCTCGGGCGCGGTGAGGGCGCCCAGCCCGGCCAGACGGCGCTCGTAGCGTCCCAAGAGCCTCAGAAGAGACCTGAGCCGGGCGGCTTCCGCGTCGTCGTTGAGCAGGCCTTCATCGAGAATCTCCAGAGCCCGGCTCCCGACGCCGGCGTCGATGAGGTCCTTGAGGCTCGAGCGGTACGCCGCGGCCATGCCCCGCGGCTGGCCGGGGTCGAGCAGGGAGTCGAGCAGCCGTTCGTGGAACAACGGGTCGTCCGTCGCGGACCCGGGGAGACCTCCCTCCTCGCGCACGATCTCCAGGGCGAGACTCTGGAATGTGTGGAAGCTCAGGCCGAGCACGGCGCGCTTGGCTTCGGCTGCGAGCAGGACCTGGAGCCGGTCCGCGAGCTGGCGGGACGGCGCGACCACGGCCACGCGGCAGAAAGGATCGTCCTTCTTGAGGGCTTGGACCTCGGCGAGGAAGGCGTTCTCCAAAGACGGCTGGAACGGGCCGTACTTGACCGTCAGCATAAGCGCGGCAGACAAGTATAACAGATGCCCGCGGTGGAGAACTTAGTCTGCGGAGGGACTCATGAACTCATGCATCTCCGGCACCTACTCCAGCTTGAAGGAGATGGACTGCTTGACTTTGACGGCCACGGGGCCGTCCGGCCCCAGCGCGGGGTCGAAGCGCATGAGCTTCGCCACCTTCTTGGCCGCCTCGTCGAAGTCCGGGCTCGCGGACTGGACGATCTCACCCGGCTCCACCCTGCCGTCCGCGCCGATGTGGACCACGAGCACGACCTTGCCCTCGTTGCCGGCCTTGCGTTCCGCCTTGGGGTAGAAACGCTGGATATTGGACAGGAGCTCGTCTTTGTTGAGCAGGCGCGGATAACGGGTCAGTCCGATCCCGCCTCCGGACCCTGCCCCTCCGGGGACTCCGCCGATGACCCCGCCGCGGGTCCCGTTCGGGTCGCCCACGCTCGTGCCCGTGCCTTCTCCCCCGGGCTTCAACCCGCTCCCCGTCCCGCCCTCAACGCCGCCGGGAGCAGGGCCGGGGTCCGCGATCTTCTCGATCTTCTCGGTCGAGGGCCCTGGGGTCACCCACTCCTTGGCAGGGACCGCGGACTCCGCTCTTGGACCCTCGGGGTCCGAAGGCACCGCTGGATTCACGGTCCCGGGGATGAGCGCCTGCGGAGCCGCGAGCTTGGGAGCCGGAGACGGGCCGGGGATGGCCGCCATCGTCGGCACGCTGGGCCCCGCGCCGAACCCCAGCCTGGGCTTGGAGAACATCGCCATGGACAGGTCGATCTCGATGGGCGGCAGGATCGCCGGCGCGGACTTCGGGGAAAGGCGCGCGGCCAGGAGCAGGCCCCCGTGCAAAGCCAGGGAGACGGCCAGGCAGCGCCGGAAGAGGACGTCGCTACCGCTCATAGGCATTCGACACCCATATCCGTCCGGGAGTTCCCGTCAGAGCGCCTTGACCTCTAGGCCGATCTTGCGTACGCCGGCCCCGCGCACGATGTCCAAGAGCGAGATGATCTCCCCGTAGGGGATGGCCTTGTCCGCCTTCAACGAGACCCGCAGGTCCGGGACGGTCGCGCATAGGGTCTCCAGCGCCTCCCCCAGCTCGGCCACGGCCATGCCCTTGCCCGCCAAGGTCACCTCGCGCTTCGCGTTGAACACGATCTGGATCGCCTCGGCCGCGGCCTTCTCGTGCTTGGCCGCCTTGGGCAGGTCCACCTTGATGGCCCTGTTCTGGATGAGGGGCGCGGTGGCCATGAAGATGATGAGCACGACCAGGATGATATCCACCAGGGGAGTGACGTTGATCCCGGTGATGGACCCCTCGTCGCTGCCGGAACTCATCGCAGCCGGGAAAGGAGCAGCTTCCCCAAGGACTCGGTCTCGGACAGGATGTCCCGCGCCTGCTTGGAGAAATAGTTGAAGCCGACCACGCACGGGATGGCCACGAACAGCCCCACCGCCGTGGCGATCAGGGCCTCGGAGAGGCCGGCCATGACCACCTCGGGCCCGGCCGTGCTCTTGGCCAGATCGTGGAACGCGCGGATGACGCCGAGCACCGTGCCGAAGAGCCCGATGAACGGGGCGTTGTTGCCGAGCGTCCCCAGGATGAGGAGGCGGCGCTCGACGTGCCGCTTCTCCATGATGCCCGCCGCGGCCAGATGGTCCTCGACGCCGGCCGCCCCGTTGGCGGCCTGGCCCAGCCCCGCCAGCAGGATGCGGGAGGCCGTGCCGGGATGTCTGCGCAGGATCTTGTCGAGCCCGGAGACGTCCTCGGACTTCAGGCCCTTGGGCAAGGCGGCGGAGAGCTCCTCGAGCTGGCGGCGCTCGCGGTGCAGCACGATCGCCCGCTCGATCATCACGGCCAGGGCCACCACGGAACACAGGAGGAGCCCGTAGATGACCCAGTCTCCTCCGGTCAACGCCAGACTCTTCAGCGTGTCAAGGTTCATAGTTCCTAATCGCTCACGTGCCTGCGGAGGTTCAGCAGCGCCGAGCACAGTTCGGCGCGGACCGCCTGGTGCGTCTCGCCCTGCAGCCGCTGCAGGAGCTTGCGGTACTCGTCCGCCCCCCCGGACTCCCCCAGATACCGGATGGCCAGGGCGCGGACGAACCAGTCCTGGTTGTCGGCCAGCCGCAGCAGGAGCTCGCGTCCGAACGCATCCCCCAAGCGCCAAAGGCCTGCGGCCGCGACGGCCTGCAGCGCGAGCGAGGAATCCATGCGCGCGGCATTGCCCACCAGGGATTGGACGGAGGGGCCTCCGAGGATCATGAGCGATTCCAGGGCGCCGAGCCGCACCGTGAGGTTGGCGTCGTTGAGCCCGTCCTGGAAAAGGCTCATGTACCGCTGGTCGCGGGTGTGCGCCAGCGCCACCATGGCGGCCGCCCGGATCTGCACGTTGGTCCCCCGGCGCGCCGTGGTCTCGAGCTCGGAGGTGATGGCCAGATCGGTCACGCCGGCCAAGCCCTCGGTGAGCAGGAAGCCGAGCTCGGTGTAGCGCGTCTTGAGCTTGAAGCCCGTGGCCGTGGTCAGCCTGTTCAGGTTGCCCACGGAGGCGTCGAGCACGGCCTGAGAATCCGGCCTGGCGTCCTGCCGGGACCGCAGCAGGCGCAGCAGTTGGGCGTTGATCTGCGGGTCGAGGATCGCGGCCGGCTTGATCCGCAGACGCGGGGCCGTGACCACGATCTCCTCGAGCTCGAAGCCCCCCAGGTCGGCCTGGGCGAAGACCGGAGCGGACGAGAGCGTCATCCAGAGAAAGGCGAGAAGGGTCTTCATGACGGCACCTTCGGGAACAGCTTGAGCGCCGCGATGCAGTACTCGGCGATCACGAAGTCGTTGTTCGCCTCCTGACCGATGCGCGAGGTCAGGAGCTTGTAGTCCTCCGCCGTGCCGAACTCGCCGAGGTAGCGGGCCGCCATGGAGCGCACCAGCCAGTTGGGATCGTCCAGCGCCGTCCGAAGGCGGGCGATGCCCGAGGCGTCTCCCAGGCGGGCCAGGCCCCCGGCGGCGTAGAGGCGCAGGATGGGCTCCATGTCCCTGTCCGCGGAGTTGGCCAGCAGGACCTTGGCCTTGTCTTGATTCCCCCATACGACCAAGGCCTCCAAGGCCCCGAAGCGGACCGCGGGGTCCAGGTGGATGAGCGCCTCGCGGAACGAGTCGAAATCCACCGCGTCATGGGCGCCGGCCAGGGCGACCAGGGCGTCCGCCCGGGTCTCCTCGTTGGAATCCCAGCGGGCCACGGTGACGAGCTTCTCGCGCAAGGCCGGGTCGTTGTTCCGGGTCAGCGCTTCCGTGAGCGGGATGCTCAAGTTCAGGAAGCGCGTCCTGAGCTCATAGCCGATGGGCGAGCCGACGCTAAGGATCTGGGCGAAGGGCGTGTCCTGCGCCTGGGACAGGTCCACGCGGAACCGGTCCTTGCGCTCCAGCAGCTCTATGAGGGCCATGGTGATGGCCGGGTCGATCTTGTCCTTGGGCGCAGCCGCCACAGGCTGCTTGGCAAAGACATCCACGGGGTTGACGATGGCGGGATAAGACTGTCCCTCGGGAAGCTGGGGCAAGGTCATGCATCCCGCGACCAGCAGGCCGGCCAAGGGCGGGCACGTCAGGATCATCCGTCGCATATTGCGCTGATTCTATCATTATCGGGATATTAACAACATATTGCACGCCTCTGGCGAACATCGACGGCGTCTGATATAAATATAGGGCTTATCCCCGAGGGATGCTCTATGGAACCTGCGAACGATTACGTTTCCCGCGACGTGGACTCCATCAACAACCTCGATACGGCCAAGATGACGCTGCGCTGGGCGCTGGAGCGCCTGCGCGCCGTGGAGGACCGCCGGGCGTCCTTGGAGAAGCAGCTCGATGAGACCCGTTCCGCCCTCCTCGCCCAGAACCAGGCCCGCCGGGACAAGGAGGCGTATTGGGCCGATTGGGAGGAATACCACAAGAGGATGGAGGCCCTCCTGGCGGATTACTGCAAGGGCAGCCTGGACGTCCAAGCCCTGCTCGCCCGCGAGGTCGAGGTGGAGCGCCTCGGCCGCGAGCTGCAGGACCGCCGCGCGGACATGGAGCGCCGGTTCGCCGAACGCCAGCACGGCCTGGAATGCCATTTCAAGAAAGTCCAGGCCGAGCTCGAGATCGGCGCGGCCCGACAGTCGGAGCAATCCCAGCGCTCCCTAGAGGACCGAAGGGCGCAGCTGGACAAGACCTTCATCGCGCGCGAGCTGGCCATCCGCGCCGCGGAGCACCAGCTGGAAGCCCGGGACCAAGCGCTCAAGGAGCTCGAGAAGCGGCTCGAAGCCCTGCACATGGAGCGCAAGGAGGTCCTGGAGACCCAGTACCGGCAGCTGCGGCGCCAGCTCCAGGAGGAATCCGAGCTCCGCATCTCGGAGTGGGAGAAGGAGCAGACCGACCGCACGGCTCTCATGGAACAGCAGTGGCGCGTTCAGAAGACCGCCTTGGATGAGCAGGCCAAGCACTGGGACGCCCAGGCCCGCGAGCTGCTCGCCAGGATCGACGTCCTGGAGAAGGAGAAGATACGGGCCCAGAAGGCCTTGGTCTTGAAGGAAGAGGACGCGGAGGCGCGAGTCCGGACCCTGGAGCACGAATACCGCGTCCGCATCCAGGCGGCCGAGGCCGCCTCGGCGCAGCGCAGGGAAGTCCTTGACGCCCACGCCGAGCAGAGCCTGCGCAGGCTCCGCGAGGAGCTCTCCTCCCAGGCCGAGGCCGAGCGCAAACGCCGGTCCGAGGAGGCCGCCCAGTTCGCGCAGGCCTGCGCGCTCCGCGTGCGGACCCTGGAGGAGTCCCTCCAGACGGAGCAGGAGCGCTCCCGCCAGCTCCTTTCCGCGCTCGAGGGCGAACAGGCGCGCAGCGCCTCTCTCCAGGAGGAGCACCTGCGGCGGGAGGCCGAGGCGGAAGCCCGCCGGGCCTCGGACGCCGAAGCCAGGCTCCAGGAGCTGCGCCAGAGGGAGCGCGACCTTCAAGAGGCCTGGGGCGCCCGCCGCCGCGACCTGGAAGCCGAGGCCGAGACGCGGCGGCGCGAGCTCGACGCCCACGCCGAAGAGCTTCGCCTCCAGAGCAAGGACATCGCGGAGCACGTGCGGGAGGAGCATTCCCTCCGCGTGGCCGAGGCGCGCGCGAGAGAGCTCGAGAAGGCGCTCGACGCCGAACGCCGCTCCTCGCAGGAGCTCTCCTCCGCCCTGGAAGCGGCGCGCAACGAACTCCGAGAGAAGGAGCGGCGCCTGCAGGACGACTGGGACAAGCGGTGCAAGGAGCTCGAGCGCGATTTCGAGGCGCGGGGGAAGAAGCTCGGGGTCGAGCTCTCGGAGCAGGCGCAGGCCGCGTCCGCTCAGCGCGCCGCGCCCGCAGAAGGCCGGGCCGCGGCCCTGGAGAGCGCGCTGGCGGCAGAGCGGCAGAGGGCCCAGGAGCTCCTCTGCGCTTTGGAAGCGGAACGCTCCCGGAGCGCGCTCCGGGAAGAAGAGCACGTTCGCCGCCTGGCGGAGCTGGATGCCCAGCGCATCTGTGCGGCCGAGAGCCTGGCCAAGGAGCTCCAGGAGAAGGGAGCCGCGCTCCAGGCCGGCCAGGAAGCCCTCCGCAAAGAGCGCGAGGCGCTCGACGGCGAGAAGCTGGAACTGCAGCGCTATGAGCGCCGGTTGGAGACGGGATGGAGTCTCAAGAAGATGGAGCTCTCTGTGATGAAGGAGAAGCTGCTCAAAGGCATCGAGCTGCTCTTGGGCAAGGGAAGGAAAGGTGGAGGACAGGACCCAGAAGACTCTTGAGACGTTCCGGGCGGACTTGGAGAGCCTCGACCTGAGCCTGCCCGCCCCCCCGCGGGGAGAGGGCTCCTTCTCGGCAATCGACCTGCCTCCGGCCGACAAGGTCGAACCCTTGGAGGAGATCCGGCGGCTGCTGGCCCCGGCGCCGGTCCCACCCGCGCGGCGCAGGCCCCTTGGGCCGCTCCTGCCGGGTGCGCTCGTCCTCGTGTCCGCCGCGGCGATGGCAGCCCTGTTCCTGCGCCGCCCGGCCCCGACGCCCGAGGGGCCGATCCTTTCGATCCCCTTCCCGGCCCAGACGCCCGTGGGCCTGGCGATATCGCGCGGAGCGTTCTTTTCCGTGGACGCGCGGACCCGCGAGATGGTGAAGCTCGACCCCGGCAGCAGCCGGGTGATCGAGAAAACGTCTTTCCCGGCGGAGAAGCCCGATTCCATCGCCTGCGTCGGGCCGCACCTGTGGGTGGCCGACGCGGAGTCCCGCTCGGTGCTCCGATACAGGGTCGACGAAGGCCTCAGGTACGACGGGAGCGCGGACCTATCCTGGGCGCTCCCCCCCGGCGGCACCCTGGCCGGCTTGGCCTATGACGGCGCTTGGGTGTGGCTGCTGACCGCATCGCCGTCCGCTCTGCACAGGATACCGATTGGAAGGCTGAGATTCTCTTAGGAGCGTGCTGCGCATGCCCGAACCCATAAGACTCGACGATGGATCGGCAGAATTCTTGCGGCCGCGGCTCAAGCTGGAGAAGTTCTTCCCGGAGCGCCTCACCCCCGAGGAGGTCCGCAAAGTCTTCCCCAACAGCGGGCTCTACTCGTACCCGAAGGACGACTACATCCTTTATCAGGGCGAGGAGTCCAAGGACGTGTACATCATCCTATGGGGGAGCGTCTCCATCACGCAGACCGCCGGGACGGCGGGCGTGCAGCTGGCCGTCCTGGGTCCCGGCAGCATCTTCGGGGAGATGGCGCTCCTGCGCGACGGGGTCCGGGTGGCCAGCGCCATCGCGGCGGAAGACTCCGGGGTCTTCAAGCTCGCCTACGCGGACGTCCAGGCCCTCCTCGCCGCGAACCGCGCCTTGGGGGCGCACCTGAAAAACCTCGCGCTGGAGCGCAGCGCCGGGAAGCAGGCCTAGCAGGGTGCTGACAAAGCCATCATAACGCAGAGGGTCCCCTGGCCGTTATGGTCCGGCCAGGGACCTGCCGACAAAGGCGTGCTCCTTATCGGCAGGCCTGTCGCCCGGACGCCACCCCCCGCGACCC
>JBAZKS010000057.1:0-22783 GCA_041650695.1 Elusimicrobiota bacterium
GGCGGGGGGGGGGGGGGGGGGGGGGGAGGCGGCGGAGGCGGGGCCGAGACCCCTGTGACGCCGGCGACCAGGAAAGAGATCACGCAGCAGCAGAACAAGCACGTGAAGACGGCCAACAGCTACCGCCAGACCGTCGTAATGAAGATCGCGGCCGAGGAGAAGACTCAGGTCGCGCCAATCAAGCAGGGTGTGACGGCGTCTTTGACCACCCTGAAGGCGCTCAACAAGTTCGTGAAATTGCAGGAGAAGCTCTTCCCCGAGGCCAAGGCAGTCCTCTCGGAGTTCAAGACCATGCTGGCCGGCGAACCGCAGAAAGACGCGGGCGGCAACGTGGTCGGAGGCTTCATCACGCGCCTGGCCGGAGCGGAGAAGAACATCAAGTCGGGCTTGAGCAAGGCGGGGGCCACGCCGGGCTGCGCGATGACCAACGCGTCGAAGAAGCTCCGCGAGAAGGCGGCGGCGGGCCAGGATCAGCTCGAGAAGGCGCTCGTCACCGTGGTCAACGTGCGCGCCGAGTGCGTGGGCACCGGGGCCGTGGTGCCGGAGGAGCTCGCTCCCATCGAGGCTTCCATCCGGCAGAGCGATCCCGCGCGCGCGGACAAGCTGCACGCCGGAGCCATGCGGATCAAGAAGGACTTGGAGAAGGTCGGCGCGCTCATCCCCGAGGACCTCAAGAACACGATCAAGAAGAGGAATAAGAAGGCGCAGAAGGCCTTCGACGCGCGCGTGGCGAAGCTGAAGAAGGCGGCGGAGTCCGGCAGGGACAAGATATTCCCGCTCTCCGAGACGGTGAGGGAGCGCTTCAAGGGCTACCCCGACGCCCCGGACCGGCGCGACCTCGGCTACAGCATGAACGCGGCCGTGGACAACTCGCGCGAAGCGGTCAACGACTTGAACGCGGTGGAGGGGAACCCGACCCTGTCCGTGGTCCGCTCGGGACGTGACGCGACCGAGGCGTACGTGGACGTCTGCCAGAGCGGGCAGAATTTGAAGAATTTGGTCAAGAAGGCGCCGAAATAACGTTGCTCTCCCAGAGAGTCTGTCTCCTCGCGGCCGGGCAGGGACGCCGCGCCGGAGGGCCCAAGGCCTGGGCGTCCTTCGGCGGACGGGCCTTGCTGGAACGGCAGGTCGGATTCCTGACGGCCCTGTTCGACCCGAAGGGGGTTTTCATTTCCATCCAGCAGCAATGGCTTGAGCGCTGCCTCGCGCTCAGCCGGGACGTCCGGTGGGTCCCGGTGGACCCAGACCTGCCCGCGTTCGGGGCCCTGCATGGGCTTCTCCAAGCCGCCGGCACATTTCCGCTTCCGGCGGTCCCGGGAGCATATGAGGCTCCAGGGGCCGCCGGCACATTTCCGCTTCCGGCGGTCCCGGGAGCATATGAGGCTCCAGGGAAGGCCCATACGGACGAATGGGCTTTTGTGTATCATGTCGACATGCCGGTCTGGGAAAAGGGACTTTTCGAGTCCCTTTCCCGGGCGATCTCCGAAGCCGGGTCCGCGCAGGCGGTCGTGCCGGTCCGGGACGGGCGGGGCGGGCATCCGGTGCTGCTGAGCCCGGCCTTTGCCGGCCGCGTCCTCACCGCGGATCCCATGGGAGAGCGGCTGGACAGCCTGCTATCGCGCGGGCCCGTCCATCGCGTCGAGGTGCCGTTCGCCTGCATACACGAGAATTGGAACGAGGTGATCCCCCCATGAAAGAGAAGAAGGCCCTGTTTTTGACCGACGCGCGGCTCCGGGAGGAGATCGCGCGCTGCGAGTACTGCGCCGAGAAGCCGTGTCGGGAGGCCTGCCCGGCCGATTGTTCTCCAGCGGACTTCATCATGGCCGCCAGGTTGGGCCGCAAGTCCGACTTCAAGAGGGCCGCGGCGCTCATCATGGGATCGAATCCCTTGGGGGGAGTGTGCGGGGCCGTGTGTCCGGACCGGCACTGCATGAAGGCATGCGTGCACCGCACCTTCGATAGAGCCGTGGACATCCCCGCGGTGCAGGCCACGATCGTCCAGCGGGCCAAGGAGCTCGGCGTGATGCCGGAGTTCCGCAAGGCCGCGGCCAAAGGGAAGAAGGTCGCCGTGGTGGGCGCCGGGCCTGCCGGCTGGGCGGCGGCCGGGACCCTCGCGCAGATGGGGTACTCCGTCACCCTGCTCGAGGAGAAGGAGGCGGGCGGCATGGCTTCCCTCATCCCGGACTCCAGGCTGGATAAAAAGGTGCTCGAGACCGATCTGGACTTCGTAAGATCCCTCGGAGACATCCGCCTCAAGAAGGAGAGGGTCGCATCCCCGGCCGGGCTGCTCAAAAACGGCTTCGACGCGGTGCTGGTGGCCACGGGCTTGAGCGTCCCTATCCGGCTGGGCATCAAGGGCGAAGAGAAAGCCCTCGCCTGGACCGACTACCTCCGCGACCCGGACCGGCACACGATGAAAGGCAAGCGCGTGGCCATCATCGGCGGCGGAGCCGTGGCCGTGGACTGCGCCGAGACCGCGGTCCATCAAGGGGCCGGGCATGTGGAGATGTTCTGCCTGGAGAAGCTCTCCGAGATGCCGCTCACGGCGAAGGAGCGGCAGGTCCTCTTCGACATCGGGGTGAACGTCACGTGCCGGGTGAGCGCCACCGCCCTCGCGGCCGGAGGCCTCGTGTTCGTGAAAGTCGAGCTCCCCAAAGGCAAGAAGTTCCACCCGAGTCTCATGCGGCCGGTGAAGGGGACCGAGCACGAGCGCAAGGATCTGGGCGCCGTCATCCTGGCCATCGGCGCGCGGCCGACGTTCCGGCCTGAAGCGGCGAAAGGCGTGTTCTACGCCGGCGACCTCGAGAACGGACCCACCACGGTCGTGGAGGCCGCCGCGGCCGGCAAGAACGCGGCCATGGAGATCGACTCCTGGCTTTGCGGCGCAAAGCACCCCAAGCCCGAGCGGAAGGTGAAGAGCCGCTTCATCCTTCCCGGACGGTGTCTGAAGCCCGTGCCGTTGGAGACCGACTTCTTCGGCCGCAGGATACTCTCGCCTTTGCTCCTCTCGGCCGCGCCTCCGTCGGACGGCTACGAGCAGATGCGCAAGGCCTACGAGGCCGGCTGGGCCGGAGGCATCATGAAGACCGCCTTCGACAACGTGCCCATCCATATCCCGGCGGAGTACATGTTCGCCTTCACCCAGGATACCTACGCGAACTGCGACAACGTGTCCGGCCACCCGCTGGACCGGGTCTGCAAAGAGGTCGAAAGGCTTCGCAAGGAGTTCCCGGACCGGCTCACCATGGCCTCCACCGGCGGCCCGGTGTCGGGCAACGACGGGTCGGACATGAAGTGCTGGCAGTCCAACACGAAGAAGCTCGAGTCCGCCGGGGCCATGGGCATCGAGTACAGCCTCTCCTGCCCGCAGGGGGGGGACGGGACCAAGGGAGACATCGTGTCCCAGGACGCGGAGCTCACCGCCAAGATCATCGATTGGGTCATGCGGGTCGGCGACCCGGCGGTGCCGAAGCTCTTCAAGCTGACCGGGGCGGTGACATCCATCTACCCCATCCTGGCGGCCATAAAGGAGGTCTTGGGCCGCTATCCCGGCAAGAAGGCCGGGGTCACGCTGGCGAACACGTTCCCGACGCTCGCGTTCCGGCCGGCCTCGAAGGCCGCGTGGGACGAAGGCGTCGTGGTCGGGATGAGCGGAGAGGGGGTGCTCCCCATCAGCTACCTATCCCTGGCCAACGCCTCGCGCATCCATATCGCGGTGTCCGGGAACGGCGGCCCTATGGACTACAAGGGGACCGCGGACTTCCTGGCCCTCGGAGCCAAGACCGTGCAGTTCTGCACCATCGCGATGAAATACGGCTACGGCATCGTGTCGGAGCTGGAGTCCGGCTTGAGCCACCTCATGGAGGAACGGGGCATCCGCTCCATGGACCGGCTCATCGGCCGAGCCCTGCCCAAGCCCATCACCGGGTTCATGGAACTGAGCGCGGTCAAGAAGATCTCCGCGGTGCGCGCGGAGCTCTGCCAGCACTGCGGCAACTGCACCCGATGTCCGTATCTGGCCATCACCCTGGACAAGGACAAGGTGCCGGTGACGGACCCGGAGCGCTGCATCGGGTGCTCCATCTGCACGCAGAAGTGCTTCTCCGGCGCGCTGTATATGCGGGAGAGGACGAAGAAGGAACTCGCGGTTCTCAGGGAGGACTAGACCATGGCATCCACGCTGCTCATCAAGAACGGGACCGTCGTCACGCTCGGGGAGGACAACAAGGTCCTTCCCGGTCATGCGGTGCTCTGCGAGGGCGGCAGGATCAAACAGATAGGCGAGAGCGCGTCCTTCAAGGGCCGCTACGCCAAGGTCATCGACGCGCACGGCAAGGTCGTGCTTCCCGGCTTCATCAACAGCCACATGCACTTCTACAGCACGCTGGTGCGCGGGCTAGGCAAGGCGGCTCCCTCCAAGGACTTCGCCGAGGTGCTCAAGAACCTGTGGTGGCGCCTGGACAAGAAGCTGTGCTTGGACGACTGCTACTACAGCGCGCTGCTGCCGCTCGTGGACGCGGTCAAGCGCGGGACCACCACGCTCATCGACCACCACGCGAGCCCGTTCGCGGCCAGGGGGTCGCTGAACCGCATCGCGGACGCGGTCAAGGAAGTAGGGCTGAGGGCGTCTTTGTGCTACGAGCTCTCGGACCGGGACGGCGAGAAGGCGGCTCAGGACGGCATCGACGAGAACGTGGACTTCATCCGGCGCTGCAAGAAGGAGAAGGACGAGCAGCTCCAGGCCTTGTTCGGTCTGCACGCATCCTTCACCATCGGAGACAAGACCCTGGAGAAGGCAGCTCGAGCGGGGCATGACCTCGGGGTCGGGTTCCACGTGCACGCCGCGGAGGCCAAGTCGGACCAGGACTACAACGAGACGCACTTCGGCCTCCGGGTGGTCGAGCGCCTGCACAAGTTCGCCGTCCTGGGGCCGAAGAGCATCGCGGCGCACTGCGTGCACGTGAACGATCGGGAGATCGAGCTCCTGCGCGAGACCGGCACCGCCGTCGCGCACAACCCGCAGTCGAACCTGAACAACGCGGTGGGCATCGCGGATATCGTGAGGATGAACAAGGCCGGCGTGCTCGTGGGGCTGGGCACGGACGCCATGACCGTGAACATGCTCGAGGAGGTCCGGGTCGCTTTGTGGGCCCAGCACCTCAAACAGGACAACCCGTCGTGCGCGTTCATGGAGGCGGTCTCCGCGCTCCTGTTCAACAACGCGAAGATCGCCGACCGCTACTGGGAGACCAAGGTCGGCGTCCTGAAGGAGGGCTGCGCGGCGGACATCATCCTCATGGACTACTATCCGCCCACTCCCTTCGACGCCGGGACGTTCCTCGGGCACCTGGTGTTCGGGCTCTCGCAGTCCTTCGTGGACACCACCATCGCCGGCGGCAAGGTGCTCATGGAGGGCAAGAAGCTCAAGATCGACGTGGACGAAGAGGAGGCCGCGGCCAAGGCCTCGAAGCTGGCCAAGAAGCTGTGGGACAGGTTCTGACCAGCGGCAAGCTCGCGACAGCCGCGCTCATCCTGGTCGCGGGCATGACGGCGCTCCGGTTCACGGTCGCGCCGCGCATGCCCACGCTGTTCCCGACCACGCTCGTCCGCCTGGGCTGGTGGTGGTGCCTCTCCCTGTTCGTGGCCGCTGCCGTGTTCTTCGGCAAGGTCCCTCTCTTGGCGGGACTCGGCCTGGCCTCGTTCCTGGCGCTGAAGGAGTATTTCACCGTCATCCCGAGCCGGCAGGCGGACCGCGGCGCCATCTGGCTCTCGTATCTGAGCATCCCGTTCGTGCTCTACTACGTCTGGAGCGGGTGGTACGGCATGTTCGTGCTGACCGTGCCGGTCTACGTGTTCCTGCTGCTCCCCATCGTCCTGGCGGTCCGCGGCGAGCGCGGCGGGATCCTGCTCTCCTTGTCGCGCATCGGCTTCGGGGTCATGCTCCTGGTCTACTGCCTGGGCTACGTGGGCTATCTCTATGTCCTGGACCCGAGGTGGTTCCTCACGATCCTGCTCCTGACCGAGTTCGCGGACCAGGTGCAGGTGCCGCTGAGCCGTTTTGCCGGGGGCGCTCCCCTGCCGGTCGAGGAGGAGACCGGGCTGCACAAGAGCGCGCGGGGCGTGCTCCTGAGCGCCGCGCTCATCATCCCCGCGTGCATGGCCCTTGGGCCGTTCAACGGGTGGGAGCCTCTCCACAGCCTGGCCGTCGGCACGCTCATCCCCCTGCTGTCGGCGACCGGCAGCTTGGTGGTGTACAGCATCCGGGCGGACATCGGCATCGCCGGAGCCGGCGCCTTGGTCCCGGGCAGGGGCCTGATGCTCGACCGCATGCGGGCCCTGTGCTACACGGCGCCCGTCCTGTTCCACTACCTGAGGTACTTCTGCACCTGATGCGCCCCGGAGCCTGGCTTCGCGCCCTGGTGCACGTGCTCCTGGTGCGTCCCTTCACCCGGTGGGTCATCGGCTTCAACGTGTCCGGGAGCGAGAGCGTCCGCGGCCTCAAGCAGATGGTGCTGGCCGCGAACCACAACAGCCACTTGGACGGGCTCCTTGTGTTCTCGAGCCTGCCGCTGAGGCAGGCCATGCGCCTGCACCCGGTCGCGGCCGAGGACTATTTCGGCCAGGGGGATCTCTGGGGAATGCTCGCGCGCTGGCTCTTCAATATGGTCACCATCTCCAGGACCCGCGTATCTCGCCGCCACAACCCTCTTGAGCGGATGCAGCGGGTCCTGGACCGCGGGGACAGCATCCTCATCTTCCCGGAGGGGACGCGCGGAGAGCCGGACCGTATGGCTCCTTTCCAGGCCGGGGTGGGGCATCTGGCGAAGAGCTTCCCGGACATCCCCATCGTGCCGGTCTGCGTGCTGGGCGCGGGACGGTCCATGCCGCGCGGGGCGTCGGTGCCGGTCCCGGTCTGGACCACGGTGGAGTTCGGGAGCCCTCTGCGGGCCCAGGGGAGACCGGCCGAGACCGCGGCCGCCCTGGAGCAGGCCATCCGCGAGATGGCCGAGCGCGCGGGCCGCTGGCACGGCGCCGTCCCGGAGGCGGGCGACAGCCGGAAGCCGGCGTACGTCGCCGTGGTCGGGATCGACGGTTCGGGCAAGAGCTCGATCCAGCGCCGAGTGGTGGAGGCGCTTTCCTCGATCCGGCCCGTGGCCGGGATCGGGGATGTGCTCCTTCTGGGCAGGCAAGGCAGGCTCGAGGATATCGGCTGGATCCCGGGGGCGTGTCTCAAGCAGACCCTGCACCGTCTTGCGAAAGCGAGCCGTATCCCTTTGGGCTATAAGCTGGCCAAGCTGGCCGAACTCGCGATGCGGCGTCATCTCCAGGACGTGATCACCCTCAAGTTCCGCCCCCACGCGGTGGTCTACGACGGCCACCCGCTCGTGAACGTGGCCGCATGGGGGACCCTGGCGTATCCGGAGCTGTTCAACGAGCGCAGGTGCGCCGAGGCTTTAGGGATCATGAGCGGCCGCGGGGAGCCGAGCCTGTTCTACCTTCGGCGCATGCCGGAGGTGCTGGCCCTGCGGCTTTTCGCGCGCTTCGACCTGCCGGACGCCATGGTCCTTCTCAAGCTCGACCCCGGGACGGCCATGAGGAGGATCGAGTCCCGCGGAGAGGAAAAACAGATGCACGAGACCGCGGAGAAGCTCGGCCGGCTCCAGAAAGCCTATGAGGCCGTGGGGCGGCTCCTGCGCGAGCGCTACGGGGTGAGGGTGCTGGAGCTGGACGTCGATGGGAAGACCTTGTCCGAGGCATCGCAGGAGGCGGCGGACTTCGTCCGCCAGGTGGTGGAATGCGGGTGATGCTGCTTCTGGCCGCCGCTTTCATGTTCTGGCGTCGGCGCAGGGTCGCCTGACGGACTTATCCCCATCACTTCCGGAGCGGAAGTACTGGGGATAACTTTTTCGCGCGAAGCCGCGCAGGTCCCACATCCCGGTCCTTCCTCGCGTAGGACCATTGCCGCCGGAGTCTTCGCCAGTTGGCCCTTAGAAGCTTCCCGCCTTCTCCGGTACAATGTCCCTGATGAGAAAAACCCTCGGCATCCTTTGCATCCTTCTTTCTACGGGCGCCCGTGCAGGACAAGTCCTGCAGCCCGGAGTCGTGGCTCCCATCGGCCTCACGCCGGCCTTGCCGGGAGTCCTCAACATGCCGGTCTCCATCTCCCCGTCCGGCTTGGGTAGGACGGCCCTCGCCCCGCTGACGCTGAATACGGTGCTGCCTTCGCTGCCCCCCCTGCCCGCGCTCACGCCCGTGGCCGCCGTGCAGCCCGCGGCCACGGTCCGGCAGGTGCTCGCCGTCGCTGCCGACAAGAAGCAGCCGGAGAAGCCCGTCCTCACCGCGCTCACGGCGACCGCCGCCGCCGCTCCCAAGATGCTCCAGGGCCAGGGCGCCGGGCTCAAGTCCGAGGCCGGCCGCAGCTTCGACCTCAACGCCCCGGCCCCGGTCGAGGTGCCCGTCCGCCGGGGCAAGCCCGCCATACAGGACGTGAGCTTCTCCGAGGACGTCGCTTCCGAGGACCAGGAGCTCTTCCTGGATACCCTGCACCGCAGGAAGGCGGGCTGGTTCCGCGGCGTCTCCTCCATGGGCATCCGCTTGGATGGACCCGTGGCGCCCAGGCTCGAGGTCGTCTCCTCCAAACGCTCCGCGGCCCGCGTGGACTACGAGGTCGGCTGGAACCAGGGGAAGCTCCACCTCGGAGCGTTCCGGGTCCGCGTCCAGCTCAAGGATTTGAACCCGAGTTTCTACCGGCTGCCCGCGCCGGAGCCTCCGGCCGAGAAGCAGCTGACCCTTCGCCTGCGCAAGGCTTCTCCCGAGGGAATAGCCGCCTTCCTGGAGAATAACGGACTGCGGGTCCTGTCGCGCTACCAAGATGCGGTCAAGGTGGCCGTGACCGATGACCGCACGGCTGCGCAAGCAGCGGCGGAACTCACCGGCACCGGCATCGTCTTTTACGCGACTCCGGCGAAGCTCGAGATCGCGCAGAAGGACCAAGTCGAGGTCGTTTTCAGCGCCGCGGATGAGAACGCCGTGGCTTCCGTGCTCAAGCGTCACGGCTTGAGCGTGATATCGAGCAAGGACGGGCTCTGGCGCCTGGGCGGGGACTCTCCCTCCGTGGCCCGCCTGAACAGCGAGTCCGCGGTGCTCTACGCCAGGCCCGTGATCGAGGATATCCCGTTCACGAGGCAGTCCATCGTGAAGTTCCAGCCCGCTCCCGCCGATGAGTTCGCGGCGTACCTGCGCCGCAGCGGACTGCGCGTACTTGAAGAGCTGGGGGACGATACCTACCGGGTCGGGTTCCTGAAGGCCCGGGCGGCGCTGACGGGGATCGTCAGCTCCGTGGAGATCGGGTCGCTCTCCGACGAGGCGGTGCGCTCGGCCGCCGCCGGGACCGCCTCCTACAAGGGCCGCCCCTGGTCCTCGACCGAATACAGCATGAACTGGTATTACGCCTACCGGGGGCTCAAGCTGCGGGGCGCGACCCCGGAGCAGCTCGAGCTCTTCGAGAAGCTGACCGCCGAGGCGCCGGTGCGCGGCGGCGGCTTCAACCCCTGGTCGGGGGATTAAGCCGGGCCAGCCTTCGCCTGATTGGCCACGAAGCCCGCCGCGGGGGCACCCGCGTCCGCAGGGCCTCCCGTGATCTGCGCCAGGTAGGCGTTGCCCAGGTCCTTGATGTGGTCCCGGACGTTCTGGAAGTAGTTGAGGTGGATCTGCTCCTCTTCCATGATCTGCTCGCAGAGCTTCTGGCTGATGCGGTCGTTGTTCTGCCGGCAGACCTCGGCGAAAGCGTTGTAGTCCGCGATGGCCGTCTCCTCGAGGCCCACGTCCTGGGCCATGGCCTCGCCGATCTTCTGGCCCTTCTTGGCCTTCATGTCCGGCTCGCTGGTGGGCGTGCCGCCGAGCTCATGGAGGCGCTCCGCGAGCATCTCGGCGTGGCGCATCTCATCGATGGCGATGAGCTTGACGTTCGCCGCCACCTGTCCGTAGTCCGCGTCGTCTAAAGCGTAGTGCTGGGACATGTACTGAAGGATGGCGGCGATCTCGGACGCGCGCGCTTTGTTGAGCACCTCTAGGACGGCCTTCTTGCCGGAGTCGTTTTTGGCCATGGTCGAGCCTCCAAGGACATGTATTGTATCATCCCTGGATGACTCGCGGAGCCTTGAGGCCGGCCGTCCTCGCCCTGCTGGCCTGCGGCTGGACGGCCTGCGCGAGCGGGGGAGACCGGACGATCCAGCATCCCCGCCGCGTCTTCGCCGGCTCCCGCGAGGAAGTGTACGCGGCGTTCCTGCAGAAGCTCGTGGCTGACACGCCCGGCTACCTGGTGAACCGGGGAGAACGGTCCCTGAGCGCGACCAACGACCTCACGGGCATCCGCTTCGATTTCACGTTCCTTCCCGGTGCTTCACCCAAGGAGACCGTGGTGGAGGCCAAGGCCGTGAGCCCCGCATGGACGCGGAAGGAGGCGGCGGAGGCCGCCGCGGACGCGCTCAACGGCTTGGGCCTATGGCTCTCGCCTGAGCTTCGCGCCAACCTGAGGCTCTCCGAGAACGCGGCCCAGGTGAGCGCGGGCATCTCCGTGGCCAGGCAGCAGCCCCTTCCCGGCCGCGTGCTGCCGCGCACCGCCTCGGACGTGGACAGGCCGAGGTATCGCCTCCCCCAGAACGAGGACCGCTTCGCCGTGGTGATCGGCATCGGCAAGTACTCCGCCTTGCCGGAAGCGCGTTTCGCGGACGCGGACGCTGAAGCGGTGCAGAGCCACCTGCTCGCCCTGGGCTTCCCTCAGCGGAACATCGTCTTCCTGAGCGGCCCGGATGCGAGCTATTCCTCCCTCAGGAAATACCTGGAATCCTGGCTGCCCATGAATGTCCCGCGGGACGGCCGCGTCTTCTTCTATTTCGCCGGCCACGGAGCCCCGGACGCCGAGGCCCGCGAGGCCTATCTCGTGCCCTGGGATGGAGACCCGGTTTTCCTCAAGGATACGGCGTACCCGCTCAAGCGGCTCTACAAACACCTGGCCGCGCTCCCCGCCAAGGAGGTCATCGTCGCCATCGACGCGTGCTTCTCGGGCGCCGGGGAGCGGTCCGTGCTGGCCAGGGGGGCCCGCCCCCTGGTCCTCAAGCTGGATGTCGGGTCCGCTCCCCCGGCGAATCTAGCGGTCTTCTCCGCCGCCTCGGCGGGCCAGATCACAAGCGCCCTGGAGGATGAAGGACACGGCACGTTCACCTACTACTTCCTCAAGGGGCTCGGCGGGGACGCCCAGGACGCTTCCGGCATTGTGACCGCGAAAGGGCTTTACGACTACCTCAGGCCCAAGGTCCAGGACGAGGCGCGCCGGCAGCACCGGGAGCAGACGCCGACCTTCCAGGGCTTGAAGGAAGACCTGCCCATCATCCGCTTCAAGTAGCCTCAGCCGTTTATTTTCAGACGAAAAGGATCTGCTCGCCTGAGACGACTGGGGCGCGCATCCCGCGCGCCGAATCCCATGGCATCGGAATTGCTCCGGAGGGGGTGTATGCGGAGTGCGATCAGCCAAAAGAATCCGGACAGGAGAACGCCGCTCATGATCAAGCGATCCAGTGCGGTCTTGGTCGCGATCCCGCTGTTGGCGTGCGCTGCCCTTGCGAAGACCGTCTCCCAAGAGGTCAGCGTGGCCGCGGATCAGAAGATCCGCATCGACGCCGACAGGGGGGAAGTGGCCATCGCCGTCTCCAAGAAGCAGTCGTTGTCGTATGAAGTCGAGTTCGTGACGGACAGGAAGTCGTTCTGGCCGCTGGGAGGGCGTGGCCTCTCCGAAGAGCAGTCCAAGGACTCTTGGGCCTCCTTCGACGCGGGCACGGGGACCCTGCGGGTCCATGCCGCGAAAGGCGTCAATGCCCTTATCAAGGTGGGCGTGCCGGCGACGGCCGCGCTGGACCTGAAGCTCGGGGCCGGCAAGGTCAGGATCGAAGCCCGTTCCGGACGCGTCGACGCCGAGTTGCTGGCGGGGACGATGTCCTATGACGGGGCGGGTCTGCCGCGGGGAGCCTGCGTGGACGCCTTGGTGAAGACGGGCGTTACCAGGAACACGCGGGACTCGGATTGCGCGTCCGTGGGAGCCAAGCTGCGCAACGGCACCGGGACGATCACCATCGACTGACGATGCAAGCGCAAGAACCAAGGAGAAAATCGAATGACCGATATACTTGAGATGCAGGGGCTTTCCCTCGACCAGGCCGAAGACGGCCCGATCGCCGGCAGCAGCGGGCAGAGCATCCAGTGCGGCAGCGGTCTCAGCTGCGGGTGCTGAACGCGTGAGGGACCTCTCCCCCCTGGAGCCGGACATCGGCTCCAGGGGGAGGCCAAGGAGCGGAGAGCGATGACCCCGGAACTCTATCTCGCCGCGGACAAGCGCTACTACGAGACGATCGAGCGCGCACCGGTCTCGGACGGGGACTTCCTGGACTTCGGCCGGGCGCTTCTGACCCCGGAGTGGCAGGTCGTCCGCCAAGGCATATGGGTCAATTTCCACTATCGCCCCGCCTCCCTGCCCCTGCAGGGATGGAAGATCCATATCTCGGCAGTGCCCGAGGACGCGCGGCCCCTGTTCGAGAAGGTCGCCCCGGCCCTCATCGAGCGCGGGATCTCCTTCAAGTTCCTGGCGGACGCGCGGACCCTGCGCATGACGAGCTCGAATGCCTGGGACCGCGGCGGCTCGGGCAAGTTCCTCACGATCTATCCGAGGGGCCTGGCGCACTTCAAATCCCTGCTGCGGACGCTCTACGCGCTCACGCGCGCCTTCCGCGGCCCTTACATCCTCTCCGACAGGCGCTATGAAGACGGCAAGGTCCTCCACTACCGCTACGGCGGGATCCGGCCGAACTCCCGCCTCCAGGCGGATGGGCGCCGGCAGCCTGTGCTCGTGGCTCCGGACGGGACCGAGGTCCCGGACGTCCGCTCGCCGGTGTTCAGGCCGCCGGTCTGGGCGCGGGACCCCTTCCCCGGGGCCGGCTCCCGGGGCGCGGGCGCGGTCCTCAACGGCGGACGCTACGCGGTCGAAAAGGCCGTGAGCTTCTCGAACTCGGGGGGGGTCTACCTCGCCCGCGACCGCCGCACCGGCGGCCGCGTGGTCCTGAAGGAAGCCCGCGCGCATGTCCACAACCTGTCCGACCGCGCGGACGCCGCCGCACTGCTCCGCCACGAGTTCGCCATCCTGAAGCGGATCGAGGACTGCGGCGCCGCTCCGCGTCCCATCGAGCTCTTCACCGATTGGGAGCATCTGTTCCTGGCAGAGGAGCATCTCGAGGGCTACATCACCCTCAGGAAGCACAGCGCCCGCGGATCGCTGTTCCTGGACACGCGGCCGACCCGGGAGAGCGTCGCGCGTCAGCTGCGCCGGGACCTCGACATCGTGCGCCGGATCGCGGGGATCGTGGACGCCCTGCACGCGCGCGGCGTGGCCTGGGGCGACGTCTCGGACAACAACATCCTTGTGCATCACGAGACCCTGGATGTGCGCATCATCGACCTCGAGGGAGCCCACTCGGCCGGGCTCCCCTCCCCCGCGCGCATCGTCACCCCGGGCTACGCTCCGCCCTGGACCCGGCCGGGCACCCTCCCTTCCATCGCGGATGACTACTACGCGGTGGGAGCGGTCCTGGCCGACCTCATCACCCATACCAAGGACCGGCTCGGGCTCAAGCCCGGAGCCTGGCGGCAGTCCTTGTCCGAGTTCCAGGACGACTTCGGCCTCTCCCAGGCCTTCACGGGGCTCATCGAGAACCTCCTGCAGGAGGACGCCTCATCGCGGCCGAGGCCCAGCGCCGCCCTGGCCGAGGCCGGCCCGGAGCTCGAGCGCGTGGGACGCGTCCGCTTGGCGCAGGAGGACGACCACCGGCGGATCCCAGCCGACAGGCTCGACGCCGCAGTCCGGGACTGCGCGCGGTTCATCAAGGCGAGCGCAGACCCGCGCCGGAAGGACCGCCTCTTCCCGGCCGATCCGGCGGTCTATGAGACGAACCCGCTGAGCCTCGCGCACGGAGCCGCCGGCGTCTCCTACGCCCTGCACCGGGTCGAGGGGCGGCTCGCGGACGAGATCCTGTCCTGGATCCTGCGGACGGAGGTCTCCGCTGAAGCGTATCCCCCGGGGCTCTACAGCGGGCTCGCCGGGATCGGCTGGGTCCTGCTCGAGCTCGGCCGGACCGAAGAGGCCGAGAGGACATTCTCGAAGAGCTTCGGTCACCGGCTCTTGGGCTCCGCCCACGACCTCCACCACGGGCTGGCCGGGTGGGGCATGGCTTGCCTGCGCTTCTGGCTGCGGACCGCGGAGCGCAGGTATCTCGACGCGGCCGCCAAGGCCGGGGACGCCCTTCTTGCGGCTTCCCAAGAGCGCGACGGGCGGTTGTGCTGGCCGGCCAAGGACGGCGCGGTCCGCTGCGGCCTGGCTTACGGCTCCAGCGGCATCGGCCTGTTCCTCCTTTACCTCGACCGCGCCCTCGGAGGCGGCCGCTTCGAGGACGCGGCCGTCCGATCCCTGGACAACGACATCCGCGCCGGGATCGAGAGGGACGGACGCTTGTCCTTCCCGCGCAGCGACAAGCGTCTGGACATCGTCTCTCCCTATTGGAGCCAGGGCAGCGCGGGGATCGGCATCGCGGCCCTCCGTTTCCACAAGGCCTTGGGGGATGCCCGATACCTCGAGCTCGTCGAACGCCTGCGCGCGGACTGCTGCCGGAAGTACACGCTGTTCCCAGGGCGCGACGACGGCCTGGCGGGCATCGGGGAGTTCCTGCTCGACGCCCACCTTCAGACCGGGGACGCCCGCTTCCTGGACGGCGCGCACCGGGTCGCGAGCGGACTCGAGCTCTTCCGCCTCGAGTATGAAGAGGGCTCGGCCTACCCGGGCAACGGCTTGGTCCGGCTGAGCTGCGATCTGGCCACGGGTTCGGCCGGGATCATGCTCTTCCTCGACCGTCTGGCGCGGCCCCGGCCGGCCGGCCTCTGGGTCGACGAGGTTCTGTCGTGAGGGCCATCCTCTCGGTCCTGCGGCGGCGCCGGGTAAGCTTCGCGTGGATACTGGCGCTCTGTCTCGTCACCAGCGCCGGCTTGACGCTCCTGACCCCGTTCTTCCTCAAGTACGTCTTCGATTCCTGCATCGCGTCGCGGGACATCGGCCGGTTCGCGGGCCTCATCGCGGGCTTCATCGCCGCGGCGACGCTCTGGCGGCTCCTGGGCCTCCATCTCGACCTGAGGACGCAGAGGCTCAAGCATGAGCTCCTGCGCGACCTCACGGTGAGCTTGCTCGGGAAGTACTACCGCCTGCCGTACCGGGACGCGGCCCGGCGCGATCCCGGCTATTACGCGACGCGGATCTACGACGAAGCCCTGGCCGCCGCGACAGGCTCGGTCGACCTCGCCATCGCCGTCGCGACCGCGGCGGTGACGCTGGGAGTGTCCGTGCTGATCCTGGCCAGGCTCTCGCTGCCTTCGACGCTGCTTCTGGCCCTATGCATGCCGGTCTTGCTGTTCATCGCGGCGGGCCACGGAGCGGACGTCAAGCGCCACAGCGGCGCCGAAGCGGAGGAGGAGGGGAGGCTGCGGGGCTTCATCACCCAGGCGGTCCGGGCCTACAAGAGCGTCAGGCTCTTCGCCTTGGACTCGCCGGTCTTTCTGGGGCTCCAGGGAAGGCTGGAGGCGTACACGGCCGCCTCGTTCTCCCGGCGCCGGTCCTCCTGCCGGCACAACACGGCAGGGAGCGTCGCGATGTCCTATGCGGAGGCGCTCATCATCACGGCGTGCGGCTACCGGATGATGCGCGGCGAGATGACGTTCGGCGCCTTCATGGCTTTCATGAGCGCCTTCTGGACGGCCGTCAACGCCCTTCGCGCGCTGGCCCAGCGGTGGCCCGAACTCGCCAAGAACGAGGTCCTTGTCGGACGGATCGAGGGCTTCCTCTCGGCGCCGGAGGCCGTCGCTCCGGCCGCGGCGCCGGACGCCTGCCTCGCGTTCGAAGGGGTCTGCTTCGGCTACGATGGGACGCCGGTCCTCAAGGGCCTGGACTTCACAGTCGCCGCGGGGGAGAGGGTCCTTCTGCGGGGGCGCAACGGCTCCGGGAAGTCGACCCTGGCGGACATGCTGGCGACGTTCCTGCCGCCGGACGCGGGGCGGGCGCGGACGCCTCCCATCGAGCGGGTGAGCGCGGCGCTCACGCCGCATCCGTTCATCCCCGGGAGCGTCGCGAGCAACCTCGGCTGGCAGGCGCTGCGGGGACCTGAGCGGCTCCGGCTCCTCTCGCTGCTCGGGGAGTTCGAGTTGGAGGGCCTCCTCGACCGCGAGGTCGACTCCCTGTCCATGGGACAGCGCAAGAAGGTCGCGGTGCTCATGGGCCTGATGAAGGACGCGGACCTCTACGTCTTCGACGAGCCCCTGGCCAACCTCGACGCGGAGAGCAAGAGGAAGGTGCTGGCGCGGATCCTGGCGCGGACGCGTGGGAAGACCCTGGTCGCCATCATGCACGGGGACGACGGCCTCGCGTGCGACTTCGACCGGACCCTGGTCCTGCCTTCGGCCTAGCGCCCCTTCTGCGCCAGCACCTCGCGGCAGGTCTCCGGCACGCCGGTCTGTGCCCGCATGGAGCCCGTCACCTTCCGGTGGTAGTTGCTGGTCTCGCTGTTGCCTTCCTTGAACCCGGCGCCGCCGTTGTACGCCCGGACGGCGTTCTCGATCCCGGGCCGGCGGGAGGAGTGGCTGTCGAGATAGTCCTTCAGGTAGATGGCGATCATGGGGATGCAGCCCTCGAAGCTGAATAGATTGGGCGCGCCGCCGCCGAAGTCCCGCTGGTAGGCCGGCAGGTGCATCTCCGCGGTGCCGGGGAGGAACTGGCAGAATCCCGCGGCCCCGGCCGAGGAGGCGGGGCCCGTCGTGGCGGACCACGGGCCGAACACTCCCTTGGCCCCGACGCGGAAGGCCGCGTTCCTCTGGGCTCCGTTCATGGCCTTCGATACCGGGGAGGGGCTGCCGCAGCTGGGCGAGCTCGCGCGGTCGCAGCCGGCCCCGAAATTCGTCTCCGCGTACAGGATGCCCAGGATGGCGCGCGGGAAGCCGGCGCCCTGGCCGTCCACGCCCGCGTACTTCTCGCAGACCTGGGCGAAGAGGGCCTTGTGCTTCTCATAGACCTCTTGGGCCGAGCCGGCCGATTGGACGGAAGCCGAATCCTGTCCTTGACGGCCCAGGGCTTCGGTGATCTGCCTGCGGTCCGGGTTTTGGACCCCGGGGGCGCCCGGCTGGCAACGGCGCTCCATGGCGCGCGTCGTCTCCTCCCACACGTCCGGCTGCTCCGGGTCCGGGACCGAGGGGTCTCCGAAGAGTTCCTTGTACTTCTCGCTCCGCCCCATGAGCTCGATGGCCTCGCGCAGCAGGCGCGCCGCCTCTTCCGGGGTCTTGGTGCGCTGCCACTCGGCCAGAAGCTTGCGCAGTTCCTGGACCATGTCCTCCTCGAGCTTCATGGAAGCCTCGATGAGCAGGGCCTTCTGCTCGGTCGTGAGAGGGACTTCCTTGCCGCTGACCTTGGGGACTTCCTTGTCGCGGATCGCCTCGCGCACTCCGGTTTCCTGCGCGGCGGCGAAGCAGGAGAGAAGGATCGCTGTCAGGATCGCGTTCATGAGGGGCCTCCGTTCTTAAGGATAAGACGAAAGGCCCATGTTTGTCGATGAACCAAGGACCCATGCGGACTGGGGCTGAAGGGCCTAGGGCCGGTTTCTTGGTATGATAGCCGGACCATGACGAACATCGATAGGCTCGACATCGTGGCCACGACCATGTCCGGCTCCATCAAGGATTGGGGCAAGATCGAGCGGATGGGGCCGCTCTTCGAGAAGGAATTCCCGGGCAAGGTCCGCATGCACGTGGTGGACAGCCATGAGGAGGCGAGGAAGGCCGCTCGCCAGGCCTGCGCGGAAGGCTCCCGCGTCGTGGTTTCGGCCGGCGGGGCAGGCACCTTCAACCGGGTGGTCCAGGGCGTGCTGGAGGGGGCCAAGGACCTCGGCTCCATGCGCCTGGGCTTCCTGCGCAAGGGCTCCGCGGACCTCATCGGCAAGGCCCTCGGCGTCTCGGACGTCGTGGAGGAATCGGTCCGGCAGATCAGCGAGGGCATCCGGTCGGAGAACCTCCTGCCGTGCGACGTCATCCGCGTGTCCGAGGACGGGAACCCCGAGACCCGCAATTTCGTGGGCTTCGGCGGGCTCGAGACCGTGGGCGACATCCCCTATTTCACGGAGAGCTTTCTCATCAAGTACTACAAGGGCATACTCGGATACTTCTTCGGCGACCTCGGCCCGTTCCGCGTGGGGACCACGCTGGCTGTGGCCACGTGGATGACGCGCAAGTTCGCCTTCCGGCAGCATCGCTTCCGCTTGAGCGTGGACGGCAAGGACCTTCCGGGAGACCGCTATATCTCGATCCTGCTCATCAACGGCGATCTGGGGCCGGACATGCCGTTCTACCGGGGCTGCAGCCTCGGCGCCGGGGAGTTCTACCTCCTGGCCCTGCGCGACCTGGGTTTGGGGAAGATCCCCGGTCAGGCGGTCGGGAGCTTCAACGGCGACGTACTCAAGGAGCCGGCGCGCTGGGGGATGGAGACTCGGGTGGTGAAAAGGGAGCTCCGCGTCGTCCCTCTCATGGACCCGCCGAGGCCCTTCCGGGTCAACATCGACGGGCTCAAGTGGAGCGCGAGCTTCGGCCTCAGCTTCAAGCTTTCCGGCAAGCTCAATCTCATCTCGGCGAGGAAGCGCGGATGACCCACTATCTTCTGGCGGTCGTTTCAGGCGTGTTGCTGACGCTCTCGTTCGAGCCCTTCAGGCTCTGGCCCCTGGCATTCATCGCCTGGGTCCCGCTCTGGCACGCGATGCTCAAGGCTCCGGACATGCGCTCCGCCGCGAACCTGGCCGGAGTCGCCGGGCTCGTGTTCTACAGCGTGTCCCTCCATTGGCTCATGAAGGTGTTCGGGCCCATGGTGGTGGCGTTCTGGTGCGTGTTCGCCCTGGGTCCGGCGGCCCATGCCGCGGTGCTTTGGAGGCTGAAGGACAGGCTCTCGCCGATGGCCTGGGTCTTTGCGGGAGCGGTGCTCTGGGTCGGGATCGAGTACTTCCGCTGCGAGGTCTGGTTCCTGAACAACTCCTGGCTCGCCCTGGGCTACAGCCAGGTCCCCAACCTGCCGCTGCTGCAGGTCTGCGGCGTCATCGGGCTCTACGGGCTCTCCGGGCTCATCGCGGCCGTGAACCTGGGGCTCGTGCTCGCTCTCAGGAAGCGCTGGGCCCCGGCCTGCGCCGCAGTCGGGCTCGTCCTCCTGGGGACCGCGTTCGGAGCCTGGCGCATGAGGGGCCCGGACCAAGGGGAACCCTTGGCCGTGGCCGCGGTGCAGGACGAGAACTACGATTTGGACGGCCTCATCCGCCTGAGCCTGGCGCCGGAGGCGCGGGGGGCCAAGCTCATCGTGTGGCCCGAGTACGGCTTCACGGTGCAGCCGGACCAGCAGGCGCAGTACACGAAGTTCCTGCGCGGCAAGCTCAAGGACCTCGCGGCGGTGAAGGTCGTGGGCGCGGCCGTGTTCCCGGAGGACCCCAAGAAGGAAAAGATGCAGAACTTCGCCTGGGTGTTCTCCCCCGAAGGGGAGCTCCTCGGCCGCTACGACAAGCACCATCCCATCCCGTACGTGGAGAGGCATCTCCCCGCCAACAAGGACCCTCGCCCGGTGGACACCCCCTTGGGCAAGCTGGGCGTGCAGATTTGCTACGACCTGGACTTCGAGGACGGCACGCGCAAGATCGTCCGGCAGGGCGCGAGGATATTAGTCGTCCCGAACCTCGACCCCCGCGAATGGGGGCATTGGGAGCACGCCCAGCACTCGACCATGTCCTGCGCCCGGGCCGTGGAGTCCGGCTTGTGGATCGTGCGCGCCGCGTCTTCCGGGTACTCGCAGATCATCGACCGCCATGGCCGGGTGCGGGCCGTCTTGAAGACGCTGGACTCCGGCACCCTGGTGGGCGAGGCCAGGCTGGTCGAGGGCGGGACCCCCTATTCCGCGGCGGGCTGGCTGCTGGCTCCGCTCTGCCTTCTCGGCGCGCTGGGTATCGCGGGGGTGGCGGTCAAGAATGTATGATGCCTCCATGGCCAAGGAACGGACGGCGAAGAAGATAGAATCTTGGGCGGCGAGCCCTCTCCCGGAGGGCGTGCAGCTGCGCACGGGGCTGGTCGTCGCGGACATCCAGCAGTCGTTCCACGAGCGGCGCACCCTGTCCTTGGCCAAGGACGAGTACACGGCCACGCCCCACGACGATTTCATGGCCGCGGCCTACATGGTCCGCGACCGCATGATCGAGCGGTGGATCCAGACGCAGCAGCGCTACCACAAGCAGAACATGAAGAGGGTCTATTACCTCTCCATGGAGTTCCTCATCGGCCGTCTCCTCATGCACGCGATCCTCAACCTGGGCATCGAGGAGCCCACGCGCGAGGCTTTGAAGGCGTTCGGCTTGAAGCTCGAGGACCTCGCCGAGCAGGAGGCGGACGCCGGTCTCGGCAACGGCGGCCTAGGCAGGCTCGCGGCCTGCTTCATGGACTCCATGGCCACCATGGGCGTGCCGGCCGTGGGCTACGGCATCATGTTCAACTACGGCATCTTCCAGCAGAAGATCGTGAACGGCCATCAGGTCGAGGCTCCGGACGACTGGCTCAGGCTGGGCACGCCGTGGGCCATCGAGAGGCCCGAGTACACCATCCGCGTGCGTTTCTACGGGCACACCCGGCAGGTCGCGGACCGGTCGGGCCGGATGGCCGTGGAATGGGTGGACACCGAGGACATCCTCGCCATCCCGCACGACATCCCGGTGCCGGGCTACCGGAACGGGGTGGTCAACACCCTGCGGCTGTGGGCCGCGAAAGGGACGAAGGACTTCGACCTGGATTACTTCAACAGCGGGGACTACCTCCGGGCCTACGACAAGAAGATCGCCTCGGAGAACATCTCCAAGGTCCTCTACCCCAACGACAGCATCTCCGCGGGGCTCGAGCTGCGCCTCAAGCAGGAGTACTTCGCGGCCTCGGCCTCCCTCGCGGACATCGTGCGGCGCTTCCTCGTGCACAACGACGACTTCGGGGATTTCCCGGCCAAGGTGGCCATCCAGCTCAACGACACGCATCCCGCCATCTCCGTGGTCGAGCTCATGCGCTTCCTGCTCGACGAGGCGAGGCTGGAGTGGGACCAGGCCTGGAAGATCACGATCGAGACGTTCGCCTACACCAACCACACTCTCATGCCGGAGGCGCTGGAGACCTGGGCCGTGTCGCTGATGGGGAAGCTCCTCCCGCGGCACCTGGAGATCATCTACGAGATCAACGCGCGCTTCCTGCAGGAGGTGTCCATCCGCTTCCTCGGCGACGTGGACCGCATCCGCAGGATGTCCCTCATCGACGAGAACGACCCCAAGCGGATCCGGATGGCCTATCTGAGCATCATCGCATCCCACTCGGTCAACGGCGTCTCGGCTCTGCACTCGGAGCTCCTCAAGAAGACGCTCTTCAAGGACTTCTACGAGATGTTCCCGGAGAAGTTCAACAACAAGACCAACGGGGTCACGCCGCGGCGCTGGCTGCTGGAGTCGAACCCCGGCCTCTCCGGGCTCATCACGGAGGCCGTGGGCAAGGGCTGGGTCACCGATCTGGACTCTCTCAAGAAGCTCCTGCCCATGGCGGACGACCGGGGGCTGCACGAGTCGTGGCACCGCATCAAGCAGGAGAACAAGAAGGCCATGGCCGCCCTCATCCGCTCCTCCGCCGGGGTCGCGGTGGACCCGGAATCCATATTCGACGTGCAGGTCAAGCGCATCCACGAGTACAAGCGGCAGCTGCTCTTCGCGCTCTTCCTCATCCACCGGTACCTGCAGATCAAGGGCCACGGCGGCCGCGACTTCGTGCCGCGCACGGCCATCATCGGAGGCAAGGCCGCTCCCGGGTACTGGATGGCCAAGAACATCATCAAGTTCATCCACAACGTGGCGGCGATCATCGACTCCGACCCCAGCGTGGCGGACCTCCTGAAGGTCGTCTTTCTGGAGGACTACCGCGTGAGCCTGGCCCAGAAGCTCATCCCCGCGTGCAACCTGTCGGAACAGATCTCGACGGCAGGGACCGAGGCCTCGGGCACGGGGAACATGAAGTTCATGATGAACGGGGCCCTCACCCTGGGCACGCTCGACGGAGCCAACATCGAGATATTCGAGGAGGTCGGGCCGGAGAACATCTTCATCTTCGGGCTCAAGGCGCACGAGGTCGCGGAGCTCAAAGCCTCGGGCTATCGCCCCTCGGAGTATCTGGACCGGACGCCGCACCTGCGCGAGGCCGTGGACCTGGTCCGCAGGGACTACTTCTCGCAGCTGGAACCCGGGCTCTTCAATCCCATCCTGGACTCCCTGTGCGGCCCCGACCCGTTCATGGTGTGCGCGGACTTCGCGGACTACGTGCGGGCCCAGGAGGAGGCGGAGCAGCGCTACCGGGACCGGAAGGCGTGGACGCGCTCCTCCATCATCAACGTGGCCAAGTCCGGGAGGTTCTCCAGCGACCGGACCATCCGGCAATACGCGAAGGAGATCTGGGGGGTCTGAGTCCTAGCAGGGTGCTGATAAACCCCTCCTGAACGGCGCCTCCTGCGCGCTCGGGCTTGCGGCTTCGTCCTTTCGCTATCGCGAAAGGACGAAGCTCTCTTCGACATCATCTCGGGCAAGAGATTATCCACAGGACTTTCGGCGCGAAAGTG
>JBAZKS010000058.1:0-22752 GCA_041650695.1 Elusimicrobiota bacterium
CGGGCGACAGACCTGCCGATAAGGAGCACGCCTTTGTCGGCAGGTCCCTGGCCGGACCATAACGGCCAGGGGACCCTCTGCGTTATGATGGCTTTGTCAGCACCCTGCTAACCCCTCCGGGCCGACCAGGACCCTCGCCGACCTGGGGGGCAGGTCCACCTCCAGCACGCCCTCCCCGGCCCGCAGCGCTTCTCCGCTGAACACGTCTTTCCAAGGCCCGAACCCGGCCCCGGAAGAAAGCTCCAGGTCGCGGCGCTGGGCCAAGCCCGAGTTGTTGAGCACGGTCAGGACCTTCGAGCCACCGGCCTGCCGCAGGAAGGCGAACACCTCCCGGTCCGCGTGCGCCTGGAGCAGCGTCCCACGGGTCAGGGCCGGCTGGGAACGCCGGAACGCGATGAGCCTGCGCGTGAAGTCGGTCAGGTCCGGGTCCGCTCCGAAAGGCATGGGCGAGCGGTTGGAGCCGTCGGTGCGGCCCCGCATGCCGCACTCCGTCCCGTAGGTCAGGACCGGGATCCCCCGCCAGGTGAGCAGCAGGGTCAGGGCCATGCGCAGGCGCTGGCCCGGGTCGCGGACCTCGCTCGCGAACCGGCTGAGGTCGTGGTTGTCGATGAAGGGGGCGAGACGGTCGGGACGCGCATAGGCGTCTTCTCCGTGCAGGAGCTTGTGGAACCAGCGCATGTCCGTGGGCCGCCGCGCGAAGAGCTTGCGCAGGATCTCGTTGAACAGCATGGTTTTGTATTCGCGCCTGAGCTCCGCGAGCCTGGCGAAGAGGCTCGGCCCCGGCATCTCGCAATCGCGGCTGAGCGCGCTCCGGACCGTGTCCGCGAACGGGACGTCGAACACCGCGTCGACCCCCCCCTCGCGCTGGTAGCGGGCGATATAGCCGGGGACGCCCCGGAACACCTCGCCCAGGAGCAGGAACTCAGGCCCGGCCTTGCGATGGAGTTCCTCCGAGAGCTGCCTCCAGAAGCCGATGGGGACATGCTTGACCGCGTCGAGCCGGAACCCGTCCACCCCGGTCTTCTCCTGCCACCAGAGCGCCATGTCGATGAGGAAGCGGGCCACCTCCGGCTTCTCGTGAGCGAAATCCGGCAGGCCGTGGAGGGCGCAGTCCTCCATGCTGCGCTGGTCGATCCAGAGCATCTCCTTGCCCTTATGGAACCAGCCCCGATAGCGCGGATCCTTGGGCATGGGGTGGTCGTAGCCCGTATGGTTGAAGACCTTGTCCAGGAGCACCTTGAGCCCCCGGCGATGGCATTCGCGCACGAGCTCGGCGAACTCCTCCAAGGAGCCGAAGCGGGGGTCCACGTCGAAGAAGTCCACGGGCCAGTACCCGTGGTAGCCGTCGCGCTGGTTCTTGTACAAGGGGCTCAGCCACAAGGCCGTGACCCCGAGGTCCTGCAGGTAGTCGAGCTTCTCGGCGACGCCGGCCAGGTTCCCGCCGTGAAAGGGAGGCTCGACCGCCCCCCGGCTGCGGCTCCCCCTGTGGAACCGGTCGATGAGGATCATGTAGACGACGTCCTCGTCCCAGGGGCGGGGGCTCATTTCGGGACACTATAACATGTTCCAGATTACTACTGGCGGGAAATAAATGGACCTGTTACCCTAAAGGGTATGAAACCCCTGCCCATGTCCGCAGCGCTCTCTGTCGTCCTCGTTTTCACGGCGTCCATGGCTTTCGCTCAGCAGGCGGGCGATGATCCGGTCCGTCAGGCCGCCGACGAGAAGGTGCGGGCCGAGTTCAGGAAAGTCCTCGGCGACGCCAAAGAGAAGGGGCAGCAGGACATCGAGGCCCTGGCCAAGACCATGGACCCGGACCAGCGCACGGCCGCCCGCGGCGAGCTCGAGAAGCTCGCCGCCGAGACCACGGACCCGGCTGCGAAAGCCCAGATCGCCAAGGCGATGACAGCCCTGGCCCGCCAAGCCAGCGGCCAGGAAGCCGTCGACCTCGCGCGGAAAGCCAGGGAGATCGCTCCGACAGACGCCGCCGTCAGAAGCCTCACGGAACCGGTCCTGCGCATGGCGCGCGATCCGTCCGCGGGGGGCGACAGGCCGGCCCCTCCCGTCCAGACGGCCAACTCCCTGCATCGGGCGATCATGAACAAAGCCTACGACGTCTCGGTGAAAGACTCGCGCACGGGCAGGCAGGTCGCCGATCGACTCTCGGGTGAGCGGGTCGAGCTCCGCGAGGACCGGACCGGCCGCCTGAAAGACAGCATCGTGGACGCGGCGTGGGACAACGGCCGCTTGGTGGTGAGCATCGACTCCACGGCTCTCGAGCAGAACAAGAACACCCCGGCCACCCTGGCCCCCCTGGTCGCCAAGGCGCTGGACAACGGCGATTTCATCAAGCAGCACGGGGACGGCGTCGTCTCGCGCGTGGAGATGGCGCTGCGGGGCTGGTTCACCACCGGTCAGGTCGGGGACCAGATCATGGCCAAGGGCGAGAACAGGATCGACACGCAGAACAGCAGCGCCGGCAGGACGGTGGGGTTCTTCGTGGACCTCTTCCGCGGGAAAATGACGCAGGAGAGCTACACCCCCCAGCTGGGACCGGCCCTCACCGGCGCCAAGCTCAACATCACGCTGAAGAGGGACGTCGTGGAGCGCTTCGCGGCGATCGCCGAATTCCAGGAAGGGGGGACGGACCGAGCCAGCGGGGCCGCGGGCGACAAGTCTTACTACCCGAGCCTCAACGCGACCAAGACGCGCCTGAGGCAGCAGTAGCGACTCGGGCTTTATAAGATATAATGCGCGCGTGAGAATCATCGCGAAATCCTCTCTTTACTGCCTCGTCATCCTCGCAGGCTGCCGGCCGGAGAGCCCGAAAGAACAGCCCGCAGCCGCGCCGCAACCCGCCGCACAGGATCAGTGGAAGACGCACGAAGACAAGTTCATCCGTTTCCAGTACCCTCCGGACTACATCGTGGCCTCCGCCATAGACGACTCCAAGAACAAGACCTGGATGGTCGGCCGGCCCAACGAGAACACCCCCGGGATCCCCGACATCATGGGCGCTCTCTCGGTCGACGGCTTCTACGACGGCAAGGAGACGCGGCCGCTCGGCGACGTCCTCACGAACGATCATTGGGGAAGCCACAAGCCCATCACCAAGGTCCGGCAGTTCTCCCCCAAGAACGGCGAATGCCTGATGCTGCTCACCGAGGGAGGCTCGTTCGGCGGATGCGCGGACTCGTACGGCAAGCCCAAGGACGCCCCCTCCTGCGCCGAGACCCATTTCAACATGCGCTGCTATGACGGCGCCAAGAACTACTACCGGATCGGCTCGGCGCTCGGCCGCTACGAAAAGAGCCGCCCCACGGGCTCCGTCCAGGACAACCTCAAGACCGTGGAGCGCATCCTGGCCAGCCTGGAATTCAAGTAGGCCCTGGTGTCCCAGACAGTCTTCGAGTACGTAGACGAAGCCGGACAGAGCCATCAGGTCGACTCCCTGGGCCAAGTCCCGAAGCAGTACATGAAGACCATGCTCGTCATCGGCGGCGAGCCGGACGAGCCCAAGACCGCGAAGCCCGCCCAGGCTCAGAAGCCGGCGGCCCCGGACCCCAACACCTGGAGCGGCTACAAGCCCGTGTTCCTCACGCCTCCGGCGATGCCCAAGGCGCTGAGCGGCATCAACCCCAACGTCGTGCTCCCCATCGTCGTCGCCGTGCTCCTCTGGCGCACCAAGAGCTATTTCCTGAAGATCGTGCTCATCACCGTGACGGTGTTCTGGGGCTTCTATCACCTCTATTCCTGGTTCGAGGGCTCGCGTTTCGCCCAGACCGGAGACAAGGTGCAGAAAAGCCGCCCCCGCTGAGGATGCCCTCCAAGAGCCCAGAGAACCCGGAGCTGCTCAAAGCCCTCTACCAGGCCGCCGGCGGCGTGGCCCGGGGCCACCGCGCGACGATCTTCCAGGAGCTGCTCCGGAGCACGCTCATCCTGCAGGCGGCGAAGCCGTCCTCCGGGGAAAGCCCTCCGCAGGTCCGCCTCATCGCCATGGAGACCCCGGACGGAAGAAAAGGCATCTGCGCGTTCACGGACGTCGGCTCCCTGAAGGCCTGGAGGCCGGGCTCCAAGCATCTCATCTCCATGCCCGGGCAGGCCGTGTTCCGCATGGCCGCGGAGAACGGCTTCGAGCTCGTCCTGCTCAACCCCGGGGGCCCCGCGTGGGAGGTCTCCGGCGACGATCTGCGGGACCTCGCCCAAGGCTGCGTCCCGGAGACCACGCCCGGCGAAGGACGCAAGGTGCGCCTGGACATCGGCCCCCCCAAGGAGCCCATCCCCCCGACCATGCTGGAGTGGCTGCGCAGGACGCTCCCGGCCCACCCCGAGATCCTGGCCGCCCACCTCTTCACGCTGACCGTCGGCCCCGAGGAAGCGAAGCTCTGCCTGGGCCTGAGGCTCTCGCTCCCCCTGGAGGGCTACCGGCCGTTCCTGCGCATCGTGGAGGCCGAGCTCGCCAAGGCGCCGTCCGTGGCCGGAGGCTTCTCCGTCGGACCCGTGGTCGACGACATGGTCGAGGCGGTGGAGCGCTTCGGCCTTCTGGTCTTCAAGCGAGGATGATATGAAGGATTCCGGCCATCTTCCCTGGACCCGCTCATGCTTCGTCTGCGGGCAGGACAATCCCCACGGGCTGCGCCTGAAGGCGCGCGCCGAGAACGGCCGCGTCGTCATCGAGCACACGGCCCGCGACGCCGACCGGGGCTGGAGGCACATCGTCCACGGCGGGATCACCATGACGCTCCTGGACGAGGCCATGACCTGGGCCGCGATCCTGCGCGCGCGGAGGGCGTGCGTGGCCGCGGAGATGACCACGCGCCTGCGCAGGCCCATCGAGGTCGGGCAGCGCCTGCGCGTCGAGGCCGAGGTGGTCGAGGCGCGGCCGAAGCTCCTGCTCACCTCCGCGAAGGTCACGGACGCCTCCGGCCAGGTGCTCGCCGCGGCGACCGGGAAGTACGTCCCCATGCCCGAAGGCCAGATCAGCCTCTGCGACAAGGACTTCGTCAGCGCCCCCCACACCCTCAAGCCGGAGGAGCTCTTCTTATGAACAGACCCGATCCGAGGAGACTCAAAGCCATCCCGACCGTCTACAGCTATTATTTCCCGGAGCTGCGCTCGCTCGTGTCCGACCTCACGCGCCGCTTCCCCCACGACGTGTTCCTGCGCTCGATGGACCCGGGCCTAGACGACTTCCACGAGCCCGTCATCGAGAAGTTCCTCTCCCATCAGCAGGCGGCGGTCCCGGACCTGAGGAAGTTCCGCCACCGCTACCCGACAGCCGGGGCGGAGGAGGCCATCCGGGAGTTCATGACGGAGCTCAGTCTCAGCGGCGAGGAGCGCGTCTACACGCTCGAGGGGGACTACGAAGGCTACCGCGCGATCGCCGAGACGCGCGGCCTGACGACGGTGGAAGCGAAGCTCAACGACGACCCTTGGGAGCTCCCCCCCGGCACGTGGTTCCTATCGAACCCCTCCGCGCGGAACGGCAACTTCCTCCCGGAGGAGTTCGTGCCCAAGCTCTGCGACGCCGGCCACAAGATCTTCTACGACCTTTCCTACCTGGGCTCGACCCCGTTCCACCGCTACGACCTTTCCCATCCGAACATCGTGGCCGCGACGGTCGACTTCAGCAAGCCCTACGGGCTCTTCTACTACCGCATCGGCTTCACCTTCAGCCGAAGGCCCATCACCGTGCTCCACGCGAACAAGTGGTTCAAGAACATCTTCTCGCTCCTGGTGGCGGACAAGGTGATGGACTCCATCGGCCCCATGGAGCTTCCGATGCGCTACAGGCCGGTCCAGAAGAGGATCCTCGAGAGGGTGAACGCCGAGACCGGGCTGGGCCTGAAGCCCAGCGACTCCCTGCTCGTGGCGTGGCGCGACTCGGTGGGGCTCTCCGCAGCCCAGGCCAAGGCGCTGGCCAAGTTCAAACGGGCGCGCGCCTACAGGCTCTGCCTCACGCCGTATTTCCTGGAGCTCGAGAGGAAGGCTCCTATCAGCGTCGCCGGCGCCGCTCGAGGATCCTGAGCGCGTCCTTCGTCCCGATACGCCCCAGGGCCACCTCGGCGCTGTGCCTCACGTCCGCGCTGTCGTCGTCGAGGAGCTTCTTCAGCCTCTTGACCGACTTGGCCGCCGCGGGCCCGATGTTGCCTAGGGCCAGGGCAGCGCTCGATCGGACCCTGGCCTCCGGATCCTTGAGCGCGCGGATGAGGGGATCGACAGCGGTGTCGGCTGCGGCGCCCATCTTGCCCAACTCGTCAGCCGCCCTCCAGCGCAGCAGGGTGCCCCCCTTCTCCAGGGCCAGGAGCAGGTCCGGGATGGCGTCGTGCGTGGCGAGCCCGGCCTGCCCTTCCAGCAGTATGGCGAGAGCCCGCGTGGGGATGCCTTCCCGGGCCGGCACGCCTGAAGGACGTCCAAGGTCCTCTTTGGGACCGGTCGGCGGCTTCCGCGCTTCAGGAAGCGCGGTCCTCGGAGCGGGACGCTCTTCCACTTGCGGAGAGGGCTCGGGTCTCGGCAGGTCCTCTCCCTGGAAGACGCGCGGTGTTTTGACAGGCCGAACCTCCTGGGGGGACCCCTTATAAGGGACCTTCATCTCCGCCGCTTCCTCCGGCGTGAAGGTCACCAGCCCCGGCTCGATGGGCAAAGGACAGGGAGGCTCCCACGACTTCGGCCTCTCCGGCTCCTTCTTGTAGTGCGGGATCTCGAACACGGCCCCGGCGTAGCAGCCCTGGAACGAGCTCTCGCGCAGTCCGGTCGCGCAACGCAGGTTCACGATCATGGACCGGTAATCGCCCCCGCCGATGTTCTGGCGGGGCTCCCAGCCGTAGGCGAAGGCGCCGCAGGTCTCCTCCCGGCTCCTGCGGATGACCGGGACCGTTTCCGGCAGCCCGCGGACCACGTGTTCCGGGCTGCCCTGCAGCACGACGCGGTCCACCCGCGCATCCTGGGTGAGCGTCACGTCCCACAGCACGGGCTTCTCGCCGCTGAGCGCCACGATGGCCGGAAGCCGGGTCTTATACACGACGACGCGGACCCCCCGCATCCCCGGCGCCTTGCGCGCGTGCTCCTCCCCGGGCGGGAAGCTCCCTTCGCGCACGCTCACGACATGCATCTCCAGGGGAGCGCGCGGATGCGTGGCAAGGATGTATTCCGAGGGTTCGTACTCCCCGGGGCCGCAATTGATCACGTTCCGCACGGACGAAGGGAAGCCCAGCCGCAGCTTCCTGCCTTCGGCCCGGAAATCCCTGCAGGAATTCGGGGCGGCCCAAGCCGGTCCGGCCAGGAGCAGACAGAGCAGTCCCGTTCTCACCGATCCTCCAAGGTCCATATCACGGACCAGGGGCCGAGCGTCGAGCCGCGCAGCAGCCTGCCCGGCGGGAGCGCCGCGCCCGATGCATCCTCCCGGGAGAGGTTGGCCGCGAGCCCGAGCCTGGACCCGTCCCCCATCTTCCAGCGCATGCGGATGAGGCCGCCTTGGACATGCGCCGGGGCCTGGCCTCCCTTCATCCCTTTCAGGCGGGGAGCGATCTCGCGCCTGCGCAGGTCCAGGAGCTCCCGATAGAACGCCAGCCAGCCCTCATCGGCGTTCTTCCAGTCCAGCACGCTCCGTCGGAACGTCTCCACCGCGTTCGGGTCCGGCAGCGGGGACGTCTCGACCGCATGGAAGCGCTGGAAGAACTCGGTGCGCCCCTTTCGGACCGCCGCCGCGAGCTCCGGCCCGAAATCGCAGAAGAAAAGGAACGGGGTAGCGGCCCGGAACTCCTCTCCCATGAACAGGAGCGGCGGGAAAGGAGCCAAAAGCGTCAGCTCGACCGCGGCCTTCAAGGCCTGCGGCTCGGCCAGCATGCCGATCCTCTCGCCGAAAGCGCGGTTGCCGGCCTGGTCGTGGTTCTGGAGGAAGGTCACGAAAGCGGCGGGCGGGAGATGGCCGCTCGGCTCCCCCCGCGGCACCCCCTCCCAATAGCCGGACCGCTCGCCCTGGTAGGCGAAGCCCTCGCTCAGGCACCGGGCGAGATGCCGACCGGGCGCGTCCGCGTAGTCGGCGTAGTAGCCTCCCGCCTCTCCCGTGAGCAGGTGATGGCAGGCGTGGTGGTAATCGTCGTTCCATTGCGCCGTATACCAGCGCGACCGGCCGTCCCCGTCCCGCTCCAGGTAGCGCGCTTCGTTGAGACCGTGCTCCAGCACGAGGTGCACGTGCCGCTCCCGACCGGGCCCGCGCCCCACGGCCTCGGCCAGCTCCTTGAGCAGATGGGGCTCGGAGGAGTCGAACAGGTGCCCGACCGAGTCGAAGCGCAGGCCATCGAGGCGGAACTCCTCGAGCCAGTAGAGCGCGTTGTGGATGAGGAAATCCCGGATCGGGCGGGACGAGGGACCGTCGAGGTCCAGCGCGCTGCCCCAGGGGGTATGGTGGCGCGTGGTGAAGAACTGGGGAGCGTAGAGGTGCAGGTAGTTCCCCTCCGGGCCGAAGTGGTTGTAGACCACGTCCAGGAGCACCATCAGACCCCTGGCATGCGCCGCCTGGACAAGCTCCTTGAGCTCTTCGGGAGTCCCGTAGGAGCTCTCCGGAGCGTAGAATAGGACCCCGTCGTAGCCCCAACCCCTGCCGCCCGGGAACTCGGCCAAAGGCATGAGCTCGATGCCGGTCACGCCGAGCTCGGCGAGATGGTCCAACCGCCGTGTCACCCCGGCGAAGGTGCCCTCGGGGCTGAAGGTCCCGACGTGCAGCTCGTAGAGGACCGCCTCTTCCCACGGCCTTCCTCGCCAGCCTCCGTCCGCCCAATCGAACGCCTCCGGGTCCACGACGCGGCTGGGTCCGTACACGTCCCGGGGATTGCTGCGGGAGGCCGGGTCCGGGACCTCGGCCTTGCCGTCGACGCTGAATCGGTAGAGGCTGCCCGGCCGGGCCGATCCCGTCGTCAGGATGAACCAGCCCCCGTCCTGGGGCTCCATGGGGAGGAGCCCGTGCCCCTCCAGGACCAGGTCCACCTTCCGCACGGCCGGGGCCCAGAGGCGGAACCTCACGGTCCCGTCCTCCTGGACCTCGGCCCCGAACGGCATGCGGTGGATGCGCTTCACTGTGTCTTGGCCGCGAGCGCCTCCATCTCCGTGATCATCTCGTCCATGAGCTTGGCCGCGGCCCGCACCGCGTCCGGCTTTGTGAGGTCCACGCCGGCCTTCTTGAGGATGTCCACCGGCGCGGCCTCGTGCGGCTCGGCCAGCATGGCCAGATACGCGTCCCGGGTCTTCGTGTCGCCGGCCGCGATCTTCTCGGAGATGGCGATGGCGCTCGCCAGCCCGCAGGCGTAGCTGAAGACGTAGTGCTTCCAGTAGAAATGGGGGATATACGCCCACTCGACGCCGTCCCTCTCCCCCATGGAGAACCCGGGCCCGTAGTAGAGACGCACGAGGTCCCCGTAGGTCTTGTCCAGGAGCTCGGCCGTGATGGGCGTGCCCGCCTCGGCGAATCCATGCAGGCTGAGTTCGAACTCCGTGAACAGCGTCTGGCGGTAGATGGTCGTGCGGATGGTGTCCACGACCTTGCCCAGGAGGTAGAGCCGGGTCTTGTCGTCGCCCTTATACTTCGCCAGCAGATGCTTGAAGAGGAGCATCTCGTTGAGCGTGGAGGCGATCTCCGCGGTCATGGAGGAATAGCCGAAGTCCGGATACGGCTGCGCCGCCATATTGATGCGGGAGTGCATCGCGTGGCCGAGCTCGTGCGCGGTGGTCGAGACGTCCTCCAGTTCGCCCATGTAGTTGAGCATCACGTAGGGCGGCGCCCCCCAGAGGGAATGCGAGAACGCGCCGCTCTCCTTGCCCTTGTTGGGGAACACGTCCGCCATCCTGCGGCCGAGCATCTCCGGGCCGGAGAGCGCGGCGACGTAGTCCTTCCCGAGCGGGGCCACGGCCTGAAGCACGTCTTTGAGGCCCTCGTCGTAGGGGACCTGCGTGTCCGCGGACGGAACCAGCGGCGGGTAGAGGTCCGGGAAGCGGAGCTCTTTCAACCCGAGCAGCTTCTTGCGGAGCTCCACGTACCGATGCAGGGGCTTGAGGTTCTGGTGGACCGCGGCGACCAGGCTCTCCGCCACCGCGGCCCGGATGTTCTGGCGGTCCAGGTACGCGTCCACCGAGCGGCCGTAGCCGCGGGCATGGGCCATGAACACATCCCGCTTCGCCTCCGCCCCGAGCGTCGCGGCCAGGATGTTCTCGTACTTCTTGAGGGCGCCGAAGAACGCGTCCACGGTCTCAAGCCGGACGCGCCGGTCCTTGGAAGACCGGTACTTCGAGTAGTTGGCCAGCGTGAGCTGGACCTCCTTGCCGGCCTCGTCCTTGATCACAGGGAGCTGCACGTCCTTGGTGAAGGCCTTGAACACCATCTCCACGTCGGACGGGATCTCGTTGAGGTCCACCTCGGCCCAAAGGTTGTCCCCGACCAGGTTCAGGACCCGCTCCGCCTCGGGGTCGAGGAGCCGGATGCGGCGTCTGCGCAGGTCCTGCAGGTAGGCCCGGTAGGGAGCGAGGGCCGCGTCGTCCAGGATCGGCTTGGCGGCCGCGTCGTCGAGCCGGAGCAGCTCCTGCCGGATGAACGAGGTCTCGGTGCGGAACGCCGCGCCCAGGGCGAGGGCGCGCTGGAGCATCTCCTGGGAGCGCGCGTCCGAGTCATCCTCGACCGCCTTGAGGTTCGCGTAGGAAGAAACGTGGTCCACCACTCCCCGCAGGGAGAAGTAGTCGTCCAAGCAGGCCTTGACCGCCTTGGGGCCGCTGAGCTTGCCCTTGTGCGCCGGGATGGCCGCGAGCTTGGCCCTGGCCTCGGCGCCGGCCGCCTCCCAGCCCGCGTCGTCTTTAAAAAGCGGGGAAAGGTCCCACTTGTACTTCTCGGGGACCGAGGAGCGCGGGGCGTTGGAATCGGGCTCGTAAGACGACGCGTCGACGGCCGTCAAAGCCATGACGAGGGCTCCGAGGCATAGCGTTTGCATAGGTAAACCTCCTGGGGCGGGCACATTCGGGGGAGAGTTTAGCCTGTTTGGGGGCGGCTTGTCCTCGTCGGGCATCCCGTTTATACTGAGTTTACTCAATTTATCAAATCATGATAAATATGTTAAATTTGATATATTCAGCCCATGGACCCCATCAAAAACCCCTATACCCCCGGCGCCGGCTCCCAACCTCCCGCGCTGACCGGCCGCGACGTCCAAATCGCGTCGTTCAAGATCCTTGTCGAACGACTGCGCATCGGCAGATCGGAAAAGAGCCTGATGGTCATCGGTCTGAGGGGAGTCGGGAAAACCGTTCTCTTGAACAAGTTCCGGGATCTGGCGGAAAGCGCGGGCTTTCGAACCGGCCAGACCGAGATCACGCATGAAACCGATTTCAAGGCGGCCATCGCGCGCTTGGCCCGGAGAATCATCCTGTCTCTCGACGTTAAGGAGAAAGTCAGGGATGCGGCGTGGCGCGCAGCCGGAGTCCTCAAGGCGTTCACCGTCAAGACGCCCGAAGGCTACGAGCTCGGCCTGAATGTCGAGGCCTTGCGCGGGAAGGCCGATTCCGGGATATTCAGCGAGGACCTCACGGACCTTCTTGTCGCGCTCGGGGAAGCGGCCAAAGAGCGCGGCAGCGGAGCGATCTTTCTCTTAGACGAGGTGCAGTTCCTGGCCAAGGAGGACTTCGAAGCCCTCATATCCGCCGCCCATCAGGTCATGCAGAAGTCCCTCCCGCTGGCCGTGGTGGGGGCCGGCTTGCCCCAACTGCCCAAGCTCGCGGGAGAGGCCAAATCCTACGCCGAACGGCTCTTCAATTTTCCCCTCATCGGCAGGCTCTCCCCGGAAGACGCCAAAACCGCCATCGAGCAACCGGCTCACGAGCAAAGCATCAGCTACGACCCTGCCGCCACGCTGGCCATCATCAAGTTCACTCAGGGCTATCCCTATTTCCTCCAGGAATACGGGACTCACGTCTGGAACATCGCCACAGGCCCGAAAATCACGGCGCGCGACGTCGCCGCGGCGAAAGCCAATGTCTTGGCCCAGCTCGACGAGAATTTCTTCCGCGTCCGGATCGACAGAGCCACTCCCGCGGAAAAACAGTATCTGGCCGGGATGGCCTCGCTAGGGTCCGGACCTTACAAGACCAGCAAAATCGCCGGTGCGCTCAGAAAATCAGTGACGACCGTCGCCCCCATCCGCAGCCGCCTGATCGGCAAAGGCCACATTTATGCGCCTTCGCATGCCCTAACCGACTTCACGGTCCTCATGTTTGACGATTACATGCGCAGGAACTATCCCCACGCGGGAGGCGACAAGCAGCCAAGTCGGCAGAAGTGACGGAGTCGCCCGGTTTCAATCCACGCCCCTACGCGAGGGGCGACAACTCAGACAGCATCTTTGATCCCGGGCCGCGAACCGCTCCTGCTGCGTGACTTGATCGAGATCAATGCGCTCCGACACGGCGGATTGATATCATCATCTCTCTTGCGGAGGTGGTCATGCTGCTCGCCGGCGCGCTTTCTTTCCTCTTCATCCCGACCGTCTATTCCCAGGCCGGCTTCGATTCCTCCTACGCCCAGGCCCAGCTCATCCTCCGATCCGAGATCGAGAACCCCGGCGTCGCCGGCGCGGCGGTCGGAGAGCCCGTGGTCTGCGACACCCGCCCGGACAACGGACAGGACACGGTCCGGCTGACCGCGCGCATCGCCGGGCCCAAGGACCTCTTGAACGTCACCCTGACCCGCGGGGACCAGACCCTGCTGCGGACGGCATCCGTCCAAGGCGCCTCCGCCGAGAAATGGACGCGGTTCAGCCTCTCGGACAGCGTCCGTGCGGCCTTCCCGGCGGGCATGGAAAGGATGACCCACTTCTTCGCCTACGTGGACGGGGATTTCGGCTCTGTCCGGCTGAAGTGCTCCAAGACCCGGCCCGGCGTCTGGTAGAAAAGTTATACTCTCGTCCATGATGACCGCGCTCCTGCTGATCGCGTCCCTCGTTCACGCCCAGACCGAACTCTACGACGTCCCAGCGCTCTCCCGCGCCGACTTCAACCGCTTGGCCGCCGCCTCGAGCGTCCCCCTCTACTGGAAGTCCGTGTCGAGCGGGACCGAACCCCTGGACCCCGCCTCGATCGACCCCGTGGGCGTCAATGCGGACCTTTCCTATTACGTGAAAGACGGGCGGTTCACGGACCGGTTCCGGCGGGCCTATCTTTCGCTCGCGGAGGCCAGGCGCCAGGAGCTCGTGCGCCAGGAGCTCGACCAGGGCCGGCCGGTCGTGCTGGTGAGCGACTTCAAGGGCGCCTCCCCGGCGGACCGCGCCCTGGTCCAATACGTGTCCGAGGCGGGCAAGGTCATCGACGACCTCTACCTGGAGCAGAAAGGAGCCCTGCGCCTCAAGGACTCCGTCCCGCCATCGGACCTGGCGAGCCGGGCGCTCTTCTGGCGCAATCAAGGTCCCTGGTGCGAGGCTCCCAAGACCGAGCACGACCCGTTCTGCAGCGGCCATCCGGCGTTCCCGCCCAAGCGCTGCAGCGCCTATCCGGAAGGCTCGGCCCAGGATGAGGAGTACTGCCGGTCCCTGGACAGCGCTCTCCTGTCCCCGTTCACCGTGGTCCGCCGGAAAGGCCCGGCCCTGGCCGCGGTCCCCCTCACAGAGGTCTACGGCGAGAAGATGCGCCAGGTCTCCAAGGCTCTGCTGCGCGCGGCCCAGTCCCAAGGCCCGGAGGAGGCCGTCCTCAAGGATTACCTCCTCGCCGCGGCCCAGGCTTTCGAGACCAACGACTGGGAGAAGGCGGATGAGGCGTGGACGGCCATGGGAAGCCGCAACAGCAAATGGTATCTGCGCATCGCGCCGGACGAAGTCGACTGGGACCCCTGCCAAGTCAAGGCGGGGTTCCACGTCTCCTTCGGCCGGATCGATACCGCCTCCTTGGAATGGCAGGACAAGCTCTCGCCGCTCAAGCAGGAGATGGAAGACGCGCTGGCCCGGCTCATCGGCCCCTCTTACACGGCCCGGCAGGTCGCATTCGGGATCCCGGACTTCATCGAAATCGTGCTCAACAACGGGGACTCCAGGATGTCCCGGGGAGCCGTGGCCGGCCAGTCCCTGCCCAACTGGGGCAAGGTCGCGCAGGAAGGCAGGCGCAGGACCATGGTGATGACCAACATCGGCGAAGACCCGGAGTCCAAGGCGGTCGCCCGCCAGAAGGCTGCGGAGCTCTTCGACCCGGAGGCCCTGGCCTATTACCCGGAGGACAAGGAACCCGGGCTTTTGGGCGTCATCCTTCACGAGGCGGCGCACAACCTCGGCCCGCACTCGGACACCAAGATCGACGGCAAGGGCCCGGCCGAGGTCTTCGGCGGAAGGCTGGAGTCCGTGCTCGAGGAGCTCAAGGCCCAGACCGCGGCGCTTTGGTACGTGGACCTGCTCCTGCGCAAGGGGCTCATCGACGAGCGCCGGGCCAAGGAGATCTACGTACGCGAGCTCTTCTGGTCTTTCGGCCATGTCTCGCTCGGTCTCTTCACCGATTCCGGCGAGCCCAAGCCCTACAGCCAGCTCGCGGCCATCCAGCTAGGCTCTTTCGTGAAGGACGGCGCCATGGAGCGCTTGCCGAACGGCCGCTTCCGGGTCCATTTCGACAAGCTCCCGGCCTCCATCGAATCCCTGATGCGCAGGACCGGCGTCATCAAGGCGACGGGAGACGCGCAGGGAGGCAAGGCCCTGGTGGACGCTTTCGTCTCCGGCCCGGACGCGGGGCTCGTGCCGGTGGCGGAGATACAGGCCAAGCTCCTGAAGTATCCGAAGGAGACCTACCTCTACACGGTGCTGTACTGAATCGGAGGCCCCATGGACGACGCTCCCGACACCCGTTCCCTTCCGGACAACGCCTACGAGCCGCTCGAGGAGGGGCAGGTCTACAAGCCCCTCGTGCCGCCCGAGAAGGACCTCCCGCAATGCACGGCGCGTTCCGTGGGCTGGGGACTCTTCTTCTGCGTCTTGTTCACCGTGGCCTCGGCGTATTCCGGGCTCAAGGTCGGGCAGGTCATGGAGGCGGCCATCCCCATCTCCATCCTCGCCATCGGCCTCGCGCGCCTGTACTCCCGGCAGTCGAACATCCTGGAAAACGTCATCATCACGGGCATCGGCGGAGTCTCCGGCTCAGTCGTGGCCGGGGCCATCTTCACCCTGCCGGCCCTCTACTCCCTGAACCTCGACCCGCACCCGATGCAGACCATCTTCATCTGTCTCTCCGGAGGCTGCCTCGGGGTGCTCTTCCTCATCCCCCTGCGCCGCTACTTCGTGCGTGAGATGCACGGCAAGTTCCCGTACCCCGAGGCCACGGCCATCACCGAGGTGCTGGTGACCGGGGAGAAGGGCGGCTCACAGGCCAAGCTCCTGCTCCAGGCCACGGCCATCTCCGGGATCTACGATTTCCTGGTCACGACCTTCAAGGTCTGGAAGGAGTTCCTCGACTTCCAGTTCCTGCCCTTCGCGCGCCTGCTCAACGAGAAGGCCCGCGTCGTGGTGAAGTTCGACGCCGTGGCGTTCATCCTGGGGCTGGGCTACGTCATGGGCCTGCGCTCCTCGATGATCCTGGTGGCCGGGGGCATCCTGGCGAACTTCGTGCTCGTGCCTTTGTTCTGGTTCCTCGGGAGGAGCTCGCCCGAGCTGCTGGTCTACCCCGCGGTGAAGCCCATCGCCGACATGGCCGCCAGCGAGATATTCCGGAACTACATCCGATTCATCGGGGTGGGCGCCATCGCCTCAGCCGGCATCTTCGGCATCCTGAAGTCCCTGCGCGTGGTCGTGGGGTCGCTCGCCATCGCGGCGAGGACATTCCGGCAGGGCGAAGGGGACGGCGGCACCGAGCGGACCGACCTGGACATCTCCCTAGCCGCGATCCTGACCGGGATCGTGGTCTCCACCCTGGCCACCGCGGTCTTCTTCGGCACTCTCGGGACCGGCTGGCTCGTCGCTCTCATCGGCCTGGCCCTCGCCCTGATCTTCTCCTTCTTCTTCACCTCCGTGGCCGCCAACGCCATAGCGACCACGGCCCGCAACCCCGTCTCCGGCATGACCATGCTCACCATCATCGTCTCCAGCGTGGTCCTGCTCAAATTCGGACTCTCGGGCACCACGGGGATGTTCTTCGTCATGGCCATCGCGGGGATGGTGTGCACCGCGCTCTCCGTCTCCGGCCAGACCATCACGGACCTCAAGACGGGCTACTGGCTCGGATCCACGCCCGCGGTGCAGGAGCGCGTGAAGTTCCTCGGCGCAGTCGCGGCCGCAGCCGCCTCGGGCCTGACCATCGTCATGCTGGCCAAGGCGGGCTACTACTTCGGCGACGCCCCGGTCGGAACGCCGGAGGGGTCGGTGCTCGCCGCGCCGCAGGCCTCGCTCATGAAGGCCCTCGTGGAAGGCTTCATGAACCGCCAGCCCGTGGCCTACATCCTCTTCGGAGCGGGCGCGGCCGTCACGATCCTGCTCGAGATGCTGCAGGTCCCTTCCCTCGTCTTCGCCCTGGGGATGTACCTCCCCCTGGAGCTCAATACCCCGGCCCTGGTGGGCGGCATCCTCCACCACTTCGTGACCGGACGAGCGGCCAAAGCCGGAGGAGAGAAAGGCAAGTCCATCCGCGAGCGCGGGGTGGTCATCGCCTCGGGCCTGATGGCCGGGGGAGCCCTCGGAGGAGTGGTCGGGGCCGCGATGCGGCTGGTGCCGGGCTTCGAGGAAGGCTGGGTCACCACGCCCTTCTACGCGAACGAGGGAGTCTCGCAGAGCGTGTCGCTCCTGCTCTTCATCGGGCTCTGCGCCTATATGTGGTGGGGTGCGAACCGTCAGCCGGAGGAACGGATGGAGAGTACGTCCCCGTCCTCCACCACGTAGTCCTTCCCCTTCAGGGAGAAGCGGCCGGCCTCCTGCACCTTGGCCTCGCCGCCGAGCGCCAGCAGGTCCTCGCACTTCATATGCTCGGCGCGGATGAACCCCTTGGCGAGGTCCGTGTGGATCGCGCGGGCCGCCTGCACCGCGGTGGAGCCTTTCCGGATGGCCCAGGCGCGGACCTCGTCCTTGCCCACGGTATAAAAGGACATGAGCCCCACCGCGTCATAGAGGGTGCGGGTGAGCTTGTCCAGGCCGGGCTCATCGATGCCGAGTCCGGAAAGGAACTCCCGCCGCTCCGCCGGGCTCTCGATGGCGGCGATCTCCCCCTCCAGCTTCGCGTCGAAGAAGGCGAGGCGCATCCTCCCCTCGAATTTCGCCCCGATCTCCCGGCGCAGGCCCTCCGCATCGGCCCCCTGCGTAAGGTTCACGACGCCCGCGACCGGGAGTCCGGTCAGGAACTGCGCCCCTGAGAGGATGTCCCGTTCGGCGTCGGACACCTCGATGGAGGAGAAGGGCCGGCCGGCCTCGAACGCCGCGTCGAGCTTCTCGACCAGGCGCATCTCCCGCTCTTTCTCCGGCGCTCGGCTCCGCCGCATCTCGTCGGCCAGGCGCTCCTTGCGGCGGTCGATGTGCAGGAGGTCCGCGAAGAGAAGCTCGGAGAAAAACGCGTCCATGTCGCGCAGCGGATCCACGGAGCCCGAGGGGTGCGGGACGGACGGGTCCTCGAAAGCCCGGACCGCGCAGCAGATGCCGTCGAACGCGCGTACGTCGTCGAGCCAGGGGGAGCGCCCCTTGGCGGACTCGACATCCGGCAGAAGCGCGACGTCCAGCCTGGCGTAGGTCGTCTTCTCAGGCTTGTAGAGGGCGCTGAGCTTGTCCACGCGGGGGTCGATGACCTCGAACACTCCCGGGACCCCTTTGGGCGGGACTTGGCGGACCTCGGCCCCGGTCATGAGGCGGAACAGCGTTTTCTTGCCTGCTCCCTGCAGGCCCAACAGCGCGATCTTCATGGGGCGGATGAAGATGATACCTAAAAATGCTAGAAATGGCGTAATATCCTTTGGAGGTCACTATGACGCCCATGCTGCTGCTGCTGGCCCTTGCCGCACCGTCCCACGCCGCGCCCAAGCCGTCTCAAGTGCTGGCCACCGTCAACGGCACGCCGATCAAGGGGGCCCAGGTCGCCGAGCGCCTCTGGAAGCAGTTCGGCGACGCCACCCTGCAGGAGCTCATCGACGAGGCCCTGCTCAAGCAGGCGATGGCCGCCTCGAAGCTCGCGGTGGACAAGTCCGAGGTGGAGGCCAGGCTCAATCGCATCCAGAGCCAGGTCGCCGACGAGGCGACGTTCAAGCAGCGCCTGGAGGCCACCGGGACGAGCCTCGAGCAGCTCCGCTCCCAGATCGAGGACCAGGTCGTGCGCGAACAGCTCACGATCCGCTCAAAAGGATTGACGGTCAGCGACGCGGAGGCCAAGGAGTTCTTCGAGGCGAACAAGGACAGGCTCGGCGTCCCGGAGTCCGTGCGCCTGAGGCACATCCTGGCGCCCACGGAGAAGGAAGCCGCGGACTTTTTGGTCGCCGTACGCGCGGGAGCGGATTTCGCCAAGCTGGCCGGCCAGCTCTCCATCGACCGCACCACCAAGGACAAGGGCGGAGACCTGGGAGTCACCTCCCGCGGCATGCTCGTGCCGGACATCGAGAAGGTGGTCTTCGGCCTGAAAGCCGGCGAGGTGAGCGAGCCGGTCCGCACCCCGATGGGCTTCCACGTATTCAAGGTCGAGGAGGTCGTCCCGGCCAAGCCCGCGGTGTTCCAGGACATCAAGGCCGACATCGCACGGGCCATGCTCGCGGACAAGATCGCCAAGGCCTGGCCCGAGTATCTCCAGGAGCTGCGCGAGAAAGCCAAGATCGAGCGCAAGAGCCGGTAGGCCCCGTCCGTGCCGGATCGGACGCAGCTTCAGACGGTCCCCTGCAGCCTCTGCGGGAGCCGGGACCATGTCCCGCTCTTCGAGCGCCCCTACGCGGAGGAGACGCTCTTAGACTGCGCCACCTTCGCCGCCAGCACGGATGAGTTCAGCGCGTACGGCCGCATCGTGCGCTGCAAGGCCTGCGGCCTCGTGTTCGTCAACCCGCGGCCCACGCACGAGCGCCTGCTGGCGGGCTATTCCGCCTGCGTCGACGCCTCCTACCTGGAGGAGAGCTCCAGCCGATCCATCAACGCGCACCTGAGCCTGCGCACCATCGCCAAGCATGCGCGCGCCGGCCGTCTGCTGGACGTGGGCTGCGCCACGGGCTACTTCCTCAACGCGGCCCGGGTGGACTTCGAGGTCGTGGGGCTCGAGCCCTGCGAGTGGGCCTGCCGCATCTGCCGCGACCGCTTCAAGCTGGAGGCCTACCCCGAGACCCTTCAGGCCGACCGCTTCGCCCCGGAGAGCTTCGATGTGGTCACCCTGATCGACGTGCTCGAGCATCTGGCCGACCCCAAGGCCGCGGTCCTTAGGGCGGCGCGGCTGCTCAAGCCCGGAGGGCTCCTCTATATCGTGACGCCGGACATCGAGAGCCTCTCGGCGAAGCTGCTCAGGGGCTACTGGTGGGGTCTGCGCCCGGCCCACATGCACTATTTCTCCCCGGCGACCCTGGAGTGTCTGCTCGCCGAGGCGTCCGCGCGGATCGTGCGGAGGAAGTCGTTCGGCCGCATCTTCTCCTACGGATACTGGTGCAGCAGGCTCAAGAACTATCCCTCCTGGACCCATTCCTTGGTCCGGCCCGCCATCACGCTGCTCGGCATCGAGGACAAGCTCCTCTATCTGGACACGAGGGACTCGATCGAGGTCTGCGCGCTCAAGCGATGAGGCGCTTGCTCCCGCTCGTCCTGGCGACAGCCGGCCTTGCCCTTCGTCTCGGCTACGGCTGGAGGCTCCCTCCGTCCGCTCCGGCCGGCGGCCTCTATGACCCCGATTACTACGTCCGGCTGGCCCGCTCCGTGGCGGACTCCTGGAGCCTGGAAGAAGCTCCCGGCAAGCCGAGCTCGATGCGGGAACCCGGCTTCTCCGTCCTGCTCGGCCTGGCCATGAAAGCCCTCGGGAAGGGCCGGGCCACGGTCGTCCTCGTCAACTCGGCCTTGAGCCTCGGCGCCATGATCTTGATCTTCGCCCTCGGCCGACGACTCTTTGGGGAGACGACCGCTCTGATAGCCCTCGGGATCGCCGCGTTCTACCCCGCGTTCATCTACCACTGCGCGCAGCCCATGCGGGAGACCGCCTTGACCTTCGCCGGGCCGGCGTCGGTCTGGGTGCTCCTGGAAGCCCGGGCCCGCGGGAGCGCCGCCTGGTTCGCCGGAGCAGGGGCGGTGAACGCCCTGGCCGCGCTGGTCCACACGGTATTCCTTCCGTTCGGGCTCATCCTGGCCCCGGCCGCCCTCTTCCTTCTGCGGCGGGAGAAGACGCGGGAGACCCGGCGCCTAGCGCTCGCATACCTGTGCGTCTTCGCCTGCGTGTATGCCTCCTGGCCGCTGAGGAACTACGCGGTGTTCGGACGGCTCATCTTCGGGTCCACGGCCAGCGGCGGGAGCACGTTCTACGCCTATCTGGTCGTCCCGCAAGAGCTCGGCGGATTGCCGGAGCAGGGACGGATCCTGGCGGAAGACCCGGTCGTACGCGCCTGGACCGGGACCGACCCCGTGGATAGGGAGAAGTACTTCTTCAAGGAAGGCGTCAAGCGCGTGGCCCGGTTCCCGCTGTCCTACCTCAAGCTCGTGGCCTGGAGGTTCTTCGTGGACATCTGGAGGATCATCCCCAGGGACAGGCCCGCCGAGCATCCGCGAAGGCTGTTGGTGTGGGTCAGCCTGCTGTCGGATGGGTGGATACTCCCCCTGGCGCTCGTCGGGCTCCTGCTCGCGCGGCTCACGCCCCCCGAGATGCTCTGGCCGTACCTCCTCCTCTTCTCGGTGAACGGGGTGTACGCCCTGTTCCTGACGCTGATCCGCTATCGTTTGACCGCCATGCCCTGGGCCATCCTGCTGGCGGCCTACGCCATCGCCCGAGGCTGGGAACGCGTCCGCGAGGTGAAGCATGCCGGATGAATCCTCCAGCCTGGTCCAGGACCTGATCCGGGTCTTGCGCGGCATCGACCAGGGCTCCTTGAACGCCATCGCCGACCCGGCTCTGCGGCCGGTCTTGTCCGCGGAGCGGGAATCCCTCTGGCTCAAGGCGGAGCTCATCGGGAAACGCCTGAAGGACCTCGGCGGCGTCGAGCTCATGCAGCGGGCCGTCCGCGAAGCGCGGCGGGTCAACGCGCGCATGTCGGAGGCGCTCGAGGATTCCTGGTCCTCGAGGGTCAAGGGGTACGAACGGGTGAGGTGGCTTCCCTAAGATCAGATCGGCGGGATGTGCCCCGGGCCCGCGTCCTTCCAGGGGCGGGATAAGCCTTCCTTCGCGTACTGCCGCAGGTCCCAATAGTTCGGTTCCGCAGCCGCGAGCCTGTAGTGCTCCTCGGCCTCCACGCGCCTCTTCTGCACGTCGAGCAGATGTCCGAGACGGATGCGGGACCATACGCCCCAGCGGGTGGGACGCTCTCCCAGCCGCTCCCGCGCGCCCTGGAGCAGCTCGGCCTCGGCTTGCGCGTGCCGGCCCATGGCCCAGAGGATGCAGCCGCGGATGGCCCTGCCCTTGGACAGCTGGACCGGGGCGTGCGGCGCGCTGGAAGCCGCCACCATGAAGGCCTCGCTGCTCGCGAGGGCCTCGTCTAACCGCCGCGCCTCGTAAAGGGAGACGAGCTCGGCCGCGTGGATCATGAGGCTCTGGGGATACTGCGCGCGGACCTCCGTGATGATGCGGACAGCCTCCTTGGGATCGAGGGCTCCGAAGCGGTCCTCCGTATAGATCTCCACGAGGATGAGCTTGGCCGCGGTGCTCACGTAGCGTCCTCTCTCGGCCGCGCGGTGCAAGGCCTCGATGCCGCGCCGGCGGTTCCCCCGGAACACGAGCTTGGCCAGGACCCCGATGAACCTGGGGTAGGTGTCCGTATAGTAGTCGTACATGCCGATGCCGAGCCAGGGGTCGCCGAGCTCGGGGTCGGCCTTCACCGCGGCCCGCACGTATTGGATGGCCGCGCGTCCCCGGAAATAGGCGTTGATCCACTCGTGGCGGACAGCCGACATGCGGCTGGCCAAGCCGTAGGAAGCGCCGAGCACCATGAGCGCCTCCGCGTCGTTGGGGTGCGCGCGCAGGTACTCCTTGGCCCTCCGGATGGACTCCTCGACGCGCTGCTCGAAGGTCGGGAGGATGGACTGGTCCGTCTGCTCGGTCTCGTAGATGTAGCGGGTGAGGGCCACGACCATGAGGCCGAACGCGCCGTACGGACTCTGGGAGTCCAACGCGACGAGCTCCTGGCCGGTCTGTTCCGCGCGGTCGAACTCCATGAGGAACACGTGGTCCAGCAGCTGACGGATGACCGGATCGGCCCGGGAATCCACGGCGCCTTGGGCGGCGGGGGGAAGGGCGAAGAGGCAGGCGCAGAGCAGCGGGGATGCGAACCGCATCGCGGATATGATAGCACGGCGTCACGCCGTTGTCACATGGCTTCGGGATGAATCGGATATAATTGCATCATCATGGATGCGCCGAGACACTCCTCCGCCTACCGCGTCCGCCGCGCCTTGAACTGGGTCCCGCTCGGATTCGCCTACGCGTTCCTCTATATGGGGCGCTACAACCTGACCGTGGCCAAGAGCGTGCTGGGAGACGCGCTCATGACCAAGGCTCAGTTCGGGGAGATATTCGCGGTCGGCGCCTGGGTCTACGCGCTGTCCTTCCTGGTGACCGGCCCGCTCACGGACAAGCTGGGAGGCCGCGCGGCCATGCTCATCGGCACCGGAGGCGCGCTCC
>JBAZKS010000059.1:0-20400 GCA_041650695.1 Elusimicrobiota bacterium
GGGAGGGACCCGGACGACAGGCCTGGCGATATGGAGCACGACTTGTCGCCAGGCCCCTGGGGTTCCGATGCGGCCTTAACCCCAGGGGACCCGCTGCGTTATCGGGACTTTGTCAGCACCCTGCTAGTCCTCTATCCAGAAATCCCTGGGATAGAGCCGCGTCAGGGTCTGGGTCTCGCCGGTCTCCTTCAGGAGCGTCTCGTAGGCGCCCAGCAGGGAGTCCGGCCCGGTCACGAAACCGCTCGCCCCGGGCACGGAGGACATCTTGCGGCCGTAGCCCACGAGCACGGAGCCCAGCGCGTCGGGCAGCCTCTTCTTGATCCTCTCCAAAGCGTCGGGCTTCTTCGCCGCCGCCAGCAGGCCGGTCTTGAAGCTCTTCACGATCTCGGGCCGTTTGCCGTCCACCAGGTCCGCGCGCGCGGCCAGGCCCCTGGAGGAGTAGCCCTCGGCCCCGCGGTAGTCCCCGAAGGTGTTGCCCAGGGCGAAGTCCACGAAGAACGGGCTGTCGAGCGGGGTCGACTCGGCCAGATGCGTCACGAAGCGCATGGTCGCGGTCAGGTCCGAGCAGCGCTCGGCGTAGTACGAGATCCGACCGCGCGAAGCCGACGGCCGCACCCCGTTGGAGTACGCAAGGCCGGCGGCCCAGGTCTGCAGGAAGAAGGTATGGGGGGCCGCGTTCGCGAAGACCTCGGACGCCAGGAAGTCCACGGCCGGGCCCTCGCCCGCGTCCGCGTAGGACGGGCCTGGAGCGGAGAGCACGAACACGCCGGACTTGGTGTTGTTGTTGACCAGGCCGACATGCACCGGGATGCTCTTCAGGGTCGGCGCGCGCTCCTGCAGCTTCGTCAACACGACCTGGAGCTTGGTCCCGGGTCGCGCTTCCTTTTCGCCTTCCGTCAGTTTCCCAGCCAAGGCGCGCAGCGCCGGAAGGATGTTCTCGGTGTTCGCCGGGGTGCCCGTGACCGCCGCCTGCAGGTTCGAGCGCGTGAACAGGGAGGATAGGAGCCGCTTCATGCGCCCCATCTCCTCCTCCGGCTTGCGGTCGAGGTCCGCGCGCACCTGCTCCAGGAGCCGCGCGAGGTCCTTGCGCCAGGAGGCATCCGGGAGCCCCGCCATCTCGGAGTCCAGGTACTCGCCCACCTCGGTCATGACCCGCCCGGCGGGCAGATCCGCCGGCATGCCGGAGCCGCTGGCCAGGCGCTTGAGCCTGGACGCCATCTTCTCGCGCGGACTTGCCTGGGCGCCCTTGACCAGATCGTCCAGGACCTCGATGACGAGGTTCCGGGTCGCGTCGTCCGGGTACCCGGTGACGCGGAAGTAGACGCGGTTGAGGTGGTGGAGCTCCGTCATCGGGCTCGCCACGCTCATCCAATAGGGATCGTCCTGATAGACGAGCGCGTCGGCGGCCTCGCGCACCCAGCTCTCCTCCGAGAGCTGGAAGATGCGGCGCAGCTCCTTGATCCTCTCGCGCAGCACCGTCCGCAGCCGGCCGGCGGTCGCGGCGGAGACCTCGGCCCGGAACATGCAGTCCTCGAGCCAGCCCGCGGCGAGGGGATTCTCCTCGGCGCTCGAGCCGGAGGCGAACAGGGACAGCTCCACGCGGCCCGTCCTCGCGTTGGTGGAGAAACCGGAGGCCAGCGCGAATATCTCGGAGCGCCAGCGCTCCTGCATGGCGACGTAGTCCAGGAGCTCACCCTGCCGGGTGCGGACCCCGAGCTCCAGGAGCAGACTCGGAAGCACCGGAAGATAGGGCAGGTCCTCGCCCTTGAGCCCGCGCACGTCGAAGAAAAGATGCAGGTCCGTGAACGGCGTGGACGGGAAACGGCTCGTGACGAGGCGGGACGCCCCGACGAGCGGCCCCTCTTCGACGTCCACCCCGTCGTCGAGCGTCAGGGGCGGGTCCTCCACGAAGCGCGGCCGCTCGATGCCGCGGTCGCGCTCGGCGAGCTCCGCGGTCCTGGCGTCCGTCTCGGCCTTGTACTTGGCCAAGGCTTCCTGGCCGTCCTTCGCCCCGTAGCGCGCGCGCAGCTCCTCCTCGGCGGCCTTCAGGCGCCGCGCCTTCTCGGCCTTCTCATCCTCGAGCAGGGACTTGTCCGGCCGGACCGCGCTCACCAGGGGCTCTCCGTCCATGCCGCTGCGCTCGATGACGGCCTTCCAGAAGTTCTTCCCGGACCGGATGCGGCGCTCCACCTCGTCGTACCAGGGGGAGAAGGCCACCGGCCTCTTGAACGACCCCGAACGGTTCAAGGTGTCGAGATGCCGATGCCAGGCGATGCCCGTGCCGCGGAAGCCGAACCGCGGCGGCGTGTCCATGAACTTGAGCGTGGACCTGCGGGAAGACTTCAGCAAAGCCAGGGCTTTCCGGTCGAACTCCGCCAGGAGCTCGGAGCCCTTCTTTGCCTCCCGCAGGGACCGGATGCGCCCCGTCGTGATGCGCCGGATCTCCTTCAAGGACTCGGGGGTCAGCCTCGACGAGGGCAGGCCGGAGACGAAGATCATGGGCACGTTCGCCGGGTCCTCGATCACCGTCGCTCCCACGTTCGTCGCCCCGCAGTCGCTCTTGCGGGCCTTCTCGTCCACCAGGTCGCGGTAGAGGAGCGAGGTCTCGCCCTCGGCCAAGGCCGCGAGCAGGAGCTGGAGCTCGAGCCCTTCGAGCGGGCCGGGGGCCTCGCGCATGGGTTTGAACGCCAGGATCGCGGTCTGCGGCAGCTCCTCCTCGTTGGGGAAGGAGCCGATGACCACGGGCGCCCCGGGCGCGGGCGAGAAAGGCGGCGGGGCCTCGGGCGCGCGGGCAGGGGCGGAAGCCGCCCCAGGCTCGACCGAATCCATGATCCTGTTCAGGCGCGACAGGAAATCCGCCAGCGAGTAACCCTCGGGCAGGGCCGCGATCATGCTGAGGTTGCCGCCGAAGTGGTAGTGCTCCCGGTGGAACTTGCGGATGTCCTCCGGGACCATGGCGCGGATGGCGGCGGGCCGCCCCCCCGAGTCGTAGGACATCGGGTTCCCCGCGCCGAACACCAAGGGAGTCATCTGGTACCAATTGACGTAATCCGCCTTCTCCGCGGCGGAGACCATCTCCAGGTAGATGCTGCCTTTCTCCTCGAGAGCGAGCGTCCCGCCCTTGGGGCCCGCCACCACCTCCAGGTTCGCCACCTCGCGCCGGATCTCCTCGTCCGTGTAGTCCGGCGCCATCAGCGCGCCGAAGAAATCACCCAGCAGGCGGTAGAAGACCTCCGGCCCGGCCGCCGTGTGGAACTGGTAGTTCGTCAGGTCCGTGTAGGTGGCCGCGGTGTGCTCGGCCAAGCTCATGGACATGAGGCTGTTGAGGAACTTCCCGACCTTGCCCTTGCCCAGGACCAGATGCTCCTGCGTGTGGGGTTCGCCCTTGTCCGACTTGGGCAGGGTCCCGAAGTTGACGGACACCTGCGGAACGGAGGCGCAGCGGAGCAGGTCCACGGTCATGCCGTTGGGGTGCCGCAGGCGCGCGCCCATGGCCTTCCCTTCTGTGTCGACGTAGACGGCGAGGACCCGGTAGCCCCCGACGACGCTCGACGGATCGAGCGACGCGAGCTCCTGCGACAGGATCGGGGCGGCGTGCGAAACGTTCACCATGGCGGAGAGGACCAGCGCTGCGGCCAGCATAGCCTTGCCTCCGAAAGACGATTATACTGTTTCACATCGATTCGTTCAGTATCCCGACCACGCGCACCCGGAACGCCAGGGCCGCGGCGGCCCGAAGCAGGCGCTCGAGCTCGCTCCTGGAGAAGACCCGGTCCGACACCACCTGCACCTTGGGCCCGCTCACCGTGAGATACACCTCCCGCGAGTCGTCGTGCAGGGCGATGACCTCCGCCACGGACGTCAAGGTGGGCAGGTCGAGCAGGTTGAAAGCGTAATCCGCGGGAACGGCCCGGACCACGAGGTCCGGGGTGAGCCCGGGGATATCCGATACGGGCTCCGACTCGGCCAGGATCCTGGCCGCACGGTGATGGGCCGCCGCGTGGTGGCAGACCATGACGCCGGGCACAAAGCGCGGGGTCTCGGACTCCAGCACGACCGAGTACGCGTCCTCCGTCTCCCCGCGGAAGGCGAGCCGCAGCACGAGCCCGGCCTCCGGAGCCTTGGGCACGGAGTCCGGCCTCATCACGGACTTATCCCGGCTGGGCACCCCGGCCCAAGCGGCGATGCACTCCTTCTCAGGCGCAGCCGCGCGCCGCAGGACCATCTCGATCCTCGGCACATCCACGCACGCGAGGCCTTTGGCCGCGCGCTCCTGCCGGCCGCGGGCGTTCCGGTGCAGCAGGGACAAAGCCAGCAGGAAGAGCCCGGCCGTGACCCAACCCGGCAGGTAGAGCGCGTACCCGATGCCTCCCGCCAGGACGGCGACCGCGGCCGGGAGCGCCCAGGACTTGGCCTCCCTGTTCCCGGAAACGTGGAACCCGACCCCGACCAGGACGGCGGCAAACGCCGCGACCGCGCTCAGGCCGACCTCCTCGTTCACGCGCCGAGCCCCCTGCGCACCGCCTCGGCCCGCTCTCGCAGGGCCTTGGCTCTGCCATCGTCCTTCATCAGCGAAAGGTTTATCCCCACGTTGGTCAGGGCGCAGCGCGCGGCGGCCTCGAGCAGGTGCGCGGCGCAGTCCATGTCCGAGGAGACGGAGCCGAGCGTCCTCGGCCGCATCTCCCTGGCCGAGAGCAGGGCCTGCACAGCCGCTTCAGCCGTCTGCAGAGGGACCGCGGCCGCCGAAAACAGGCGTTCTTGGATCTTCCCCCCCCGCGAGGGGTCTTCTTTCGGAAGCCTGTACGCCTCCATGACCGAATCGAAGGCTCGCGCGTCCTCCCGGGTCAACTGCAGGAAACGCTCCCCCATGCGTTGGAACGCGGCGTGCGCTTCGCCCAGGACGGCCTTGGCGGTCTCATCCGCCTTCTTGCTCCTCATGCTGATGCCCGAGGCCATCCTGCCCAAAGAGCAGCCGATGGCCGCCACCACCCCGGCGGCGGAGCCGCCTCCGGGCGTCGGCTCCGTGCTCGCGAAAGCCTCTACGAGGGCTTGCGCAGCTTGTTCCCAATCTTGAGCCATCTCAACCAAGCCTCCGTATCCTGAAAATCCCTCGCCAGATGATCGGGCTTCGAGGCCTTCAATGCCTCCCAAGTCGAGAACCCGGTCCCCACCGCGATGGTCTTGTAACCCGCCCGGCGCCCCGCGGCGACGTCTTTCGGCGTGTCCCCGATGACATAGACGTCGGTCTTGCGCACCGTCCGCCCCAGCAGCCCCTGGGCGCGCGCCACCGCCTTCTTGAGGATGGCGGAGCGCTCCGTCGCGTCGCATCCGTACCCGCCGAAGCGGAAGAAACGTCCCAATCCGGAGGGCTCGAGCTTGATGCGCGCTCCCTCGCGCAGGTTCCCGGTGCCCAGGCCGATGAGGAGCTCCTCTTCGCGCCCGAGCCGGGAGAGGAGCCTCCGGATGCCGGGCGTCAGCTCGTAGCTGCCGGAGCGCAGGGCCGCCCGCACGAGCCGGGGGAGCCTGCGCAGGTACTCCGACTTGAGCCGCTCCACCTCGCGTCGAGTCGCCTTGCGGCCGCTCGCCTGGGAGACGAGGTCCCGCAGGATGCCGAGGTCCGTGCTCCCGGCGAGGTCCATGCGCAGGCAGTCCACGGGAGCGCCGTAGAGGGCGCGCACCGCCCGGCTCAGAGCCTTGCGGCCGGCCCCGCCCGCGCGCAGGAGAGTCCCGTCGACGTCGAAGAGGAGGACCTTCAAGGCTTGAAGTTGCGGGTGGAGTGCACCAGCCGCCCGCCCTTGAACACGCCGCTCACCAGATTCGCCCCGAACCAGTAGGGGAGCTCCCGGTAGTCCTCGCAATCCACGATGATGAGGTCCGCGACCTTGCCGACCTCGAGCGTGCCGTGCGTCTTGCCCAGCCCCAGCGAGCACGCCGCGTTGACCGTGGCGGCCGTGATGGCCTCCTCGGGAGTCATGCGCATGCGCGTGACAGCGATGGACAGGATCATCTGCATGTTCCAGCAGGGGCAGGAGCCCGGGTTGAAGTCCGTGGCCAAGGCGACCGGCAGCCCGGCGTCCAGGAACCTGCGCGCCTCGGGATACGGCTTGCCCAGGAAATGATTCGAGCCGGGCAAGAGCACGGCCACGGTGCCGCTCTCCTTGAGCAGGGCAAGGTCCGACGCGTCGGCGCAGTCGAGGTGGTCAGCGGAAGCGGCCTTCAGTCTGGCCGCGACCGCAGCCCCCCCGCTGCGCGTGAGCTGCTCCGCGTGCAGGCGCACCCCGAGCCCGGCACGCGCCCCGGCGCTCAGGAACTCCTCGGCCTCCGATGCGCTGAAGTACCCCTTCTCGCAGAAAGCGTCCACGTAGCGCGCCAGGCCCTCCTGGACCACCACGGGGAGAACCTCGTTGACGAGCATGCGCACGTAGTCCGCGGGCCTGCCCGAGTATTCCGGCGGGACGGCGTGGGCGCCGAGGAAGGTGGGGACGATCTCCAAAGGCGAGCCGAGGCTCGCGTGCTTGATGGCGCGCAGGGCCTTGAGCTCAGAATCCTTATCCAAGCCGTACCCGCTCTTGGCCTCGAGGGTGGTGGTCCCGCACTCGAGGAAGCGGGAAGCCTGCTCGAGCAGGCGCATGGAGAGGTCGTTCTCCGTGGCCCCGCGCACGGCGTTGATGCTCGATAGGATCCCTCCCCCCGCCGCCGCGATCTCCTCATAGGCCTTGCCCCGCACGCGCATGTCGAAGTCCGTGAGCCTCGGGGCCGCGAACGCGGGATGGGCGTGACAGTCCACGAAGCCGGGCAGGACCACGCGCCCGCCCGCATCGTGGATGCGCCCCTTGAGCGCCTCGGGGTTTCGCAGCACGAGGTCGCGCACGCCCACGTCGATGATCCTGCCGTCCTCTACGAGCACCGCGCCGTCGCGCACCACGCCGAGATGCCCCATGGCGGCGCCGGAGCGCGGACCCTCGGGATGCCCCCCGAGGGTCAGCAGGCAGGCGTTGGTGATGAGCTGCTTCATGGAGGTGTGGACATTCTACAAAATAGGTACCATACCTCCGCTCCGGAGGTCTCTTATTATGAAAAAATATAAATGCGGGCCGTGCGGCTATATCTACGACCCCAAGGCGGGCGACGTGGCCAACGGCGTGAATCCCAACACCCCGTTCGAGAAGCTCCCGGAGGATTGGGTCTGCCCGGTCTGCGGAGCGACGAAGGACCAGTTCGAACCCGAGGACTGACCTATGGACGCCCGCAAGATGGCCGAGGGCCTCCACTGGGTGGGGGCCGTGGACTGGGACCGCAGGCTCTTCGACGCCCTCATCCCGCTCCCGGATGGGACGAGCTACAACGCCTACGTGGTGCAGGGGACGGAGAAGACCGCGCTCCTGGACACGGTGGACCCCGCCATGACCCAGGTCCTGCTCAAGCGGCTCGATAGCCTGGGCCTCAAGCGCATCGACCACATCGTGGCGCACCACGCGGAGCAGGACCACTCCGGCTCCATCCCGGCCGTGCTCGAACGCTATCCCATGGCCCAGGTGCTCTGCACCCCAAAGTGCAAGCCCATGCTGCTCGACCTCCTCGAGTTCCCAGAAGGCCGCGCCGAAGGCAGCATCCGCACCATGGAGGACGGCGAGTCCGTGGACCTGGGCGGCAGGACGCTCCGGTTCATACACTTCCCCTGGGTGCACTGGCCGGAGACCATGCTCACCTGGGTCCCGGAGCTCAAGACCCTGTTCCCCTGCGACCTCTTCGGCTCGCACTACGCCACGAACGCGCTCTTCTCGAGCGGCAGCGATTCGGTCCTGCTCGGGGCCAAACGCTACTACGCGGAGATCATGATGCCCTTCCGCGCCGCCATCGTCAAGAACCGGGGCAGGCTCGCGGAGCTCGACATCCGCGTCATCGCACCGAGCCACGGACCGGCCTACGACGATCCATCGCGCATCCTGGACGCCTACAAGGATTGGACGGCCGGACCTCCCAAGAACCTGGCCGTGGTGGCCTATATCTCCATGCACGACAGCACGCGGCTCATGGCGGACCATCTGGTCGAAGCCCTCACCGGCCGAGGCGTCGCGGTCGAGCGCTTCGACCTCGAGGACTCCGACATCGGCAAGCTGGCGATGTCCCTGGTGGACGCGCAGACCCTCATCCTCGGGACGCCCACGGTCATCGGCGGGCCGCACCCCGCGGTGGCGTACGCCGCGGTCCTGGCCAACCTGCTCAAGCCCAAGGCCCGCTTCGCCGCAGTATTCGGCTCCTACGGCTGGGGAGGCCAGGCCGTGGAGACACTGGCGAAGCTGCTCCCGGCCCTGAAGCTAGAGCTCCTGCCGCCGGTGCTGGCCAAAGGCCTTCCGCGCGGCCCCGAGTTCAAGGCCCTGGACAGGCTGGCCGAGGACATCGCGGCCAGACATTCCGCCCCTGTCCGCGCCTGAAAAGTCGTATAATATGCGTGAAGATGGCCGACGAGTTCCGTAAGGCCCGCATACTCGCGGTCGAGGATCGCCCGGAAGACGTCCTTCTCTACAGAGCCGTCCTCGGCGCAGCGGGTTACGAGGTGGATGAGGCCCGGACCCTGGCGGAGGCCCGCCGAAGCCTGCGCGAGAGGGAATACGGGGTCCTCCTCGTGGCCCTGCGCATGCCGGACGGGGACGGGCTAGGGATCGTCTCCGACGCCCATCGCCTCCACCCGCACAGCGAGACCATCGTTCTGACCGCCACGCGCCTCGTGGACGACGCCGTGGCCGCGATCCAAGCGCACGCGTACGATTTCATCTACAAGCCCTGCCCCCCGGATCGCCTGCTCGCCGCGGTGGACCGGGCCTCCGAGAAGGTCCATCTCAGCCGGACCCTGGCGCGCCGCACCGAGGAGCTCGAGACGGTCAACCGCGAGCTTGACGGACGGGTGCAGGACGCGACCCGGGAGATCTTCGGCCTCAACGAGAAGCTCAAGCGCACGGTGCGGGATCTGCAGGAGGCCAGCCGGACCCAGGCGCGCTTCCTGGAGGACATGGCCCATGAGGTCAAGAACCCGCTCGCCGTGGTCTGGGGCTACGCGAGCTACCTCCTCAAGCGCCCCATCGAAGAGTGGAAGCCGGCGGACCTCAAGCGCAGCCTCGAGAGCATCCAGCGCAACGCCCAGCACATCCAGGCCATGGTCGAGGAGCTCCTCGACTCCTCGCGCATCGACTCCCACAAAGTCACGCTCTCCCGCGCGCACCTCGCCGCGAACGGGCTCGTCCGCGAGCTGACGGAGGGCCTCAGGCCCCAGGCCGAGGACCGCGGCTTGACGCTCGAAGCGGACTGTCCCGCGGAGGACGTCCAGGCCTTCGCGGACGAGAACCGCCTGCGGCAGATCCTGCTCAACCTGGTCATCAACGCCATCAAGTTCACGCCCCGGGGCGGCAGGATCGTCATGCGTCTGGCCTCCGAGGACGGAGGCGCCCACTTCTGCGTGGAAGACACGGGCCGGGGCCTGACCCAGGAGCAGATCCAGAAGATCTTCGAGCGCTTCTACCAGGCCGACGTCCCGGAGACCCGCTCCGGCCTGGGCCTGGGCCTGCACATCGTGCACGGGCTCGTTTCCCTCCACGAGGGCCGCGTCTGGGTGGAGAGCGCGCCGGGGAAGGGCTCGAAGTTCCACTTCATCCTTCCCGCCCAGCCGACATCCCAGGCCCTGCGCACCCTGCGCAACTAGGACCGTCCCCGCTCCGAGGGTAGGCCGTTTTTCGACGGCTCCCTTCCCCCTAGGACCCATCGAAAATCAGCGGGACGGCGTTATCATAGCCCCATGGACAAAGCCCCTCTTCTCAGCCTCGCGATCCTCCTCCTCCAAGTCCCTTGCCGAGCCGGAGATTGGTCCGTCCTCTCGGGCAGCGTGAGCGGAGTCAAACAGGCGCGCGCGATCGTAGTCCGGACTCCGACGGAATGGAAAAGGCTGTGGACCGAGCACGCGGCGGGAAAGACGGCGCCCCTCCCGGAGGTGGACTTCAGCAAGGAGTCCGTGGTCGCCGTGTTCGCCGGCGAGCGGCGCTCCGGCGGCTATCGGATCGCGGTCGAGGTCCTGGAGGACCCCAGGACCGACGCGGTCACCGTGCTCTACGACGTGCGCGATCCCGCCCCGGGCGGCATGACCATCTCCATGATGACGCAGCCCTTCCTGTTCCGCAAGATCGCCAAGCCCGCGGGGCCGGTCCTGGTCAAGAAGGCCGAGGACGCGGCCGGGAAGTTGGTCAAGCCCGAACGCAGAGCCGCGTTCGAGGGATTCAGGGCCGGCGTGGCGGGGATGCAGGAACTCGGGTCAGGGGTCTTCGCAGGGCTCTAGCCCGGCGCGACTGTGGTCGCTCACCCACAGTCGCGCTATCTATTCCCACAGCCGCTCCAGCAGTCCGCAGGGAAGTTCAGGTCTATCGCGTCCCATTGCAGTCGTCTGCAAAACGCTTCAGATTGGGGATGCGCTTTCAGAAAAATCCGGAGCCGCGGAAGCGAAAATCCTTTTTCCATATGCATTTTTTTATTTTCAATGATGGCGCCATCATAAAAAATCGAGAAATGACGATATCTAAATGATATTTCTTCTCTGAAGTCCGGATTTTACGGGAGCCACGGACTTTAAATGTCCTCGAAGAGCAGGACCCGCCGGCAAATCCGAAATCGTGGGGAGATGTCGGGCACGTTTACCGCGCCCTAGCCCAACAGCCACCGCAGCGCGGGCTCCAGGTCCGGGCAATAGAACTCGAACCCTGCTTCCAGCAGCTTCGACGGTCTCGCCATCGGCCGCCCCAGGAACAGCTCCTCTCCCATCTCGCCGAACAAGAGCTTGATCATCGGGACCGGGATGCTGAAGAGCGCCGGCCTATGCAGCACGCGCCCAAGCGTCCGGCTGAACTCCAGGTTCGTGACCGGCTTAGGAGAGGTCGCGTTCACAGGGCCCGCGACAGACTCCGTCTCAAGACAGAAGAGCGCGGCTCGGATCAGGTCGTCCATGCAGACCCAGTTCATGGCTCCGCTGCCGTCGCCCATGCACGCGCCCAAGCCCAGCCTGAACGGCGGGAGCATCTTCCTCAAGGCGCCGCCCGCAGGGCTCAGGACCATGCCGATGCGCAGGTTCACGACCCGGATCCCGGCCTCCGATGCAGGGACGGAGGCGGCCTCCCACTTCCGGCACACCTCGGCCAGGAAGCCCTCTCCCTGGGACGAGCCCTCGTCCACAGCGCCGGGACGCTCGCCGTAGTAGCCCAACGCCGAGGCGCTCACGAGCACGCGGGGCTTGCGCGTCAGCTTCGCGAGTGTCTCTGAGAGCAGCGTCGTGGAAGCGGTGCGACTCACCAGGATGGCGGCCTTGCGCCTCGCGTCCCATCTGCCGGCCGCGACATTCTCCCCGGCGAGATGCACCACCGCGTCCAGGCCTTCGAGCTTCTCAGCCTCGATGCGTCCCGCTTCCGGCTTCCAGGATATGTCCGCGGGACCCGGGCTCTTCCGGACGATGCGGGCCACGGAGTGCCCCTCGTCTTCGAGGAAGCGGCACAGAGCGGAGCCGATGAAGCCGGAGGCGCCGGTGACCGCGACGCGCATCGTCTTGCTCAGTCCGCCGGGACGGCCCGGCCCTTGGCCCACTCGCGCAGGCCGTTCACCTTCTCGGCCATGGTCGCGGACAGGGGGCGGGTCTGCCTCAGCTCCGAGAGCAGCGTGGCGTTCGAGAGCGGCCCGCCCTCGCTGAACGCGGTGTAGAGGGCCGAGACCACGGCCTGCTCGATCTCGGCTCCGCTGAAGCCTTCGCAAGCCGCGGCCAGAGCCTTCAGGTCGAACTTGGAGGCGTCCTGTCTCCTGCGCGCGAGATGCAGGCGGAAGATCTCGGAGCGCACCTCGGGCCCGGGGAGGTCCACGAAGAATATCTCGTCGAAGCGTCCCTTGCGCAGGAGCTCCGGAGGCAGGCGCGAGACGTCGTTGGCGGTGGCGACGGCGAAGATGGCGCCCTTGCGGTCCTGAAGCCAGGATAAAAGCATGCCCACGATGCGCTGCGAGACCCCGCCGTCCACGTCCGCGCCCCCGGCCGAGGAGAGCGTCTTCTCGATCTCGTCGATCCAGAGCACGAGGGGAGCCATGGCCTCCGCGGTCTGGAGCGCCTGCTTGAGGTTCTGCTCGCTCTCGCCGATGAACTTGCGGTAGAGCCCCGAGGGGTCGAGTTTGAGCAGCGGCAGGCCCCACTCCGCGGCCACGGCCCTGGCGCAGAGGCTCTTGCCGCAGCCCTGGACGCCCAGCAGGAGCACTCCCTTGGGGAACTCCAATCCGCTCGCCTTGGCGCGCTCCGGGTCCCGTACGCAGGCCGTGCGCTTGCGCAGCCATTCGCGCAGGGTGCGCAGCCCGGCCACCTCGGCGCCGGAGTCCTCCATCGGGTAGTATTCCAGGGTCCCCTGCCGTTCGACGATCTCGCGCTTGGCCCGCAGCGCCTCGCCGATGTCCTCGGCCGACAACCGCCCGTCCGACACGATGGCCTTGGTCAGGGCCTTCTCCGCCTCCATGAGCGTCAGCCCGCTCAGGTTCGATAGCAGGGATTGGAGTTCCCGCTCGGAAAGCTCCTGCCTGAGAGGCATCCTCCCCCCGATGTCCCGGAACAGGCGGCTGAGCAGCACGCGGTACTCCGCCTGCGCCGGGGCGCCGAGCCGGACCAGGGTCCCGAGCCGCGCCACAGGCTCGGGGAGCTCGGACGCCGAGCCGGAGAGCACCACGGCGCCCTTGCGGTCCCTGAACAGGGCCGATACGCTTTCCAGGGACTCGATCATGGCGGGCTTCCTGAGGCTCTCCGGAAGACGACGGAAATGGTAGACCGCCTCCAACGCGGACACGCCGATGTGCTCCAAAGCCTTGACCGGGTCCGTCGTGCCGTAGACCTCCTTCTCCTCGCCGAAACGGCGGAGCCCCTTGGCGGGAGCCCAAAGGAAGTACGGCAGCCCCATGCGGTCCGCGAGGTAACGCAGCAGCACCTCGGCGCGATCCTCTTCCACCGTGTCCAGCAGGATGACGGAGAAGTGCGAGCGCATGAGGAGCTCGATGTCCCTCAGCGCGTCAAACGAGGCCGCGCGTTCCATTGGTAAAGTTCAGACGCCGGTAGCCGTTAGGCCCCGGTTTTCTGCTCCTCCCTTTCAAACCGTACGTGAGCTATTCGACTCATACGGCTTACCGAGAATCCTTCATCTCAGGCATGCGCAGGCGCAAGACCAGGATAGCGTATAAGACCCGTCAGCGGATAGATGCCCAGGCCCCGGTACCACTCCCAGTCATGTCTTGCCCCGAGGGAATGGGGCCGCTTGCGGCCTCTCCTCCGGTTCTCGAACACGGCCAGGCGTTGACGCAGGTGATATTCCACCTGGAGGAATTTTCGGCTGGCATTTCCGCTCCGGAAGTAATTCGACCACCCTCGAAGCACTCGATTCAGCCCAGGCACCAGCTCACGCGCGTTCCGGGCTCCCCGGCTGTAGTGCGTCAGCTCATGCAGCTTGGTGTAGAGCCTCCTCATGCTCTTCGGCGACGGCCACCGGTTCAGGTAGAACTTCCCCTTGAAACGGCCCGAATACACCTTCCTCAGCGTATGCCCAAGGAAGCAGAAGCTTCCATATCCCCAGGCGATATTCACCACCTTCGTCTTTTCCGGATGAAGCTCCAGGGACAGGCTCCGCAGGATGCGCTGTATCCGCACCTTCGCTTCCTGGATGGCCGGCTTCGTCTTCGCCATCACGACGAAGTCATCGCAATAGCGTATCAGGACGCCGAGGGCTGAATGCTCCCGGCTCCACCGCTCATCCATCTGATGGAGGAAGATGTTGGCCAGCAGAGGACTGATGACCCCGCCTTGCGGCGTACCCACCAGACTCTCCTGCAAGCCCGCTCCAGTCATCACTCCCGCTTTCAGCCATTTCCTCAGCAGCTTCAACACCTTCCGGTCCGAGACCCGCCGCTCGACAGCCGCCATCAGCTTGCCATGCTCGATGCTGTCAAAGTACCGCCGTATGTCGGCGTCCAGCACCCAGTTATGGTCCTTCGCCAGTTCCCGTATCCTCTCCAGGGCGTCTATCGGGCCTCGCTTGGGTCTGAACCCGTACGAGCATCCCTCGAAGTCCGCCTCGAAGATGGGCTCCAGCACGATCTTGGCCGCCGTCTGCACGACACGGTCCCTTACCGTCGGTATCCCTAGAGGCCGTTTCGCCCCGCTCCCGTCCCGCTTCTCTATCTCCACTCGACGCACAGGCATGGGATGGTAGCGCCCTTCCTTCAGGTACGTTTGTATCCCTCTCAGGAAGGCTTCGACCCCTCCGGCTTCTACCGCCTCTATCGTCTCTCCGTCCACCCCTCCGGCCCCATGCTTCGCACGGACACGCTTCCAGGATTCCCGCAGGACTTCCCAGTCATGTATCCGCTCGTACAGCGCATGGAACCTTCTCGTCTTGCTCTTCTTGGCTCCGAGATATAGCTTCCATTGGAGTCGTCGCACTTTATCGTCAGGGTATTTATCCCTCACGGGCATTCCCTCGCGCTTACCTCCTGAATGGAAGCCCGATTCAAGCAGGGGCCCTTCCCTTGCCCTTCCGGGCTCGCCAAGGTTTTGCTGTCCTTGGCCTCCGGTACTATGACCCCCTCGGACTCCCTCCCGACTCCCCGCCCTTTCACGCGAACGCTTATGGACGGAGCCTTCTCCCAGCCTCGCGGCTTCGGTCGGGTAGGGCCTCTCCTGTTCCTCGTCATGCTCTGGTTGCGTTCCATCTCCCGTACGCCGGGGAAGTCCAGCGCGCCTTCTCCAAGCTTCCGTTCGCGCTGTCTGTTGCCTTCGCTCGCCATGACCTGCTCGGCCTTCCCACCTTTCGGGCTTTAATCTATCGACGCTGCAGAGTTCACTTTATGTTACGGACCGCAACCTCGCGCCTCTCCAGGTGCCCAGCATCCGCCGGACCTCTGAGGGCTTGTCGCCGCGCTCTGACCCCGGGGATTACTCCCCGAAGCTGCGGCCAGCTACCGGGTGCCTTGGCGCTTGCCCGGACAGGACTCTCACCTGCAAGCTTGACGAAACTTTCAGGACGCGACATGGAACGATATTATAAAATCCAGGCATGACAGACCTCCTCAAGCTCGGTCTCCCGCTGTTCCTCATCGCGGCCGGCCCTATCGGATGCCGCAAGGAGGAGCCCCAGGCGTTCGGCGAGGCGCGCGATCCGGCGGCCATCGCAGCCCTTCCGGCGGATGAACGGAAGTGGACTTCCTACGAGGACGATGTCTTTCGCGTCGAGCTCCCGGAGGGCTGGAAGATCCGCCACATGCCTCCCGCCGCCGGCGCTTCGCGGAACTGGCAGGCGGGCCTCCCCGACACCCTCAAGTCCCTGAAGTCCATCTGGTGGAACAGCATCCTCGTCACCGAGTACCCGGCGGGGAAAGAGACCCGGCCCCTGGAACGCATCTACTCCGAGTACCTATGGGCCCCGACCACGGTCGTGGACAAACCCAAGAGCGTCCGCCTCGGCTCGGCGGACTGCCTCTCCTACAGGACCGAGAGCACGACCTCGGGCCAGTGCGCCCCGGCCGAAGAGGACGGACTCGGCCTCCCTCCCGCCGCCGCCCCGGACAAGGTCTCGCCCGCGATGGAGTGCATCGACGTGTACTACCGCACGGACTGCTACGCGCCTTCGAAGAAGTACTATACGGTGGAGAGCCTGATCATGCCCTATCCCAAGGGGAAGCCCGCGAAGGGCACCTTCGCCGCGACGCGGACGGTGGAGCGGATGCTGGGAAGCCTGCAGTTCAAATAAGCGTTCTACCCCCCACCCACGAGGATGGAGAGCTTCACGTCGTCGCCGTCTTTCAGGGAGTAGTCCGGCCTGCGGATCGTCCCGTTGACGGATGCCATGATGCGGGGGACATGCGCATCCTCGTACCCGAGCGCCAAGAGCATGTCCTTGACCGTGGCGTTGTCGGCCAAGTCGAGTTCCGCCTCGCTCTTTCCCCGAGGTTTGACCAGCAAGCCGCCGATGGAGACCTTCACCTTCATGCACATGGCTTTCCTCAATAATACTTAATTTGCGCCGAAAACCTCTCCAGACCGGAGAGGGCGTATTCAAAAACCAATCGACCCAGGTCCTTCTGGGCCGTATTACTCGGGACGTTTGGGTCCATGGATTCATGTGTACTCCTCCTCTATGTCCTACATTCTTTCCCATGAAGACCTTGATCCGATCCTCGCTCGCCATCTCCGTCGCGCTCGCATCGGCTTTCTGCCCGGGGGCTTCCTTCGCGAACACCATCGCGGCCGGAGTCCAATCCGGAGGGACCGGAGTCACAGCGACCCCCATCGCCCCCATGGGGCCGACGCTTCAAACGAGCGGCCCTGGAGCCGCGGCCCTTTCGCTAACCCCCTCTCTCGGGGACTCCCTGCCGGGGCTGTCTCCCACGGGTGTCAAGGTCGAGGCGGTGAGCCCCGCCGCATTGCCGTCTCCAGCCGTACCAGCCAAGACGCGGATGAACGCCGTGTCTCCTCTCCCTCGGAGAGCCATCGCTCCGACGACGATCAAGGCCGCGGAGACGCAAGGCCGCGCCCCTGCAGCCGCCCCTATGGCGACGCTCGAGACGCTCTCCAAGGAACTCCAGCCCAAGGAGGAGGCCGCGCCCTCCGACAAGGCCGCGGACGTCTCCCGCAAGGCTTTCGACGGCACGAAATCCCTCGAGGCCCCGGATCTCGGCATCCCGGCCGTGGAGCCCCTGTGGGAGCGCTCGGCCAAGCCCGGCGCTTCCGGCCTGAAGGTGCGCGGCGAGGCGCAGGTCGGGGAGCCTGAAGTCAATCTCAAGGAGTGGGACGCGACCAAGAGCGAGGACCTCGTAGTCGAGGAGGTGAGCGAAAGCCCGTTCGTGCGGCTGCGCGAGGATTCCAAGAACATGGTGGAGACCTCGCGCTGGGTCTACAGCGGGGAACTCCGCCAGGTCGTGCTCAGCAAGTCCGGCTCCTTGTGGCTGGACTCGGAAGGCGTGGTCTACTTCCAGGATTCCAAGGCGGGCAAGACCGTTTCCATCAAGTCCTCCCGCGGCCCGGTGGGCGCCATCACGGCGGACGGGAACCATGAGGACGTCTATGTCGTGGCCGGCGGCATGCTGCAGCGCTGGACCCTGTCCTCCAAGCAGGCCAAGGTCGTGCAGGACGAGAAAGCCCAGATCACCGGCCCGGTCAGCCTGGAGCCTGCCCGCGGTACGGACGGGAAGGTCTCAGGCATGCTGGCCCGCATCGCGAACGGGACCCTGTTCTGGGCCAGCAGCAAGATCTGGTCGAGCAAGGAGACTCCCGGCGAGGTGGTTTCGGACCAGGGCCCTGCCCAGGACGTCCGATTCGCGGGCCAGTCCTTCTATCTCAAGAAGGCCGGCTCCGGCACGCGCATCCTCATGAAGGGCCAGGACTCGTCCCTGCGGGACCTCGGCGCCCTCCCTTATGACGTGAAGGCCGTGGCATTGAATTCCAGCGAAGACATCGTCTTCGCCGCAGTCCCCGAAGGCCTGGTGGAATGGGACGTGTCCCAGAGCCAGTTCCGCCTCTTCCGAGTGAACGGCCTGGCCGACGCCGTGGAGGCCGCCGGCGGCAGGCTCGCCATCGACATGATCGACGACCGCGCGCTCCTGAGCGCGGGCTCCAACGCGTTCGAACTCGACGTCTCCGAGGCCCGCCGCTTCCTGGAGTCCGAGGCCGCCCGCATCCAGACGTGGTCCACCCAGAACCCCATGTCCGTCAAGGACGGGGTGCTGCACATAGGGGGATTCACGTTCCCCGTGTCCTGGAAGCCGCAGGTGGAACTCCCCTGGTATACACGGCTACTGCACTACTTTTTCAAGGAAAAGGCTTCCTCATCCCCTTCGGGGCTGACGGATACTGAGTGGAAGGTCTTGAACCTCCCCTCCAACAAGTGGGTCATCTACAACACCCTCAAGGCCTTCACCCTCAACCAGCACGTGCTCTACATCGGCGAGACCGGCGGCGGCAAGACCTACATCGCCCAGATGATCGCCAAGCTCACGGGCAACGAGCTCTGGATGGCCTCGCTCAACGAGTACACCAAGAACCAGGACCTCATCGCGCGCGAGACCTTCGGCGAGGAAGGCAGCAACAAGACCGGCCTGACGCCCTCCACCATCCTGCAGTGGATGACCCACGGCGGCATCCTGCTCCTCGATGAGATGCACAAGCCCCTGGAGGGCATCTCGATCATCAACAACATCCTGCAGAACGGCGAGTACCGCATGGCGGACGGCCGGGTGATCAAGTACGACAAGAAGAAGTCCTGGGTCATCGGCACCATGAACCCGGTCAAGCCGCCCTACCGCGGCGAGCCTCCCTCGGGCGAGCTCTCCAGCCGCTTCGGCATGACCCTGCAGGTGAACTACCTGCCTCCCATGGAGGAGAAGGCCCTGTTGTCCATCCTGTTCCCCGGGGTGGACAAGGACACGGTGCGAAAGCTCGTGGCCATCGCGCATGACCTCAGGAAGATCTACCCCGAGGTGCTGCCGCTCCCCATCGCGCCCAGGACGCTGCTGCACATCGCGGAGCATATCGCGCGCTTCCCGTGGGACGACCCGGCCGACATCTTCATGAACACCTACAACCCGTCCTCCATCGTGGAGGACCCGGCCACCCGCCCCGCCATCCAGAGGGCGCTCGAGGCGCACGAGCTCGGGCGCATGTCAGCGGGCAAATGACCCGGTCCCCGGTCCGCCGGACCCTCGCGCTCGTCATCGCCTTGGACCTCTCGGTCCTGGCGCCGGCGAGGGTCTTGGCGAACTCGGTGGCTGCCGGCACCGCCAACGCGGGGGCCGGCACGGTCGTCCCGGCCGTTGTCGCGCCCATCGGAGCGTCCCTACAGAACAACGGGGGGACGCTGGGGGATGCTTCCATACTCCCTTCCTTAGGGAATACCCTGCCAAGCGCGATCCGGGTCTCGGCCGTGAGTCCGAGGGCTCTGCCGTCCGCCGTCATCCGTCAAGTATCCATGAAGGCAGTCGTTGCAACTCCTGCGGCGCAGGAGAAGGCCACTCCTGTCTCAACCGGAGAGGTCCTGAAGAAGCTCTCCAGCGACTTGAAGCCCCAGGAGGAACAGTCTAAGCCCTCGGACAAGGCAGCGGAAGTCTCCCGCAAGGCTTTCGACGGCGGGGACATGGGGCCGCCGGCCTTGGACCTGCCGGAGCTGAGCCTGCCTTGGCTGCCGTCCGGCAGCGCCGGCAGCGCGCAGGCAGGATCCAAGCTCCGGCGCGGAGAAGCCGCGCTCAAGGGCCCGGACTCGACCCAGTCCCACGCAGGCCAGCTCACCCGGGAGTCGGTGGACTCCCCCCGGATCCGGAAGTCCGAAGGCAGCGCCGGAGCCGAGGCCCTCTCCCTGGAGACCGGCTCCCCCATCCAGCAGGCCTTCCTCGTGCCCAACGGCATCCTCTGGCTGGACTCCGAGGGCCGCGTGTTCCGCTTCGACCCTGAGACCGGGAAGACGGAGGCCCTGAGCCGCGACGGGGAAAAGGTGTCCCTGCTGACGCAGGGCGCGGACCCCAACGATGTCTACGCGATCTCCGGAGGCGCGTTCCAGCACTGGGAGATGCTCAAGACCTACGCCTGGACCCCGTACGACACCGACTTAGGCAAACAGGACTACCGGAGCCTGGAGCTGGTCCTGCGCGACAGGCCCATGCACGCGATCCGGGCCCGTTTGGCCGACGGCCGCTCCGTGTATCTGGAGAATCACCAGATCTCGGTCTTGCCTGAGACCGAGCCCGCGGTCCCCGAGGGGTTCCAGCGCTCAGGCGACAACCTTTACCAGGTCCAGACTCTTGAAGGCACGCGGGTCTATCTGAGGATCGTGGACAACGAGGACGTCTCGTTCAAGGACCTCGGCGTGCTGCCGTTCCAGGTACGGGCCATGGCGCTCACCGCGCGCCGGCAGCGCCTGCTGGCCGTCACGGACCGGGGTTTGGTGGAATGGGACCTGTCCAAGAACCTCTACCGGGTCTTCAGGGTCGAAGGCCTCGGCTCGGGTCCTATCAGCCTGACCGCTCAGGGCGACGCCGCCCTCATCAGCTCAGGCCAGCGCCTCATCCGCGTGGACCTGGGAGCGTCCAGCCGCTTCCTGAAGTCCGAGGCGGCGCGCGTCCAGCTGTGGTCCGAGCAGAACCCCATGTCCGTGAAGGACGGGGTCCTGCGCATCGGCGAGTTCACGTTCCCCGTGTCCTGGAAGCCGCAGGTGGAACTCCCCTGGTATACACGGCTACTGCACTACTTTTTCAAGGGAAAGGCTTCCTCATCCCCTTCGGGGCTGACGGATACTGAGTGGAAGGTCTTGAACCTCCCCTCCAACAAGTGGGTCATCTACAACACCCTCAAGGCCTTCACCCTCAACC
>JBAZKS010000060.1:0-20344 GCA_041650695.1 Elusimicrobiota bacterium
TTTGCGTCGCTTTTTTTCGCAAATGTGAGGAGTTTAACACGGATATCCCGCGCAGATGCGGCCTCGATCTGATGCTGTCCGGAATCATGTCTTGAGCAAATCTCTCTGAAAGACTCCGATTGGAAGGGAACGCATCCAGGATTCGAGATGTTGGAGGCCGTCCGACTCAGGCGCAAGCCGACCAGGCGGGCGTTCCGTCGATGATTGATGCATCCGTCGCTCACCGCCGAGCCTGGGTCCGCCCCGGAGAGCAGAATTTCCCCGGACAGATGTGCCGGAGCGGAAGTGCTGGGGATAAGTTTTTCGGGAAGTAAAACGGCCGTTAGCCCGATAGTCCCGGATTTTCCAGGGCCATTTGCCTCCGTCTCGGGCCCCGTCCGGCCCAGGTGGGCCTGCGATAGCCGGCGTACACTCATCCCAGAGATGGCGCTCGGCATACTCCTCTCGGCCTTATCCCTCCTCTCGGATATCCTTTTCGCGCAGAACGTCGTCATCCAGCCGGTGCCGCAGATCGGCGCGCAGCTCAATTTCGCCCCGGTCGCTCCGGTCGCGCCTGTCCTGAACGCGAACCTGTCCCTCGCTCCGCGGATGCAGGCGTCCGTCATGGGGGTTCTCCCCGGCGTCTCACTTGCCCCGGGGCAAGTCGCGCTCCAGACTCCTTCCGGTTCTGCTTCACTTGCGCCGGCGCAAGTCGCTCTTACTCCGACCAAACCCCTTCACCTGATCATCCTCGGCCCTCCGGGCTCGGGCAAGGGCACCTACTCCAAGAAGATGGTCGAGGAGTACGGGATGGTCCACATCTCCGCCGGGGAGCTCCTGCGCGAGTACGCCAAGACCCATCCAGAGATCGGGAAGATCATGGCGGAAGGCAAGCTCGTGCCGACCGAGCTCCTCATGGGCCTGCTCAAGGAGCGCCTCTCGCAAGACGACATCCGCCGGCGCGGCTTCATCCTGGACGGCTCGCCGAGGCGGGTGAGCGAGGCGGCCATGGTCGAGAGCATGCTCCAGGAGCTCGGCATGCCGGTGGACGCCCTGCTCAGGCTCGAGGTGCCGGAAGAGGAGCTCAGGCGCCGCATCCTGGCGCGCGGCCGCGCGGACGACAACGAGACCACGCTGGCGGAGCGCATGCGCGTGTACCGCGAGCAGACCCTGCCGGTCTACGATTACTTCCAGGGCAAGGTCCCGTTCCTGACCCCGTCCGTGGCCGAGGCCGACGCCGACGTGAACTACGCCGAGGTGCGCAAATCCTTGGCCGCCCTGCGGCGGCATGAGCTGAATCGCGGTCCGCTCCTGAACGAGCTGGCCGAGGCTGCCAAGGCCAAGGCCGTCCCGCTGGCCGGCGGCGTCCGGCCCGCGCGGGCTTCGACCTCGCATCATCAAGAATCAAAGGATCGGCCATAGGTCCATTGGCCCACTCCTTTTCTGCCCTCAAGGCTCATGACCTTCCGACGGAGGAGGGGTACAATCAAAGCGTATGATCCGATCCAGAGGGGCGGACCCGCGCCGGATACGCTTCATCGAGCGTTTCGTAGTGCGGTCCGTGCAGCAGCAGGGACGCGTCCCAGGCAAACCCCGGCTCTGCTTCAAAGCGGAGTTCCAGACCTATCTTTGGTCCACCGGGGTGGTCCGGCCTAGACTCATCAAGCACTGAGTCTGCGAAGTCCAGTAGGGAACCGACAACAGCGCTTTTCGCTCCCATGGCCCGGATGGGCCATGGGACTGGGCATCCTCAGGATGTGCGTTGAGGCCCGGTCTCCGTTCGCAACGTGCTTGGGGTTTCGTCCCGAAACCCCAAGCTTCTAACAACGGCCTCAACTGTGGTTGACCACAGTTGATCGAGCCCTCTCCAAATTGGGATATCCTCCATGGTCTCCATCGAAAGGTTCCAATCACTCCATTTTGGAAGTCCAGGCATAGGTCGAAAGGCCTATTTCAGCAGTAGGTCCTCTAGGTTTTTTTTCTGGGACTTTCAACCCTCCTTCTTGACGGGTTAGCGGAGCATCCTAACAACAAGATGTTCAGCAAGAGGGCCATCAAGAGGGACCTCATCGGACTGCTCGTGGCCTGCATCCTGCACGGCTGCGTGCTCATCTCCGATCCCTCGGTACGCTGGGGCCTTTCCGCCGGGAGCGCGGACGAGGCCCTGCCCATCGAGTTCGTGGGGGCCCAGGAAGTGTCCGCTCTGCTGGCTCCGGTCCCGCCCGGAGGGGGGACGGGGGACGTCATGCCTGCCCACGGGCCCGGGGAATACCAGCCCGAGCAGAGCAAGGCGGGGAGCCCGGAGGCACCCAAGGCGGATGCTCCCCAGGTCCAGGACCTGCCCAAGCCCAAGACGCGCAAGGATATCCCGGATGCGCTCAAGCGGCGCATGCGCAGGGCCGCGGCCCTTCCCGGCAGCCTGAAAGCCAAGCTCGAGAGAGAACGCTTCGAGCGGCGGGTCAGGAGGGAGGAAGCCGCCAAGCTCCTGGCCATGCTGCCTTCCCCGGACGAGGAGCTCGTGGATTCCCCCAACTCCGGTCCCGCGCTCTCCGTGTCCGCGGCCAAGCCCCAGGAATTGGCGCTGACCGGGGCTGAGGGCGGCGCCGTCCCTGCCGGGGACGCGGACCCTGTCTACGATATCGAGGGCAAGGAAGGCCTGGACGAGAGGACGGTGCGCCCGGCCGGGGGCGGGACCCCGAACGAGGGCGGGGGCGTGGACTGGTCTTTGGACGGGCCGGCCGGCAACCGCAGGCTGGTGCGCAGGGCCGTCCCGCCCTGCCCGGCGTGGGTGTCGGAGAGGAGCCTCGATCTGAGCGTGCAGGTGAAGTTCCAGGTGCTCGAGGACGGCAAGATCAAGCGGGGCCGGGTCATCCGGAAGACCTCCGGCTTCCCGGACATCGACCGCCTGGCCATGGAGGCGCTCGACAAGTGGCTTTTCGAGGCCATCCCGGAGAAAGCGGCGGACCGCACCCCGGATACGTGGGGGATCGTGACTTTCCGCTTCACGGTGGAATGAGGGCATGAAAAGGACGGTCATCATCGCTTCGCTGGCGGCGTTCCTGGCGGGACAGGCCCAGGCCAGGCTCGACGACCCGTGGGAGTCGAAGGACCCTGGCGACCAGGAGCTGCAGATCGAGACGTGGAACTCCTTCGCCATGGAGGCGAAGGCCATCTCCGGAGAACTCCGGTTCCAGGACAACGACCTGCCCGGAGCCAAGGACAGCTTCAAGGATTCGCTCAACTCCAGCCTGAACGTCAAGAACCCGCACCAGCTCACCATGGGGCTCGACCTCTACCGCACGGCCCAGCTCGCGGTCGCGGAGAAGGACATGGCGGCCGCTCGGCGGCACCTCGAGATACTCATCCATCGCTACCCGGACACGGAATGGGCGGACCGCGGCCGACGCCTGATGGCCCTCATCTCATCGAGCCCTGTCGAGGAGGAGGATGAGGAGGTCGAGGAACAGCCCTTGGGCGACGTCCCCGAGCTCAAGCTCCGCAGGATACAGTCCGCGCTCCGCGAGGACAGGTCCAGGGACGCCCTGCGCGAGAGCGTCCGCTTCCTGCGCAGGTATCCGGACCACCCCGCGGCCCAGGAGGTCCGGCTGGCGGTCGGGCTCCTGGAGCTCGAGTCCGGCGACGCGGCGGCGGCCAGTCGGGAGCTGGAGGGAGTGGCCAGGGCCGCAGTCTCCGCGGAACTCCGCGGCAAGGCGGCCTATCTGCTGGCCGCGTCCTATTTCAGCCTCGGGGATTTCGAGTCCCTGCGTTCCGCTGCGGCCCTGGGAGCCGGCACCGCGAACAAGTGGCAGCTCTTGACCCAAGCCTGGCTCGCGGCCGCGGATGAGCTCGAGGGCCGCCGCGCCACGGCCCTGTCGCGCTACCACGAGATCTCCCGGGCCCAGGTGGATTCGCCGCTGGCGGCCTACGCCCTCGCGGCGGAAGCGGCCGCGGAGGAGCGGTCGGGCCGCCTCTCGAAGGCCGCGGCGGACATGCGCGAGGCCGCGAGCCTGGCCGAGCACTGGGGGCTCGGCGGTCTGGCCGTGGCCGCCCGGCTCTCGACGGGCCACATCCTCTACAAGGCCCGCAGGCTCGGCGAAGCGGCGGCCGTGTACAGCGATTTCGCCTCCCGCCATCCCGGGCATCCCCAGCTCGCCACCGCCTTGTTCCAGAAGGGGCTCACGCTCCGGCGGCTGGGGCACCGGGAGGAGGCCGCCTACGCGTTCGAGGAGATGCTCGGGCGGTTCCCGGCGAGCCCGTTCGCCTCGCCCGCCCATGTGCAGCTCGGACAGCTTTACGCGGAGTTGGGGCGTTCCTCCGAGGCCGTGGAGCACTACGGCCGCATGGCGAAGAGCGCCGGGGCCGGGCCGAGCGCGGACAAGGAGTCGGTCCTGCTGGTCGCCCAGGTGCACTACAACAACAAGCGCTACCGCCAGGCCATCCCGAGCTACCGGAAGTTCCTGGAGTCCTACTCCGACGATCCGCGCGCCTACGAGGTGGAGGAGCTGCTCCTGACCTCCTACTGGATGGGCGACAAGCAGAGCCCGGAGCTCCTGAAGGCGCTCTCCCTCTACCCCAGGCACGCCATCGTGGCGCACATCCGCTGGGAGCTGGCCAAGTCCGCGCTCGAGAAGGAGGACTGCGTCTCCGGGGAGTATCATCTGCGCCGGCTCCTCTCCGACTTCCCGTCCTCCCCGAACGCGGCCCAGGCCCTGCTGCTGCGGGGCGAGTGCCTGGCCAAGAAGGGGGATAAGACCGCCGCGACCGCCGTGTTCAAGGAGCTCTCCGAGCGCTTCCCGAACTCCCCGCAGGCGCGCAGCGCGTCCTTCAAGCTCGGCACCGCCCTCTTCGAGGCCGGCGACTTCGCCGGGTCCGAGGCCGCCTACCGCCGCAGCGGGGACGGCGACGATTCCCTGGCCGCCGACGCGCTCTTCAACCGGGGGCTGTCCATGCTCAAGGCGGGGAACAAGAAGGGCGCTCTCGCGGTCTACGGCAAGCTCATGTCGCGCTTCCCGGACTACCCCCGCGGCTCCTGGGTCTGGCTGCAGATCGGGGTCATCCGCGAGGAGGCGGGACGATACCGCGATGCCGTGGCCGCCTACAGCCGGGTGACCGGGAGCCAGAAGCCGCAGTCCCTGCTCCGGACTGGCCGCTGCTACGAGAGGCTCAAGAAGCTCGCCTCCGCCCGGAAGGTGTACGAGAGCCTCAGGAAGATGGAGCCGGCCGCGGACACGAGCCGTCTGCACGGACTGCTCCGCCTCGGGCTGCTCTACGAGATGCAGGGCCGGTTCATAGAAGCCATGCCGCTCTACGCCTGCGTCGTGCGCCTCGGCCAGGGCACCCCGCTGGCTCAGACCGCGCTCATGCGCATGCGTTCGCTCACCAAGCGCGGATACCAGGCCCTCAGGTAGATGTAGTATCCTTATAGAGACGCCTAACCTTTTAGGAGTCCTCTACATGGAGACGATGAGCCTTTCCCAGATGATGCGCATCAGCATCGCCATGCCCATCCTCTTCGTCCTTTCCGTGGTGGTGGCGGGGCAGGCCCTGGAGCGCTTCTACGTCTTTTGGGTCGCCCAGAGGCTTCCCGAGGACCTTTTCAACCGCGTGCGGCACTACATGAAGAACAAGGACAAGGGAGCCGCCCTGGTCCTGTGCGGGCAGAGCGCGGGGGTCATGTCGCACGCCTTCGTCCGAATCCTGAGCCTGCCTTACTGGAGCACGGAGAAGGTGGTGGAGACCTTCCAGCTCTACCGCCAGAAGCTGCACATGGACCTCTCGCGCCGGCTGGGGCTCTTCGGCACCGTCTCCTTCATCGCGCCCTTGATCGGCCTGATGGGCACCGTGCTCGGCATCATGCGCGCGTTCCACGACCTGGCCTCGGCCGGGGCCGGCGGGCCCACGGTGGTCGCGGCCGGCATCTCCGAGGCCCTGGTGGCCACGGCGGCCGGCATCGGCCTGGCCGTGATGAGCGCGGTGTTCTACAACTACTTCACTCTCACGGTGCGCAGCCGCATGAGCACGGTGGACCTGTGGGTCTTCGAACTGGCGCAGATCCTCGAGGAGCTGCAGGCCAAGGCTTCGGATGGCGACACCCTTCGTCAGATCTGAGGAACTCCAGGAGATCAGCGAGGTCAACGTCGTGCCTCTGGCCGACGTCTCCCTGGTGCTCCTCATCATCCTGCTCATCCTCTCGCCCATGATGACGCAGGCCGTGTTATCGATCCAGGCCGCCGGCAAGCGGCCCGGATCGAACGCTGTCCCATCGGACGCCACTGTCCCTCCGCAGGAGATGATCCTGGTCGTCGGCCTTGCCCCGGACCGCATCACCGTGGGGGACCGCGCGTTCCCGGATGAAAAGCCTCTGCTGCCCTTCATGAAGGCGGAGCTCGAGAGCCGGCAGGACAAGAAGGTCTTCCTCATGCCCCACCCGGACGTCCTGCACGGCAAGGTCGTGCACATGCTCGAGGTCCTCAAATCCTGCGGAGCCCAGTCCGTGGCCCTGGTCCAGGTCCAGGAGGAGCCGGATGGCGTACGCGCTCCTTAAGCTCAGGCAGAGCCAGGCCGAGGCGGCTCCGGTGACCGAGGTCAACATCATCCCGGTCATCGACATCTCGCTTGTGCTGCTCGTCATCCTGTTCGTGACCGCCCCGCTGTTGTCCTACCCGAACTACCCGGTGGAGCTCCCGCGCGCCGCGGCCAAGGAGGCCAAGGAGAAGACCGTCACGGTGACGTACACCAAGGACGGCCGCATGGCTGTGGCCTCGGACGACGTCTCTCCCGATAAGCTGGAAGCCGCCATCGCCGGACAGCTCGAGAGGACGCCCGGAGCCGCGGTGGTGCTGCGCGTGGACAAGAACGTCCCGTACCGGACCGTGCAGAGCCTCATCCTCGCGGCCAAGTCCGCGGGCGCGCAGCGCGTGGCGCTGGCGACCGAGAAGCGGGAATGACCTGGCTCGCCCTGTTCTTGGCGTTGTGTCCGGCGGCGGAGCGGGAGAAGAAGCCCGAGACCCTGCTCAAGCAGGACATCACCATCAAGGGCAGGCCCGCGTCCGGCCCGCCGGTCTGGGTGCCGCCTCCCGGAGTGGAGAAGCCGGTCTTAGACGAGGTCAAGAAGAGCCTGGATCTGTATAAGACCGACTACAAGGCCGTGGCGTCGCGCCTGAAGATCGCCTCCATCCTCCGGCGGCTGGAGCAGCCTTTTCCCGCCCCGCCCTTCCTGGCCCTTTCCGCGCGCACGGTGCGCCAGCGCCACGACCGCTGGCTCTTCGAGGTCCTGGAGGGGGACTCCGTGGTCTACAGGACCGAGGACGAGGGGCCCTTGGAGGACGACGTGGAGTGGGACGGCACGGACTCCGCGGGCAAGGTCGTGGCGCGCATCGGGGGGAGGTACCGGTTCCGGTTCACGGGCCTGCGCGGGTCCGACGACTTCACTCTCGAGAGCGAGGATGCGGAGCTCAAGTCCATGATCTACCGGGAGGGCATGGGCAACATCCGCATGGAAGTGTCGAACGCGCTCCTGTTCGCTCCCGGGAGCCCGAAGCTCCTGCAGAAGGCGGAGGGCTATCTCGGGCCCATGGCGTCCCGCCTGGGCAGGACCGGGGACCCGGGAGGGTTCACCCTTCTGCTCTACCAAGCGGCGCCCGAGTCCGCGCTCTCGCGCAAAAGGGCCGCGACCCTGGTCAAGTATTTCGCGGACTACCTGCTGCTCAGTCCGTCGAAGTTCAAGGTGGACGTGCGCGCCGCGGGCGAGCGCGGGGACTGCACCGCCTGCGTCCTTCCTCCCGGCAAGGGCGAGAGGCTCACGGCGGAGTGACGCCGGCGGAGCTATCTCTTCTTCCCGTAGGGACGGGAGAAATCATGGACCCAGCCGGAGGGGTCGGGCATGGCCAGCCCCAGGTGAAGACGCATGGCGCGGTCGGCCGCGGCCAGGACTGCCGATGACGCGAATCCCATGGGCTTGCCGAGCCTGCGTTTGTCCACAGTCCTGATCTGGTCGGCTTTGGCCTTGCAGGCCTCCTTGTTGCCGCATGAGCCCGCGGGGAGGAACACCTCGAAAGGGTAGACCTTGGCCACGCTGGAGGTGATCGGCAGGACGGTGACCGTCTGGCTGTGGATGTTGTTGGCGTCGTTGGAGACCACGAGCGCGGGACGGGTCTTGCGGATCTCCGAGCCGAGCGTGGGGTCGAGGTTGACCCAGTAGATCTCGCCCCGCATGATCATGGGATCCCCTCCCCGCTCAGAGCGTCCCAATCGCCCGCGACCCGGGCGTTCTCGCAGGAGGCTTCGCGGTAGGCGGATGCGAGCAGGGTCCCGCCCTCGTCGGAAGCGAGCTTCTCGCGCAGCGCCTCTGCGATGAAGGCGCTCTTGTTGGGGACGCGCTTGAGCCTCTCGGCCAAATCCTTTGGAATCGTGATGTTCATGCGATGTGTATCCATATACACCTCACGGGCATATTATAATGCCCGGAGGGCTGCTTTTCAAGGCCAGTTCCTCACGGATACTCTCCTTTAGCCCCGGTATCTTCGGGATATCGCAGCTGCACCGTCGGCACCGGGAGGTAGCGGCGCGCGGCCTGGACCGCTTCCCCGTCGAAGAGCGGGAAGCCGCTGTTCCTGGACTGGGCCCAGCCGGGGGAGGCCATGGCCAGCATGAGCAGGAGCAGGCCCATGCCCCAGTGTGGCGCGCGGACCGGGAGGGCTCCAGAGCCGGGTGGGGACGCTTACGACGGGTCCTTGGGCCCGGGTCGCTTGGCGAACAGGACCGAGGTCAGTATCGAGACGACGAGGACTCCCGCGACGACCCCCAGGGCGACGCTGCTGGGTATCTTGCAGACATCCGCGGCCAGCATCTTGACCCCGACGAAGACGAGGATGACCGACAGCCCGTAGTGGAGGTGGCCGAAGAGCTGCATGAGCCCGGCCAGCGCGAAGTACAAGGCCCGCAGCCCCAGGATGGCGAAGGCGTTGGAGCTGTAGACGATGAACGGGTCGAGCGTGATGGCGAGCACGGCCGGGACCGAATCCACGGCGAAGACCACGTCGGTCGTCTCCACGACCAGCAGGACCACCATGAGCGGGGTGGCGAACCAGCGGCCGACCCGCTGGACGAGGAAATGGTCCTCCTCGTAGCCCTCGGTGACCGGCATCAGCCGGCGGAAGAGCCTCAGGACCGGGTTCTGCTCCGGATGGATCTCCTTGTCCTTCTCGAACGCGAGCTTGACGCCGGTGAAGACGAGGAAGGCCCCGAACACGTACATCAGCCAGTGGAACTTCTTGAGGAGGACCACGCCTCCGAGGATGAACACGGCCCGCATCACCAAGGCCCCGAGTATGCCCCAAAAAAGGACCTTGTGCTGGAGCTTGGCGGGGACGCGGAAGAACGTGAAGATGAGCAGGAATACGAAGAGGTTGTCCACGCTCAGGGATTTTTCGATGAGGTAGCCGGCCAGGAATTCGAGGGCTTTCTCCCGGCCCAGCCAGAAATAGACCCCCAGGTTGAAGAGCAGCGCCACCGAGATCCAGACCGCGCTCCAGATGAGCGATTCGCGGATGGAGATGACGTGGGCATCCTTGTTGACCACGCCCAGGTCGATGTAGAGCATGGTGCCGAGCACCACGGCGAAGATGAGCCAGGGGATCATGCGCCCCTAGGGTACCAAATTTTGTTATCCTCCCCTTAACATACCGGGGAGGGAGCGATGAAAGACAAGAGGAACGAGGTCCTGGCCAAGCTGCTGGTGGATTATTCCACCGAACTCAAGAAGGGGGACGTGCTCTACCTCGAGGTCAAGGGGAAGGACACCCTCGAGCTCGGCAAGCAGGTCCTGCGCATCGCCACGGAGAGGGGCGCGACCACTTTCTGGTTCTACAACGACGAGTCGCTCCTGCGGCAGTTCATCGGCAACGCGAGCGCGCAGCAGTTCAAGGACCTCAAGGACCTGCACATGCCGCTCATGAAGCAGGCGGACGCCTACATCGGCATCCGGGGCTCGGACAACCCCTTCGACCTGGCGGACATGCCGTCCAAGCAGATGGACATGTGGACCAAGCTCTTCTACCACCCGGTCCATCTCGAGGAGCGGGTCAAGCGCACGCGCTGGGTGGTGCTGCGCTACCCGAACAACGCCATGGCCCAGCTGGCCAAGACCTCGCAGGAGGCTTTCGAGGACTTCTACTTCGACGTGTGCTGCGCGGACTACGCCAAGATGTCCAAGGCGCAGGACAAGCTCGTGAAGCTCCTGCAGTCCACGGACAAGGTCCATATCAAGAGCCCGGGCACGGACCTGCGCTTCTCCATCAAGAGCATCCCGGCGGTCAAGTGCGACGGGACGCGCAACATCCCGGACGGCGAGGTCTACACCGCGCCGGTCCGCAAGTCCGTGAACGGCACGGTGCGCTTCAACGCGCCGACCATCCACGAGGGCCTCGTCTACAACAACATCGCGCTGACCTTCAAGGATGGCAAGATCGTGAAGGCCACGGCGGACGCCAACGTGGACCGGCTCAACAAGGTCTTCGACACGGACGAGGGCGCGCGCTACGTCGGAGAGTTCTCCATCGGGTGCAACCCGTTCGTGCTCGCGCCCATGATGGACACGCTCTTCGACGAGAAGATCGCGGGGTCCTTCCACTTCACCCCGGGCAACGCCTACGATGAGGCTTGGAACGGGAATAAGTCCGCCATCCACTGGGACCTCGTGCAGATCCAGCGTCCGGAGTACGGCGGGGGAGAGATGTGGTTCGACGGCAAGCTCATCCGCAAGGACGGCGTGTTCACGGACAAGGAACTCGAGAAGGCGTTCTCCAAGGAGAGCCTGAGGTCCGGCTCGAACTGAACGGCCCCAGCCTTAAAGGGAGAGAGCCCGTGCGGCATGCCGCACGGGCTCTTCTTCAGGCGTCCTGTTTACTGGGGCTTGACGTTGGAGGCCTTGGGGCCTTTCTCGGACTGGACCACGTCGAACTCCACGGCCTGGTTCTCGGCCAGGGTCTTGAATCCGCTGCCCAGGATGGAGGTGTGATGGACGAACACGTCCTTGGACCCGTCATCCGGGGTGATGAATCCGAAGCCCTTCTGGTCGTTGAACCACTTTACTTTTCCTTTCATGTGTGTTGACTATCCTCTTGTTCTTGCGTCGTAAGCGTTGATTTGGAAGCTATTCCCCACGCGTAGGACGCTGAAGTACGCTTCTCGCTTACTTGCAGGTATTATACCACAGATTCAAGGTCGCGGATGTCCCTTGAAAAACCGCCATAAAGTGCTGGAATCGAGCTCCCGGCAGACGCGGCCGATGACGCGTTTGGGCAGGTATTGGAACCCGCTCGGCCAGGTATGGCCCGCGCCTTCCATCACGAGGAGCTCGACCGCCCCGCCCGCTTTGCAGCCTTGCCAGACCCTGCGCTTGAGCAAGCAGCCGTCCTCAGGGTCCTGGTCAGGCAGGATTTCCTCCTGCGGCGAACCCTGGCATCCATTGGCCTTGGCCCAAAGTCGTGCCGCTTCCTCAGTAGGGATCAAGCGGCCCCTTTTCCGCGCCACATCTCCTCCCTTGTAAGGCACCAGGGGGTCGCGAGTCCCCTGGATCATGAGGACGGAGACCGGCCGCAGGGGATTGAACACTTTGTGGAACGGATCGGCCAATCCTCCCACGACAGGCGCGATGGCGGCGAAGCGGCCCGGGAGCACGGCGGCCAGGTAGTGCGAGAAGAAGGCGCCGTTGGAGATGCCGGTCGCGTAGACCCTTTTCGGGTCCACCGGATGCTCCAGCGAGATCGCGTCGAGCATGGCCTCGATGAAGCCCGCGTCGTCGCGCTTGAGCCTGTGCGCGTCGGAGATGTCGCCTTCCCTCCCGTCGTACCAGTTGCGCCCCAGACCGTCCGGGTAGGCCGCGATGAACCCTTCCTCGTCCGCCAGGCGCGAGAAGCCTGAGAGGCGCTCCATGCCCCTGCCCCGGCCCCCGCCTCCGTGGAGCACGACGACGATAGGGGCGGGGGTCTTGAGGCCCTTGGGGATGTGGAGGAGGTAGGTGCGTCCCTCGCCGGCGTGGATGAGCTTGCGCGGCTCGGAGGCGCCGGCGGGGAGCGCGGCGAGCAGGATGAGGAGTATTATCGTCATAAAACACGAAACCCCCTCTCGGGGGTCGGTCCTGCCATTTCTTGTCGCAGGTTCGGGATCGTTCAAACTGTCCATTAAGTATAGCATAAAAGAGATGGAGGATGTCAAGTGCGGGTCCGTGGAAATAGATAGAATGCCGCGATGAAAAGGAGCCTCGCGCTCTGTCTCGGCCTGAGCTGCGCGCTGGGCGCCTGCTCCGGGAGGGAGCGTCGCTACACGCGCCGGCTCATGGGCACCCTGGCGCAGGTCACGGTCTACGGCGCCGGGGAGGCGCGGTCCCGGGCGGCCGCTGACGCGGTGTTCAAGGAGTGGGAGCGCATCCAGAAAACCTACAGCGCCCGCGAACCGGACAGTCTGGTCTCCAGGCTGGGGCGCGAGGCTCCGCGCGGCTGGGTGACGCTCGACGAAGAGGCGTATTCCCTCCTGGAGAAGTCCTTGGCCTGGCACGCCATGCTGGAGGGGCGCTTCGACGTGACCTTCCCGCCTCTATGGGAGCTCTGGGCCCGCGCGGCCGAGACCGGGGAAGAGCCGACTCCCGAGGAGATCGCGCAGGCGCTGAGCCGGATGGGCTCCGGAGCGATACGCTTGGATCCGGAGCGCCGCTCCGTGCGCTTCCTCAAGCCCCTGCGCATCGACCTCGGCGGCGTGTGCAAGGACTACGCTCTGCTGCGCGGCGCCGGGGTGCTCCGGACGGAGCTCCCGGGAGGGACGGCCCTGCTCGACCTCGGCGGGGACCTGGTCGCCTACGGTCGCAAGCCCGGAGGCTGGCGCATCGGAGTGCGCCACCCCCTGCGCAAGGGAGGCCTGCTGGGCAGGCTCAGCTTCCAGGGCGGGGCTGTGCTCACCTCGGGGTGCTACGAGCGCTTCGTGACCGTCGGCGGCAAGGACCGCTGCCATATCCTGGACGCGAAGTCGGGCCGCCCCCTGGAGGGCTTCTCCAGCCTGAGCGTGGTCCTTCCCTCCATCGAGGCGGCCCATCATCCGTCCGTGGTGTACGCCCTCATGGGCCGCGAGCGCGGCCTGGAGGCGGTCCGCTCCATGCCCGGGGCTCTGGCCGTGTGGGCCGACCTGGACGGCAAGGTGGGAACGGCTTCCGCCTGGGACAGCCGGGCCCGCTGGGCTGCGGAGCCCTAGGAACACGAAACCCCCTTTCGGGGGTCGGTCCTGCCATTTCTTGTCGCAGGTTCGGGATCGGCTAAATGGTTGCGGGGGCAGGATTTGAACCTGCGACCTCAAGGTTATGAGCCTTGCGAGCTACCGGGCTGCTCCACCCCGCATAGAAAGGATAGCAGAAGGCGGAGCACCAAATCAAGGCTAGGAGAGCACCGTGTCCGCGGTGCGCAGGATCTCCATGAGCCGGTCCACGCTCTTGGCGCGCAGCACGCGGCGCCGCAGGTTCTCGTTGTGGAACAGGGACGCGATGCGCGCGAGGATCTTGAGCTGCACGATGGGGCTTGCCGCCGGGGTGAGGATGAGGAACACCAGGCGCACCGGGGTCTTGTCCGGGGCGGTGAAGCCGAAGGACTTGGCCGCGCGGGCCAGGGCCAAAAGGGGCTTGTCCAGGCTTGAGAGCCTCGCGTGCGGGATGGCCACGCCGTGCCCCACCGCGCTGGAGAACTGGGCCTCGCGGGCCAGGACGGCCTTCAGCGCGGCGTCGTAGTCCAGGCCCGGGTTCTGGCTCTTGAGCCGCGTGAGCATGCTCTTGAGCACCGCGTCCCGCTCCGTCTCCTGCATGTTCACTTCCACCGCGCCGGGGACGAGCAGGTCCGTCAGGGCCCACGCCTGGGGCAGGTCGAACTCGTCGTGGATCTCGCCCACGAGCTCCTCGACGAGGTCCTCCAGCGTGACGAGGCCGAACACCGGGCCCTTGCCTTCGCGCACCAGGGCCATGTGGATGCCCTTGTCCGGGAACAGGCGCAGGAGCTTCTGGACCGAGTCGGCGGGCGAGACCACGGCGAGGGGGCGGCAAAGGCCGCGCAGATCGGGAGTCGCGGCCCCGGCCTTGAGAAAGAGGTCCTTGACGTGGACGAAGCCGACGGCGTCGTCCACGTTCTCCTCGCACACCGGGTATCTCGAGAATCGCCGCTCGCGCACGACGGCGAGGTTCTCCTCCCAGGGCTTGGCCAGCGAGAGGCAGACGACCTTGTCCCTCGGGAGCATGGCTTCCGAGACCCTTGCCGTGGCCAGGTCGAAGACGTTCTCCAGGAGCATCAGCCGCTCCAGGGAGTAGCCGTGCTCCTCGGTCGAGGAGCCGAGCATGACCCGGAGTTCCTCCTCCGAGCAGACGGAATCCGCATCCGCCGCCGCGCTCAGGCGCATGAGGCGCAGGAGCCAGATGGAGACCCGGGCCATGAACGTGATGGGGATGCGGAACGCCGCGGTGAACAGGCGCAGGGGGAACGTGGCCCAGAGCGCGACCAGGTCCGCCTTCTGGATGGCGACCGAGCGCGGGACGAGCTCGCCCAGCACGATGTGCAGGAAGGTGATGAGCGCGAAGGCCAGGCCGAAGGAGACCGCGTGGGACGCCCCGCCCCAGGGACCCAGCCAGGCGTGCAGGAGCCTGGCCACCGCCGGCTCCCCGATCCAGCCCAAGCCCAGGCTGGCCATGGTGATGCCCAGCTGGCACGCGGAGAGATAGACGTCGAGGTTCTGGAGCATGCCCTGGACCGTCGCGGCCCGCAGGTCCCCTTTGCGGGCCAGGAGCTCCACCTTGGAGGCGCGCACCTTGACGAGGGCGAACTCCCCCAGCACGAAGTAGGCGTTCAACGCCAGCAGGAGCAGGGAGGTCAGCAGAGTCCAGAAGAGGGAGTCCATGAATCCGTTCGCCAAGTATTATAGTATTCTTGCATGGAATCCGAAGAGAACGTGCACCGGCTTTTCGCCGAGGCCCGGGAGGCGGGCAGGTCCGCGGCCCTGGTCACCATCGTGTCGGCGGAGGGCAGCACCCCCCGCGAGATCGGGGCGAAGATGCTCGTCTACCCCGACGGCTCCACGGTCGGGACGGTGGGCGGCGGCAGGCTCGAGGCCTTGTGCATCAAGGAGTCCCTCCGCTGCATCCGCGAGGGGAGGAGCCGCAAGGTCCGCTTCGAACTCAAAGAGGATGGGATCGGGATGGCCTGCATGGGGACGGTCGAGGCGTTCATCGACGTCTACCGCGAGGATGTCCGTCTCCTCATCCTGGGCGCCGGGCACGTGGGGGAGAGGATCGCGGCCGTGGCCGCGCTCGCCGGGCTCCCGTACTCGGTGGCGGACGACAGGCCCGAGTTCGCGAACCCGGAGCGCTTCCCGAGAGCCAGCGGCATCCTCGTCAAGAAGCCACATCAGGCGCTGAAAGCCGCGGGAGTGGATGAGCGCACGTACGTCGTCATCGTGACCCGCGGCCACGAGCTGGACGCCGAGTGCCTTCAGGCCGCGCTGGGGACGAAGGCCGCCTACATCGGCATGATCGGCAGCCGGAGCAAGGTCCCGGCCATGCTGCGCAGGGCCAAGAGGAACGGGCGGCCCGCCGCGAGCGACCCGCGCGTGTTCTCCCCCATCGGCCTGGACCTCGGCGGGAAGAGCCCGGGAGCCATCGCCGTCTCGGTCGTGGCCGAGATACTCAAGCTCCACCACGCAAGGAGCGGTCGGCACCTCGCGCTCAGGGGAGGCTGAAAGGCTGGGTTCTTCTCGGGAGCGTTTCGAGGAGGGACTCCACGAACTCCCCGCTCCCCAGGGGTTTGCCCGCCGCGCTCCGCCAGACCTCCCCGCCCGCCGCGCGCTCGTAGAGCCGGAGCTCCCCGGCCGCTTTGGCGCCCTCGGACCGGGTGATGCTCCCGAAGAGCAGGCGCTCGGCTCCGAGCTTCGCGGCGAGCTCCTCGGGCCGGGCTCCGAGACCCCGAAGCGCCCGGTCCGCCTTCACTCTTGAGACGGCTGTGTAGCCGCCCTTGGCCAGGGCCCTGTACGCCGAGGTGCGGAGGCCCTCCGCGCCTTCGAACCCGCCCGTTTCGTCCGAAAAGGGGAGTACGGCCAGCGGGGCGGCGAAGTAGTCGACCGACCGCTTCGAACGCAGACCCACGTCCCGCGCGGCTGAGGCGAGGTCCGCCAGGATCTCCTCGAACGGGACCTTGGCGGCCTGCGGGTCCGGCCCGGCGCCGACGCGCGCCTTGCGGAAGATGCGCTCGGCCTCGACGTATTCCTGCCTCTGCTCCGCGGCCACGGCGAGGTTGACGAGTTCGCGCCAGCCTCCCCGGCCGGAGTCCAGCCGCTGCGCCCAGAGCTCGCTGGCCGCCTCCCAGCGGCCGCGGCCGGCCTCCTGCACGGCGCGCTCGGAGAGCGGGTCCTTCTCGTCGGAGTAGAGCCAGCGGCGGCGCTCGACGCTCGGGACCTCCCCCAAGAGGCGCGGCAGCTCGGCCGCCGCGCGCGCGAGCAGGCGCTTGTGTCTGGCCGCGTACCACTCCAGTTTGTCCTTGTCCCGCGCGCGGGGCGCCTCTTCCTCGAGCGCGACCGCGCACTGCGTCGAGGCCAGGACCGCGCCGCCGGGCTCGGAGGTGAGGACCGCCTTGAGGGAGAGCCTGGCCTTGAAGAGCCAGACGTCCTCCTTGAGGGACTTGCCTTGGACCTTGACCTGCTTGCGGACTCCCTGGCGCTGGAGTTCCAAGGACTCGAATCTCACCCGGAGCGCGCCGGAGGGGGCGAGGCGCTCGAGGAACGGGTCCCGCGTCCGGTCCTCGCGCGCGACCCGGTAGGCGAGGACATGGCCCCCGGACGCGGAGAGCCTCCGGGAGAGCTCCCTCGCGAAGTAGACCGCGTCGACCGGGAAATCCTGGGGCTTCTCGAACAGAAGGTAGAGGTTCCCCAGGGCCAGGCTTTTGGCCCGCATCTCGGGGGTCTCGGGCCTGGGATAGACGACGGAGACGACGCGAGCCACGCAGCCGGAGAGCAAAGAGGACAGCGCCAGGGCGCAGGCGACACGTCTCATGGGAGCGGCGATATAATACAATTCTCCGTGCATGGCGGGGCAACGCGACATCCGCAGGCTGCGTGGGGCCGACATCTTCTGCATCGGTCTCAACGCCATCGTCGGCAGCGGCATCTTCCTCTTCCCTGGGAAGCTCGCCGCGGCCGCCGGTCCGGCCTCGGTCGCGGCGTTCGCGGCCTGCGGCCTGCTCCTCATGCCCGTGGCCCTCTGCTACGCCGAGATGGGCGCCATGGTCGGCGAGAGCGGGGCCGCCGCGCTCTACTCCCGGGAGGCGTTCGGCGAACGCGTCGGCTACGGGGTCGGAGTCATCGCCTGGGCGGCGTCCGTGCTGAGCTGGGCCGCCGTGGCCTCGGCGTTGGGCGGGCAGGTCGGGTACTTCATCCCGCTCCTCGACGGTCCGACGGCGGGCCGGCTGCTCGCCGCCGGCAGCATCCTGGCGTTCGGCGCGCTGAACTACCGGGGCATCGAGCCCGGCTCGCGGGCCGTGAACATCCTGACCGTGGCCAAGCTGCTTCCCCTGGGCTTCTTCGCGCTGGTCGGCCTCTCGGCCCTCGAGCCCGGCCGATTCTCGCCTTTTTTCTCCGGGGAGAGGAGCTTCGGCCGCGCCGTGTTCCTGGCCCTCTGGGCGCTGCAGGGCTTCGAGGTCGTGGGCGTGCCCGCGGGCGAGGCGCGTACGCCGCAGAGGGATGTGCCGAGGGCCGTCATCGGCTCCCTGTCTTGCGCCGTCGTGCTCTACTGCCTCATCCAGGCGGCGGCGGTGGGCTCGTTCCCCGGCCTGCACGCCAGCCTCGACCGTCCCCTGGCCGACGCGGCCGGGCACCTGCTCGGCCCGTGGGGAGGGGCTCTGCTGGCCGCGGCGGGCGCGGTGTCCATGACCGGATTCCTGGCGGGCGAGGCTCTGGGAGCGCCGCGCTTCCTGTCTTCCTTGGGCAGCGCGTCGCTCTCGCGCCTGAGGCTCTGCATGGTCCATGAGCGTTTCCTGACCCCGTACCGCGCCATCGCGGCGACCACGGGCGCGGGCGCCGCCCTGGCCTTGACCTTCGACTTCTCGCGGCTCATCGATCTGTCGAATCTGGCCGTGGTATGCCAGTACGTGGCCTGCTGCCTGGCCGTCCTGGCCCTGCGCGTGCGCAGGCCGGGCGCGGAAAGGCCTTACAAGGTCCCGTGCGTATGGCTCGTGGCTCCGGCGGGCTGCGCGGTCTCGGCCTGGCTCATGACGCAGGTCTCCTGGCCGGAGGCCGCGGGCTCGGCCGCCGTGCTCATGGCCGGGTATCTCGTGAAGGCATGGGTGGACAAACGGAGGTCCTGATGGCGGGTACGACCCAGAAGATGGAGTTCCAGGCCGAGGTCCGGCAGGTCCTCGACATCGTCATCCATTCGCTCTACACGCACAAGGACGTCTTCCTGCGGGAGCTGATCTCGAACGCGTCCGACGCCCTGGACCGGCGCCGCTTCGAGGCGCTGACCCGCACGGAGCTGGCTCCCGAGAAGGACGAGTACTGGATCCGGCTCGAGCCGGACCGCGAGCGCCGCACGCTCACGGTCCGGGACAACGGGATGGGGATGAGCCGGGAGGAGCTCGTCTTAAGCCTCGGCACCATCGCCCGGTCCGGGACGCAGGAGTTCCTCCGCACTCTCCGGTCCGGCCGGACCGGGAGCGCGCCGGAGCTCATCGGCCAGTTCGGGGTGGGCTTCTACTCCGCGTTCATGGTCGCAGACACGGTGGAGGTCCTCACGCGCAAGGCCGGAGAGGACAAGGCCTGGCTCTGGCGCTCGCAGGGGGAGGGGGGCTTCACCGTGGAGGAATCTCCGGTCCAAGGGGTCGAGGCCGGGACCGCGGTCAAGGTCTCTCTCAAGAAGCGCGAGGAGGGCGACACCGACTATGTGGAGCCCGAGGAGCTGCGCCGCATCGTCAAGAAGTACTCGGACTTCATCACCCATCCCATACGCCTGCAGGGCGCGGACGACGCGATCAACTCCATGAAAGCCATCTGGACCAAGCCGGCCAAGGAGATCTCCGCCGAAGAGCACGCGGAGTTCTACCGCCGCATCGCGCACGACTTCGCCGAACCCCTGGAGCCCATCCGCTTCAGCGCGGAGGGGACCTCGTTCCGCTACGACGCGCTCCTCTACATCCCGTCTAAGTCCACTTTGGACCTGCTCTTCCCGGAGCGGCGCTCGGGGCTCGCGCTCTACGTCAAGCGCGTGCTCATCGCCGCGGACTGCAAGGACCTCACCCCGGACTACCTGCGCTTCGTGCGCGGGGTGGTCGACTGCCCGGACCTGCCCTTGAACATCTCGCGCGAGACGATGCAGCACGACCGCCAGGTGCGCCGGATCCGCGAGAGCGTGGTGCGCAAGACGCTCGACGCGCTCTCGAGGCTCCAGACCGAGGACCGGGAGAAGTACCTGAGGTTCTGGAAGGCGTTCGGCAAGGTGCTCAAGGAGGGGCTCTATTCGGACCCGGACAGCCGGGAGCGCATCCAGGAGCTCCTGCAGTTCGAGACCACGGCCACCGCGCCGGGCGAGCTCTGCTCGCTCAAGGATTACGCGGACCGCATGAAGGCGGACCAGAAGGAGATATACTTCATCGCGGGCGAGAGCCGGCAGGCGGTGGAGTCCTCCCCGCACCTCGAGGCGCTCAAGGCCAAAGGCTACGAGGTCATCTTCTTCACGGACCCGGTGGACGAGGTGGTCGCCGACAGCCTGCGCGAGTTGGGGGGCAAGCCCTTCCGCTGCGCGGGCAAGGGCTCGCTCGGGCTCGAGCCCGACGCCCAGACCCGCGAGAAGGCGGAAGATGCGGCGCGGGAGTGCGCGGGCCTGCTCGACTTCATGCGCGAGACGCTCGCGGACCACGTCAAGGAGGTCCGGTTCTCCGAGCGCCTGACCGAGAGCGCGGTCTGTCTCGTCTCCGAGGAGGGCGCCGTGAGCGCGCGTCTGGAGAAGATGCTGCGCCAGGTGCGTCAGGAGGAGCCGCAGGGGGCCAAGCGCATCCTGGAGCTCAATCCCCTGCACCCGGTGGTCGAGCGCATGCGCAAGATGTTCGAGGAGGATCGGAAGGACCCGAGGATCGCGGAGTACGCCGAGCTCCTTTACGGCCAGGGGGTCCTGACCGAGGGTTCCCCGCTCCCGGACCCCGCCCGCTACGCGAAGCTGGTGGCCAAGCTGATGGTCTAGATTAAATAGACGAGCCAGTCGCCTGCGTTATATCGTGGGTTGCTTCCCCGAGAGGAAGCCTATCCACAAACGGAGGTTTGACTGGCTCTATGCGTGATTATAGCACGACGGTCGTAGGCCTGG
>JBAZKS010000061.1:0-19983 GCA_041650695.1 Elusimicrobiota bacterium
ACGCCGCCGATCATATAGCCCAGGAAGAGCCCCGCGATGATGATGGTGATGACCGCGGACCAAGTGAAGACCGTGTTGCCGTAATGGGGGAATAGCATGCGCGCGGCGAGCATCTCCACGGACATGATGACCGCGTTGGACAAAAGGACGATGAGCCCGGTCAGCGTTTCCCGGGCGGCGCGCACTGCAGGAACTCCGGAAGCCTGCGGCTCACGAACTGCCATAAGACATCCTCCATGAGGGCGAGACGGCCGGCCGAGCATCGCTCCAAGGTGTCGGCCGTGGTGTGGAACTCGGGATAGTTGAAGCCGATGATCAGCACCGAGGGCACGCCGGCGGCGGTGAGGGGAAAATGGTCGTCGATGATGGACAGACCTCCCTCCGCCTGGAACGCGGCGGGGACGCGCTCCCTGCCGATGCTCCAGAGGGCCTGGACCAGCGCGGGATGCGCCTTGAGGGAGTTCGTCTCCATGCGGTAGACGCCGCGGGGATCGCACACCATGTCGAGGATGACGCCGAACCTGGGTTTGGCCTTCCAGGCGCCCATCTTGGAGACGAGGTCCCAGGACCCTAGGCAGTAGCCTCCGACGTCGGGGTAGCCCATCTCCTCTCCGTCGAAGAGCACGATATCCGCTCCGACCGAGGAAGGAAGGCCCGCGTCCAGCCGCGAGGCGAGCGACAGGAGCACCGCCACGCCGGAGGAGCCGTCGTTTGCCCCTTGGATCGGAAGGCCGCGCTTGAGCGGGTCCGGGTCGTTCTCTGCGACGTGGCGGATGTCGAAGTGGGAGCCGAGAAGGAATCGGCACTTGGCCCCGGGGTGGACCCTCCCGACCAGATTCACCATCGGATAGGGCCTGCCGTCTTTGGGATCGCGGCCCTGGAAGGGATGGCGCGAGACCTTCAAGCCCCGATCTGTCATGAGCCTGGCCAGAAGGTCCACCGCCGCTCTGCGCTTTGGAGCTCCCGCGTGGCGGTTGCCGAACTTGACGATCCTCTCCAGGATGCGGTAGGAGTCCTCCTTCGGCGCGGCTGCGGCGGCGGAGCCGCCGCTGTGCTGCGTCCTCTCTGGAGAGGCGTTGGACGCATGCGCGGAGCACGGCAGGACAAGGGCCAGAAGGAGTCTGATCATGGGCGAGGCATCATACAATTTTGGGCGCCGCGCCCAGGCGCAGCCGCCACCAGAGCAGCTTGAACCCAGCCTTGGGGATCTCCGTCCAATGGTCGATCTTGGACTCGCCGTGACGCCGGTCCGCGAACGAGACCGGGATCTCGCGGACCCGGAAGCCCTTGCGATGCGCCAGGAGCACGGTCTCGACGAGGAAAAAGTTCGACCGATCCCGGACCCCGAGAGAAAGCCAGCACTCCCGGCGCAGCGCGCGGCAGTTCCCCGTGAAATCACGGATCGGCAGGGCGAAGAGCCTCCGCAGCAGGCCGTTCCCGCACCGGCTCGCGATGTACTTGCACCAGACCTTCAGCCCCGGGGTCTCATACTGGACGGACGGGTCGTGCCGGCAGCCCACCGCCAGGTCCGCCCCGGCCTCGACCGCCTCGAAGAGCCTCCGGAGGTCCCGAGGGGCCCAGGAGAGGTCCGCGTCGCAGGACGCTATCACGCGGCCCTCCGCCCGGGCGTAGCCGGCGCGCAAAGCGCTGCCGATGCCGTCCTTGACGGGACGCGTCAGCAGGCGGAGCTGCGGGTAGCGCGCCCGCATGCCGAGGACGGCGTCGCCGGTCCCGTCCGTGGACGAGTCGTCGACGACGATGACCTCGTGCCTGATGTCCCGGAACATCTCGTCCAGGAGCGGGACCAGGACCTCGATGTTGAGCCGCTCGTTGTAGGTGGGAAGGATGATCGACAGCGCGAGCATGCTCTAGAGCGGCCCTCCGGTCCATAAACGCACCTTCAGACCGCCGCTGATCGCCTCCAGGCGCGGCTCGAGCCGCAGCCCTGTGCTCCGGATGAGCGGGACGCTGGGGCAGAGCATCGCCACGCGCCATCCCGGCAAGCGTCCCCGAAGGACCTTGCCGAACTGCGCGTAAAGGTCCCGCAGGTCGCCCTTCCCCTTGAGGCGCACGCCGTACGGAGGGTTGGTGAGCACCCAGCCCGGCGAAGCGGGAGGCTCCACGGCGGAGACGGCCCCGCAGGAGAACTCGATGCGGTCCGCGACCCCGGCGCGCTCCGCGTTGGCCTGCGCGGACCGGACCGCGCCGGCATCCCGGTCCGAGGCGATGATCCGCGGGGCTGAGAATTGCGCATCCGTCTCGGCCAGAAGCGCCTGCCAACTCCCCATGTCGAAACCCGGCCAGTCCATGAACGCGAAGCGGCGCGAGCGTCCGGGAGGGAGGCGCCCGGCCAGGAGCGCCGCTTCTATGGGAATGGTGCCCGAGCCGCAGAACGGGTCCAGCAGGGGGGAAGCCGCGTCCCAGCCGCACGCCATGACCAGGGCGCTGGCCAAGGTCTCGCTGAGAGGCGCTTTGGCCGTGGCGAGCCTGTAGCCCCGGCGATGCAGGGGCTCTCCCGAGGAATCGATGTCCACGGTGCAGAGGTCGTCCTCCATCCGGACGAAGACGAGCTGGGGCGAACCGGCATCTCCGGAGGACGCCGCCCTTTCCACCCTTTCGGCCACGGCCCGTTCGTGATACAGCCTCGACCGCCTGCAGGAAGCCCTGACAGCCACGGACCTCCCGGGAGCCAGGAAGCTCCCCCAAGGGAGACGCTTGGCCTTGCGCTCGAGCTCGGGGAACGCGGCCGCGTGGAACTCGCCGACGCGCACGAGCACGCGCTCGGCCGTGCGAAGGTGGAGGTTGGCCCGATAGACATCCCGCAGCCCTTGTCCCAGGGCGAGGGCTCGCAGTTCCTGTCTAAGGAACGGCTCGAGCCCCGGGGCGCAGACCGGCGTGATCTTCAGCACCTATTCCGGCTCCACTCTGCCGCTCAGCATGCGGTCGCCGTCGAAGCAGAAGAAGCCGCGGAAAGGCCTCTTCGCGAGCATCCAAGGGATCCAGAGCTCGTCGTCGGCCCACATCTTGGGGTAGGGGACGGCGGAGGGTTCGACCCAGAACGGCACGGCCTCGTCGGTCTCCCGGGGCATTCCGGAAGAGCGCTCTGCTGCGAATACGGTGCAGTGGAGCGCGAGCCCGTCCGCGAACTGGAAGAAGAGCACCCCGGCCCGGGAGACATCGAGCGGTCTCACGCCCGTCTCCTCGAGCGTCTCCCTGCACGCGGCGTCCGCCGGCGGTTCGCCGGGCTGGATGCGGCCTCCCGGAGCCGTGACCTTCCCCGCTCCGAGCCCGAGCTTCTTGTGTATGAGGAGGACGCGGCCGTCCCTGAAGACGAAGCAGAGCGTCGCGCGTTCCGTCGGCTCCCATTTCGTCCAGTCCGGCTCGGTCATCCCGCTCATTATATGAACAGAACGTGATATGGTACTATCGCCCCATGAACGCGATCCTTCCCTTTGTGCTCGCCGTTTCGCTGGTCCCCGCTCTCGTTTTGGCGAAACCCCTGCGGCAGCCCGAGACCGAGAAGAAGGTGGAGGCCCTGCTCAAGAAGATGACGCTGGAGGAGAAGTTCGGCCAGCTCCAGCAGCTCGGAGACGGCGGCAAGCCCGGAGAGTTCGAGGACCTCGCGCGCAAGGGCCTGCTCGGGTCCATGCTCAACGTCATGGAGACGAAGAGGAAGAACGCCATCCAGCGCGCCGCGCTGGAGTCGCGCATGAAGATCCCCGTCCTCTTCGGGGCGGATGTCATCCACGGCTACCGCACCATGTTCCCGGTCCCCATCGCAGAGGCGTCCTCTTGGGACCCCGCCGCCGTCGAGCTCTCCGCGAGCATCGCCGCGCGTGAAGCCGCGGCCACCGGGATCCGCTGGACCTTCGCCCCCATGGTGGACATCGCCCGGGATCCCCGCTGGGGCCGCATCATGGAGGGCTCCGGCGAAGACCCCTATCTGGGAGCGGCCATGGCCCGCGCCCGCGTGCGCGGGTTCCAGGGCAAGGACATGGCGGCTCCGGACAGGATCGCCGCCTGCGCCAAGCACTGGGCCGCCTACGGAGCCGCCGAGGCCGGACGGGACTACAACACCACGGACGTGTCCGAACGCACCCTGCGCGAGGTCTACTTCCCGCCGTTCAAAGCCGCCGTCGAGGAAGGGGTGGCCACGCTCATGAGCTCGTTCAACGACCTCAACGGCATCCCGGCCACGGCCAACCGCTGGCTGCAGACCGAGGTCCTGCGCAAGGAATGGGGCTTCGACGGGTTCGTCGTGAGCGACTACACAGCGGTCATGGAGCTCATCAATCACGGGGTCGCGGCGGACGAGGCCGACGCCGGGCTCAAGGCCCTGAAGGCCGGCGTAGACATGGAGATGGTGAGCAGATCCTACGTCACCCACGGCCCTAGGCTCGTGAAAGAAGGGAAGCTCTCCTTGGCGACGGTGGACGAGGCCGTCCGCAGAGTCCTGCGCATCAAGTTCCTGACCGGGGCCATGGACCGCCCCCTCACGGACGAGTCCCTCGAGGCCAAGGCCGTTTTCACGCCCGAGCATCTCGCCGCCGCGCACAAGGTCGCGCTGAAGTCCATGGTCCTGCTCAAGAACGAAGAGAAGGTCCTGCCCCTGCGCAAGGACCTCGGGAAGCTCGCGCTCATCGGCCCGCTCGCCGACGACCAGGAGATCTTCGGAGGCTGGGCCATCTGGGGGCGCAAGGAAGACACCGTCTCTTTGCGCGGCGCCGTCGAGGCCAAGCTCGGCAGCCCGGCCAAGGTCCTCTACGCCAAGGGCTGCGAGATGCAGGGCGGCACGGAAGCCGGCTTCGCCGAAGCGGTCGCCGCGGCCAAGGCGGCCGACGCCGTCGTGCTCGTGCTGGGTGAGAGCCCGAACCTGAGCGGGGAAGCCTCCTCGCGCTCCTCCATCGGCCTTCCGGGGCTGCAGATGGACCTCGCCAAGGCGGTGCTGGCCGCGGGCAAGCCCGCGGCCGTCGTACTCATGAACGGCCGGCCCCTGACTTTGGGCTGGCTCGCGGACCATGCCCCCGCCATCCTCGAAGCCTGGTTCGGCGGGACGCGCGCCGGGATGGCCGTGGCGGACATCCTGTTCGGGGACGTCAACCCGGGCGGCAAGCTCCCCGCGACCTTCCCGCGCGTGCTCGGGCAGGTCCCCATCTACTACAACCACAAGAAGACCGGGCGGCCCTACGACCCTTCGAACAACTACACCACGCATTACTTGGACGTACCCAACGAGCCGCAGTATCCCTTCGGCTGGGGCCTGAGCTACACGACCTTCGCGCTCAAGGACCTGGCGCTGGACAGATCCCGCATCGCCCCGGGCGGGAGAGTGACGGTGTCCGTCTCGGTCACGAACACGGGGCCGGTCGCGGGAGACGAGGTGGTGCAGATCTACATCCGGGACCTCGTCTCAAGCGCTTCGCGCCCGGTGCGCGAGCTCAAAGGCTTCGAGCGGATCACGCTCAAGCCCCAGGAGACGCGCCGCCTGAGCTTCGCGCTCGGGCCGAAGGAGCTCGGCGCCTACGACGAGAGCATGCGCTGGCGCGTGGAGCCGGGCCGCTTCCAGGTGCTCGCGGGGACGGATTCGACCGGCGGGCTGGAGGCCTTCTTCGAGGTGGCGGCAGTTCCTTAGCCATGCCCTGGGGCCTCCTGACCGCCGTACTCCTGCTGGGCGGTTCCGCCGCCGCTAATGCCGAAGTGGTGCAGTACAGCGGGGGCGGAGGTCCCACCGTCGCGGGGACCTGGGATGGGATCTACCTCTACCCCGAGGTGGACGCCTCCGGCACCCCGGTGGGAAAACCGCCGGTGCGCTTCCATGCGGAATTCACCCAGTACGGCCTAGACATCGGCGGCCGCATCACCGAGCCGGCGACCTTCGGCGCGGCCGGGACCCCCACTCTCTACGCGAACGTCATGGACGGGAAGATGGGGGAAGACGGCTCCATCCGGTTCATAAAGAGGTACGACGGTACCGGCGGGGTGGAGCACGATGTGCTCTACCAAGGGTTCATATCCCCGGACGGACAACAGATCAACGGAGCCTGGAGCATCGGGGAATGGAAGGGCACGTTCCGCCTGGTGGCCGCGTCCCCCGTCCCTTTTGCCCCTGCGAAGCCTGCGGCGCAGGCGCAGGAGCCGCCGCATCCGAAGAGCCTGAAATGGACCGACCGGCTGTGGGCCGCGGGGACGCTCGCGCTCGCCTTTCTGCTCTTCGGGGGAGTCTACTACGCCACCCGCATGCAGCCGGAGGCCACGGAAGCGGTCGCTCCTTCCGCCCCTGCAGCCAAGCCCGCAGAGTCCCGCCAGGGCTCCGTCCAGGAGGCGCGCTCCCTGCTCCGGAAGGGGGACTACGACAGCGCGTTCGGCGTCCTGCAGTCCATCGACCCCCTGCCCGAAGCGGACCGCCCGCTCCACGACGCCCTGCGCGGGGTCGCCGTGAACCGCCGTTCGGCCGGCGCCTTCTCGGCGGCCCGCGCCTACGCCGACCGGCTCGAGGTCGCCTCCAAGCTCTCGGAGCTCGGCCTGCACGCGGAGGCTGTCGGCGTCCTGACCGAATCCGTCATCCTCGCGGCTTCCAAGGACGAGCACGGCTCCGAGGTCGCCTCGATCTACGCGAAAGCCGGCGAGACCGACGACTTCGTCATGAACGTCGCTCTCCGCAGGACTCCCGAGTTCTACTCGGCCTACGCGCGCGCCTTCGACCGGGCGGGGCAGTCTCGGGCCGCCCTGGCCCTCCTCTCGAAGAAGGAGCGGCTCAACGACGACGACTACACCCTTTTCTTCTCCCTGCACAAGAGGCTGGGAAGCCTCGGGGCCCTGGACCCCATGTCCCTGCCCGAGGAGATCAGGCCGCGCCTCACCCGGGCCCTGCTGGAAGATAAGGGCCCTTCCTAATCGGCCATCCTCTCTTTCTCGCCGAGCCAGAGGTCGCGGCGCATGGCCAGGAAGGCCGGAGCGCTCAAGGCCTCGATGGGGTTGCGGTCGTCCGTGCTGACGACGCCGCCGTCGGACTCCAGGGAGAGGGCGTCGAACTCGGCCGCGTACGCGGCCAGCTCCGGCCGGCCCGCCGGGGCGCTCCTCGCGAAATCCAGCGGCGCGTCCGATGCGAAGAACATCATGTTGACGCAGTCGCCGCCGTCGCCGCGGAAGCTCCTCGCGGCCGCGACGCGCACGTGCCGGAACACGGCCTTGAGCGTGGCTGCCACGGAGCGCTTGAGCCCGTCTTCGGGGCCCTCGGCGAAACCGATCGCGTTGAGCGCCAACACCCCTCCCGGGGCGAGACGGCGCGAGGCCGCGGCGAACGCCTCCCTTGAGAAGAGGTGGTACGGGTGCTGGTCCCCGTTGAAAGCGTCGATCACGATGAAGTCGTACGCATCCCCGCCCCGCTCCAGGAACATCCGGCCGTCCTCCGTGAACACGCGCCCGGAAGGCTTGAAAGCGAACCATGCCCGCGCAAGCCGCTCGATCACGGGGTCGATCTCCACCACGTCCGTCGCGACGCCGTAATGCTCCTTGAACCGCGCCACCAGGGCTCCGCCCCCCAGGCCGATCAGCAGGGCCCTCTTCCCCTCCGGCCGGAACAGCGGGAGGACCTCGAAGGCCATGATGTAGCGCGACGTGCTGTCCAGGGTGCCGAGATCCACCACCGTGTTGGCGACCCCGTCGATGAACAGGGTGCGCCTGCCGCGGGACGGCCGGTCCACGACGCGGATGTCGCCGTAGAAGCTCCGGGCGTGCTCCCGGAGGACCCCGCCGCCCGGCGGCCGCGGGGCCGAGGACGCGGCCGCCGCGAGCCCGGCGCCGAGCGCGGCCGCCGACACGGCGGCGACGCGCGCCCCAGGGCGCATCAGGCTCCAGCCGAACAGGATCGCGGCGCCCAGCAGCGCGGCGGCGAGACACAGCAGCGCCGCCGAGACCGGCAGCCTCGGGATGAGCCAGAACCCGGCGAGCAGGGCTCCGGCCACGCTCCCGACGGTGGAGACCGCGTTGACCCAGCCCACCTCCCGCCCCAGGCGGTCGAGGGCCTCGGTCCGGAGCCGGATGCACAAGGGGCCGACCGCCCCCAGGCAGGCGAGGGGGACCGCGAAGAGCGCCGCCGCGCTCGCCAGAGCCCCGGCCTGCACTCCCAAGGAGGAGGCCGCCAGCAGGACCGGACGCCGGAAGAGCGGGACGAGCAGGAGCCAGGCCCCGGAGGCGGCGAGCATCATGGACACGCTCTTGCGCGGGCCGCCGCGGTCCCATGGCCCGGATGGGCCATGGGACTGGGCATCCTTAGGACATGCGTTTGATGCCCGGTCCGCGAGCGCCCCGCCCAGAGCGTACCCGGCCGCCAGGCTGGCCAGGGTCACGACGATGAGCGCGGACCAGACGTAGACCGTGGAGCCGTAGAACGGGGAGATGACGCGCGTGCCGAGGATCTCCAGGATCAGGACCGACGCCCCGGTGAGGAAGACGAGGGGGAGCGTCATCGGGGCTCCGGGGCGTCGAAACGCAGCTTCTGCCCGACCTCGAGCTTGTTCCATCCCGCCGCCCCGGCCGGGAGCGTGAGGACGTAGCGCCCCAATCCCGTGCGCCGCGCGATCCTCGAGTCCGGCGCGGCGGTCTCGGCGCGCGGCACGTCGCGATGGATCACGGTGATCCGCTTATCCTTGTCGAGGAACACCATGTCCAGGTCCACCAGGGTGTCCTTCATCCAGAATTTCAGGACCCGCTCCTGGGGGAAGGCGTACAGGATCCCGTAATCCGGGTCGAGCCGGGTCCGGAGCATGAGCCCTCGCTCCTGGTCCTCGGGGGTCAGGGCCATCTCCACCTCGATGGCGCGTTCGTTCGGGAATACGAGGCGGGTCCTAGGGAGGGGTTTAGGAGCGTCGGGCGACGCCGGAACGGCGGACGCAGGCTCGCGCTCGGGCGCGTTGCAGGAGCACAAGGGCAGCAGGAGCAGCAGCGCGAGGAACGTCACCGGGCCTTCGCGGGGCCGCAGACGCGGTCTACCGCCTGGAGCGTCCGCTCCACGTCCGCCGCTTTCACGAGAGACTCCTCGTAGATCCGCTCCAGGTCCAACGAAAGGTCCGCGGCGATCTTCGCCAGGTCCTCGCCCTTCTCCCTCCGGGCGGTCAGCTGCGTGAGCGCGCGCCCGGATCCGTCCGCCATCTGCACCAGCTGCAGGAGCTCCAAGCGATAGAACCCCCCGCGGAGCAGCCGCGCCATCTCCACGGAAGGCGCGGATGTGGAGACGCCCACCCTCGCCCAGGTCGTCGCGTCGAAGGCCAGGCTCAACGCCAAGGCGAGCGGGGTGGGAAGAGGGTCCTTGGCCTCCTTCTTCGGCTCGAGCGAGAACGGAGGGGGGGAAGCCGAAAGCTCCTGGCAGGACGCGGGACCGCATGCGGTCCACACTAGGGCCAGGCCCAGGATCAGAGCTGCGCCGAATCGAGCCACAAGGTCACGGGGCCGTCGTTCACCAGCTCCACCTCCATCTTGGCGCCGAACTCGCCCGTCCGGGTCGGGATGCCCAGCCGGACCAGCTCCTCGACGAAAGCCCTGTAGAGGGCCTGGGCAGGCTCCGGCGGCATGGCGCCGGTGAAATCGGGACGGCGGCCCTTGCGGCAGTCCCCGAAGAGAGTGAACTGGCTGACGACCAGGGCCTCTCCGCGGACGTCCGCGAGCGAAAGGTCGAACTTGCCCGCGTCATCGGGGAAGACGCGGAGGTTCGCCGTCTTCTGGGCCAAGCGGCGGCAGCAGGACTCGTCGTCGCCCTGCCCGACCCCCAGCAGGAGGAGCAGACCCCTGCCGATACGGGCGGACCCGCGGCCGTCGACCCGGACCTCGGCGCGGCTGACGCGCTGGATGGCGAGCCTCATACCGTCGGATTTTAGTATACTTCGGCAACACCGGCAAAAGGGGAAAGGCAATGGTCACAGGATTGGTTCTCGTTCGGCTCATGCCCGGCAAGGAGAAGGAGGTCCTGCAGCGGCTCAAGCAGACCCAGGGCGTGTCTCACGTCTCGGCCGTATTCGGCCGCTGGGACCTGGTGCTGGACATGGAGACCGACGATCTGCCGAGCCTTTCCGCCACGGTCGTGAACCACATCCGCAACATCCCAGGGGTCCTGTCCACCGAGACCCTGGTCACCACAGCCATCTGACCGCAAGGGGAAAACCCGGAACGCCCCAGCCCTAGTCTTCCGCTTTAGGCTGGGGCGCGGCGGCCGTCTTGCGCGCTTCCTCGACGAACCGCTTGACCGCTTCCTGCCGCTGCTTCATGCGCTCACGCACGGCGCCCACCTGCTCGTCCACCGAGTCCGGCGGCTCTTGCGCGGGTCCGGCCGCGCCGCCCTGCTGCTGCTGAGTCGGAGTCCCGAACGGGGAAGGATCCGTCTGCAGGCTGGGCTTGGCGTCCGGTTCTCCCTCGAAGATCCCATCCTCGTGCGGGGTCAGGTTCGGGTCGTCGCGCTTGCTCTCGAACGGGGGGAGCCCCAGCATCACGTCGAACTCCTGGTCCAATGAGCCGTCCGCCCCGAGTATATGCTTGTACATCTTCATCTGAGCGGCCTCGGCCTTGGACATGAGCCCGACGATGGGCGCGTAGGTGGCCATGACCTGGGCCTCCGCCGCGATGCCTGCGGCCCGGCCGGTGGGCTCGGGCATGGCCGCCAAAGCCGCCTTGATGGCATTGATCTGGGACTCCACCGACTTCATGGTGTCCGCGTATTCCTGGACGTAGCGGTCCGTGGCGACGGCGGAACCGGAGCCGACCTTGGGGACCTTGGCCGCCCAGGCTGGAGCCGCCGCCAAGCCGGCACAAAGCAGCAGAAAAGCCGTCCCTCTCATGACTCAGCCTCCCTGGCCTCCCATGGGGTCCTGCTGCTGCGCCTGCTCGGCGCTCTTCTTCTTCTTCTTCTTCTGGCCCTCGGCGCCTCCCTGCGCGTCGAATATCGCTTCAAGGAACTTGTCGAGCACCTTGAGGAAGGCCTGCGAGGCGGTCTGCATCATGATCTGTTCCTTCATCTTCTTGCGTTCGATCTGGTCGTAGCGTTTCTTGTCCCACTTGAGCTTGATGGCCTGCTCCATGTTCATCTTCTTCGCCATCTGGGCCAAGCTCTCCTTCTTCTCCTTGGGCTGGATGTTGCGGGCATCCGCCGTCGACGAAACGGACGTCCCGCTCTTCCCCGAGGAACTCGGGTCATTGCCCGACCTGTTCATCCCGCCGGAGCCGGAGCCGGACCCGCCCCCCGAGATGGAGCCGGAACCGGACGGCGCGTTGCCGCCGCCGGTGCCCGAGATCGCACCGCCGCCCGAGATGACCTTCTTGGCGTCGAGGTACGCGCCCGGCAGGTGGCCGGTGCCGGCGGCCCCGCTCCTGCGCCCCGGCCCGCCCCGGTAGTCCGACGTGGCCTGGACCCGGCTGAGATGGTCTTGAGTCGCGACCCGCGAGAGAAGCCCCTTGGAGACCGGAGCGGAGAGCGACATCGCGGAGGCGGAGCCCCCGGAGCCGCCCGAAAGGCCGGAGATGCCGCTCAGCTTGCCCGCCAGCCTCGCGCTCGGCACGGGCAGGCGCACGCGCTTGGCAGCCTCCCGCGTCCCCTTCTTGGCCGCCGAGATGGCGTCCTTCCAGCCGCTCTCTCTCTTCGGAGGCGGCGCACGCCTGGGGGGGGAGGCTTCCTCCGCCTCCGGCTGGCCTTCGTCCGTCTGCGGGCTGAGGATGAGCGACACGGGGTCGCGGGCGGTCAGGGGGGAGATGGATTCCGCGATCTGGCCCAGGAGGTTGCCGGGGGCGATGCGCGCGATCCCGTCCTCGAAGGGGCTGCCCGGGCCTCCGTAGTCGACGCCCTTCTGGTCGAAGCCCTGGCGCAGGCCGCCGACCTTCTCGTCCGGCGACGTGAGCAGGAACTCGGCGATAGGAGCCAAGGCGAGCATGGCGAACCCAGCCACGATGAAGGCGAGCTCCTTCCCCTTGAACCCGCGCACGCGGAAGAAGAAGGTGTCCATCCGGCCCGGAGACGCGCCCCGGAATATGGGCATCCCGGCCAAGGGGTCCGCGCGCCGCGATCCCTCACCGGCCGGCACAGGCGATGCTTTCGGGATCGAACCTGGATGACGAGATTCTCTGATAGGTTTCATACCCACCACCCCGCATTATAAGGATGCCAGACAAATAATTTTTGTCAAGGGGCCCCCCGATGATACAAAAAAAGACCCGACGCCTTACGGCACCGGGTCTTTTCCGGCCTGCGGCTCAGCCTACAGGGGCTTTACGTTCGCGGCGCGGGGGCCTTTCTCTGACTGCTGGACGTCGAACTCCACTTCCTGGTTCTCGGCCAGCGTCTTGAAGCCGGAGGCCTGGATGCTGCTGTGGTGAACGAAGAGGTCCTTGGACCCGTCTTCCGGGGTGATGAACCCGAAGCCCTTCTGGTCGTTGAACCACTTAACTTTTCCTTTCATTCTCTTATCCTGTGTGTTGCCTGTAAGCTTTTGATTTTAGCTGCGACCGTCACGCTTGCGTGGAACTCCTTCTAGGAAGGTGCGGATGCATCGCTTGCTTTAGCCTACGTAGGCATATTATAGCACACTTCAGCAGAATCTGCACGCTCATAACAACTCCCTGTCGTAATTGAAGCGAAAACCCTCCCTGGACGGGACGGCGGACCACTCGGCCGCGGGGTCCGGCGAGCCGACCAGGTCGACGACCAGATGCCGCACTCGGATGCGCGCGTTGCGCAGGTCCCTCCAATCGAACGGGGTCTCGGGCCGGAACGTCCACAAACCCCGCTCCAAGGCGGGCCTCATGCGCACCCCGCGCCGGTCCTGGAAGGTCTTGCCCAGGAAGCCCGCATCCAGCCTCGCCCGGGTCACGAGCAGAGGCGGCCGGCCGAACACGGTGAGAGAGCAAGGCGCGGGGCAGCAGGCGGTCAGTTCCTCCAAGGCGGCCCGGTCCGCCTCCGTGGAAAGAGTCACGCTTTCCATGCCTCGCTCCGCCAGGACCTTGGCCGCCAAGGAGTTGAGCACAGGCAGGCCGGGCCCCGCCTCCATCCGGACCTTGGCCTCCCTGGCCAAAAGCCAGCCTCCCCAGCTGTTGACCTCCACGCGGAGCCCGAGAGCGGCGCACTCCGCCAGCAGGGCGCGCGTCTCCGGGATGTCCGCCTCGAAGAACACCGCGGGCAAAGCCACCACGGCCCGCCGGCCTTTCAGAGAAGCGGCGCTGCGCACCCCTTCCACGATGAGCTCCGCCTGACCCGGGAAGGCGTCGAGCCTTTCCGCCTCGATGCGGACCCGGTCCGGAGGCAGCCCCAAGCGCAGGCGGTTCTTCGGCGAAGGCGCGGACTTGGCCAGCGCGGCCTGCGCCGCGTCGGGCAGAGGCACGCGGACCTGAGGGTCCTCCTCCCTTCTGCGCATGCTCTGCAGGGCCGCGGCCACGCGGCTCTCCAGCGCGTTGACCATGCGGGGAGCCAGCGGGATGTCCGGCGTCGGGCAGGTCCATCGGGAGAGTCCCCGTCCTTTGAGGTGTTCAAGAGCGTCCCGCAGGAGGACGCGCCGCCGGGCCTTGGCCCCGGCCGAGACCGGAAGGTCCCATTCCACGCTGCGGCCGTCCTTCTCGCATCGGAGCTTGAGCCTCGACCCCTCGACGACCATGTGCAGCTCGAACCCGGCCCCCGCCTCGTGGACCTCCTTCCCGGAACACCGGCCGGAGGCCAGCCCGGTGAGGCCGTCGCGCTCGCCGTCGAGATACGCGCAGGTCGTGTCGCGGCCCGTATACTTCCCGAGCCCCTCGAGCTCCGGCCGAAGGCCCTCCGGATCCGCGCCGTCCAAAGCCCGGCGGTAGAGGGACACGGCTCGCCGGACCCACTCCGGGGTCTTGAGCCTGCCCTCGATCTTGAGCGCGGCCGCGCCGGCGGCCCGCAGCTCGGCCAGACGGAGCGCGGTCCCCAGGTCGCGCATGGAGAGGGGAGTGCCCGCGGGCTCCCCCGCGACCGTCCAAGGGACGCGGCAGGGGCTCGCGCAGGTCCCGCGGTTGCCGCTATGGCCGCCCACCCAGCTGGAGAGCAGGCACCGGCCGGACACGCCGAAGCACAGGGCCCCCTGGCAGAACACCTCGGTCCCGATCCCCCGCACGGAGGAGGCCGCCGAGATCTCCCGCAGGCTCAGCTCGCGCGCGAGGACCGCGCGCGCGGCGCCGAGCTCGCGCGCGGCGGCCACGTCCGCGCTCGACGCCATGCCCGTCTGCGTGCTGAAGTGAAGCTCCAGCCCCGGGAAGAACGGCCGGAGCGCGAGCAGGGCGGGGTCCCGGACCAGGACCGCGTCCGCTCCGCTCGCTCTCGCGAGCTCGAGCATCCGGCAGGCGTTGCCGAGCTCGCGTTCCTTCAGGTCCACGTTGAGGGTCAGGTAGACCCGCGCGGATCTCGCGTGCGCCGCCGCCACCGCGGCCGGCAACTCCTCCTGGCTGAAGTTCCTGGCGCCGCGGCGCGCGTTGAGCGCCCTGAGCCCCAGATAGACGGCGGAAGCGCCGGCGTCCAGAGCCGCCTGGAGCGATGCGCCGTCTCCGGCCGGAGCGAGCAGTTCCACGACGAAATGATAGCTTATCGAGCGCCCGACGCACGGCACGCGAAGTAAAACTCATATCGAGCGTAACATCGTACTCCTTGAATTCCGCGCGAATTCAGGCTACATTTCATCCGTGACTCTGCGCGCCAAGTTCACCCTGGGCGCCTTGCTGCTGACCGAGGTCGTCCTCGCGGTCTGCCTGCTCCTCTCCGCCCTGCTCTGGAGGCAGCACGCCCAGGCCGGCCAGCGCGCCTCGCAGCAGGAGGGCGTGCAGCGCTTCGCCCAGGTGTGCCGCGACTCCTTCCAGGAACGCAACGACCTGCTCGCGCTCAACTACATGAAGGTCGCGGCCTCCGGCCCGGAGGTCCGCTATCTCGCCCTGACCGACACCTCGAACAAACTCCGCGTGCACAGCGACCTGCTCAAGGGGGACGCGGCCGCGCTCGCCAAGCCCTGGCCCATCCCGGAGGACCCGCAGCGCCTCGGCCTCCGGGTCGAGTCCAGGACGGACATCGGGGGTCGGGTGGACAATTGGTCGATCCCGGTCCTGCTGGAGAAGCGCTGGCTCGGCACCGCGCACATCGGCTACGACCGGGGCGTGCTCGAGCGGGCGCTCCAGTCCGACTTCCGGCGCGCGGCCCGGCATTTCGCGGTGGTGGGGCTGCTGCTCTCCTTGGCGGCCATGGTCGGAGCCTTCCTCCTGGCCTGGCACGTGAACAGGCCCATCCAGGACCTGACCGAGGCCACGCGCCGCATGGGGGAGGGGGACCTGGAGCACCGCATCCGGCCCTCCACGCGCGACGAGCTCGGAGACCTGACCGCCTCGTTCAACGCCATGGCCGTCCAGCTCGAGCGCCTGCAGGAGCTCCGCGAGCAGACCATGTCCAGCGTGACCCACGATCTGCAGGCGCCGCTGGCCGCCATCCTGAGCTACGCCCAGCTCCTGCGCGAGCAGGCCGCGCAGCGCCTGCTGGAGGAGGACACCCACTGCATCGAGGCCATCGTGTCCGGGGTCAAGCGGCTGACCATCATGACCCAGGACATCCTGGACCTCGCCAAGCTCAAGGCCGGCCGCCTCATCCTGCGCAAGAGCCCGAGCGAGGTGCCGGAGCTGGTGCGCGAGGCCCTGCGCGTCATGGAGGGGGCCGCGCAGGGGCTCCAGGTGCGGCTCGAGAGCGAGGTGGAGGCCGGACTCCCGCCCGTCATGGTCGACCCGACGCTCATCGTGCGCGTACTCGTGAACCTCGTGGCCAACTCCCTGCGCTTCACGCCGGAGGACGGCATGGTTCTCGTCGGGGCCGGCCCCCGGGACGGGTGCGTCGAGATCACGGTCATGGACACGGGCGTGGGCATCCCGCCCCAGCACATCGGCTCGCTCTTCACCCGATTCACCCAGGTCCCGGACACGATGGGCGCCTCCCGCCAGGGCATGGGCACGGGACTCGGCCTGGCCATCTGCAAGGAGATCGTGAACGCGCACGGGGGCGCCATCTCGGCCACGAGCAAGGTCGGGGAGGGGACCACGGTGCGCTTCACCCTCCCCATCCGCTGATATGGCCACGCGCCTGCTCATCATCGATCCGGACCCGGGCCAGCGGAGCCGCTACCGGGAGGTCTTCCCGGCCGAAGACTTCCTCCTCCGCTTCGAATCCCAGGGTGAGCGGGGCCTGGAGTGCGCGTTCGACTGGAAGCCCTCCTGCGTGCTGCTGGAAGCGCGCCTTCCCGGGATCTCGGGTCTGGAGGTCTGCCGCCTGCTCAAGGCGGACCCGCGGACCGCCCAGACCCCGGTCTTCTTCGTGTCGGCGTCGGCCGCCCAGGCGGACATCGTCTCGGGGCTCAAGTCCGGAGCCGACGAGTACCTGGCCAAGCCCTTCCATCCCACCGAGCTCCTGTGGCGGACCCGGGGGCTGCTGCGCAGGTTCCAGAACGCCTCCGTGAACCCCGAGCCCGTGCTCAAGTGCGGGCCCTTGAGCCTCGACACCGAACAGGGGATCTGCCGCCTCAAGGACCAGGTCCTGCGCCTGACCCCGAAGGAAGTCGCCCTGCTCGAGGCGTTCCTCAGGCGGCCGGGCCGCGTGCTCAAGCGGCGCTACCTCCTGGAGTCCGTCTGGGGCTTCGACGAGGACGTGCGCACCCGCGTCGTGGACCTCACCCTCTTCAGGCTGCGCCGCAAGCTCGGCGCCCTGGGCGACCGCCTGGAGACCCTCCCCGGGTTCGGCTACCGGCTCGACCTTCCCTAATTAAGACCCGCCTGAAACACGATTGAAACTGGTCTGAAACCGGCCGCGGTCATCCTTCTCTATAAGGAATAAGTTTCAGAGGTGTGCAGATGCCCAAGAAGATATTGATGATCGACGACGACCCGGCGCTGCTCGACTCGGTGAAGAGGTTCCTCAAGCTCAAGGGCTACGAGGCCGAGGGCCTCCGCCTCCCGGACCAGGCCGCGGACAAGGCGCGCTCGTTCCGGCCGGACATGATCCTGCTCGACATCGAGCTCCCCGGCATCTCCGGCTGGGACGTGTGCAGGGTCCTGAAGTCCGACAAGGGCCTGACCCACGTCCCCGTCGTGATGGTCTCGGGGCACCGCATGACTCCGGAGGACAAGGCCAAGGGCATCGAGCTGGGAGCCGACGACTACCTGACCAAGCCCTTCGACCTGCAGGTGCTCCTGCTCAAGATCGACGCCATCCTGCGCGTCACGGAGGCCTAGGAGTGAGATCCGCCCTGGCGGTCCTCTCGTCGATGCTCGCGGCCAGCCCGCTTTGGGCCGGCGAGCCGGGGACCGCGGGGGCCACGTTCCTCAAGCTCGGCGCGGGAGCGCGCGCCATCGGCATGGGCGAGGCGAACACCGCCGTCGCGGACGACGCCTACGCCGCGTACTGGAACCCGGGCGGGCTCGCCCAACTCCGCTATCCCGAGCTCTCCTTCATGCACAACCAGCATCTCGAGGGCGTGAACCAGCAGTTCGCCTCCTACGCCCACCCTCTGCTCGGCGGAACCGTGCTCGGCGCCAACCTGACGCGTCTGGCGGTCGGGTCCTTCGACGGCTACGACAACGCGGGGGGCAAGACCGGGAGCGTGAGCGCCGACGACCTGGCGATCGGCCTCTCGATCGCCCGCGGGTTCACGCTCGCGGGCCCCGGAGCCCCCTTCTTCGGAGCCGGAGCGAGCGTCAAGCACGTCCGGGAGCGCCTCGCGAGCGCCTCGGCATCGACGTTCGCCATGGACTTCGGCCTGATCACGCGCGGCTGGGAGCGATGGCTCGGCCCCTGGGCCCGGGGAGCGCGCCTGGGCTTCGCCATGCGCCATATCGGCCCGGGCATGCGGTTCGTCTCCGAGACCACCCGCCTGCCCACCACCGCGGCCGTGGGCCTGTCCATGGAGAGGACGCTCTGGAGGGATCCTTTCATCGCGTCGGTGGAGTACAGCCGGGCCAATGACGCCGAGGCGGCCCTGTCCATCGGAGGGGAGTACTGGCTCAACCGCATGGTCGCGGCCCGAGTCGGGTACCGCACCAGCCAGGACGAGGGGCTGGGGCTCCGGTTCGGGGTCGGCCTGCGCATGAAGAAGCTGCAGATCGACTACGCGTTCACAGGCTACGGCGATCTGGGCAACACCCACCGGCTCGGCTTCACCATGAGGTTCGGAGCCCCCACATCCGCGCCCAAGGGGCCCGACGAGACGCTCCGCACCGCCCAGAGCCTCATGGCGCAGGACCGGCCCTACGAGGCCATCCTGGAGCTCAACCGCGTCCTGGACGAGGACCCGGGCAACGAGCGCGCCGTCGAGCTCCTGCGCCAGGTCAAGCAGGAGCTCCAGCAGGGAGGCAAGGATGGCCGCTGACCTGATCCTGCTCCTCGCGCTCCTCGCGCCGGCGCAGCCCGGCCTGGCTCAGCCCTTCGCTGACGCACGCTCCGTATCCGCTCAGGACCGGGTCGCATCCGCGTCCCGGCCTGCGAAACGCCTGGTCCCGTCTTTGCGCTCCGCGGACCAGCTCGTGGCCTCGGGCCGCCAAGCCTACGAGCAGGGGGAGTTCCGCAGGAGCCTCGAGTGCATGGTCGAAGCCCTGCTCTACAACCCGCATGACCCCAAGGCCCGCTCCTATCTGGAGGCCAGCGCCCGCAGGCTGCGGGACTCGCGCCTGCGCTCCATGGAGGAGGCGCGCAGCGAAACCCTCGACGACCGGAGCTCCGCGCTCGAGCAGGCGCGCGTGCGCGCCGAGCGCTGGCAGGCCGAACTCGCGGCGGCCGCCCAAGCGGAGGGCCGCGGGGAGTGGATCGTCGCGTGCGACCGGTATCTCGGCGTGCTCGAGGACAATCCCAAGCATGGCGACGCTCGGATCGGCCTGAACTGGGTCCAGCGCGAGGTCGCGATGCGCCTGGACCGCAGGGATTTCCACGACGTCAAGGAGGGGCTCCTCTACAAGGCCTTCTTTCACCACCTCCAGCGCCAGGACGCGCAAGCGCTCAAGGAGTTCAAGGCCGCGCTCGAGTATCCGCATCTTTTCGCCGCGCTCTCGGACTGGGAGATCCGGGCCTACGTGGACAAACTCAGCCCCAAGGCGGCCGAGCCGGAGGAGACGGCGAAGACGGCCCCGACTCCCCTGCCGAGGCGCAAGCCGTCCTTCCTGCGCATCGCCAAGCGCACGGTCGCCCCCGCGCAGACTGAGGAGCCGGGGCCCGTGGGCAGGCGCGCGGACTATCTGTTCAAGCGCGCCATCGACCTGCAAAGCCGGAAGGACTTTGCGGAGGCTGTCCGGACCTTCGCGGAGCTGCTGGCCCTGGAGCCGGACTACCCGGGCGCGCGGGAGGCGGCTTTCCTCGCGTCGCAGGAACTGAACCGGGAGCGGACGACGCTCAAGGTAGAGGCTGAGAAGCATTACCAGACCGGGCTGGCCTACTACGCGGGCGGCAAGCTCCAGGAGGCCCGCGCGGAATGGGAGAAAGCCGTGATCATGGACCCGGGCCATTCCTACGCCCTGCGCGCCCTGGGCCGCATCCAGCTCGACCTCCGGGAGGGCCAGCCATGACCGGCCTGCTCTTGTGGCTCGCTTTCGCCCTGCCTGCCGCTGCCGTGGAGATGAGCGGGGGGGACTACACGCTCTCCGGCGGCGACTCCGACCCGGGTGTCGAGCTCTCCGCCGGGGACGTGACCGGCCAACTGGCCGGGGCGGCCGCCGCAGACTGCGGCGCGGAGGGCAACCGCACCGGCGGGACCTACGTGGGGCTCTGCGGGAACTCCGCCTACTCCCTGCTGAGCGCGGCCGTCAACAACACCGTGAACTCGGCCGGGAACACGGTCTCGGTCACGATCCCCCAGAACTCCGCTCCGGAGGACTTCGACCTCTTCATCAACACGGACCCGCAAGCCACCCCGCAGCGCGTGGACTCCGAGATCATCCGGGAGGCAAACGCGAAGCTCCGCAACGCGCTCGGGCCCTCCTTCATCC
>JBAZKS010000062.1:0-18367 GCA_041650695.1 Elusimicrobiota bacterium
CCGGGACAAGGGCTACTCGTATACGGACTGCACCTCTTTCGCGCTCATGCGCAGGCTGCGCGTAGCCGCGGCCTTGACCACGGACAGGCATTTCCGTCAGTCGGGCTTCCTGACCGAGCCTTAACAGTTTTCACCGGGGCTTGGTCCCCGTGCCTGCGCAGACCGGACAGACGAGTCCCTCGAACTTGCCCGTGCCGCGGCATTTCTTGCACAAAGGGATGGACTTGAAGGTGAGGGTGAAGGTGTTGCCGGATCTGGCCGGCGGCTTCTTGGCCGCCGGAGGCTTCGGCGCCGCCGGCGGGGGGGCTGAGGGGGCCGGCGCGGGAGAGGCGGGGGCCGTCATGGGCGGGCTGGCTCCCATGCTCTGCGAAGCCACTTTCAGGCAGGCGCTGCATATGTCGGGCTTCGAGCCTCCGGGGGAGTCCGGACTGGGGTCGAGCTCCTCGACAAGCTTTCCGCACCGCGAGCACGTGAATTCGTAGGTTCGCATAGACTCTCCGAGGACAGCGATAAGATAACACAGAAGTCGGGAAGGCGCAAGGAGTGTTCTGTCCGTATGCGCCCTCGTGCATCTTTAGAAGTGAAATTGCTATAATCGTTTCACGGGCGTGTAGCTCAGCTGGGAGAGCGCTTGCATGGCATGCAAGAGGTCCAGGGTTCGATTCCCTGCACGTCCAAGTTCTCCAGAGGGAATCAGGCGGTGCTGATTCCCTCTTTTCCTTTTATGCCGGCATCGAGTATCATCAGGCGGACATGGGGCAGATGCTCAAGCGCTTGCTGACGGCGATCCCCCTGACCCTGCTCGTCGGATGCGCCACGGCATATCAATCGATGGGACTCACCGGGGGCTATTCGGACACCCGGTTGGGCAAGAGTGTCTTCCGCGTGGATTTCCGAGGCAACGGGTATACAAGTGCGGAACGGACCTCCGACCTCGCGATGTTGCGGGGCGCTGAACTAGCGTTGCGGTACGGGTATTCCTATTTCGTCGTGGCCGAGGCTCAGGAGACGACCAATGTCTCGACCTACGCAGGCCCCGAGATCCCGTATGCCGCGGGGGACGAGGATGAACATGCCAGTGTGCTTTATATGGGGACCCCGCCTCGCAGGCCGAGGTCGTCGATCACGATAGCGTGTTTCGTCGAGAAGCCCGGCGTCAACGCCATGACATATGATGCCCGGTCCGTCGCGGATTCAATCCGAAAGAAATATCGGCTTAGGGTCCCGTCTTCGACGGCTCCATCCCCTTAACCGAACCGCATCGGGATAAGTCCCTATCGCTTCGAGGCGAGGAGCACGCCCACCAGGGCCGCGATCCCGGCCACGCCGGCCAGCACGGACGCCCAGGCGGTCATGGAGACCGGGGCCGCCATCGCCGCCGCGGCGGCGGCGTCCGTGATGCCGCTGCCGGTCGTGACGATGTCCGACTGCTGAGGCTGGGCCCAGCTCGACTGGATGGAGGTGCCGATGTCCATCGCGGTCGAGGAGTAGCTCAGGGCCATGGAGTAGAGTATGCCCTGGACCATCATCACGATCGGTCCGACGATGGGGATCATCTTGAAGGGGGCGAGGATGCCGATGACCGTGATCAGGCTCGAGGCGTCCTGGAGTTTGTCCTTGGCGCGCTGGAGGTCCGGGGTCCAGGGCGACTGGTCGGCGGTCTGGCCCATGCTGGGGGCCGGGGTCTGGCCCGAGAAGGGCGTCGAGATCGGCCCGCCGTCGTTCGTGTCGAAAGTCATGGGGGCGCTCTCCGCCCCGTCGATCCTCTTGGCCGAAGCGCGGACGCGTCCGGACCGCGCCTTCGCCGACCCGCCGAACGCCTGGCTGGCGGCCGCGGCCTTGCCTTCCCCGGAACTCTGCCTAAGGGCCTTGCGCGACTTCTGGTGGGCCGAGTAGAGTTGGGTCAGGGCCGCTGACTTCCCGATCTTCGCCCTGGAGTTCATCCCGCCCAGCCCGTGGTAGGGGGACTGCTGCGCCGCGAACGCCGCCGCGTTCGCCGGCAGCAAGCGGCCCTGCGCCAGTTTGAGCACCGCGTTGGGGTCGAACTTCCGGTTGATCCCGTTCCACATCCCGTCTCCGCCTATCAGGGTCATGCCAGGGCCTGAGACGGAGACCTTGGTCAGATCCTTCGCCGCGCCATCCGCGACTTTCCGCTCCTGAGAGACCGGCTCCTCGGCCGCGGCGTTCGGAACGGCCGCTCCAGGAGCGACCGCTTCCGGCTTGCGCTCCTCCTCTTCCTCCTCGGGGGTCTGCATGGCGGCGGCCTCCCTGAGGTTCTCCTGCACGGCGAGGGAGTCCCGGAGCTTGTCCGAACCCTGGTTCCCGGCCATGAGGTAGGTCAGCGAATCATAGGAGTCGTGCTCGCGCCCGTCGAACGCGGGCTCCTCGAACGGCTTCAGGGTGGCGCGGAAGACTTCAGGTCGCGTGGGCGCGGCGACCGGCTTGGACTTGAAAGTCTGGAAGAGGAAGCCCACCGTGGCGCCCGTCAGCAGCACGGTCGCCAGCGCAGGCAGTTTCGTCGTGACGAGCGAGAACACGGCACTGAGCATGCCGGGCTTGGTAGTCCCGGTGAGGCCGCCCGCCGCCAGCATGACCTTCCCGGCCTGGACCAGGGGCCCGGGGACGAGAGGCGTGGTTCCGACTCCCACGGTGCCGCCCTGCCCGACGATGAATCCAGCGCCCTTGGATTCGCGCCGCTTCTCCTTGCCGCGGAGTCTCGGAAGAGGCTGGTCTTCGTCCCGCTGTGCCATGGTTCCCCGGATGCTATAGAGTCGCTGTTTTACTGGACTTGTCAAGGGACCCTATAGGTTGTCCGAGGCTGTGATGAGGGGGCGGTTTACTGCTTCGTCGCGAGGAGCACGGCCACGAGCGCCGCGATCCCGGCCACGCCGGCCAGCACGGACGCCCAGGCGGTCATGGAGACCGGGGCCGCCAGCGCCGCCGCGGCCGCAGCGTCGGTGATGCCGCTGCCGGTCGTGACGATGTCCGACTGCTGGGGCTGGGCCCAGTCCGACTGGACGGAGTTGCCGATGTCCATCGCGGTCGAGGAGTAGCTCAAGGCCATGGAGTAGAGTATGCCCTGGACCATCATCACGATCGGGCCGACGATGGGGATCATCTTGAAGGGGGCGAGGATGCCGATGACCGTGATCAGGCTCGAGGCGTCCGTGAGCTTGTCATGGGCGCGCTCGATGTCCGAGGTCCAGGGGGATACGTCGTCGGTGTTGCCCAGGCTCGGGGCCGGCGCCTTGCCTGAGAAGGGGGTGGAGATGGGCCCGCCGTCGTTTGTGTCGAAAGTCATGGGGGCGCTCTCCGCCCCGTCGCCTCTCTTGGCCGAAGGGCGGATGCGTCCGGATTGCGCCCTCGGCGAGCCGCCGAACGCCTGGCCGGCGGTCGCGGCCTTGCCTTCGCCGGAGCTCTGGCCGAGGGCGCTGCGCGATTTTTGATGAGAGGAGAAGAGCTGGTTCAAGACCGACGAGCCCCCCGTCCTCGACGACGAGTTCGACGAAAGGCGGCCGTGGTAGGGCGACTTCTGCTCCTTGAACGCCGCCGCCGCCCCGGCGAGGATGCGGTCCCGGCCCAGGCTGAACTCCGAGTTGGAGTCGAACTTCCGCGTGATCCCCTTCCAGAGCCCGATCCCGCTCGCCAAGGTGGAGCCCGGATCCGCGACCGCCGCCTTGGCGGGGTCTTTCGCCCCGGCGTCCGGAGCCTTCTTCTCCTGCGGGACCGCGGCGTCTTCGGGGGAGGGGGCGGCATTCGGCCGGGTCGCCGCCGGCGGGGTCTCCTCCGCCTCCCCGGGGAGCATGGCCGCCTCCATGAGGTTCTGGTTCAGGGAGATCGAATCCCGGGTCGAGTCGGAGGACTGGTTGCCGGCGATGAGATAGCCCAGCGAATCGTTGGAGGCGGTCTCGCCGCCGCCGCCGAACTGGGGCTCCTCGAGGGGCTTGAGCCCGGCCCGGAAGGGGGTGCTCTGTTTGGGAGCGACGCTCGCATGGGGCCTGATCGTCCGGTACAGACCGACCACGGTGGCGCTCGTCAGCACGACGGCCATCAGCATGGGCAGCTTGGCTGCGGCGAAAGACAAGACGGCCTTCAGGACGGTCGGCTGGGCCGCTCCGGTGGCGCCGCCGGCGGCCAAGAGCATCTTCCCGGCCTGGACCAGGGGGGCGGGGACGAGGTTCGTCGTCCCGACTCCAGCGACACCGCTCTGGCCGAACACGATGCCCGCGCCCTTGGATTCGCGCCGTTTCTCCTTGCCGCTGAGTTCCGGGATGTCCTGCTCTGGGTCGGGGCTTGCCATGTACCCTCTTCTACTATAGGGTTACAGAAATTCTCGACTTGTCAAGGGCCCCCCCCGGGGGCCGCCCGGATTGCTCATCCCTCGGGGGATTTGTACCATAGCCCTGCATGAGCCCCCTCGACGCCGTCATCTTCGACATGGACGGCACGCTTTGGGATACCGTGGACGCTTGCGTGCGCGCCTGGAACCGGGTCCTGCCTGAGTTCGCGCCCGGGCGTTCCGTGGACCGGGAGTTCATGGTCAAGCTCATGGGCAAGTCGCACGCGGAACTGCGCCAAGAGGAGTCGGAGGAGACGCTCCGGGCCTGCTACGAGGAGGAGCTCCGGCAGATCCGCGCCGGAGGCTTCACGCTCTATCCGGGAGTGGCGGAAGGCATCCGCGAGCTCCGGCGCCTGCTGCCGCTCTACCTCGTGAGCAACTGCGAGACGGACTATCTGGACGCGTTCCTTTCGGTCTCGGGCGTCGGAGACGCGTTCTCCGCTTCCCTCTGCCACGGGCAGACCGGCAGGCCCAAAGGGGAGAACCTCGCGAGGATCGTCTCGGACCACGGGCTGAGTTCCGCTCCCTACGCGGGCGACACGGCCTCGGATCATCGGGCCGCTCAAGCCGCGGGCTTGGAGTATTGGCACATGCGCTACGGGTTCGGACGGCCCGCGGGGCCCTGCCGGAGCTTCGGGACTTTCGGCGAGCTCGTGAGGCACCTCCGCCATGACTGAGCGCGAGCCTTGGGGCTTCTGGGCCACCTGCGGGCTGGGCCTGTGCGTGGCGTTCGCGTTCGTGCTCTGCCAGGCCGCGGTCATGGGCGTGTTCCTCGGGGCCGAGCTCCTTCAGGACCCCGGGATCGAGGCCACGGCCTACCTGGCGGAACTCGACACCGACGGATTCTTCATCGCCGTCGCCACCTGCGTCTGCGCCGCGGCAGGGACGGCTCTGACCGTCCTTTTCGCGAGGCTGCGCGGCTGGACGGCCGGCCGCTATCTGGCGTTGGGCGGCGTGGAGCGGCCCGTGCTGGCCAAGTGGCTCGTGGGCACGGTCGCCGCGGTCCTGGCCGTCGATCTCCTGAACGCATGGTTCGGCCGTCCGCTCGTCCCTCGGTTCGTGGAGGACGCCTACGCCACCGCGGTCTTCCCGGCGCTGTTCTGGTTCGCGTTCGTGGTTGCGGCTCCCGTGTTCGAGGAGCTCTTCTTCAGGGGCTTCCTCTATCTGGGGCTGCAGCGCGCCTTGTCGCGGTTCGCGCACGCCGACGCCGGAGCCGTGCTCCTGACGTCCGCGGCTTTCGGGGCGTGCCATAGCCGCTATCGCGGAGCGGACATCGTCTCGGCTCTCGGCCTGGGCCTGCTGCTGGGCGCGGCCCGCTGGAGGACCGGCTCGACTCGGGTGACCTTGGCCATGCACATCCTGGTCAACGGGGTGTCCGTGGTCGAGACGGCGATGCTGTGACCCACTCCGACGCGCTCTCCGAGAGCCTGGCCCGGGCGCGGCGCGCGCAGGCGGCCTGGCGCCGCTACTCCTTGTCCCAGAGGGTGCGCGCGCTGCGTGGGGTCTGGCGGATGCTCCAGGCCGAGCGCGAGGCCCTGGCGGGGCTCATCGCCTCCGAGAGCGGGAGGCCGCAGGCGGAGGTCGAGACGCACGAGTTCGACGCGGCCGGCCTGCTCCTAGACCACTTCACGCGCAGCGCCCACCGCGTGCTCCAGGACAAGGCCGCATGGCGGCCGTGGATGTTCCTGAACAAACGGGCTTATGTGCGGCAGACTCCGGTCGGGGTGGTCGGTCTGTTCTCCCCGGGGTCCTCGCCGTTCCTCGTCCCGTTCGGCGACTCCCTGCCGGCATGGGTGGCGGGCAACGCAGTCCTGCTCGTGCCTCCGGACCGGACCCGCAGGACCGCGGTCCATCTCTCGGAACGTCTGCGCGCCTGCGGTCTGCTCCCGGAGGGCCTGCTGGAGGTCGCGGCCGACGGCCCCGGCGTCCCGGACGCCGTGGTGCGGCAGGTCGACATGGTCGTGTTCGCCGGACCGGCGGCCGAGGGCTGCCGGCTCGCAGCCTTGGCGGGTGAACGGCTCATCCCCGCGGTCGTGGATGTCGGGACGGAGCCCGTCATGATCGTGGCGAAAGACGCGATGCTCGAGCGCGCGGCCAAGGCGGCCTTCTGGGCCCGGTTCGGGACCGGGGGATCGCCCTTCGGATTGGCGTGCGTGCTCGTGGAGCGGCCCGCGTACGAGGGCTTCTGCGCTCAACTCCTCAAGGAGGCCGAGGCTTTCGAGGGCGGCCGGCCCTTGCCGCCCGGCGGGGCGGACGCCTTCAAGAGGCAGCTCGACGACGCCCGCCAGAAGGGGGCGGCGGTCCATGGCGGAGAAGCGGTCGGGGAGGAGGGGCGGAGCGTCTCGCCCGCCCTCGTCCTGGGCGCGCACGAGGGGATGCTCGTGATGCGGGAAGAGGCGGCAGGGCCGGCCCTGCCGGTCATGTCCGTGCGCAGCGTGGCGGACGCCGTGGAGTGGACGAACTCCAGACCCCGCGGGGCCGCTGGAGCGAGCGTGTGGACCCGCGACCTGGACCGGGGGGAAGGGCTGGCCGCGTCCCTGGAGACCGGGGCCGTGAGCGTCAACGACGTCCTCGGGCCTTACGTGTTCGCCTCCCTTCCGTGCGGAGCGTCGCGAGGGACCGGGCTGCTCTGGCGGCATTCGGACGCGGGCCTGCTGCTCTTCTGCCGGCCCCAGTCCGTGTGGGTGCACGAGTGGCCCGCGGCCGGGGCGGATCCCTGGTGGCTGCCGTACAGCCGCGCCAAGGCGAGGTGGCTGCGCTTGCTCTCGAGACTCGCGTGATGCTGCTCGGGGTCCATTGCGACGTGCGGGGCGGCTACCTGGCGGCGCTCAGACGCGCCGAGTCGCTGGGCTGCGAGGCCATGCAGATGCTCCCCTGCCGCAGGCATCACGAGCCGGCCCAAGAGGAGTTCTCCGCGTTCCGCCGGGCCTTCTCCGAGAGCCGGGTGAAGCGCCTCGTGCTGCACGTGCGCTACGCCCCTTTCCTGGCGAGCGAGGACCGCGGCAGACGCGAGAGCTCCATCCGGAACCTCTCCGGAGAGATGCGGTTCGGACGTTCCTTGGGCGCGGGCTGGCTCGTGATGCACCTCGGCGCTTTCTCGCCCGGAGCCACTCTCGAGCGGGGGCTCGAGCTGTTCGCGGAAGGAGTCCGGGAGGCTTCCCCGGGAGGGCCGACGCTCCTCGTCGAGAACGTGCCGGGCGGGGGGCGCCGGATGGGGGGGAGCCTGGAGGAACTCGCCGACGCCCTGCGCCGGCTCGAGCATCGGGGCGTGGACGCGCGGGCGTGCATCGATACGGCGCACGCCTGGGCCTACGGGTATGAGCTCGACAGCCGCGATTCCATGTCCTTGTTCCTGGCGCGCGTCCATCATGTCCTCGGAACGGATATCCCGGTCTTCCATGTCAACGACAGCGGCGCGGAGCGCGGGTCCCACCGCGAGGACCACGCCCGATGGGGGGACGGCCGTGTCGGGAGCGAGGCTCTGCAGACCCTCCTCGAGCGCGAGGGGCATGCCGTCGGCATCCTGGAGGCCCCGCGCGGGACGGACGAGGAGAACCTGGCTTTCGTGAGGAGGGCGGTTTGAAGCAATACAGCGGCGAGGTCGTCTACATCTACGCGTTCGACATAGCCTACGAGATGGCCGACACCCGGATCGGCGAGCTCCTGGGGCACCCCGCGGCCGAGTTCGCGGCGGACATCAGCAAGCACGGCCCGCAGGAGCTCCTCTTCTACCGTCCGGAGATGGTGCGGCTCCCACCCTGGGACCGCGTCGGTCCGCACGGGAGCGTGCGCATCCACCGGACCATCAAGGTACTGCCCATGGGGGCCATCAGCATCACGCTGCGGGTGCCCTTCGAGGTGGACCGCCTGGAGGAGCTGGTCGGCTACCATGACCTGGAGCTCTCCGGACGCAGGCTGCACGACGAGGTCCGCGAGCTCGCGGAGCAGGTCCGGCGCGAGCTGACGCCCCTGTGCCTCCGTCCGACCGAGCAGGTCCGCGAGGAGGAGGCCTACACCGTCTTCTGCGTCGGGAGCCCCATCCCCTCGACCCAGGACTGGCTGAAGACGAACCAGCGCGCCGTCGCGGCTTTGCTGACGGAGGAAAAGGACGCGGAGAAGCTTTCTCAACGGGAAGTCGAGAAGGTGATGGAGCGGAGCTTGAGCTACTACGACCGCGACCTGACCGTGATCGACTGGGACGCGGCCCTGCTCGTGGACGACCCCAGGAACTTCGACGAGGTCCTGCACATCATGGAGCTGGCCAACGTGCAGCTGACCGAGCTGGAGGCCTACGACCGCATCCTGGACAAGGCGCTGGAGCGCGCCTATCGGGACGTGGCCGGCCGGCGCCTGTGGGGCCGCAGTGATGTGCTCGACGACATCCGGGAGATGCGCATCGACTTCGCGAGGCTTTCGGACGAGCTCTCCAACATCACCAAGTTCTTCGGCGACTGGTACCTGGCGCGCATCTATCAGCAGCTCTCGGAACGGTTCCATCTGGCGGACTGGAACCAGGTCATGGACAGCAAGCTCAAGACCCTCGATGAGCTCTATGAGATACTGAAGGCGGACCGCGACAGCCGCTGGATGATGCTCATGGAAGCGACGATCGTCCTGCTCTTCATCGTGGACCTGGCGCTCATCTTCAAGAAGTGATGAGGCGCACGAAGATCATAGCGACCCTGGGCCCCGCCTCCATGGGGCGTATCGGGGCCTTGTTGCGGGCCGGGGCTGACGTCCTGCGCTTCAATCTCTCCCACGGCGACCCGGTCGAGCACGCGAGAGCGATGCTCGAGGCCGGGCCGGCCGCGCGTCTAGCCGACCTATGCGGTCCCAAGATCCGCACCGGCCCTGCTCCGGAGGGAGGGGTGCGGCTGACCGCAGGGAGCCTCGTGACGCTCGCGCCGGGAGACGCCCCTACCACCCCGGAGCGGGTGAGCGTGAGCTACTCGAGACTGGCCAAGGAGGCCCGGCCGGGGCAGCGTGTCCTTCTCGCGGACGGCAGGATGGAACTCGGGGTCGAAGGACGCAAGGGGGACGGCCTCCTCGCCCGGGTGCGCGTCGGCGGCATCCTCGAGAGCCGCAAGGGCGTGAACCTCCCCGGCGCCGACCTTTCGGTCCCGGCCATGACGGAAAAGGATGAGCGCGACTTGGCGGCGGTCGCCCGGGCGAAACCCGAGTATGTGGCCCTTTCGTTCGTGCGCTCCGCCGAGGACCTCATCCGCTGCCGGCACGCCATGGACAGGAGGGGACTGCGTTCCTCCAGCCTCATCGCCAAGATCGAGACCCCGGAGGCCGTTTCCAGGATCGAGACCATTTTGGAAGCCTGCGACGGCATCATGGTGGCGCGCGGGGACCTGGGCGTGGAGATGCCGCAGGAGGAACTGCCCGCCATACAGCGCAGGCTCGTGGAGCTCGCGGACCGCAAGGACAGGCTCTGCATCGTGGCCACGGAGATGCTCGAATCCATGGTGCAGAACCCCAGGCCCACACGCGCGGAGGTGTCGGACGTCGCCGCTGCGGTGCGCGACGGGACGGACGCGGTCATGCTCTCGGCAGAGACGAGCGTGGGGCGCTATCCGGTCGGTGCTGTGAAGGCCATGTCCCGCATCCTGGCCGCCGCGGAGCAGAGCCTGCTCTCCGCCGGAGAGCTTTCTTCGGAGGCGTCTTTGACGGCGGGCGGCGGGGCGGGGGACCTCCTGGCTTTGGCCGCGCACGCGGTCTCGGACGGACTTCCCCGGGCATGCCTCGCGGTCGCGACCGAGACGGGCCGTTCCGCCCTGTTCGTGTCCAAGAGCCGGCCGGGCTGTCCCATCCTGGCGTTGAGTCCGTCACCCGGGGTCGTGGCGCGCATGGCTCTCTATTGGGGCGTCCGGCCGGTGCTCTGCCGCGCCCATCGCAGCCATCTCGCATTGCTGAGGGAGGCGGAGACCGCTGCGAAGCGCGTCCTCGGCGCCCGCAAAGGGGATCCGCTGGTGGTGCTGTCCGGCACTCCCTTGGGACGCAGCGGGAACTTGAACACGCTGCAGATCAGGCGGATATGACGGCCGGGCCCGCTCCACTTCGAGCGGGCCCGGCCTCTCCCTTCCGTTCGGGGGTCCGGATCGAGCCTTCAGCTTCCGCGCCACCCCCGCCTGCTCCTGCTAATCCAAGCGTAGCAGACGGGGCTTAATTCCGTTTGAACGGGGGCTTAAGCCCGGATGAATACCTTCAGACGACCCGTATGGGAAGGACCACGGTCTGAAGTCCCGCGAACTGCAGGCGCCTCTGGATGGCGAACGCGGTCTCGTTGTGCAGGAACCTCTGCGCGAGGTTCTCCTCTTTGAAGACGAGCTTGCCCGTGAAGAAGATGGCGCGCGGGAACTCTTGGGACGCCTTCAGGCAAAGCTCATCGAGCGCGGGCACGACCTCCGTGTCCACGGCGAAGCGGTAATCGGCCCTCACCCCGTTGACCCGGCACCAGGACACGTAGCGTTTGAGCTCCTCCTCGGTCCTGGCCTCCAATCTCTTGATCTCGTTGGAGCCCTTGAAGTTCCCGGAGTCCACCAGTCCCACGGACAGGAAGAGCATCCCTTGAAAGGTCTTGGGGAACAGGCGCTGGATGGCCAGCACTTGGTGCAGCCCGAAACCGGAGAACCCGCTGACCAGCACCACCGCGATGGGTGCGCTCTTCTCCAGGGGCCCTAGGGCAGGCGCTTCATCAGGCGCCGGGAGCGTCATCAGGCTGTCCAGGCGCCGCATCTTGCCGCGGACCATCGTGTAGTGCCTGCGGATGAGGAAGCACAGAGCGATAGTCAGGGTCGTGATCGCGGCGGTGAGCCAGCCGCCCTGGGAGAACTTCTCGCACAGGGTCACGATGAGGATGCACAGGCACATGACCAACCCCGTCCCATGGATGCTCAACTGGCGCCTCCAGTTGGGGTGGTTCGCCCTTTCCCGTATCCAGTAGCCCGACATGCCCAGCTCGGTCAGAGAGAATGTGATGAACACGTTGATGGAGTACATGACCACCAGCGTGGTGATGTCCCCGCGGGTATGGAACAACACGACCGCGGCTGCCGCGCCCATGAGCAGGATCCCGTCCCGGGTGACCAGACGGTCCGAGAGCTGGGCGAACCTGCGCGGCACCCAGGAGTCCACAGCCATGTTGGACAGCACGCGCGGCCCGTCCAGGAACCCGGCCTGCGCGGCCACGAACAGGATCGCGGCTTCCGAGACGAGGATCACGACCACCAGCGCGTGCCCCGCTGGGAAGCCGAGGAGAGTCCAGGGGGCGAAGAGATTCCCGAACAGTACCGCGTTCATGGTCTTGCCGGGCACGGGGACGGTCCCGGTGAGGAGGTAGCCAAGAAGGATGCCGCCCGCGGTGAACGCGAGCGAGCCTGCCATCAGGGCCATGGTCCTCTTGCCGGTCTGCACCTTGGGCTCCCGGAACATGGCGATGCCGTTGGAGACCGCCTCGATGCCCGTGTAGGTGCCGCCTCCCATGGAGTACGCGTGCAGCAGGATGAGGCCTACGGCCAAAGGGCCGATGGACTGGACAGAGGAGCGGAGCTCCGCTGCGGCTCCCTGCACCACCAGGGGCAGGCCGGCCAGATGAGTCCCGATGGCGTACAGGATGGCGAAGACGTGGGCAGCCACGAAGAGCAGGAATATGGGAGCGAGCACGGTCACGGATTCCTTGACCCCGCGGAGGTTGAGCACGACCAGCACGAACAGCGCACCCAACTCGGCCCAGAGTTTGTAAGGAGCCCAATGCGGGGGCAGGAATGACCAGAGCGCGTCGCACCCGCTGGCCACGGACACGGCGATGGTGAGGGCGTAGTCCACGACCAAGGCGCAGCCGGACACCACCCCGGCCTTCTCTCCAAGGAGTTTGGTCGCGACTAGATAGCCGCCCCCGCCGCCTGGGAAGTGCTCGATGACGTTGGAGTAGGCGATGGCGATCACGCATATGGTCACCGCCGTCATCAAGGCCAAGAGTATGGCCAGATGCGTGTGCGAGCCCAGGGCGCGGAAGGCCTCGTCGGGCCCGTAGCAGGAAGAGGACAGCCCGTCCGCCCCCAGACCGACCCAGGCCAGGAACGCGATGAGCGAGACCCGGTGGTAGAGCTGAGGATCCTTCAGATTACGGGGCGCGCCGAACAGCAGACGACGGATGCGGGTGAACATCGTCACTCTCCCACGTGCCGGCGAGGTTAGCTGACGGGCTGGGTCTTGGAAGTGACCTGAGCGCTGCTCCGACGCGCTCTGCGCCCCATCCCCTGGACTGCCAGGGACTTTGGTTCCCCCGCGCCCTCCCTTTTCAGAGGGAGGGCTTAGGCTGTGCAAGGGTATTATACCATCCGGGGTCCTATCTGCGATGGGTCTTTCAGCGCGCGAGGAAGGCCCTTTCGGCCGTGGTATACGGGATGCGGGACGTGGCATACTTAAGCTGCATGAGACGCCGCTGCCTGGCAGCCGTTCTGTCCTTCTGCTGTGTCTTAAGTCCGCTCCACGCCGCAGTCCAGGTCAATCCGGGCAGCCCTGTCGCGCCTCTCGTCCCTCAGACCGCTCCACTCGGCGCGTGGGGATTGACTCCAGCGGTGGTGCCGCCTTTCCAGCTCCAAGGCCTGCCTTCCGTGTCCCTCACGGGGACGCTCGGCATGCCGAGCGCGGTGTCCCCGAAGCTCTCGCCGGTCCAAGCCTCGCTCGTCAGACCTGCGGCGGTACATGCTCCCAACGCCATTCCTGAGGGGTCGCCGGGCCCTATCGGAAAGCCCGGCACCGCTACCCCTGCGGCATCCGCGTCGGCGGAGTCCCTGCGGACAGTACGCGGGACTCCCAACAAGCTCGGCCTGAGGTTCCAGGAGCTCCGTGCCCTGCTCGGGGTCCCGGTCCGGGAGCGTTTCGATTCGCAGATCGAGGCCATGGAAGCGGAGCTCGGGCGCGCGGAGCCCGTCCTGGACACCGTCCGCCATAAGGGCCGCCTGCTCCTCTCCCGCATCGGCGAGCACATCCGGAGCGGCCGCATCGATCCGAAGCACGTCCGGATCCGCACCTCCCAGGACGCGCCGCCGGCTCCGGTCGTGGACCGGACCCTGCGCGTGGGGGTCTACCCTGTGGCGGCGGACCCGTTCCAGTGGGCGCATCTGCTCATCGCCATGGAGGCCATGGCCGAGTTCCAGCTCGACAAGGTGGTGTTCGTGCTCGCGGGCGACGACCCGCGCAAGCCCCACATGACCCCGGCGAGTTTCCGGCACGCCATGGGCAGGGCCGTGCTCGCGGTGTTCGCGCCCCTCTTCGCGGCCTCCTCCATCGCCATGGGCACCGTCCTCGACGGCGAGACCAACATCATGCGCATGCTCCGCCTGAACCCGGAGCAGAGCATCCACGCGTTCTACATCGTCGGGGGGGACCACTACAGGTTCAAGGACGCGAAGGGCAACGACGACACCCTGCTCAAGATCGAGAAGCACCTCGCCGCGCCCGGGACCCTCGACCCGTCGAAGCACAAGGTGAGCGTGGCCTTCATCGAGAGGGATGCCCCGCTGCAGCCCCTGCCGACCCCGCTCGACGTCCACTTCCTCAAGAGCGTGGGCTTCGAGGCGTCCTCCACGCTCGTGCGCAACGGCCGCTACGAGCTCATGCCCCACGCCGCGTACGAGTACGTGCGGCGCCACCGGCCGGGGCTCTACGGGATCAAGGAAAGGGTCCCCTGAGTCACTCCAGGGAGAAGAAGCTGCGGATGCGCGAGAGCAGGTCGGACTGGGCGATCTCGATCTTCCGGCGCTTGGCCTCTTCGCTCAGGCCCGAGCGGGCGGCTTCGAGCTCGCCCCTGCGTTTCGCCAGGATCGCGGAGATGGCCTCCGCGATCTCGGGCCTGCGCGAGATGACCTCCTGGAAGCCTTCCCTGTCGAGGCGGTAGCACCCGACCTCGGTCGCGGCGACCACTGTGGCGGTGCGGGGCTCGCCGGTCATGAGTCCCATTTCGCCCAGGAACTGCCCAGCCTGCAGCGTGGCGATGGTCTGATAGGAGGACCCGTCCTCGGAATAGAGCCGGATCTCGGCGAGGCCCTTGCTCAGGATGAAGAGCCATTCCGCATGGTCTCCCTGCTTGGTGAGGAGTTCTCCGCACGCGAACGGGGAGGTATTGAGCTTCTGCGCCAGGATGGAGAGTTCGTCGTCTGTGAGGCAGGAAAACATCTCGACCCCGCGCAGGGCCTCGAGCCGGCGCTGGGATTCGGTCCGCCGGCTCTGCTCCTGGGCCTGCTCGCTGCCCTGGGAGACGACCACGGAGCGCGTAGGGACGGACAGCTTGATCCCCGCGCGGGCGAGGGCGTAGTAGACTCGGATGCGCACCGAGGAATCCGCGATCGTGCACGAGGCGAGGTCGGTGAGGAAGTAGCGGACCATGTAGACCGCCGCAGCCCCCGTGAGTTCCTGGAGCACGCAGATCGGGGGCGGAATCGCGGCCACGAAAGGAGGCGTGTCCTTGCGGAACGCCTTTTCCACGGCCGCGATGACGTCGTGGGGAGTCCGGTCGTAGTAGACATGGAACGTCACTTCTCTCCATTGTTGGCGGGAGTCCCCTGCCCGGGCGCCGAGCACCGTCACGGTGCCCTTGATGAGCGCGCTGTTCGGGATGACGACGGTCTCGCCGATCGAGGTTTCCAGCGTGGTCTGCCGCCAGCGGATCTCCTTGACCAGGCCCTCGTCGCCGCCGAATCGGATCCAATCCCCGGGCGAGAAGGACTGCTCGAACTGGAGCACCATCCCGCCGATGATGTTGCCGAGCGTGTCCTGGAGCGAGAAGGCCATCACGGCCGTGACCATGGCCGAGGTGGCCAGGAGCCCGGAGAGGTTCGCGCCCGCGTTGGAGAGCACGGCCAGCGCGGCCAGGGCGTAGGCCACGGCCAGGACGAGGTCCTGCGCGAGGGCGGAGAACACCACGCGCACCCTGGGGAGGATCAAGTCGAAGGCGATCAGCGCCAGGGTGTTGATCGCGCCGGCCGAGGCGGAAAGGTACGCCGCCGCTTGGAGCGCCTTGACGGCCCTGGAGCCCGGCAGAGCGCCGAGGTGGTGCAGGACGGCGGTGAGGAGCAGGCCCGCGACCGAGCCCAGGACGAGGAGCCCGGCGGCGCCGAGGCTCCTCCGCTTGGCCGGGACGCGCACGGTCAGAGCGGCGATCAGGACGAACGCAAGGGGGAAGAATATCCGGGTGGCGGGAGTGAAGGCGAAGGCCAGGCTGTCCACGCTCAGAACTCCAGCTCGAACCCGTCCCGGGAGACCACGCAGGGGATGACCGCGCCTTTCTCATCCAGGAGCTTCTTCGCCTGTTCCTCCATCGCGGCGAGGGTCGCGTCGTCATACGAGGGGTCCTGGTGGAAGAGGACGAGGCGCTGGACCTCGTTCTCGCCGGCGAACTCGGCCACGTTGCTCACCCCGGAGTGGCCTTCGTTCTTGTGGGCCTCATAGTCGTGGTCGTTGTAGCGCGCGTCGTGCAGCAGCAGGTCCACGTTGCGGCAGATGCGGCCGGCCTTCTCGTCGTAATCCTGCAGGGCCGTGGCGGCCTGGCCGTAGATCTCGCAGTCCGGGCAGAGGATGATGTGCCTGCCCGCCAGCTGCAGGTGGTAGGCCAGGGTCGTGGACGGGTGGTTCGAGTAGAACGGAGCGATGCGCAGGCCCGGGCGGACGTCGTAGGTCTCCTCGCGGAGCTCATGGAGCTTGATCTTGGCCGTCACCGGGGTCGGGTCCGCGGAGAAGGACTTCTGGATCTCCTCGCGCAGCACCGTGGCCAGGTTCTTGGCCGGCTCGACCGGGCCCGCGATGTGGAGCTCGAAGCCCTTGGACCGCAGGCAGGGGAACTGTCCAAGCGCGCAGACGTGGTCCGTGTGATAGTGGGACAAGAGCAGCCAGACCCGATTGAAGCGCCCCTCCTCCAACATCTTCTGGCCGAGCGGGACGATCCCGTTGCCCGCGTCCAGGATGAAGAGCGTGTCCATGGCCTCCACCGAGACGACGGACGTGGACCCCGGCTCGCAGCGGCCCCAGATGCGGAGCTTCACCGCGGTCTGCTGTTTGGGCGCGTCCGTCTGGCCGATCGCGCCGCCTTCGGCGGGGGGGGCGGCCGGGGGTCCGATGAGGGTCTGGATCCTCTGGGCGAAGGCCTTGACGTCGTAGGGCTTCTGGATGAAGAGCTCGGCCCCGTACTGCATCGCCCGGTCGATCTCCGGGGCGAAGGACTTGCCCGAGACCACGGCCACGTGGGTCTGGCTGAGCGCGGGGTCGTTCTTGATCATGTGGAGCAGGCTCAGGCCGTCCAAGCCCGGCATGAGGATGTCGAGGACGACCAGCTTGGGCCGGTGCTCCTGGATGGCGGGGATGGCCATGCGGCTGTCCCGGATGAGCTGGGTCTGGTAGCCCGCGTTGAGCAGGATGTCCGTGGATAGGGCCCCGACGAGCGGGTCGTCGTCGACCACGAGGATCTCGTACGGCATCGGACCGTTATTTTATAATAAAATCTGGGATAATCTATGAGAATCATCGCGGGGAGCGCCCGGGGCCGCAAACTGCTGTCCGTTTCCACGAAGCTTTTCGTCAAACCCATCTCCGGGAGGATGAAGCAGTCCCTCTTCGACATCCTCAAGCCGCGCATCATGGGCGCGTACTTCCTGGACCTCTTCGCCGGGACCGGAGCCGTCGGGATGGAAGCCCTCTCGCGCGGAGCCCTGAAGGCGTGCTTCGTCGAGAAGGACAAGCGCTGCGTGGACGTCATCGAGAGGAACGTGGACCGCTTCGGCTTCCGGGACAAGGCCGTGGTCCTGCGCGCGGATATCCTGCAGCCGCTGTCCTGGATCCCGTTCCGCAGCGGGGTGGAGCGCTTCGACCTCGTGTTCATGGGGCCTCCCTACCGGGACGAGGAGGGCCGCCCCCTGGCCTACAGCACGCCGGTCCTGGCGGGCATCGCCAAGGCGGATCTCCTCGCCGCGTCGGGCTGGATCATCGCGCAGCATCACGCCAAGGAACCCGTCAAGGCGCCGGAAGGCTTGAAGGACTTTCGGCACGCCAAGTACGGGGACACCGTCATCAGCTTCTTCTCGAAGGCCTGATGTCCTGGATCCAGGAATGGCTCGCGGCGCATCCCGCGCCTCCCAGACAGGCCAGGCCCAGGGGCGTGGAGATCAGCTATTCCCAGGCGCGCGCGTACCTGGATTGCCCCTGGCGGCACAAGCTCAAGTACGTGGACTTCCAGCGCAGCGCCTCGACCCCCGCGTCCTCGCTGGGCGTCAGCATCCATCGCGCGCTCGAGGCTTTCCACCGCGAGCGGGCGGATTCTTGGGAACGGCTGCTCGAGCTCTACGAGGAGAGCTGGGTCCACTACGGCTTCTCGACCCCGCAGGAACAGATGGAGTGGCACCGCCAGGGGGAGGGCATCCTGCGCACCTATCTCGACGATGAGGCGCGGCGCAAGTCGGAGATCGTGTGCGTGGAGCGCGAATTCCTCTTCCCCTTGGGGCCGCACCAGGTGCGCGGCATGATCGACCGCATCGACCGCAGGCCCGAGGGCGGCTACGAGGTCATCGACTACAAGACGCACCTGGACTTCGAGACCGAGGACGAGGCCGCGCAGAACCTGCAGCTTCGCATCTACGGCCTCGGGGTCAAGGAGTGCCTCGGCCTGGAGCCGGCCTGGCTCACGCTCTATTACGTGGCGGCTCCGCGCCGCGTCACGGTGCCCTACGACGCGTCCCAGGAGGACGAGGTCCTGGCCCTGGTGGAACGGATCGCGGACCTCGTGGCCTTGCGCAAGGCGCTCAAGCCCGAGACGTCCCGCTGCCCGGAGTGCGAGTTCCGCGCGCGGTGCACGCATTCCACGGCGAAGTGAACATCCGAGGTTATCCCCATTACTTCCGCTCCGACACATCTGTCCGGGGAAAATCTGCCGGACAGCAGATTCTGAGACCGAATAACCTTGCCATAATCATTTTCTCGTCGCAAATCCCGTCGTCATCCCTCAACAGCACATTCCCGTGCTCTTATTGCCCT
>JBAZKS010000063.1:0-18015 GCA_041650695.1 Elusimicrobiota bacterium
GGGAGGGACCCGGACGACAGGCCTGGCGATATGGAGCACGACTTGTCGCCAGGCCCCTGGGGTTCCGATGCGGCCTTAACCCCAGGGGACCCGCTGCGTTATCGGGACTTTGTCAGCACCCTGCTAGAGGTCTGTTGGCTCGTTTTCCGCGATCGCGCGCAGGCGTTCCAGCTCGCGCTGCAGTCCGTCCATGCGATCGACGAGGTCCACGATGATGCAGCCCGCGAAAACGTCTATTTCCAGGCCGCGGCAGATCCTTCGAATGCGTCTGAGCCGGGCGAGTTGAGAGGGGGTGGACTCCGCGAGGTCTTCCGGGCTGAGCGCCCCGTGCCGGATGCATTCCTCGAGGAAATCCGGCTCGATCTCCATGATCGCGGCCAGCATCCGCAGGCGTTCCGGGTCGGCCATCATGCCCCGGCCTCCCGCAGCTCTTGATACAACCGCTCCATCCGATCGTTGGTCCGGTCCGGGATATCTATCCGCACCACCGCATGGAGATCTCCCCGGGAGCCGTCCTCCCTGCCCAGCCCTTTGCCCGCGATGCGCAGGCGGCGGCCGGCATGCGTCCCGGCCGGGATGCGGATGCGGATCGGTCCCTCCAGGGTGGGGACTGCGATCTCCGCTCCCAGGGAGGCTTCCCAGGGCATCACGGTGACGGTCGTCTCCAGGTCGCTGCCGGAAATCTTGAACGTCGGGTGCGGGAGCAGCCTTATCTTGAGGAACAGGTCGCCCGGTCCCTCGTCGCGGGAAGAAGGGCTGCCCTGGCCTCTCAGCCGGAGCCTCATGCCGTCACGGATATGCTTGGGCAGATGCGCGGTGATGGACCTCTCCTGCCGGGCCTCTCCTACGCCGCCACAGGCGGGGCAGAAGCGGTCCCCTTGCCGGCCCGCGCCGCGGCAGGCGGGGCAAAGGATGGGCTCGAGGATGGAAATCCTTTTGTCTCCGCCTTTGAGCGCGTCTTCCAGCGAGAGCGCCATCTCGGCTTCCACGTCCTGCCCTTTGCGGGAGTTCCCCTGGAACGCCTCGCCTCCTCCGAAGCCCTGTCCGCCGGCATCCCCGAAGATCGACTCGAAGAAGCTGCTGAAGCCTTCGAAAGAGTCCTCTCGTCCGCCTGTCCGGAATCCGAATCTTTGCGCACCTGCGCCGGGGGGAGGGCTGGACTCCTGGGGCGCCTCCCAGCCCGGGCCGATCTGGTCGTACTTGGCCTTCTTCTGGGGATCGGAAAGGGCCTCGTAGGCCTCGTTGATCTCCTTGAACTTAGCCGTCGCTTGGGCCTTGTCCTGGTCCGGGTTCAGGTCGGGATGGTGCTGCTTCGCCAGGCGCCGGTACGCCTGCTTGATCTCCTCGGCGGCGGCGTCCTTCTTCACCCCCAGCACCGCATAGTAATCTTTGTACTCGATAGCCATCGCTCAAGCCGTATCGTACAAACTTCTCAACCGCCGGCGGAGGTCCCGGCAACACCCGAGAAGATGCGTCGGCAAAGAAAAAGGGCCGCTCTCTCGTCGAGAAACGCCCCTCTCCTCGGTGAAATCCCGGCGGCCCAGCCCGGTCAATAGATGGAACTCGCCGCGCGGCCTTCTCCTGGGCGGGATAAGCGATATATTGCGGTTCCCGACAGTCCTTCAAGCCATGGCGGCCATGATCTCATCCATGGGGATGACGGCGAAGCCGGTCACACGGTCCGACATGCCGTAAGGCAAGACCAGTCGTCCGTCGCGCAGGAGCGCTCCGCAGGTGTAGAGGACGTTGGGGACGTATCCCTCCCGTTCGGCTCCCTCGGGGGACATCAGGGGTTCGCGCAGCCGGCCGATTACCCGGGAGGGGTCGTTACGGTCCAGCAAAAAGGCTCCGAGACAGTACTTTCGCATGGGCCCCACCCCATGGCTCAGTACGAGCCAGCCTTCGTCGGTCTCGATGGGGGACCCGCAATTCCCCATCTTCATGAATTCCCACGGCTGGGCGGGGGAGAGGATGAGTCGGGATTCGCCCCAAAAGTGCACGTTGTCGGAATACATCAGGAAGACATTCTCGCCGTCCTGGCGGGAAAGCATGGCGAATCGGCCTTTGATCCTGCGCGGGAAGAGGGCCATCCCCTTGTTTTGGACTCCGGGGCCGTTGAGCGTGGCGAACTTGAAGTGTCGGAAATCCTCCGTCTCAAAGAGCTGGGGAAGCACGTTGCGGCCGTCGTAGGCGGTATAGGTGGCGTAATAGATCGTCTTCCCCGCATCGTCTCGATGCGCCGTCAGGCGCACGTCTTCCAGACCGTTGCTCTGGATGGGGGTGACGGGGAAGATGATCCTTTCGGAGAGCTCCTGATCCGACTGGAACCGGATGTCGTAGTTGGATAGCGCCAGAAGCCACAGGCCTTTGGCGGTATTGTCGTCTCCGATCCTGCTGCCGCGGGCCGTTTCTTGAACGGTCTCCGTGAGCCTCAACTCGAGCTCTTGGAGCGTGAAATAGTCTCCCAAGCGGTCCAGCACTCGCTGCGCCCATTCTTCGGCCAAGCCCATTTCCGCGACTTTGCGCCCGAAGAGAGCTTTGTGATACGTCGGGTTCTCAATGACCTCCGGCTCAGTCAAAAAACGCGATGCCGGGTCAACAGTGATGTCGTGGCGTGCGTCGATGACCCCGCTGCGGAAGGAGATGGAAGACACGTGGCCCTCCCCCGTCGACCGAAGGCTCAACAGGAAGCGCAGGCTCCCCTCGGGCAGCCCCGCTTGGTCTGGATGGGGAAGGATGGACGGGTTGAAGAGCGCGGCGCATTCGGCCGAATATTCGAACATGAAGTAGGAGCCGATGAGCAGTCTGCGCGCCTGCGAGATGCGGGAGTCGGCCGGCAGGAAATGTTCCAGGCAGCGGAAGCGCGCGGATAGCCGCTCGGGCAGCCCCCGATGGCGGGATGAAAACTCCTCCAGGACCTGATCCAGAAGCCTCCGGACTTCCTGCTCCGGAAGCGACAATACCCGGCGGATGATCTTGAGGTATTCCGCATCGGAGGCGAACCCCAGCGGCCGCAGGACCACCCGGCCTTGGTTCGGGCACAACCTGATCTCCGTCCGGCGGATGCTGATGGGCTTTTGTCTGCGGGAGGGGCGTTCCATTCAAGCGGAGGGCGGGTCCTTGAATGAGGCCAATTCGTTGTGCACCCACTGCATCTCCGCCAGCGAGACGAGGAATCCCAGGGTGGATTCGGCTCCCTGGTTCTGATTCACGCGATCCACGTGAAGCCCGTCCCGGCAGCCGCCCGTATTGGGATCGTAGAGCGGGAGGCCCAAGTCGTTGCGTCCCAAGAACCAGTCGAAGGCGCGGCGCGCCTGGCTGAACCAGTACTCATCCGAGGTGCACCGGAAGGCCTCCAGGCATGCGGAAACCATGGTCTGAGCTTCGATGGGCTGTTGGTCGAAATTCGCTCGATCGCCGCCGCGTTTGTAGAAGCCGTTGGAACCGATGGGACGCAGATACCCCCCTTCGGCGGTCTGTATCTTGGTGAGCCAGCGCAGCGTCTTCAGGCCGGTCTCGACCACGTCGGCGCGGGACGCTCCTGTCCCGCTCAGGATCAGCGCGTGGGGAAGCCCGGCGTTCATGTAGGTCACCGAGTCCTCGAACCAGGGCCACTCGGGGGTGGCGGTCCGCTCGTAGAGGCCCATCAAGAGGTCGGTGAGGACGTCCCGGACGCGGCTCACTTGCCGGTCCCCGTCGAGCCGCCGAAGGTATTCGTGGGCGCCGGTCAAGGCCAACGCCCACGCCCGGGGAGAGCTGAAGCTCGTCACCGGCGAGAGGGCCTGGGCGAATATCTGCCCCGCCAGGGCCTGAAAGCCGGGGTTTTTCGACCGCCCCACGCATGTCCCCAGGGCCACCAGGGCGCGGCCGCAGCAGTCTTCGGATATGGGCTCGTCTTTCCAGGTCCGGTCGAATCCCATGAGGTTCCGAAAGCGCCTCAGCTTGGGTTCGAAGGCGTATTGGAGGAAAGCGGCGTAGGTGGTGGCGGTGTTCAGGAGATGGGGGGAGACCTCCCCCAGCTCCTCCAGGAGGACCGTCAGAGCCAGGGCGCGGGCGTTGTCGTCGGTGCAATAGCCGGTGTGGAAGTTCGGCACGGCCGCGATGGCGTGCTGGAATATCCCCGTGGAGTCGGTCATCCGGAAGAGGTGGTCCAGCTTCATTTCGGGGAGCCCGGTGAGCTGCTTGTCCAGCGTCTTCGCCGTGAAGAGCTTCCGGGTCAGGCCGGCGCGTTCATGCCGCGCCTTCTCGAAGGCCTGCATGTAGGAACAGGCCACGTTGCCCCACACCATCTCTCGCCCCGTCTTATAGGCGTTCTTGCGCAGGGCATTGCGCCGGGCATCGTCCTTCAGGAGCCCTATCACCTCGCGCGCGAGGGCGTCCGGGTCCTTGAATGGGACCAGCACCCCGCGGTTGTCGGCCAGAAGCTCCTGGGCGTACCAATAGGGAGTGGACACCACCGCTTTGCCCGCGCCGAAGCAATACGCCAGCGTCCCGGACACGATCTGGGCCTCGTTCAGGTAGGGCGTGATGTAGATGTCCGCGGCGCCGATGAACTCCTTTAGTTCGTCGAGCGCCACGAAGCGGTTGTAGAAGATCACGTTCTGCTTGATGCCGTTCTTCTCGGCCAGCAGTTCCAGGCCCAGGCGGTAAGACTCACCCGCTTCCCGCCGAAGGTGCGGATGGGTGGCTCCCAGGATGATGTAGACCACGTCGGGGCATGCCGCCACTATCTTGGGAAGGGCGTTGAGCATGTTCTCGATGCCCTTGTTCGGGGAAAGCAATCCGAACGTCAGGAGCACCTGTTTGCCCTCCACGCCGAAGAGATCCTTGTAGAACGCGGAATCCACGAATGAAGTCTCCGGGATACCGTGGGGAATCATGTCGATCTTGGCGGGGGGGGCTTTGTAGGTGTCCTTCAGGAATTCTTCCGCCTTGTGGGACATCACCACCACGCGGGTGGAGAGCTGGAGCAGCTCCTTCATGACCCGCTTCTGATCGCAGCTGGGCTCTTTGAGCACGGTGTGGAGCGTGGTGACGATGGGCATATCCACCTCGCGCAGGAGCGCCAGGAGGTGCCCGCCTGCCGGCCCTCCGTAGATCCCGTATTCATGCTGAACGCAGAGCACGTCCACATCGCCGATTCCCAGGAAGTCGGCCGCCCGTCGATACGAGGCCAGGTTCTGCTCCTCGATCTCGAAGCGGACCTCGTGGGGGTACTCGTAGCCCTCCTCGACGTCGTTGACGGGCACGGCGAAGCACTGCACTTTCGGGAACTGGGTCGCCACGGAGGTGCATAGGTCCGTTGTGAAGGTGGCGATGCCGCAGAGCCGGGGCAGGTAGTTGCCCAAGAAGGCGACCTTGCGGATCTCGGAGCGGGACTTCATGATCTCAGGATGACGTACCTGCCGGGAACGGGAACTTTTCCGGAACGTGGCCGTGGTGCATAATCATCGGCCCGGACACGGAACCCTCTCGACATCCAGTCGGGGGTGTGTTCTGTGTAGATGATACCAGTTGGGGACCGCCAGGGCTATCTCACGGCAAGGCTGAGAAATCGTGGATCGACCGAATAACCGGCGCCGAAGAAAGACCGGAAGCTCAACGGGGGCTTCCGGTCCTTTCTCCGCCTGAGATGCTGGCGGGCAAGGCGCGGGTCAAACGATAAGGCCCCATTCTGGCGGCCTGTTCCGAGGCCAAAAATAGCTCAATATTTCCTGCCATCTTTTGAGATATCGTGGCCGCTGGCTTGGGAGCGCATTGCCAATGGGGAGCGTAGAACCAGCGGCGGGGGGTGGACTCCGGAATTTGCAGTAAATCTCGGCCTATCCGGAGGGCACGATAGACGTTCGAATCCTAGGGGTGGCGAACGGCGGGACTGAAACGTAAAAGCACCTGCTCCAAAGCGATTTACTCATGGGACTGAGTAAGTCGTAATTCAGGACTTTTTATTGACTTGCCGTTCGATGTCTTCGAGTGCGGCAATGATATCATCGAACGAAGGCGGGACGCCGAAGATCATCTCGCGCATCCGGGCGTAGTCGGTCTCCAATTCCTTCTTCCGGGATGGAGGGGGAACGAGCCTGAGAGTGCACGGGACCGCTTCATCGTATTTCGCGGCCGCGGACTGAAAGAAGACGGCTTTGTGCTTGACCACGCTCGCGAGCAACGAGAGGTCGCCGAGCGCCTTCTTGCCGGGACCTTTTTCGTAGAGCTTCACAACGTCGTAGTAGTGCCTGGACTGGCGATCGCGCAGCGGCTTGTCTGCGGGAGAGTGGAAGAGGGCGTGGAGGATGGTGGCCTTCTCCCAGAAGGTGCGCTCCGCCGAAAGGACGGGGACCGTGCACTCGGGTTCTTTGAAGGGCTTGGGGATGGCTTGCGCAGCGTAGGATGCGATGGTTGAGCGCTCGGCCGGCCATTGTTCCCCGCGAGCGCCGAGTTCTAGCCGGACTACGGGCCGCAGATATCTGGCGGCAGGGTCGCCGCTTCCTGCGATTCCGGCCGGATAGTGGGATAGCACGGTCTGGCCATCGACATCATCCGGGTCGAGTCCGACCTGCCAGCCGGCCTTGGTTCCCAGGGCCGAGGCGAAGGAGTCTTCAAGCTTGGGCAGGAAGCGGGTGCGGATCATCTCCCGGCACGCATCCGACAGGGCTTCCAGTCGTTTGGTGGCCTGCTTCTTGCTGGCCGCCTGGGCCGGATCCCAAGGCGCTTCGGTCGAAGGAGAGGTCCACGTCTTCCGAGAACCGGTCGATGGCCTGGTAGACCTTGGAGAGGCTGGTGCCTCCTTTGAATATGAGTCCTGCGGGCGGGTCGCTCAGGGTGAAGATGCGTTTGAGCGTCCAGCAGACCCAGAAGTCCTTCTCGATGAGGACGGGCAGAATGTCGCCGCGCGTATTGGAGGCCGCGGTGAAAAGGTCGGAGCGGTCGGCCGCGGGGAGCCGGGCTATGTCATCCATCGCAGACCTTGCGCACCGCCTCGGCGAGCCAGTCGGTGGTGTAGCGGATGTCCTTTACGAGCTTGCGGCGCTCATCGCCGGAGAGCCTGCGCCGTATCTGGACGATGGTCTGCGCGTTTATGGCATCCTTCCCTAGGTAGCGCAGGGCTTGGAAGACCATGGCGCTTGTGGGACTGCCGAGGGGGAAGTCCTTGGGAGGAGTATGCTTGATGAGAATGGAGAGATTACCTGCGCGCACGGTGCGGGTCCTTCCGTCCGTGAGATAGACCGGCTTGGCCGGGACCTGGGTGGAGAGGCCTAGCCAGTTGGCGGCCACGGCGCCGGAGGGGACGATGCGGCTGCCGGTCTTGCGTGCGAGCGCCTGGGCGAGCTCGTCCATGTCGGGAGCGAGTTCGATGCCAAGGGCACGGTTGAGCTTAGGGAGGAAGTAGATCCCTCGGCAGAAACGCTTGATGGTCTTGGCTTTGGCCAGCCTGGAGAGGGCTTGGTCGACAGCCATGCGGCTGCCGAGGTCAAGGAAGTCCTTGCTCGCGTGGACTTTGCGGGGGCCCAGGCGGCGGATGCGGGAGAATATGCGGGTCTGGATGGCGTCCATTCTGTCAGAAAAGTGTATGCGATTATCTGACAGATGTCAAGGGCATGCGAGGGAGTGTGAGCGGATCATCCCAATCGGAACCCTGGCAAGAACTTGAACCACATCAAGCCAAGCCAACATGCTTGCAGGGCTCCCCAAATCAAGAAAGAGACCCGCAATGGCCTTTTTGCTTTCCAGCCGAACCGCAATGCCAAAAAAACGAGAATGGAAAACACATTGATTGCGATACCAACATCTGCCTTGAACATGAGCACGGGCATCCAAAACGCGATTCGGGATAGCGCGTGGATCATTGCTCGCTCTCGCTAATTCTCCGGAGGCATGATTCTCAGTCTAACTCTTCTCGCTCGATGATGCAAAAAGAAGGAAGGTAAGGTGTGTCGGCGAGGAGGTCACCCAATGCTTAAGTATCTTGTGCCCTGCAAAAAAGCTCCGAATACCCCTAAAAGTCTGAAGTCCCGTCGGTGTCGCCACCCACGGGACTCAAACATAACCGCTTCGGCCGGAACAGCGGTTTACGCTTCGCCAGGAAACTGGCGGCCCAGTCTGTGTAATAGATAGAACTCACCGCGCGGCCTTCACCGGGGCGGAATAAATCCTATAACGCAGTTCCTGGCGGGATCGCGCGATAAAATCATATTCCAGTCATTCTTCGCCGCGCTTGATCTTGTTGATGGAGCGTAGGTCTTTGTGGACGCTTTTCCAGCGCCTCTTTGCATTGGCTTTCATGGCGGGATCTTCCCGACGGCGCTGGTACTCCTGCTCTTTGAGCAATTTGATGTAGTTGTCATAGTGCGAGCGAGCTAGAAGGCCGTCGTGCAGCGCCTCCAGCACGGCGCAGCCGGGTTCGTCAGTATGGCGGCAATCGCGGAAACGACAGCGTGTCGATAGAGTCTCGATGTCCGCGAACGTCCTGCTGAGGCCGGGGGCGGCATCCCCCAAACGCAGTTCCCGCAATCCAGGCGTATCGATGAGCAGCCCGCCGTTGGGCAGGAGGAACATCTGCCGAGATGACGTCGTATGGCGGCCGCGTTGGTCCGAAGCGCGGACGTCTCCCAGCCGCTGGAGGTCTTGACCGATCAGGCGGTTGAGCAGCGTGGACTTGCCCACTCCGGAGGAGCCGAGCATGACCGATGTGCGGGCGGGCTTGAGATACTCCCGCAGCGGGTCCAGCCCGCGGCCATGCAGGGCGCTCAGGGCATGGATGTCCACGCCGGGGAACGCCAGGCCGGCTTGGGCCAGCAGCCCGGCATGATCCGGATGGAGGTCGATCTTGTTGAGGAGGATGACCGGCCGCGCGCCGCCGCTCCAGATCATCGCGAGATAGCGCTCCAGGCGGCGCGGATTGAAGTCCCGGTCGACCGCCGTAACCACGAATGCCGTGTCGACGTTGGCGGCCAGGATCTGCTCTTGTGTCGGGCGGCCGGCGGCCCCGCGCGCGATGACGCTCTTCCTGGGCAAGACGCGGACCACCAGCCCCATCCGGCCATCCGGGGATAATCGGACCGCCAACCAATCTCCTACCGCCGGCAGTTCGCGCGGGTCGGCGGCATCGAAGCGAAGCCTGCCTGACAACTCCACGGGCAGTTCGCCCGATGCGGAAACGGCCCAATAGAGGCCGCGTTGCTCTGAGATCACGCGGACGGGAATGCCGTCGTCCGCGCCAAGGTGTTGTGCAAAATGCGAGTTCCAGCCATACGTGGCGAGCAGTTCCATGCGGGTCTCCTGGTGAAAACGGTCGAGCGAACCGACCCCAAGGGCGGTGAGGTCTTAAAGGACGCCTGCAGCCTTCGGTTCACCCAGAGACGGACGACGAGGTCTGTCTGAGCTAGGCGGGGGACCCGAAGGCGAGGACGACGGCAGAAGCGGCAGTCTCCGACATGTATCCTCCTTCGAGTTGCGTAGTGAGCAGGAAAACCTGCTAGGCCAAAGTATAACAGGGATGTCGGTTGAATTCAACCATTTGATTCGTCGGGCGAGGGTGCTGGGGAAATGGAAAACCGGAGGCGCATCTTTCGCGCCTCCGGCTATTCTCCGCCGAAGATAATGGAGGGCACGGCAATGGGCAGATGCGACTGGGGTTGAAATGGGCCCTGTTCCACCACCAGAAAACGCACAATATTTCCCAGGCTTTTCCATAACCTGGCCCCACGGCTGGGTCACCATCGCCAACGGTGAGCGTGTCATCCAGGATTTCCGCGCGTGCTCGCTCGGGGAAGTCGAGGGGTCCGATTTCATCCCGCCTTCGCAGGAGTTCGAATCCTGTCGTCTTAGGGGACGGTGGGATTCGAACTGATGCGGGCCATTTTCACATTCGGCATGATATGCCGGATGTGGGAGGCTTATCAGGCAGTGGCGAGGAAGTACCCGAGGCTGCCGTTAGCGGAGGAACGGCGGCTGATAGCTCTTGCCCAGGCAGGCAGGAAGGAGAGTTCTGACGAGCTCGTCTTGCGGCATTTGGGCTTCGTGATGTGGCGGCTACGTCGCAGGGTATTCCGGTCGTATCTAGAGCGTCACGGCGAGGACATGCTCTCGGCCGCAATCCCGGTGCTTTACGAGAAGGTCGGGACATATAACCTCAAGTACCGCGATCGGAGTGGGGTATTCAAGCCGGTGCGGTTCGGGTCCTACATCTGGAAGCGAATCGACGGGCTAGCCATCGACTACCTGAAGAGGGAGAATCGGGCCGGCGGGGTCGCTTATGATGATGCAATCATGTTGGGAGAGAAGCGTAACAAGCCCCTTAGAGTCGAGATCTGTGTATAGCAAATACTATTTATCGGGAATGGCTTTATTTTTCCAAAAACATAAATACATAGTAGCCTATTGATATTTATGACATGAGAGCATATACTATCCCTACAATGGCATTTTACGACCAGAAGGAAGTGCTTTCAGTCCTGCAGGGGTTCAATCCTTGGTGGTCTGGCGCTAAGGTCAATGCCCCGCCCTTCCGCAGGCTGGCGTTCCATGCGTGCCTGGAATTCTTGCGTCAGGAAAAGGTTCGGCGCGCCGTCTTATTATCTGGGCCGCGACGGGTTGGGAAGACAACAATCCTGACTCAATTGGCCGCTGCGTTATTGGAGCAAGAGACAGATCCGAAGAGTATCCTCTACCTGAGTCTGGATCATCCTCTTCTAAAACTCCTCAAACTTCCGAAGATTCTGCAGATGTATCATGAAGAGATTTTCCCTGCCGGCAAGCCGGCCTTCTTGCTCTTGGATGAAATTCACTATTCTTCCGAGTGGGAACTCCAGCTGAAACAACTCGTTGATCACAAGCCCGAGTACCGGATATTGGCAACGGGGTCAGCCAGCGTCGTTCATCACGGCAAGCTCGCGGAAAGCGGCGTCGGAAGATGGGTCAAGGTCCCGATCCCCACGCTTTCGTTCTATGAATTTGTCCGCATCCGTGGGGAGGAGCCCGCCAATGTTCCCCAGGGTATCCGGCCTAGCGATCTCTTCACCATGAAACAGGCCGATCTTTTGGCATTGGCGGCGAGCCTGCGGCCGCTTATGCCGCTGTTCAGCCGGTATCTTTTGGTCGGGGGATTCCCTGAGACGGCGAAGCAGGATGACATCGGCATCTGCCAGCGTCTCTTGCGCGAAGACGTGGTGGAGCGCGTGCTCAAGCGCGATATGACGATGCTGTTCGGTGTGCGCAGCGTCGACGACCTCGAACGTCTTTTCATCTATCTTTGCCTGCATACCGGGGGGATCTTCGCGGTCCAGACTGCTGCCAAGGAATTGGGATCGACTGCGATCACCGTAGCCAATCACCTCAGTCTGCTTGAGCAGGCCAACCTCATTTATCGCGTCGCCCCTGACGCCATCGGAGGCAAGAAGATCCTCAAGGCGCGTTACAAGGTGTACTTGGTTGATGCGGCGTTTCGAAACGCGGTGCTTCTGCGCGGCGAAGCAGTCCTGCAAGACCCCCAACAGATGGGTGACGTCGTCGAGACGGCGGTGTTGCGGCATCTTTATGCATATCATTACCGGGAGACTCCGCGCATCACTTACTGGAGGGACTCTCGCACGGAGAGGGAGGTCGATATCATCATCAAGACGCCTGGTTTCACCATCCCCGTCGAGGTGAAATACCGCGAAGATGAGACGCTGACGGCGGCATCCGGCCTGGCAATCTACTGCCAGAAGGAAAAGGTGCCGCAGGGGTATTGGGTCACGAAACGGGAGGATGACTTCGGGCTAGCGGCTTTGCCGGGCCATGCTACGAGCTTCCTGCGGATTCCCGCCCACATCTTCACCTATCTGCTCGGCCGTGCGGAGAGGACGTTGTGGCAGTCTGCGGAATAGTGACGAGCAAGACAAATCACGATTCTCACTGCCCCACCACCGCCCAAACTACGGCTACCGTTGATCTTCCCGGACTGGAGATTGCCTCAACGCGATAGCTGTCGTGGTCAATCTGGCTGGCCGCTATCGGGACCTCAATGACCTTTTCGAATGGGAAGACATCTCCTTTTTTGAGTCGGGTTGACGTTCCCCCTGTTTTCATGCCAAAGGCAATTGGGGTTTAGGAGTGTCTGACCCTTCCTGGAACGGGTCATCCAAAAGATGGCGGCGAAGGCTCAGGCTCGCGTGGGGCCGCTGGAGAAAGAAAAGCGCCGGGTCGAGGACAAGCTGATCGCCCTGGGGAACGATATCCAGAACCTCTTGAACTTGGTCAAGGCGGGCGGCGCGTCTCAAGAGGCCGCGGCAGAGGTTGGGCGCTTGGAGGCGTCGAAGAAGGAGCTTGAGGCCAGGAAGTTCGAGCTCGAAGCCCAAATCTCGCATGGCAGGCGCGCCGTCTATGATGTGGACGTGGTGGCCGGGGCGCTTCAGCGCTTCGCCCGGTTCATCTACCGGACACCCATCGAGCTGCAGATACAGACGCTCCGGCTGATGATCCGGCAGGTGACGGTGTGGAAGGACCGCATCGCGGTGGACCTCAACGAGCTGGCTGTCGGGGATCTGCAGCTGTCGCTGGAGGGGAAGCTGCCCGACGGAGATAGCTTTACGTGTGAACCCCGTCGTCCTCTAAGACGGCGGGGGCAATCCCCTACAAAAAAGCCACTCCCCTCGCGACTCTGCGCCGGAACAGGCTTTACAGAATCGGGAGAGGAGTGGCGGGCACGACGCCATGGAAAGCGAACTACCAAATTTGCCCAGCAGATCGGTTATATCGCGTCTTTCCAGGTCCATGACCTTCAGCCCCATCGTTTGGGACGTTCAGACTCTCCAGATCAGCACGGTCCGGGACGGGCGGCGCAAGATCACGGTGACGGGGGATGGTGGGCCCTGGGCGGGGTTGCCGGTGTGGCTTACTCCATCGATGGGACGGCAAGGCTGTCTCAGGGTTCGAGTCGATGGGATTCGGTCCGGGTAATTTTCCCATCACTGTCGATAATTAGAACGATCCTCCAGTAGTCGCCTTGCATGAGTGCCGCAAAACCCTTCGGTTGGATATCGATGTAACGATTCCCATCGACTCCATACTGCCCTCGGCCTACTACGTTCGATTTGCGTTGGAGGGCAACGGCGGCCTCATCCTCAGTAATTCCTTTCGGTAGAGTTTCAGTTAGGCTCTTTGCCCATACTCGCCAGGCGGGAATGGCCCAATGGCTATGGATGGCGAAGGGCTGGAGCACGGCGATGAGTAGCAACCCGATCGAGAGCTTCCGCCATCGATTTCGGAACAGGACAATGCCGACTACGATTAGCGCAACAAGAAAGGCGATGCCTACCCACGGATTGACGAGCGATGGGAGAGACAGCACCAAGAGGCACAGTCCGACTGATAACTTTAGGACCGCGAAGACTCTCACCCAATGGGTAGTCTACCATCTCATGCAGGCTGGTTCCAAAAAAACAGAGTGAACACCGAGGTGTTCACTCTGTTATCTGACTGTATAGCTGGCGGCGACGGCGAGGGCGAAATCTTATCGGTCTACTGCGTCCTTTTGTTCCGCCGCCAGGAAATACGCAATATATCCCGCCTTTGCCGTTGGTCTGGCCCTACGCTTGGGCCAGGATTGCTGATGGGGAGAAGATCATCGCGGAGATGGGGGCTTGCCCTTCCCCCCAATTTGAGGTAGTTCATGTGTGAAGATTTAGAATCCCGTCGTCTTAGGGGACGATGGGACTCATCGTAAAGGGGTAGGCCATGAAAAAGCCAAAGGCTGGCCAGGATTATCTTACGGCGTCTGGATTACCTGTTCGTCTCCTGGGGCGGGAAGGGGAGAGCATGGTGCTGCAAAGCCTTCAGACGGATAACCGATTCTTCGTCCCCGCGACCTATCCGCTCAAGCCGTTGAAAGAGAGGCCGTCCAGTCTTGAGCTCCGGCCGGCTCCCTACAAAGAGTCTACGCGGTCGACACCAGAGGAACGGAAGCGGCCGCTCGCGCCGATCATTGATGCCTTGTTGATGGAGGGCGGGCGGACAATGAAGGGGCTCGTGCGCGAGGTCAAGCGAAGGGCCAGTGCGGCGTGCCGGGGTAAGGACGTGGCGGCGAATGTGAGGGCGAGGATGTATTGGATTAGGAAGAGGGTAGGGCGCGAATCCCCACAGATTCCTAGTCAGGGAAGAGACAGCATCCTTCCACAATGAATTCTATGGGGTAGACGCCGTTTCTGATTGAGCTGTGGCACTCCCGAAGGCGGCGTTCGACTCGAGAAGGCCTTTCGAAGTGCTGGAGATCCAGTGACTTGTAGAGCTTGGCTGCCTCATCATAGCGCCCAAGATTCTGATAGCAGAGCGCCAAGAAATACTTCGCATCGCCTCGAAGAGAAAATTGCGAATCCGGGTACTTCTCTGAGATGTGCTTCAGTTGCTCGGCTGCCCTTTCCCACTCACCCAAGATGATCCATTGGCCGGCGATCCAACTTCGATTCGGCCCACCATCCTTCTCCGGATAGTCCTTCAACAACCTCAAGCGCACATCAGCCAGTCCCCACGCATAGGGCATCTCTTCATAGAGCTTGAGCAGTGATTCCAGTTGTTCTTTTGTCTCCTGTCCCGCGATCATTCCACGGGCTCTGAAATCCAATATTCGCTTAACGTGCCTGAGTTCGGGCGCATTCCCAGAGTACGTCCTTGCGGCCTTCTCCCACTCGCCTGTCGCGACATAGTGATTCCCCAACCACCGTCTCCAGGAGTCTCGAACCGCGTTAGGGAACTCGGCGAAAGCTTCTTCCATGCCTCTGAGAAGTGGTTCATACTCAATCTTCTGATTAATTAACCGTGAGTCAATTGAGGCAACATATGTGTCGACGAGCGCGCGTTGGATTTGACCATCTGCTACAGACTTCGACGAGGGGAAATCGCGTGTTACGGCCTCGTATACCGCGGCTGCATGGGAGAAGTCTCCCATCTTCGCGTATGCTTGCGCCGCGTGCATCCGTTGCGTGATATCATTCGAAGTGGCACCAGCACGGGCAATCTCCTGTACGCATTGTTCTTGAATCTGCCTCTTTATTCCCATGAGGCGTGGGCTCTCGAATGCTTTGGCATGCGTCCCGCCATATGGGGCATCATCAATCCATATGAATGGGTCCTCCTTCAGGACTTTTTGGCGACGATTATTCGAAAACGTCAGAACAATGTCTCCCGTCATTGTTGCCCAGTTGAAGTGCCATGGGACATCGACCGCTTCGGCGCTGCGTACGGAGTCAAGGAGGGGAGGGATCATTTTTTGATTGATGGGGCAGTCCGGCGACCCATGGAGGTGTGCTTCAACGATGTCCGTGGGTTTGAAATTGAGCTTGAGCGAATGGCCATCGCGGGAAATCAATGCGCGATGAGGGCTCGCCGCAGACGGGAGCTGGACTGCTTCCTGCAAATACGCCTTGGGATATTTTGAATCCTCCGAGGCGAGCAGCATCGTGAACAACTCTTGACGATTTCCTTCTCCGAGGTCGCTCAGGGCTTCTGCTGCCGCAATTCGAATCTGGGAGTCCTTATCCTTTAGATAGGCCTTTAGGATGGGCGCTGTTTCGATGAGCTTGGCCTCGCCAAGCAATCGAAGAGAGAAGGCTACACGTCCCGGGTTCAGCTTGTGCAGAATCCTAGCCAGAAATGGAGCCGCAGGCTGGCCGATATTCATGAGCGCGGTCCATGCTCGACCGATGCACTGAGAGTGATAGTAATCTTCCTTGTCGTTATTCAGAACGAATGCGGTAAGCCATTCGGCGGATTGAGGGCCTTTGGTTTGCTCCAACGCTTCAATCTGAGCAAAGCGGACTTGCCGATACCCCTCCGTTGCTTGAAGGCCTTGATGGATTGCCGAAAAAGCTCGTTCTCCGCCAATTTGGCTCAGAGCTTGAACGGCGGATGACCGGACTGCGGGGTCCTTGTCCTCGAGGTAGGGAAGAATGTCCTTCACAGCAGATTCGTCTCCGACAGTGCCTAAAGAGCTGATTGCGAGGTCCCGCAGTTGGGGAACTTCTCTTATGAGGTGCCATAGGCGCGGTATGACGTTCCTGTTGCCGGCTCGCGCGATTCCGCGAAGAACAGCTGTCTCTAAGTCACGAGATCCCGGGTCGCCGAGGAACCCTTGCCTTCCAATGCCGCCCATTATTGCATCGCTCATGAAGAAATCTGTCAGCGCCCGCGTTGCTTCCACATTGCCTATGTCATTCAAGATGGTTGCGGCAGCTGCGCGAATCGGCTCTAGTTCCATTTCGTCATTCAGGATGGCAGCAAGATCGGGAATGATGGGTGAACCGGACTCTGCAAGTTGCCGCCGAATTGCGGCGTCATACGGGGTCTGCCTGAGCCTGAAGATGGTGCCCTCTGGCGCGAGTGGTCGATTGCGCGGCTTTACATAGTCGTCAGCCTCTACTGGGGTCAGTGGGGCCAGCGCAAGGAGGAACCCTACTATTGCTGCGACCAAGGCCAGGGAGCGAGGGCACCTCATGCCCTCATTGTATCCGCCCCGCGGGGTCTGCGCTAGGGGGCCGGCGATGGGCGGGAATCACATCGAAAAGAAGTCTTTTCCGTAGGTGAGTCGCTGGAAGCGAATGCGGCAGGGCTCCTCATTGACGTTGAAGTCGTCGACGAGAGACTTGAGAACATTCATGACGATGCGGGCCTTTTCGGTCAGGGCGAGTTCTCGCCGGGGGCCGCCGATATTGATGAAGTCGTCCCTCAACTCCAGCATGCGCGCCGTGAACTCGCTTTCAGGCATCAGCAGGATGCCGGCCAATTCCTTGGCCTGTCGGTCCAGCCGCAAATACAGTTCCTCAGGTATCTTGTTCCACCGGGCGATCCACTCCTCGGGAGTCGTCGCACCGGCGAAGATCCCCTGGTGGAGGATCTTGTGCGCGTATTCCTCGGCCAGGGTGAACCGGTACCTGCGCTCTTGCCAATCGGTATCGGCCAGGCTGATATCGACGTAGAGGATTCGGGCGCTCAGTGAAATCCAGGCTTCGATTCCCTTCTCGGCTTTCAGGGGGACGGCATCAATGCAGATGCCCTCGCGTTCGAGCATGAGCTCGATGTCAACCTCGAATGGGCGTTCAGGATTGAACAGCCTCTGAATCTTGTGGCCGATGCGCTGGAGTTCTGTGAGGGATTTCTCGAATTGCTTCAAGGAGGTGGTCTTATTCTGGGCGGTAGGATTTGATCTGCTGGATCAGTTCCTTCAGGTCCGAGGCCTTGAGTTTCTGGTTGGCGACAGTTCTGAGCATGACCGGCAATAGGTCGCGCATCTCCCGGTCAGCGGCGATGTCGGCGGGGAGTCTGTTCTTGCGGCCTTCGACCGCCAGGTCGAAGAAGTTGCCCCACTCGGGGGATCCTTTTCTCAGATCGAGAAGGTTCGCCATCCTGAAGAGTATGCTCTCGTCCTGCGGCGGGGGGACCCGTCCGTTCTCGATGAAGCTGAGATTGGAGGGCTGCATGCTGACCTTCTTGGCAAACACGCGCAGGCCAAACCCGCGCTTCACGCGGAGGTCTCGCAGGAGTTTTCCGAACGTGATCTTCTTCATGTTTGGCGCCCCCATGAGGGCTAAGGAAGTGTTATATCATTAGTATAACACCTGGCAGGTGCCTGTCAAGGGTTTTTCTTGACCTCTCGAGGGGGGTGCGGTAAGTTCATGTGAGGAGGGTGGCCATGGAGAGGAAACACATGGTGCTAGAGATTTCCATCATTATACCGACAGAATGCCGTCGCATCACCAACGGCGAAAGGGTCATGTGGCAAACCGGCCCCGATGAGTGTGAAGTCGAGATCGTCGACGGAGCCAATGACGCGGTGTCGCGGCTTCGGGAGTTGATGCGGATTTTCGACCAAGCCGAACGGGAGTCGCGCAAGCAGTGCAAATTTCGAATCCCGCCGTCCCCTATTGACACCTGCATAAGTAATGGCCTATTCCAGGCATGAAAAAAGCGGGGTGGCGCGGAGGAAGGACCGGAGGAGGCTCTTCCGGCCGCGGAGCCGCGTAGCATGGTAACGGGTTGTCCGGGCGA
>JBAZKS010000064.1:0-17374 GCA_041650695.1 Elusimicrobiota bacterium
ACAGGACGATGGCCTGCAAGCGTCGTTGTTCCAGCTGGACCGGGCTGCCGTGTGGGCGCATTCCACACCTCCAGCCCACAGTATAGGCCATTACTTATGCAGGAGTCAATAAGACGGCGGGGGCAAAATCCTAACGCAAGCTGAGGACAAGTAGTCGGTGCATCGGATGCGCGATTCGGGGGATTGTTCCGAACGCGGTCAGTGTTCTCGACGAGGAAATTGGAATCGTCCTCCGTCGAGAAGTTCGAATCCCACCGTGATGTGCAGTCCGTTGCAAAAAAACACCGGCGCAATTTCCCTTGTTATTCCTAGAGAAATTGCGCCGGGTTATCGCCAGTAAATCTGGCGGGGTCGATGGGATTCGAACCCACGGTCTCTGCCTTGACAGGGCAGCGTGTTAAACCAGGCTACACCACGACCCCGAACTCACTTCTCATATCGGGGCGGGTGCTGCTCGCTACCGCTCGCTGCACCACGACCCCGAACTCACTTCTTGCGACGTCTACGTTACCGCTGAGTGATTATAGCAAAATGGCGCACCCCGTCCATGGAAGGGATGCGCCCGTGATTCCGCTCGCGCCCGGCTTCAGTCGCAAACAGTGTCCAGCGCTATTCTTCGTGCCGCGGCATGATGTCCGCAAGCTTGCTGAAGTCCTCGGACATGCTGCTGAACCGCTCTTCGAGGACTTCCCACTCGGGGTCCTTATCCCCGGTGGCCGCTTTCTTGCGGGGCTTCATGCTGCGCTTGCCGTTGACCGGCGTCTTCTTCGTTTTGCGCATAGACGTTACGCTATGAGTATAAACCCTGGGGAGGGATTTCGCCAGTGGATTTTTGTGCGAGCTCCGTGTGCTGACAATCGCGGCCTTGACAGGATCGCCGCTTCTCTTTTCAAAGGGTCCCAAGCCGCCTGGGCCATAATCCGGGCCCTTCGTGGACCTTTGGACCCCTAGGGGTCGGGTCCCCTGCGCGGTATACTGGAGCCATGGTCCTCATCCTCTCCCTCCTCCTGGGCGGCGCGGTTTTCGGGCAGGACAGCCTCGAGGCCGGGTACGCGAGCGGACGGGAGTCCGTGCAAGCGATGGCGCAGGAGAAGGCCCTGAGCTACGGCCCGTGCCAGGAGAGCCGGGGCCTGGACGCCACGGGCTTCTTCTTCATGCTCACCCCGCCGAACAAGCGCGCGCCCTTGACGGCCACGTTCCTGCCGGAGTCCTGCGAGGTCTTCAACGACGGGGAGAACGGGCTCCAAGCCGTCCGCACCTACCGCGGCAACAAGGACTATGACCTGGTCCTGGTGACGGACCAATCCGCTCCCTCCACCCGGATCCATCTGGTGCAGAGGCTCAAGAGCGGGGCCAGGATGATGGCTGGCTCCATGGGCGCCGTGGAGACCCTCGAGCTCCTCCGGGGGCCGGTGCGCATGGACGGCAAGAGCGTCCAGGACTTCTCGGCGGGCTCGTCCCTGGAAGGTCAGGCCGAGCTCATGCCCAAAAGGCTCACCCCTTAAGGATCAGGCCCCGAGCTCGGCGTCCTTGAACTTCATGAGGCGGCCGATGTCGATGGCGCGCGCACGCGCCGACGCGTCGCCCGAAGCGACGGCGGCCTTGAGTATGACCAGGGCCGCGGCCCTGCGCTCGTGCGGCGAGCCCCACCATTGCGGCCCGGGGATGTAGTCGGAGTGCCAGGACAGCCCGTCGAGCGCGTGCCGCAGCAGGTCCGGGTCCCTCTTGCCGGCCTCCTTCTTTGAATCCGCGTCCACGAGGTCGGCGAGGTCCTTGACCGCGTAGGCCTTGACTAGGCCGCGGGCCGCGTAGGTCCGGTGGATGTCTCCGTGGGTCCCCAGGAGCTCCTTGACGGTCTTGGCATTGGCCGGGTTCAGGATCTCCAGGCAGGCGGCCTTGACCCCTTCGGTCTCGACTCCCGCCTTCCTGGCCTCGTCGGCCATGAGGATGCGCCCGGCCGAGAGCTTGCTCCCCAGGACCTCCTTCATCCGGTCCGAGGCCTTGAGCTGGACCAGGCCCTGGGCCATGGCCTGGAGGTAGTTGTAGTCGTCGCCCGCGGAAGACGCCCCCTTGAGCTCCGCGGCGAACTTCTTCGCCACGCCGTCATAGAGCTTGTTGGTCTCCGAGCTGTTCCACCAGAAGGACCGCTTGTTCCTCTCATAAGCCTGTACCAGGGCCTTGGCCACCGCGGTGCGTCCGAGGACGTCGGTCTGGTCCTTGGACCGGTCCAGGTAGAGGAGCAGGTTCACGGCGTCGTTCATGCCGATGGCGCGCTTGGGGTCCGCGTTGATCTGCTCGGCCAGGGCGACCCATTTGTCCTTGGTCTTGGCCGGAGACGTCGCCGTCGCCGGCGGGGTGCCCGGCTTCTGCGGCGGGGGAGCGGTCTCCTGGGCCGGGGCGGGGGTCGGGGTCTCCGGGGCCGCCGGAGGCTTCACATTGAACAAGCGGCCGGTGCGGACCAGATAGGTCTGCTCCACCTTCTCGCCGTTCACCTCGACCTGGACCTTCTCGGACTTGTACATGAAGCCGTCCATGCCCACGTAGTTCTGGAACTCCTGCTCCTTCCCCTGCGGAGCCCCGTACTTGAACAGGAGCTGCTCCTTGCCCTCGAACAGGGGTTCGTACTTGCTGGTCTTGGTCTCCTTGGAATAGACCTTGGAGGGAGAGAGCGCGGTCCAGAGCTCGATGCGCTTGCCCTCGGGAGTGTCCACCTCCTTGGCGCCCTTGAGGTCTATCATGTGGTAGAGCTGTATGAACTTGGCCGTGGTGTGCCCGTCCTCGACCTCGAACTTCCCCTCCGGCTTGGGAAGGTAGAACAGGGCCCAGGCCTGCTTGGCGTCCGCGTGCGCCCCCTGCTTGTCCGGGCCCGCGCCGCCGTGCCAGAACACCATCATGCCCGCGTGCTCGCCTTCCATCTTGCTCATGTAGCCCACGGCCTTGGACTCGACCTTGCCGTCCTTGTCCACGCCGGTGACCTGCTTGAGGTCCGCGCCTTCCCAGTAGAGGTCGTCCTTCTTGAGCTTCTCGGGGGCTTTGGTGTCCTTGCCGCCGTATTCGTTGACGATGGAGAATCCCTTCTCGGGCGGGGTGAGGTGGGCCTTTGCTTCCGGAGCGGCCTCGGGAGAGACCGGGGGAGCGGCCTTGGTCCCGGGGACGGGCTCGCTTCCGGACACGAGCATGCCGTCGAAGCTCCACAGGGAGCCCGCCTGGGTGCCGGCCCCCTTGCTGAAGGCGAGGTTCTTATCCACCACCCCGCGCAAGGCCTGCTGTTCCTCCCTGCTCAATTTGCCGATCTCGTGAGGCTCCTTGCTCAAAGTCCCGTTCTCGAGCTTGAGCACGCGCGGCTGGACGGGCTTCCCGGCCTCCTTGGTCTGGAACGCGAACGTGTCCCCCGGCTTATAGAGGTAGGTCTTCCCCTCGTGCTCGACGCTGATCCCGATGAACACGCCCTTCTCGACCACGAAGGTCTTCTTCCCGTCCTTGAACCGCGGATCCTCCTGGAGCGCCTTGAAGAAGGAGTCCTGATCCATCTTCCAATCCGGAGACATGCCCTGCATGCCTCCTACCTTCTTAAAGGATTCCTGGAGCAGGCGGCCGAGCACCTCGCGGTCCGAGCCCCGCAGGAGCGCGGGGTCCACTTGGACGGGCTTGCCGTCCTTGTCCTGGATGACCGCCGTCCAGGAAGGGGAAGGGGCCTCGCCCTTGACTACCTTGCGCTCGATTACCGTGGTCATCACCGCGGCGGACGCCGGGGCGTACGGCAGGGAGAGGACTATAAGGAAGAGGAGCGTCGATCTCATGGCCCACCTCCGTGCATCTTCAGGGAGTATAGGCCGGATTCCCTTTTTGCGCAAGACATCATGACTGGAGCAAGGACAAGGACGGCAACCGGGTCATCTAGATCCCGTTCCTCTTCCAGTCCTCGTAGAAGCCGGAGAAGGTCCCCCAGCGGGCGCCGTATGAGGACCGGATGGCCGCGTCGCGATCCTGGCCGTTTTTGAGCGCCTGCAGGAACTGGTAGAAGCCCAGCGTGCCGCCGCGCTCCACGAGGTAGCGGACCATGCTCCCGGCCTGGGCGTACCAGAGCCCCACCATGGAGGAGTCCGTCCCATGCTCCATGGGCACGAAGGCCAGCATCTCGGTCATGGGGATGGGCTGGCCCACCGGCATCCCGCGTCCCGCCGCCTTGGACTCCTCGTAGACCGCCAGCCCTTCGTCGACCCACAATAGGTCCCGCCGCGGACGCGCCATGAACTCATGGAAGACGAGGTGCGTCATCTCGTGGGCCAGGACCAGGTCGAGCTGGGGTCCGTCGTAGCTGTAGATGGCGTTGCCGTAGGCCGCTCCGCCGGACCACTCGGGCTGGCCCGTCTTGGCCGCGTACTCGCTGCGGTCGGCGTAGATCACCAGCTCGTAGAGCCCCGAAGGCATGAAGGAGAAGAGGTTGGTGTCCACCATGATGGTCTGGTAGAGCGCCTCGGCCCGGTCCGAGATCCGGCGCGCGCGGTCGGCCCCGTAAGTCTCGACCTTGAAGTGCAGGCTCGCCTGCGCGTACGCGCCGGGATCGAGCGGAGCGACCGGGGCCCGGTCGATGGATGCTGAGGAGGGGCTCGGGGCCGTTTCCGGGAGCGCGGCGCAGCCGCAGAGCAGGAGCAGGGGCAGGGCTTTCCGCATGGACGCTATTGTATTACACTAGCCGCATGCTCAGCCTCGCGCTCCTCCTCGCGCTGGACTTCACTTTGCACGAAGAGCCGGTGACGACCGAGGCCGCCTTCGCCGAGCGCTACGGGTTCTCCGGAGGCTGCGACCTCACCGGCCTGGCCGCCCGCGCGGAGAAGAGCCTTTCGCTCCCGGTCCAGAAGCTCAGGCCGGGCTTCCAGAGGGTCTTCTTCCGCTACGTGGAGACGGGCTGGCCTCTCGGATTCGGGGCTGGCGACGGGGAAAGGCCGATCAAGCTCGGCCGCAAGCCCGAGGCCTGGTTCAGCAACCTCCCGGAACGCGGCGGCGGCGTGCGCGGCTACGGCTCCCTCCAGTTCGGCCCGGACCGCTTCGCGTTCCTGCTCGATGGAGAGCCCAGGGCGTGGGGGGAGGGAAGGCTGTGGATCGCCAAGGGCGGGGACTTCAAGGATGCGGTCCCCTTGAAGAGCGCGGGCTCGCCCGGGGACCGGGGTTTCGCCGCTCCGGCGGTGCTGAACGTCGATTACCCCCGCGCCGGGGCGCATCCCGTCATCCTCTGGGTCTTCGCCGACCCCAAGGGCGAGCGCATCCGGTACTACTCCGTCTCGCACTGGAGGGCGGAGGTCGAGTTCGTGACCGGGCTCCGGGCCCGTTTGGCGCTCTATGATTTCCGGGGGACCGGGGATTACTCCATGAACCCCATGGCCGTAGCGGACCCCTCGCGCTCCGGGGGGGAGACGCACTACCGCGAGCCCTCGAGGGACATCTACTGGAAGCCGCGCGGCCTCCTCGGCGTGGGCCGCGCTCTGCGCCTGGGAAGGGAGACGGTCCGTCTGAAGGCGATCTCCCCGAAGGGAGATTGGGCGGACGTGGAGATCGAGGCCCGCTGATATGCTCAAACTAGAACGGCCGTTGTGCGTGTTCGACCTGGAGGCGACCGGCGTGGACCCGGCGCAGGACCGGATCGTGGAGATCAGCGTGCTCCGCCGCGAGCCGGACGGCAAGGAGAGCGTGTTCTCCTCCCTGGTCAATCCCGGCGTGCCCATCCCGGCCGAGGCGGCCGAGATCCACGGGATCACGGACGCCATGGTGGCGAGCCAGCCCCAGTTCCACGCCCTCGCTCCCCGCATCCTCAAGGTGTTCGATGGGGCGGACCTGGCGGGCTTCAACGCGATCCGCTACGACGTGCCCCTGCTCTCCGCGGAGTTCAAACGCATCGGCGCCGACTGGCCCGGCACGGACCGGCGCGTGCTGGACCCGCACATCATCTTCCAGCGCAAGGAGCGCCGGGACCTCACTTCCGCGTACAGGTTCTTCTGCGGCAAGGAGCTCGCCGGGGCCCATCGCGCCGAGGCGGACGTGCGCGCCACGGCCGAGGTGCTCTGGGCTCAGGTGGAGAGGTACGCGGACCTGCCCAAGGACGTCGTCGGGCTCGGGGCCTGGTGCGCGCAGATCGACCCCGGCCGCGTGGACGCGGAGGGGAAGTTCATCTGGAGGTCCGGCGAGGCGGTGTTCAACTTCGGCGTGAAGCGGGGGACGCCTTTGCGCGAGATCGCGGCGAACGAGCCGAGTTATCTGAAGTGGATGGTGGATAAGGGGCGCTTCAGCCCGGACGTGGTGCGCATCTGCCGCGAGGCGCTCAAGGGCACGTTCCCTCAGAAGAAATGACGCCGGCCCTGCTCGCCGCCCTTCTCGCGGCGCTCTGCTCGCTGTTCACAGGGTGCGCGAGCACGCGGCGGGTGAGCTTCATCTCCGACCCGGGAGGGGCCACGGTCGTGGTCGGCGCGCGGACGGTCGGCGAGACTCCCGTCACGGTCAAGCTCGAGCGCAAGGGCGACCAGGTGCTGACCTTCGCGAAGGACGGCTACCAGCCGGTGACGGTGCGGACGACGGCGTCGAACGAATGGTTCGGGGGACGCCTCGTCTGCAGCGGGACCGACGGAGCATCCGGGGCGATACGGGAGTCTTCCCCGGGCCGATACCGAGTGACGCTTCCGCCCGATGGGACGACGCCCTTGGAGGCGGAAGTAGCCCTCCCGCAGCAACGTCCGCCCAGCCCGGCTCCGTCCGAATGGCCGCGCGAGTGCGCGGGCGTCGTCGATGGGAGGAGCAAGGAAGAGGACAGCTACTGCCTCCTGATGGACAAGTGCCGCGGCGGGACGCAGGAAGCGGAGAAGTATTTGGGGGAGCTGGACTATCGGAACAGGACGAAGACGGTCGAGCTGATCTCGCGGCACATCTTCAAGGCCAAGGGGACGGGCGGATTCATGAGCTGGAGATTCGCCGCGGATCCCGCGCTGCCGGACCCGGAGAAGGCGTGCATCGCCTGGTTCTTGAGACGCTATACCGCCTTCAAGCCCGAGGGCGCGCCGGAGGGGCGGTAAGCCCCGAGGAGAATCGCATGGCCGATGTTTTCTCGTTCGATGTGGTGAGCAACGTGAACATGCAGTTCGTCAGCGAGGGAGTGCAGACCGCGCTCAAGGAGATAGTCAACCGCTTCGACTTCAAGGACACCCGGTCCACCGTCGAGTTCAAGGAGAAGGAGTCCCTCATCGTCCTCAATTCGTCCGACGAGTTCAAGCTCAAGGCCATCTTCGACATCCTGACCATGCGGCTGGCCAAGCGCGGGGTTCCCCTGAAGAATCTCGACCCCCAGAAGGTCGAGAACTCGCTGGGCGGCCGAGCCCGCCAGGACGTCAAGATCACCCAGGGCATCAGCAAGGACAAGGCCCGCGAGATCGTCGCCGAGGTCAAGAAGAGCGGCCTCAAGGTCCAGGCCGCCGTCCAGGGCGACCAGCTGCGCATCTCGAGCCGGTCCAAGGACATGCTTCAGCAGGCCATGTCCCTGCTCAAGGGCAAGGAGTTCGGTCTGGACCTTCAGTTCACGAACTACCGGTAGCGCGGCGTTCAGCAAAAATAGCGTAGAATACGACGACGGGCCGTTAGCTCAGCGGAAGAGCGTCCGCCTTACACTCCCCTGACAATCAAACGTCAGGACCTTAGCCGAGATTAGCCGGACTTAACTCCCTCGCAAAATCCGACGGACGACCGACTCCGAGCTTAACCGTGATTAGGCGAGTTTAACTGCTTTGTCCCCGGAATGTCCCCAGGCTGCGGTTAAGCTTTGAAGAAATCCAGAGGCCGCCGATAGAGGCGGGCGAAGGCCTGAAGCTCCGCGAAGTCCACGCGCCGCTCACCAGACTCACATTTCGAGACGAAGGATTGCGGCTTCTTGAGGGTCTTGGCAACCTGGGCCTGGGTCAGGCCCGCAGCCTTCCGGGCCTGTCGGAGCTTTTGCAGGAACTCCTGATACCGCTTCGTGTGGACGCTAGACATGGGCATCCTCCTGGTGGAGGACACCATGATTCTAGAATCCCGTTTCAGGATAACCCAAAATAGGATATTATTCTGGCAAACGAATTCTTGGTCTTGGTGGGAGGGATGCATGCAAAAACATCTTGAAACAAGCCTCAGCCCAAAGGATATCCACAAGAAGGTTGAACATTGGGCGGCCAACCACGACTTCAACGAGACAGATTCCGATATCAGCAAGGAAACGCTCAAAGTTCTTCTGAGTAAGGACTATGGAACTTCAGTCAGATTCAGGTGGGGGCTATGTATCGGCCTATTTTTCCTCGGGGCACTACTGACGGGAATTCTCGGAGGCAGTCAACCGGGCTCAGCGGGAGGCAACACTCTCGCACTTTTGGCACTCGCGTTTCCGCTTGGGTACGTCGCTTATTATTTCTACTCCAAGAGTGGTGGCATGAAGGTGCAAGTATCGGTCACCGCCTCTAGCGCTGATGGAAAGACGGAGGTCCAAATTAAGAGCGAGGCGGATACGGATGAATTAAAAAGCGATATGGTCAAACTCTACAACAGCCTAGCCGAATGAAGAATCGCCGAGCACTATTCTCTTCATTCACAACCATCCTCATGGCGGCTGCCGTGCCATGCCAGGCCGGGAATACCCTCCTGGTCTACGCGGAGGGGACGGGGGCCACCAAGGACGCGGCTACCCAGAGCGCCCTCCGTGGCGCTATCGAGGAGCACATTGGCATTTTCATCTCCGCGAAGTCGCTGGTTGAGAACAAAGCCCTAATCGCCCAAGAGGTCGCCACCTACAGCAAGGGTTTCGTGAAAGGATATAAGCCCATCGAGGAGAAGGCGGAAGGAGGCGGCTACCGCATGAAGCTAGCGGCAGAACTCCTCCCCGAGAAGATTCTCCAAACCTTCTCGAAACAGCCAAGCATCCAGATAGCTGGGAACTTGGACTACATCAACCTCCAACTTGAGAAGGAACGCCACGCCGCAGCCCTCAAGATTACGGAGCACTTAGTTCCGCGACTGATTCGGGATGGTTACGACATCGCTCTGGGCAAACCGCATTATGTTCCCGCCGAATCCGCAGGGGATTCAGCGGGGGTCAGCATCCCCGCCGAGATTACCACGCGAGCCGAGACATGGGACGATGCCTTGGCCATCTTAAGGCAGAGTAGCCCTGGAGACGGCTACCAGGACTCATTGAGGACCCAAGGGTTCACCAAGAATGGGAATCCCGAGACGCAGGAAACCATTACACTCTACCCCAAGGTCTGCGCTTTCTTGAAAGCGATGGAACCGGTCCTCCTCGTCCAGGTCATGGACAAGGACAAAAAGCCCCTACATATCGGGATGCTTTCACTGCGCGGGCTATCAACGACAAATGGAGGCGGCAATTACTGCGACCTTATCGCTTTCACCGAAGCTCCACATACAGAGTGGGCGAAATCCAAAGAGACTCCACGGTTTTCGATGACGACAGCCTTCGTCGGGCCGACCGAGGAGGAGGATATCAAGTCATTTGCAGAAGCCAAGGCAGAGGTATACGCAGCAAACGCCGCCAAGGAAATTATGGAGCGACTGGTCCCAGGGTCAACCTCTGACACGCAGGCATATCCCGAGCTACTCCAGCCGAGAAAGGATTTCCGGCCTCTGTATCGCGTAGACCCTCTTGGGGCTCATGTGATATTGACCGAGAACAACACCCTGGTCCGCAACACAAGCGAATCCTCTTGGTCTGAATGCCAATTCTTCCTAAAGGATGCTGAGGGTAGCCTTTGGAGCTTCCCATTCCCCGTGACCGTGGCAGGCAACACAACGGTCGTCCTAGACAAAATCGAAGCAGACCCGGCTTCCTGGGAAATGCACTGCGGCCGATGCCTAGCGACCGGCGTGACCACACCAACCATATCCTTCGAGCAAATGGAGTGCAGCGGCGGGAAGAGTCGCGGTCGGCTCGGGTTCCAGGTGGATACAGAGTCCCTCCGAAAAAGCAAATTCATTGACGAAGAAGGGAATCCACTCCCAGCTGGGAAAATCCTCGGCAAGATGAATTCCGGGAAGGAGACATCAGCCCACGGGGAGAAGCTGATTCAATTCAAGAGCAGTGGCGGTGGTGGATGGGGAGATGAATAGGAATCCCTGGCCTACCCATCTTCGCGCGGCGCTGGCCATTCAGATGGGTCTACTATTCTCAGGGTGCGCGTCGAGTGGTTATCTGGAAACAAAGGGGCTCGGGATACCTCCAACCACGATTAAGAATCGCACCAAGAATCAATTCGAGCGGCGGTCAAAATGCAGGGACGCTGCGCTCATTCAAGCGCAATACGAGATGCTCTCTATCTTGAAGGGAGTCCACCTAGAAGGAGGCATCACGGTCGAGAACGCCATGGTTACGGACTCCCAAATCAAGGCCACTGTTGACGACATCTTGGCGGGTGCGAAGGTCGAAAGCACGGAATGGAACCATGACGATAGTTGCATCGTAACCCTGCGCATCAGCAAGAAGCGAATTCGGCGGATGATGGGAGTGAAGTTCTGAGGAGGCAATAATGAGGCACCCATTTATCCTAATCGCTCTGGCATTGGGGCTGACCCAACTGACCGCTTGTCTGTCCAATGCAAAGTTGGATGCCTCCGCAAGTATTACCGTGGAAGAGGTTTCCACGAATGGGACTCCTGGGATTCTCATCGCGCTCAATCTGAGGAACAACTCAAATCGCACTTGGTCCGGGAACCGCATCACATTCGAATGCCGCGACGTGGCAGGAAAGATAATCTCCAACATGGCTTCACTCGGGGCACTGGACAAACCCACATCTCAATCCACACTCCAACAACTGGCAGGCAAGAGCGCTATTGAGCGCGCTGAGGGGCGAACCGAATACCCACCAGAAGGCAATCTATTATTTGAGGGGAATGTGATTGGCAGCACCCGAATTGAATCTCCCATCTTTCCAGTGTGTTTCCCTACTCGCGTAACCATAACCAACAACCAGGGGCGAGCAGAATTTGAACTGAATGCTAAGGACCTGAAATGGCGGCGGGTCTATTGACGGTCATTTCCCGACGGAGTATTCCCTAGGAAAAGTCTCTAACCTACACCAGGAATGAACCCGGATTCCCAGGGCCACAAGAAGGGGATTCAGCTCAGAATCCAGGAACATGCAGGGCCTCACCCAGCGACACGGGAGAAAGTGGCATTTCTCGGCGAGAGACCGCCGAACTTTTCCTAGGGAGTAGTTCCGCCCACCAGGCCAGGAATCCCGCTTCTCCCAGGGAAATCTTCCTGGCACGGCAGTCCCGAACTACTGTGGCTCATCCAAGGACACAGCGGCCTCGCTCGCCAAACGATTTCGGTTTCTTGGGCATGGCACAGGCAACAGCAACGGCAGGGCAACCAGCAGCGAAGTGACGGCGCTCGATGGGCGACCATCTCAGCGCATGCGTGGACAGGCACCGGTCAGAACGGTATGCCAGGGTGGGGATGGCCATCCAATGATTTTACAGGCACAACTGAGCAGCATCGATATTATTGCATCTAACCGTTACACATCGCCCAATAGTCCCCGGCAAGAGCGATGCCACACGTCCACCCCAGAGTCCTATTACTGTTAATTCAAATTAACAATACGGGCCCGGCAAAATGTTCCTTATTCGCCCAGCATAATTCGTGCCACCAGCCACAGGTTTCCTCCACCCAAAAACAGGCCAAAAACAGACCATTTCTCGACGAGAAATGACTCGCTTGGCCGTCCGTTCTATTCCTAAAATTAATCATGCCAGAAGATGAGAATAGACGGCATCCGAACCATAACCCAGGCTGCCAAGCTTGGGAGGACGCCAAGAAGAAAAAATGGATTCTCCAATCTGGCCACATCGGCGATTTCGACCTATTCATCGCCGAGAGCGGCATCATTGTCATGGGTGGGGGGAAGGTCCTACTCCGGCATCGGGTAAACCTGAGTCAATTCCTGGCGAAGAACCCGAAGGGACTTCGGCTCGGTCTCGGGTGGACCGAAGACTTCACCATCTTCCAACTGAAGGACCCGGAGGGTTTCGGCTACGCGCTCAATCTGGAGGCTCCGGACCTAAGCGAGTGGGGGTATTGCGAATGAGCGACCGAATCAGGGTTGTCGGCTACTGCCGGGTTTCAACCGAAGGCCAGGCCGAGCACGGCATGGGCCTCCAAATCCAGCGGGACGGCATCAACCGCTTCGCGCAGGAGCACCCGGAATACGAACTGGTCAAAATCTACGAGGACCCAGGTATCAGCGGGGCAAGCCTCAACCGGCCTGGGCTGAACGCACTTCTGGAGGACGCCAAGGAGAAACGATTCACCAAGGTCATTATCGCCAAGCTGGACCGCTTGGCCCGCGACCTCTATATCCAGCTTTGGGTGGAGAAGGAGCTTCTCATCCACGGTATCGAGGTTATCTCCTTGGCCGAGGCGTTCAACGGTAAGGACCCCATGACCACGGCCATGCGCCAAATCGTCGGGGTATTCGCACAGCTCGAAAAGGGCCGCATCACGGAGCGTCTTCAAAGCGGACGGCTCAAGAAGGCGTCCCTCGGCGGTTATGCTGGAGGGCGTCTACCTCGCGGCTACAAGACGGATGAGGGAAAGCTTCGGCTCAATCGCGAGGCGACGACGGTTCGTGCTATTCGCAAACTACACCGGCAGGGGTGGGCTCTTCGACGAATCGCCCGACACTTGAACGAGCAGAGCATCCCGAACAGCAAGGGCAGCCAATGGTATCCGGCAACCGTGCGCTACATCGTTCATAATCCGGTCTATAAGGGCCAAATCAGGTACGCGGGTCAGCTTACGCGCGGCACCCATCCAGCCATGGCCCCCCACCCTTAAGTGGAAAACTCGGGCGAGAGCAGTTCTACCCACTTTTGCGAACCACTCCAAAAAGAAGCTCGCCTCCCACTCCGATGAACAAACTCAGAATAGCCCGCATCATCCTCCACTCGGACCGACTGAGGATGGACCCCGCCCGGGGAGCGCTGAAAGGACCTGGCTTTTGGCGACACCTACGCGCTGCTTATGGCCACCAGCTTCCCGGGTATCAGGCAAGGATATCCGGTATCATCACGGCCTGCCACCAGCAGGACATCGACATCGTGCTCTTCCCGGCTTGCACGGCGATTTGGAGATACCACACCCAACTGGAGCGCTATCGCCAGGAGATACGCAAACTACGCTGCGCCATCTTCGGCTGCCTCAAGGTTTCTCCGAGCCACTGCAAGGAGCATTCCGAAATCTGGGCACATGGCCACAGGCTCATGAAGCTCGACTCGCGCTGGCCCATCGCCGTCAAGTTGGCGGGCATCCCCTCGGTAATCGCGCAGAGTTCCACCATCAAGGTTGTCTATCAAGCGCCCTTCTTGACCCTTCCATCTGACAGGCTCCCCGCGACTCCTCCATACAGGCTCGCGCTCGACCTCGGCCATGGCCAGTACCAGGGCCGGTATCGCCGCGTTTTCAGGAAGCTCAGGAGCATGGGCATGGACGCGGTGCTCTCCTTCTGGCGCAATCAACAGGGGCAGACGAACTATCACTGGGTTGAAGCCCGCAGCCGTTACACCCTGGAGCGGCACGAGCTTCCCCATGGCGACTATCTGGACCTTCTCGAATTCCACTGAGGAACATGCCATGAGATTCCGATGCTTGAACTGCGGCAACACCAAGCGCTTCTACATCTTCTGGAGTGGAGAAGTCGGCATACTCCATGACCGCCACCTGGACGAACGCTCCACGGAGTACCCGTTCAACTATGCCAACCCTAATGACCGCGAGTCGGCGCGGCTTTTACTCACCACACCCACCTTCTCCATCGCAGACGACGCCTGCCTCAGCGAAGTAACGTGCGCCATCTGCAACAGGTCCAGTGAAAGAATCCGCTGGAGAAAGGCCGGGAGGTCCCTCCCCGTCCCAATCGGCGAGACTTCCGAGGACTTACGGGCATATATCAGCGAGAACTAACCCCACCAGCTTACCTGCCCACAATAGACCCACCTAGACCCCGCCAGACTCACGCCAGAGGCACACTAATGGGCATTCCCTAATAAGATTTTCTCGTCGATAACGTGCTATAATAGACATGTCGTAGTTAGCGCAACAGACATGGCACTGGCCGAGCAGTAATCGGCCACCGGCTCCACCGAAAGGGCGAGCCCGGAGACATCGAAACCGATGAACTCCGGGCTTTTTTGTTTGCCCAAAATCGGAGGCAGCGGTGACCGGAATCTTCGGATGGTGCCGAGGCAGTAAACTCTTCTCTTGCTCTTCCTCCAACCAGGAGGACGGCGCTCCGCATCCCTATCCATCCAGAAGCCATGTCGGCTATGACTTCGACGGCGTTATCTCCTCGGAGCGCGGCTTCCTTTTCAGAATAGCCCTCTTCACGCGCTCAATGGCGCTGGCGCGTCTCGCTCAGTTGCGCGCGAAATGCCTATTACGGCCCCAGGACGGCATCATCATCTCCTGCCGACGGGAGTGGGAACGGCCCCAGACTGAGGCGTGGCTGCGACATGAGGATATCCGTCTCCCGCTTATTCTCGCCCGAGATGCTGAGGATAAGGCAACAAGCATCAGACGGTTAAACCTGACGGACTATTACGAGAACGACGCGAGAGTGGCTGCGCTACTCCGAGAAGAATGTCCTAGGACACGCGTTCATCTTACTGGAGAGGTGAGGTAACGATGAGACCCCATAAAGCAATAACCGTGTGTATCCCGACTGTGAGCCGTCCCGCAGACTTGGCCGTCGCGCTGGCATCCATTCTTGGGCAAACCGTGAGGCCCCATCGGGTTCTAGTCATCTGCGATGGGCCACCGGAGCAGGCAGCCAGCATCAAGGCAAATGGGCTCATTGAGAACATTAGGACAGCCTTGGAGGCGGAGCGCATCGATGTCGATTTCGTAACCAACCCTGGGCCTCACGGTATCGGACAAGCAAAGAACTACTACCTCGGCCTGGTGGCGTCGGAATGGTTCCTTCAACTCGAAGACGATGCCTGGCTCTCACCGGACTACATCGAAAGGCTTACGCTTACCCCCAGCTTCAACAGAGCCAGCACGGCAGGTATTGCAGGCATACAGCTCTTACCCACGCTGCCACAGCGGGCGGGCTGGAGCGACCACGACTTGAGTCCACAGAAGACCACGCCTGCAATATTTAACGAGCTTCGGATTACGCGGTCCCACGTCGAATACCTGAACAAAGGCCAGGTCTATCGCTATTCACCTGAAGCTCTACGTGGGCGGAAGGAATTCCCGGCCCAATGCTTCCTACACACCTACATGCTCCGGACTCAGGCGGTAGAGCAAGTCGGCGGGTGGGACCTTCGGTTTAGCGACGTTTTCAGAAGCTTCGCCTTCGAGGAAGTGGACGCTACCTACAACCTTTGGATGGGCGGCTACAACCTTTACGTCGTTCCAAGCGCCGTGATGTGGCATTTCCGCTCGGACAACAGGTGCCTCACGTGGCGCTACGACGCGGAGAAGGTGCGGGAAGGCTACGAACACAACGAGCGCCTCTTCATCCAGAAGTGGCGCGGGAGGAAACGGAATCCATGAACACGCTGGCGATTATGATGAGCGGCGGGTTGGACTCATACCTGGCGGTGCATTGGGCACGGGCGCAGGGAAGGGACCCCCTGGCCATCTGGGTAGACCTTGGCCAGCCCTATGTCCAAAAGGAATACGCGGCCATCAAGAGCTTCGACATCCCCGTGCGCACCATGAAGTGCGACGTTCTCCGGGAGGAGTTCCATAACCTCCCCACGGTGGAGAATCAAATTGTCCCCGGCCGTAACGGGCTCCTGGGCCATATCGGCTGTATGTTCGCCGATGAGGTCTGGCTGATGGCTCTGGATGGGGAGATGCACGGCTACATGGTGGACAAGAACCAGGCCTTCTTCGAGGGTGCGACGAAGTTCTTCTCGCAGATATTCGGCACGCCGAAGCTGGTGAAGACGCCGTTCGCGGACAAGACCAAGGCCGAGTTGGTGAAGTGGGCTCTCGACCATGGCATCACGTCGGAGCAGATGAGTAGGTCCGTTACCTGCTACGACCCAGACCGGAAGGCATGTGGGAAGTGCACCGCGTGCTTCAAGCGCTGGCTGGCCATGGCCTTAAACGGCGTGCACGAGGAGTACGACACCAACCCCTGGGAGTCCGAATGGGCCAAGGGCTATATCCCGATGATTACCGAGGCCCTCAGGACGGGTGACGAGTCGCATTACTCCCGGAAGCGCTGCGAGGAGACATTGGCCGCGCTGAGAGCGGTAGGAGTCCCAACCGCTTGATTGTGTATGGCGCTGGGGCCGAGCAGCCATGGGCCTTGAACGCGCTCAAGCGAGCGGGGTTCCGCAATATCTTCATGTCGTTCTTCTACGTCTCGAAGAAGAAGACGCTGCGGGAGGTCCTGGCCGGGGTAGGCTTCACCTACCCTATCCGGCTCATGGTGGACTCGGGCGTGTTCTCACTCATCGAGGGCATGAAGCGCGGCGCTATCGGCGAGGTGGATTTCGAGGCGTACGCCCAAACCTATTACGAGTGGCTGAAGGCGAACGCTTCTCATATCACGACCTGCGTAAACCTGGACCTGGACGCGATAGTCGGGTGCAAGAAGGTGGACGACTGGAACGAGCGGTATTTCTACGACATCGAGAAGAACCATGGCATCGAAGTGGCCTACGTTTGGCACAAGGAGCGGACCCGCGCCGACTTCCTCCGCTTCTGCCGCCAGTACCGCTACATCGCGTTCTCGGCCAAGCTGGACAAGGGCTTCAATCTGAGTCTGGCGAATTCCTGGGTGCGCAAGGCCGCCGACTACGGAACGAAGGTCCACGGCTTGGCCATGACCCGGTGGGATGCGTTGAAGCGGACGCCGTATTACTCCTGCGACTCGACGACCTGGCTATCGGGGACACGCTACGGCATCACGGCCTTCAAGCATCCCACCGCGCCCAGCATGCGTATCTACGGCAAAAACGACAAGGACCAGGCCCGGAAGCGTTGGCGCAGACAAATCACGGAGGCAGGCCTGGACTACGACCGCATCATCAATGACGACGGCGGCGAAGTCTCGGCCTGGTTCGCAAGGCAGGTTCACGACATGAACGCGCAGATTGACCGGACGAATCAAAGCATCTGGTATCGCGGCGGGAGGAGAGATGGGCAAGAAGCGCAAGCCTGAAAGCGTCCCCTCGGTCGAGCCTGACGTTCAAGTGGTCAAGAACGAGGCATTGAAGGACGGCCCGATGGACGAGCGCCGCTCCCTCATCAAGGCCGACATCAAGGACACGCCTCTGGGGAAGAGCGTCGCGCTCTTCTGCGACCACTGCTATGCCCGCGACCGAT
>JBAZKS010000065.1:0-17143 GCA_041650695.1 Elusimicrobiota bacterium
CTGCCGCGGACAACGTGGAGGAAGGTGGGGACGACGTCAAGTCATCATGGCCTTTATGTCCAGGGCTACACACGTGCTACAATGGCGCGCACAGAGGGAAGCAAGACCGCAAGGTGGAGCAAATCCTTAAAGCGCGCCCCAGTTCGGATCGTGGGCTGCAATTCGCCCACGTGAAGGTGGAATCGCTAGTAATCGCAGATCAGCAGGCTGCGGTGAATACGTTCCCGGGCCTTGTACACACCGCCCGTCACACCACGAAAGCTCATCGCAACAGAAGTCCTGGCTTGCCAGGCCCAAGTTGTGATGGGTGATTGGGGTGAAGTCGTAACAAGGTAGCCGTACGGGAACGTGCGGCTGGATCACCTCCTTATAAACCTCCCTATCTCACGATGGGGGGGCGAGTCGAACCCTCGAGCGGGGTGCCCATTGGCTCGCATGCGGTCGCGGGAAACGCGGGCCCGTAGCTCAGCTGGGAGAGCGCCTGCTTTGCAAGCAGGAGGTCAGCGGTTCGATCCCGCTCGGGTCCATAATCCGATTTTTGTTCTTTGATAATCAGAGTTCCATGCATCTCCGCGAGGCGTAAGTCCCTTAGGGGGCGGCCTCAGGACACGGTGTGGGACAATATGCTGCGAAGGCACAAGCTGAGCGTCTCACAGAAGTAGAAGTGGAAGTGGCTTGACATTGGATCCGGGCCGCAAGGTCCGGGTATGATTGAAGAATGTGGTCAAGCTAGTAAGGGCGTATGGTGGATGCCTTGGTGCCAGTAGCCGACGAAGGACGTGGTAAGCTGCGATAAGCCCCGGGGAGCTGCAAGCAAGCCGTGATCCGGGGATTTCCGAATCGGGAAACCGCACGTACTGTAGGGTGAAGGCCTGGCCTACGGTCAGGAGATAGCCCTACAGGGACAACCCAGGGAAGTGAAACATCTCAGTACCTGGAGGAAAAGAAATCAACCGAGATTCCCCAAGTAGTGGCGAGCGAACGGGGAAATAGCCTAAACCGTCCGGACCTGTCTGGGCGGGGTTGTAGGACTCATCCGGTTCAGAGCCAGGGAGTTAACAATCGGCGGATAGCAGAATGGTCCTGGAAAGGCCAACCATAGCGGGTGACAGTCCCGTAGGCGAAATCCGGCCGACTCCTGATGGGTTCCTGAGTACCATCGGACACGTGAAACCCGGTGGGAATCTGGGGGGACCATCCTCCAAGGCTAAATACTCACTGGCAACCGATAGTGAACTAGTACCGCGAGGGAAAGGCGAAAAGAACCCCTGACGGGGAGTGAAAAAGAACCTGAAACCGTACGCCTACAATCAGCGGGAGGCCTATGGGGGGTGCTTTTTCGGGGTGATCCCGAAGAGGTCCCAATGGCTGACCGTGTGCCTATTGAAGAATGATCCGGCAAGTTAATGGATCGAGCGAGGTTAAGGGCCATGCTTACGCAGGGTCCGAAGCCGCAGCGAAAGCGAGTCCGAAAGGGCGATTAGTTCGGTTCATTAGACCCGAAGCCAAGTGATCTATGCCTGGCCAGCGTGAAGGTGCGGTAAAACGCACTGGAGGCGCGGAGTGTTATCCGTTGAAAAGGATCTACATGAGCTGGGTATAGGGGTGAAAGGCTAATCGAACTTGGTGATAGCTGGTTCTCCCCGAAATAGCTTTAGGGCTAGCGTCGGGCGTTAAGCAGCGGGGGTAGAGCACTGGTAGATGTAGGGGAGGCAACCCCTCTTCCGAAGTCTGTCAAACTCCGAATACCGCTGTGTACTGCCCGGCAGTCAGTTCGTGAGGGATAAGCTTCACGTGCGAGAGGGGAACAACCCAGACCGTCGATTAAGGTCCCAAAGTACATGCTAAGTGGCAAACGATGTGGATCCGCTTAAACAGCTAGGAGGTTGGCTTAGAAGCAGCCACCCTTTAAAGAGTGCGTAACAGCTCACTAGTCTAGGGGATCCGCGCGGAAAATGACGCGGGGCTCAAGCATGTCACCGGAATCACGGCTGTTCAGTATCTTCGGATACTGGGCGGGGTAGGGGAGCGTTCATGGAACGTTGAAGGCGTACCGTAAGGAGCGCTCGGAGGACCATGAAGTGAGAATGCCGGAATAAGTAGCGATAAACAAGGTGAGAATCCTTGTCCCCGAAAACCTAAGGGTTCCTTGAGCAACGTTCGTCGGCTCAGGGTTAGTCGGTCCTAAGCCGAGGCCGAAAGGCGTAGGCGATGGGCATCCGGTTAAAATTCCGGAACTGGTGCTGTCCTGTTAACCTAAGGGGTGACGCAGAAAGGTAAGCCTACCGGGTAGGGGTTGTCCCGGGGAAAGGCCGTAGGGGTGCTCTCTCAGGAAAATCCGGGGGGGCGTCAACCTGAAAGCCGAGACCACTGCGGGTAAAACCGCGGGAAGTGGCCCAACTCCGCTGCCAAGAAAATCCTCGTAGATTGGGACGGCGTCAACCGTACCGTAATCCGACACAGGTGGGTGGGGTGAAAATCCTAAGGGGCGCGAGTGAGACTCGGCTAAGGAACTAGGCAAAATAATCCCGTAACTTCGGAAGAAGGGATGCTCTTGGGGAGACCCGGGAGCCGCAGTGAATTGGGTGCCGCGACTGTTTAACACAAACACAGGACTCTGCTGAAATCGCAAGATGAGGTATAGGGTCTGACTCCTGCCCGGTGCTGGAAGGTCAAGGGGAGATGTTAGCCGCAAGGCGAAGCATCGAACTCAAGCCCCAGTAAACGGCGGCGGTAACTATAACCGTCCTAAGGTAGCGAAATTCCTTGTCGGGTAAGTTCCGACCTGCACGAATGGAGTAACGAAGGCACCGCTGTCTCGGCCGAGTGCTCGGCGAACTTGTGCTGCCAGTGAAGACGCTGGCTACGCGTGGCTAGACGAAAAGACCCCGTGGAGCTTTACTGTAACTTGGCATTGTGTCATGGTCTTGAATGCGTAGGATAGGTGGGAGCCTTTGAACCCCGGCTTGAGGGCTGGGGGGAGGCGACGGTGAAATACCACCCTTTTGGGACTGTGACCCTAACGTAAGGCCGTAATCCGGCCTACGGACATTGCCAGGCGGGCAGTTTGACTGGGGCGGTTGCCTCCTAAAGAGTAACGGAGGCGTCCAAAGGTTCCCTCAGGGCGGATAGCAATCGCCCATCGAGCGCAAGGGCAGAAGGGAGCTTGACTGTGAGGCCTACAAGCCGAACAGGGACGAAAGTCGGGCCTAGTGATCCGGTGGCGCCGTATGGAAGGGCCATCGCTCAACGGACAAAAGCTACCCCGGGGATAACAGGCTGATCGCATCCAAGAGTTCACATCGACGATGCGGTTTGGCACCTCGATGGCGGCTCATCGCATCCTCCCGCTGAAGCAGGTGGGAAGGGTTGGGCTGTTCGCCCATTAAAGCGGTACGTGAGCTGGGTTCAGTACGTCGTGAGACAGTACGGTCTCTATCTGCCATGCGCGTAGGAAGCTTGAGAGGAGTTGGCCATAGTACGAGAGGACCTGGCTGAACGAACCTCCTGTGTCCCAGTTATCCTGCCAAGGGTATCGCTGGGTAGCGGTGTTCGGAAGGGATAAACGCTGAAAGCATCTAAGCGTGAAACCCGCCTCAAGATAAGGCTTCCCTCTCCTGCGGGAAACCGCAGGGGCTAAAGGACCCCGGAAGACTACCGGGTGATAGGTCGGGCGTGTAAGCCGGGTGACCGGTTGAGCTAACCGATACTAATCGTCCGTGAGGCTTGGCCATATTCTTCAATCATAAGACGTTCGGCTTGTTCTTTGCAGCGGAATGGAACACGGTGGAGTTCGTCGCGTGCGCGCTACGATTAAACCATACTCCCGCCGATATACCGGAAAAAGGAAGAGTCGCGCGGTCGTAAGGTATGCGACTCGAGGCCCGAGGGGCCAACGAGGCCGGTGATGATTCCTACAGGGAAACACCCGTTCCCATTCCGAACACGGCAGTTAAGCCTGTAAGGGCTGATGGTACTAGCGCCCAATTCGGCGCTGGGAGAGTAAGTCGTCGCCGGCCTCGTTGGCTTCTCGGACCTACACACACTATGAGACGTCGGTTCATTCGAGGACTATTGTCCTCGGTCGTCGTATTATTGTTCACCGGGGTATCGGGCGCGCAGATGCTGGGCACCTCTGCCCGGCAGATGGAAGCCAAGTCCTGGAAGGGGATCCTGTTTTACCAGGGCGTACACCGGCAGGACCTGAACTTCAAGGTCGCGGGCAACGGCATCTGCAACACGAAAGAGAACGGCACGGGAGTGTCGTTCGCTTGCGGCGAGAACGGGTCGGTCCGGGCTCACGGAACGGGGAACGCGCTCATCCTGAAGCTGGTGCGCCAGCCCCATGACGGGGGGCTGCAGCTCTACGGCTGGGCCGGCGCCGGGGACTACGAGATTTTCCGAGGGACGGCCCCGGTCATGCAGACGCTTTCGATGAACCGCGGCGGATTTCTGGGCGGCCTGGGTGCGAAGATGGTGATCTGGCCCGAGACCATCGTGACGCCGGCCATCGCCCTTGACGGGAACCTCGGGTGGCAGCGCTACTTCGGCGGGTTGCGGCTGGACATCCTGCAGTACCAATTTGCCGTCGAAGCGAGTCGTAAATTCGGCGTGCCGGATTCCAGACTGACGGTGGAGCCCTACGGCGGAGTGAAGTGGCTCAGGACGCACGCCTGGCTGCGCGAGATCGGCAGCGGGGTGCGCGTGGGCGGCGTGAAGGACACGGTCACGCCGTTCATCGGATTGAATCTCCCGTTCCACGCAAAGGAGAGCCTTTTCGCAGAGGCCTCATTCGTGAACGGCATCCATTATGCTGGCGGACTCAGCATAAGCTTTGGGAACTGACATGAAACTCACAAAGGCACAGAAAAAAGAAAAAGCCAAGGAATTCGCCGAGATTTTAAAGAGCAACCCGGACTTGTACCTGACCCAGTATCAAGGGCTCACGTTCCAGAATTTGGCGGAACTGCGCAAGGAGCTTCGCCCCATGCGCGCCGGCTATCGGGTCGTCAAGAACTCGATGCTGGCTAACGCGCTAAAAGGGGCGGGCATCGAGGGCGCGGACGCCAAGCTGCTGGAGGGCCCGAACGCCGTCCTGTTCGCGCGGGGAGACGACCCGGTCTCTCCGGCCAGAGTGTTGGCCAAGTTCGCCAAGACGAACGATAAGCTTAAGATCAAGGCGGGATACATCGACCGGAAGTGGCTGGGGGCCGCGGACTGTATCCGGCTCGCGAGCCTGGGCACCAAGCCCGAGCTCATCGGCCAACTGGCCGGGGCGCTGTATTGCACGGTCGCCCAGGCGGCGTGGGTGCTGGCGGCTCCGATGCAGAAGTTGGCGCTGGCTTTGAAGGCCGTGCAGGAGAAGAAGAGCGCGGGAGCGGCCGCGTAACAACCGCCCGCAGTCCCCGGAAGGGGATAAACCGGACGATCGGTGCTGCGGAACAAGGAGAAGATGATGAGCACTGCGACGAAACTGAGCAAAGACGAGATCCTGGAAGCGATTTCCGGGATGACCGTCCTTGAGTTGGCCGATCTGGTCAAGGCCGTTGAGGAGAAGTTCGGCGTGAAAGCGGCCCCGGTCGCAGCCGCGGCGGCCCCCGCCGCCGGCGCTGCCGCTCCGGCCGCCGCCGAGGAGAAGAGCGATTTCACGGTCGTTCTGAATAATGCCGGCGACAAGAAGATCCAGGTGATCAAGGTCGTCCGAGAGCTCACGGGCCTGGGCCTGAAAGAGGCCAAGGACCTGGTGGAGGGCGCCCCCAAGCCGGTGAAGGACGGCGTGCCGAAGGCGCAGGCCGAGGAGTGGAAGAAGAAGCTGGCCGATGCCGGCGCGATCGTCGAGCTGAAGTAACCGATTGCCGAACACCGTCGACTGACGTCGTCCATTGCCGCGTCCCCACCGCCCTTTGAGGGCGGTGGGATGCGGCGTGTAAATGGAAGCACAGAGGCATGGAGACCGGATGAAGCAGATCAACTTCTCGAAGATCCAGCAAGTCCTTGAACTGCCGGACCTGCTGGAGATGCAGAAGCGGTCCTTCCGCGACTTTCTGCAGGAGGATGTGCCGGTGGCCGAGCGCAAGCTCCAGGGGCTGCAGGCCGCGTTCCTGGATGTCTTCCCCATCGAGTCCGCCGACGCGAGCATGGTTCTCGACTTCGTGCGCTACGGCTTCGGCACTCCGCGGTATCCCACCGTGGAGGAGGCGCAGGCGCACGACGCGACTTTCGCGACGACGCTCAAGGCCGTCTTGCGCCTCTCGTCGCGGCAGCCCTCCGGGAAGCTCAAACAGATCATCGAGCAGGAGGTCGTCCTTTGCGACGTCCCGCTCATGACGGAGAACGGATCCTTCATCATCAACGGGGCGGAGCGCGTCGTGGTCAGCCAGCTCCACCGCTCTCCCGGGATCGTGTTCGAGGAAGACGAAGAGAAGAAGATCTCCAGCCTCGGGCGCAAGCTCTTCTTCGCTCGGGTCATCCCCTACCGGGGAGCGTGGGTCGAGTTCGAGTTCGATCTCAACAACGCCCTGTTCGTCCGGGTGGACCGGAAGAAGAAGTTCCCGGCCACGGCGTTCCTGCGCGCCTGCGGGATCGAGTCCGACGCGGAAATCCTGCAGATCTTCTATACCTGCGAAGACGTGAAGGTCTCCGCGGACTCGGCCGAGCAGCTGCTCCGCCGCATCTGCGCGGATGACGTCGTGGATCGGTCCACGGGAGAGGTCCTCCTCGAGGCGCGCCACGTCGTGACCCATGAGGCCATCAAGCGCATGCTCGAGAAGGGCGTGACCAAGGTCAAGCTGCTGGCCGGCAACCCCGAGAAGGAGAACCCGACCCTCTGGGAAACGCTCCGGAAGGACCCGTATAAGAGCGCGAAAGAGGCGCAACAGGAGATTTACAAGAAGCTCCGGGGTCAGGAGTTCATCGTCCCCGGGCAGGCGGAGCAGTACCTCGACAATCTCCTCTTCAAGAATCTGCGGAAGTACGACCTTTCGCACGTGGGCCGCTATAAGGCCCAGAAAAAACTCGGCCCTCTCTACGACGCCCTGGCCGCGCGCAAGGAGATGCATTTCGAGGCGCCCTCCGAGCGGCGGCGGACCTTGACGGTCGAGGACCTGATCGTCACGATGCAGTACATCATACTCCTCAACGGCGGCGAGACCGCCGTCGAACTCGGGGAGCGCGTCTTCAAGATCGAGGTGGACGACATCGACCACCTCGGCAACCGTCGCGTGCGCGGAGTGGGAGAGCTCCTGGAGAACCAGATCCGCGTGGGCCTCGCCCAGATGGCGCGTGTGGTCCGCGACCGCATGAGCGTGCAGGACAAGACGCAGCTGACGCCGCGCAACCTGCTGAACACCGCCCCCCTCGTCGGGATCCTGCGCAAGTTCTTCGGGACCAGCCAGCTCTCGCAGTTCATGGACCAGATCAACCCGTTGGCCGAACTGACGCACAAGCGACGGCTCTCGGCTTTGGGACCCGGAGGCCTGCACCGCAAGCGCGCGGGCTTCGAGGTCCGCGACGTCCACCACACGCACTACGGGCGCATCTGCCCCATCGAGACCCCGGAGGGCCCGAACATCGGGCTGATCACGTCGCTGGCCACCATGGCGCACGTGAACCGGTACGGCCTCATCGAATCCCCCTATCGGCGCGTCAAGAACGGCAAGCTGACGGGCGATGTGGTCTATCTGGCGGCGGACATCGAGGACGAGCACACCGTCGCGCAGGCGAACTCCCCGCTCAAGGGGAGGGAGTTCGCCGCGGACCTCGTGGCTTGCCGCCATCGTGGAGACTTCCCCCAGGCCGACCCCGGGAAGATCGACTACATGGACGTGTCGCCGATCCAAGTGATCTCGGTTTCGGCCGCGCTCATCCCGTTCCTGGAGCACGACGACGCGAACCGGGCGCTCATGGGCTCGAACATGCAGCGCCAATCGGTCCCGCTGCTGACGGCGGAGCCCTCCTTCGTCATGACGGGAATCGAGGAGCGGGTCGCGCTGGATTCCGGGGCCTGCATCCGGGCCAAGCGTCCCGGGAAGGTCCTCTACGCCTCCGGCGATACGGTGGCCGTACACGCTGGAGACGGCAAGGACGACATCGACATCTACGAACTCAAGAAGTACCGGCGCTCGAACCAGGATACCTGCATCAACCAAGTGCCGGTGGCCCGAGCCAACGACGTCGTCCACAAGGGAGCGGTCCTTGCGGACGGGCCGGGAGTGAGCGAGGGGCACCTCGCGCTCGGCAAGAACCTCTTGGTGGCGTTCATGCCTTGGGAAGGGTACAACTTCGAAGACGCTATCCTCGTTTCGGAGCGGCTGGTCAAGGAGGACGTCTTCACCTCCATCCACATCTCGGAGTTCACCACCGAGGCCCGCGATACGAAGCTGGGTCCGGAGGAGATCACGCGGGACATCCCGAACGTCGGGGTGGAGTCCCTCGAACATCTCGATGAGAACGGCATCGTGATCCCGTCCACGAACGTGCGGCCTGGAGACATCCTCGTCGGAAAGGTGACCCCTAAGGGCGAGCAGCAGCTGAGCCCCGAGGAGCGCCTGCTCAAGGTGATTTTCGGCAAGAAGGCCGAGGACGTCCAGGACGCGTCCCTGCGGGTCCCTCCGGGCGTGACCGGCAAGGTCATCGGCGTGAGGGTGTTCGTCCGGCGCGAGAAGCTCACCAAGCCGGAAGAGAAGAAGCGGACCGGCGAGGTGGACGACCGCCTCGAGAATTCCCTCAAAGCCCTGAAGCAGTACCGGCAGGAGCAATCCGCGGAGGTCAAGAAGCTCAAGGGCGCGAAGAAAAAGGAAGAGGAAGAGCGGCTGCAGATATTCTTCAAGCTGATGGAGAAGAAGCTCCGCGATGACGCGACGCGGGAGAAGGAGAACATCCGCCAGGGCGACGAGCTGCCCGTGACCGTCAACAAGGTCGTGAAGATCTACGTCGCCTCTCGGCGCAAGCTGCAGGCCGGCGACAAGCTCGCGGGCCGCCATGGGAACAAGGGCGTGGTGGCCAAGGTCCTGCCCGTCGAGGACATGCCCTTCCTGCCGGACGGGACTCCGGTGGACGTGGTGCTCTCTCCGCTGGGCGTCCCCTCGCGCATGAACGTGGGGCAGCTGCTGGAGATGATGCTCGGGTGGGCCGCCCACACGCTGGACGTACAGGCGATATGCCCCGTGTTCGACGGCGCCAAGGAGGCCGAGATCTACGAGCTGGTCCGGGAGGCCAAGAAGAAGCTGCGCGAGCGGGGTGTCCCGGAGAAGTACCTCCCGACGGACGACTGCCGCACCACGCTCTTCGATGGGCGGACCGGGCGGGCGTTCGCGGAGCAGGTGTCCGTCGGCTACATGTACATCATGAAGCTCATCCATCTGGTCGAGGATAAGATCCACGCACGCTCGACCGGACCTTACAGCCTCATCACCCGGCAGCCCCTGGGGGGCAAGGCTCAGTTCGGCGGACAGCGGTTCGGCGAAATGGAAGTGTGGGCCATCGAAGGCTATGGGGCGGCGTACGCGCTCCAGGAGTTTTTGACCGTCAAGTCGGACGACGTGGCCGGGCGGACGAAGATGTACGAGGCCATCATCAAGGGCGAGCCGCCGCAGGCTCCGGGCGTCCCCGAGTCGTTCAAGGTCCTCATCAAGGAACTCCAGGCCCTCGGGCTGAACGTCGAGCTGCTCAAGCTTAAGGATGGGAAGAAGGCTCCGGACGGGTCCGTCAGGTCCGTCGCGGACGCCACTGCCGCACCGGCGAAGGGATGAGGTAACTATGCAAGACCTCGCACAGGCAGAACGCAGGCTCTCGGGACTCTCCGGCGCGAAGAAGCGCAAGAAGGAAGGGGCGCTGGACTTCCTCAACTTCGACGCCATCCGGCTCTCTCTTGCGAGCCCGGAGCAGATCAAGAACTGGTCCTTCGGCGAGGTGAAGAAGCCCGAGACCATCAATTACCGCACGCTCAAGCCCGAGCGGGACGGTCTCTTCTGCGAGCGGATCTTCGGGCCCGCGCGTGACTTCGAGTGCGCGTGCGGCAAGTACCGGTGGGTCAAGTTCAAGGGGATCGTCTGCGACCGGTGCGGCGTCGAGGTGACGGAGGCCAAGGTCCGGCGCGAGCGCATGGGCCACATCGAGCTGGCCGTCCCGGTCGCGCACATCTGGTTCCTGAAGAAGACCCCTTCGCGGATCGGCATCATATTGAACATGAGGACCGCGGACATCGAGCGGGTCGTCTACTACGCGATGTACGTGGTGCTCGAGGACCTGCTGGACGCCAACGACCGGGTCGTCTTTCACGCGACGGACCTCCTGACCGAGGAAGAGATACAGAAGGCGCGGGCGGAATACGGCACGAAGCTCAAGATCGGCATCGGCGCGGGGGCCATCCATGACCTGCTGGCCAAGGTCGATCCGAAGAAAGAGGTCGTGGACATGCGCAAGCAGATCCAGGCCACGCACTCCGAGGCCGAGCGCACGCGTCTCGTGCGGCGCCTCCGGTTGCTGGAGAACCTGGCGTCCTGCGGGAGCCGTCCCGAATGGATGATCCTCACGGTCCTGCCCGTCATCCCGCCCGAGCTCCGGCCGCTGGTTCCCCTCGAGGGGGGCCGGTTCGCGACTTCGGACCTCAACGACCTCTACCGGCGAATCATCAACCGCAACAACCGGCTCAAGCACATCGAGGCCCTGCGGGCTCCCGAAGTGATGATTTACAACGAGAAGCGCCTTCTCCAGGAAGCGGTCGACGCCCTCATCGAGAACGGCGCCCGCGGAAAAGTCGTCATCGGCGCCGGCAACAGGCCTTTGAAGTCCTTATCGGACATCCTCAAGGGCAAGCAGGGCCGGTTCCGTCAGAACCTCCTGGGCAAGCGGGTGGACTACTCCGGCCGCTCCGTCATCATCGTGGGCCCGAACCTGAAGCTTCACCAGTGCGGACTCCCCAAGGAAATGGCGCTGGAGCTCTTCAAACCCTTCATCATCCGCGAGCTCATGAAGCGCGACTCCCTGACCCTGAAGGCCGCCAAGCGGATGTTCGAGCGGGTCCGCCCGGAGATCTGGGACATCCTGGAGCAGGTGACCAAGAAGCACCCGGTGCTCCTCAATCGCGCGCCGACCCTGCATCGTCTGGGGATCCAGGCGTTCGAGCCCGTGCTCATCGAGGGGAAGAGCATCCAGCTGCACCCCCTGACCTGCGCGGCCTTCAACGCCGACTTCGACGGCGACCAGATGGCGGTCCACGTGCCTCTCAGCCAGGAGGCGCAGCTGGAGGCCCGGATGCTGATGATGGCCTCGAACAACATCCTCTCGCCCGCTTCCGGCCGCCCGATCGCCACCCCGTCGCACGACATGGTGCTGGGAATCCACTACTTGACGAAGGACAAGAAAGGATGCCCCGGGGAAGGTCGCGTGTTCGCGGACCGGGGAGAGGTCATCGCCGCGTACCAGTGCGACAAGGTGGACCTTCACTCCCGGGTCAAGGTCCGCGGGATCAACGAGCTCGCGGAGCGTCCCGCGGGAGGCAAGAAGGGGGGCGAGACGCTCCCGCCCTCCGAGTGGAAGGACTTCACGACGGTCGGGCGCGTGCTCTTCAATGATGCGGTCCCCCCTGAGCTCGGGTACTTCAACAAGGCGATGGACAAGAAGGAGCTGGCGAAGCTCGTGGACCGCTGCTATAGAGAGCTCGGACACTATCGGACGGTCCTGCTCCTGGACGCCCTCAAGGAGTTGGGATACCATTTCGCCACCCAAGCCGGGCTTTCCATCTCGGTGACCGAGATGCGCATCCCCACCCTCAAGGTCGAGCAGGTCAAGAAGGCCCGCCACGAGGTGAAGGAGATCGAGAAGCAGGCCAAGATGGGGGTCATCACCGAGTCCGAACGCTACAACAAGATCATCGATATCTGGACGCACGTCACGGACAAGATCTCGGACGTGATGTTCGAGGAGATGAAGAGCGTCGAGGACGAAATCTACAAGACCAACAAGCCCAAATTCAACGCCATCTACATGATGGCCAACTCGGGGGCCCGCGGTTCCCGACAGCAGGTGCGCCAGCTCGCCGGCATGCGCGGTCTGATGGCCAAGCCCCAGAAGAAGCTGACCGGAGGCGTCGGGGAGATCATCGAGAATCCCATCATCTCGAACTTCCGCGAAGGACTGACGGTCCTCGAGTACTTCATCTCGACCCACGGCGGACGCAAGGGCTTGGCGGACACCGCGCTCAAGACCGCGGACGCCGGCTACCTGACGCGCCGCCTGGTGGACGTGGCCCACGACGTGGTCGTGACACGGACGGATTGCGGGACGATCAACGGCATCCGGATAGGAGCCCTGACCGCGGGCGAGGACATCATCGAGCCGCTGGAGGAACGGCTGCTGGGGCGCGTGGTCCTGGAGGACCTGAAGGTGTCGGTGGCTGACGAGAAGGGCAAGATCAAGGAAGAGGTCCTCTGCAAGGCCGGGGAGCATGTGACCATAGACATGCTCGACGCCATCCGCAAGGGCGGGCCCGAGTTCATCCGGGTCCGCTCGGTCCTGACCTGCGAGACGGAGAACGGGGTCTGCGCGAAGTGCTACGGCATGAACAACGCCACCGGCCGGATGGTGGAGATCGGGGAGGCCGTCGGCATCATCGCGGCCCAGTCGATCGGCGAGCCCGGCACACAGCTCACCCTGCGGACCTTCCACATCGGCGGCACCGCCTCCCGCGTCATCAAGCGCGACCAGGCGACGACCAACGTGGACGGCAAGATCGAGCTTCGCGACGTCCAGACGCTGAAGAACCGCAACGACGAGATCCTCTGCATCTCGCGCAACGGCATCCTGGCGATCCATGACGCGGCCACGGGCGCGGTCCGGGAGGAGCACAAGCTGCCGTTCGGGTCGCGCCTGAGGGTCAAGGACGGGCAGAAGGTCGCCGCAGGCGACGTCCTGGCGCGGTGGGACCCCTATGCCGTGCCGATCATGACGCAGCACGAGGGCAAGATCGCCCTGAGAGACGTGCGCGAGGGCGTGACGCTGCATGAGGAGCGCAACAAGGTCACGGGCATCATCGAGCGGCGCATCATCGAGCACCGGGCCGAGAGGACCCATCCGCGCATCATCGTCGAGAAGGACGGGAAGGAGGCGGCCTCGTATCCGCTGCCGATCGACACCATTCTTCTCGCCGATAACGGGCAGGAGGTCGTGCCGGGAGATATCCTGGCGAAGATTCCTCAGGATGTCACGCAGACCAAGGACATCACGGGCGGCCTTCCGCGCGTGTCCGAGCTTTTCGAGGCGCGCAAGCCGAAGACCAGCGCGGTCGTTTCCGAGATCGAGGGCATCGTCTCGCTGGGGACGAACGCGAAGGGCCTCATCCAGATCACGGTGCGGGACGAAGAGACGGACATGTACAAGGAATACACGATCCCGCAGGGCAAGCACTTGGTGGTGTACGAGGGCGACCGGGTCGGCGTGGGAGAGCCCTTGACGGACGGGGCCATCAACCCCCACGACATCCTCCACATCAAGGGCGTCAAGGAAGTGCAGGAATACCTCCTCAACGCCATCCAGGAGGTGTACCGGCTCCAGGGCGTGACGATCTCGGACAAGCACATCGAATGCATCGTCCGCCAGATGCTGCAGAACGTGAAGATCGCCGACTCGGGCGACACGGGCTTCCTGAAAGGCGAGATCGTGAACCGCTTCACATTCGCCCGTGAGAACAAGGAAGTCATCGAGAAAGGCAAGAAGGAGTCCCAGGGCGAGCCGGTCCTGCTGGGGATCACAAAGGCGTCGCTGGCATCGAGTTCGTTCATCTCGGCGGCGAGCTTCCAGGAGACCACGCGCGTGCTGACCGAGGCCGCGACCACGTCGAAGGTCGACTATCTCAAAGGCCTCAAGGAGAACGTGATCATCGGCCACATGATTCCGGCCGGGACCGGGCTGCATCCGAGATTGAGGGAATAGACATGCCTACCATCAACCAGTTGATAAGATTCGGCAGGTTCCGGACGGGGCGCCACACGAAGGCGCCGGCGCTGCGGGGCTCCCCGCAGCGGCGCGGCGTGTGCACGCGCGTCTATACGACGACACCCAAAAAGCCGAACTCGGCGTTGCGCAAGGTGGCCCGCGTCAAGCTGAGCTCCGGCATCGAGGTCACCGGCTACATCCCCGGGGTCGGCCACAACCTGCAGGAGCATTCCATCGTGATGGTGCGCGGCGGGCGCGTAAAGGACCTCCCAGGCGTGCGCTATCACATCCTGCGGGGAGTGCTCGACGCCTCGGGAGTGGAGGGACGCTGCCAGGCCCGGTCGAAGTACGGCGCGAAGCGCCCGAAGAAGGCAACGACGTAGAGAGGATCAATCTATGCCAAGGAAAGGACTCAGACCCCGAGATCGCCGCGACGCTCCCCCAGCGGATTTCCGGTACAGTTCCGTGCTTATCTCGCGTTTCGTGAACAAGCTGAACTACCAGGGGAAGAAGCTGACGGCCGAGCGAGTCATTTACGACATGATGGACATCCTCCAGGACCGGACGAAGGAGGAGCCCTTGGGGGTCCTCACGAAGGCCATCGAGAACGTCCGGCCCCTGCTGGAGGTGCGCCCCCGCCGCGTCGGCGGCGCCACGTACCAGGTCCCCCGTGAGGTGCGGCCGTCGCGGTCGTACACCATGGCGATGCGCTGGATCATCGACGCCGCCAGGTCGCGGACGGGCCGGCCCATGCGGGAGCGGCTCGCCGATGAGATACTGTCGGCCTACAAGGGCGAAGGGACGGCGATGAAGAAGCGGGAAGACACGCACAAGATGGCCGAGGCCAACCGGGCCTTCGCGCATTACCGGTGGTGAGATGGAGGCGAGTCTGACCTCGCGGGCGCAGGAGCGGCCTCGCGGTACTATGGCAGCGCAGGATAGAGACGCTAAAGAATCCGGCCGTTCCGTGCCGATAGAGCGGATCCGAAACATCGGGGTCATCGCGCATATCGACGCGGGCAAGACGACGACCACCGAGCGCATCCTCTTCTACACGGGCCGCCTGCACAGGATGGGAGAGGTGCATGAGGGCGATACCGCCACCGATTGGATGGAGCAGGAGCGCGAGCGGGGGATCACGATCACGGCGGCGGCGATCTCCTGTAGTTGGAAGGATTATCACATCAACCTCATCGACACTCCCGGGCACGTGGATTTCACCGCAGAGGTGGAGCGTTCCCTGAGGGTGCTCGACGGCGCCGTGGTGGTGTTCGACGGGACCCAGGGCGTGGAGCCCCAGTCCGAGACGGTTTGGCGCCAAGCGGACCGCTACGGCGTCCCCCGCCTCGCGTACATCAACAAGATGGACCGCGTGGGAGCGGACTACCTCATGTCGGCTCGGAGCATCCGCGAGAAGCTCGGCGCGAACGCGGTCCTCATCCAGCTTCCCATCGGGGCGGAGGACAAATTCAGGGGCGTGGTGGACCTGGTGCGCATGAAGGCGCTCATCTGGCATGAGGACGGCCAGGGGACGCGGTGGGACGAGGGGGAGATCCCGGACGAGATGAAGGCGCTCGTACGGGAACACCGGGAGAAGCTTCTCGAGGCCGTGAGCGAATTCGACGAGCATCTCATGGAGCAGTTCGTCTCGGGCAAGGGGAAGATAGACATCGAGCGGCTCAAGCGGGCTCTGCGCAAGGGAGTCCTGTCCGGCAAGGCCTTCCCCGTCCTGGCGGGCTCTTCCTATAAGAACAAAGGCGTGCAGCCCATGCTCGATGCCGTCTGCGACTATCTGCCGTGCCCGACCGACCTTCCCCCGGTGAAGGGGATCGACCCGGAGACGGAGCAGGATGTCGAGCGGCCCGCGTCGGACGACGCGCCGTTCGCTGCGCTCATTTTCAAGATACAGACCGACCCCTATGTCGGGCGGCTCGCGTTCCTCCGGGTCTACTCCGGAGTGCTGCGCACCGGGGACACCGCCTATTTCCCGCAGACGAGGCGCACGGAGCGCGTCGGACGCCTGGTACGCCTGTTCGCGGATGAACGGGAAGAGATCACGGAGGTCCGCTCCGGGGACATCGTCGCGCTGGTGGGGGGGAAGAACGTGGGCGTGGGCGTGACCGTGGCCGACCGGGAGCACCCGATCATCCTGGAATCCATCCGCTTCCCGGAGCCCGTCATCTCGGTGGCCATCGAGCCCAAGTCCAAGGCGGACGAGGAGCGCATGGCCAACGCGCTCTCCCGCCTCGCCGAGGAGGACCAGACCTTCCGCGTTCGGACGAATGCGGAGACCGGGCAGACCCTCATCTCGGGCATGGGTGAGCTCCACCTGGACATTCTTGTGGATAGGATGCGCCGCGAGTTCCGGGTCGAAGCCAACGTGGGCGAACCCCAGGTGGCGTTCAAGGAAACGATCCGCAAGGCCGTGGTGCAGGAAGGGAAGTTCATCCGCCAGACCGGCGGCCGGGGCCAATACGGACACGTGATTTTGCAGGTGGAGCCGCTCGGGCACGGCCAGGGCATCGAATTCGTGGATAAAGTCAAACAGGCCCGCATCCCGCGGGAGTTCATCCCGGCGGTGGAGAAGGGGGTGCGCGAGTGCGCCGAGGGCGGAGCCCTCGCCGGCTATCCTCTCGTGGACATCCGCGTGACGCTCCTCGACGGGACCTATCACGAGGTGGACTCCTCGGAGATCGCTTTCAAGATCGCGGCATCCACGGCCCTGCGTTCCGCCTGCCGGAAGGCGGAGCCGGTGCTGCTTGAGCCCATCATGAGGATCGAGGTCGTCATGCCGCAGGAATACATGGGCGATGTGATCAACGACCTGACCAGCCGCCGAGCCAAGGTCACCGAGATGGGCGACCGGGCGAACGCGAAGTACGTGCACGCCACCGTACCGCTCTCCGCGATGTTCGGCTACGCGACCGCGGTGCGGTCCGTGACGCAGGGGCGCGCTCTCTTTACCATCGAGCCGAGCCACTACGAAAGGGTGCCGGCGGCCGTGCAGGAGACCATCGTACAGCGGCGGGGGATCCGCCACGAGAGCGACGCATCGTGACGAGCGGGGACCGATCAGGAGGATGAATGGCCAAGGCTAAATTCGAGCGGAAGAAGCCCCACGTGAACATCGGGACGATCGGTCACGTGGACCACGGTAAGACGACGCTGACCGCGGCGATCACGCACGTTCTGGCGAAGAAGGGACTGTGCG
>JBAZKS010000066.1:0-16682 GCA_041650695.1 Elusimicrobiota bacterium
CGCACAGTCCCTTCTTCGCCAGAACGTGCGTGATCGCCGCGGTCAGCGTCGTCTTACCGTGGTCCACGTGACCGATCGTCCCGATGTTCACGTGGGGCTTCTTCCGCTCGAATTTAGCCTTGGCCATGATGGTGTCTCCTTGCTCTAGCGGTCTCCTGCCGCCATCCCAGGAACCGCATCTTACTAATTTTGCGCCTGTTCAGCGAATCCAAGCTGGGGATGGGAATCGAACCCACGACCTTCTCCTTACCATGGAGATGCTCTACCAACTGAGCTACCCCAGCGATCTTTCGTTCTCCAGAACTCCCTAGCGGGCGATGGGAATCGAACCCACGTATCGAGCTTGGAAGGCTCGTGTTCTACCATTGAACTACGCCCGCAAAGCAAAACGACTCTGGTGCTTTCACCCGTGGGTTGAAAGTACGAGGGTCGTTTCCGGAAATCCGAAAAAGACGCCGCAGAGAACATCTTATTTTATCGTTGTTCGGCGGACTTTGTCAAGGACGAAACCATTCTAAGGTAAATTGTTAGTAAACACCCATTGACTAGAAAGTCTAATAGACCCAAACTATCCTGAAGAATCGCCGGCTTACCACCGAGGAGGTGGACTATGGCTCTCTTCCCGCAGCCTCGACCCAATCCCAAGTCTTTGGGGGGGAGGTTGTTGCCCTCCCGGAAAGAGGATACCGGCACCGCCTTGCCCATGTTCCGGAAACCCTCGGGGACCCAGTCAGGAGCCCTGCTGGGCCGGCTCAAGAATCTCCGGTCCCGCGACCTGGCGTTCATCGCCGCCGGGCTTTCCATGTTCGTGATGGCTCCCATAGCGGAGCATTTTATATCGAAGTCCGGAGGCGAGGAGCCCCTGCAGGCCGGGTTCGACCAGAAGGGGTCCTTTTTCGGCGCTGGCGCGCCCTTCGAGGATGGGGTGGGCGGCGTGGCTCCGGGCGGGCTGGTGGGAGGCGAATCGGACCTCGTCACCCCGCTCAATGTCCGCCATCCCGCGGACCTCATCACGAACGAGGAGGACGCCGCGCCGCCGGAGGCGCCGGCGCTCGTCGCCCAGAGCGAATCTCCGGCCCCCAGAAAGCAGGTCGAGGGCGGGTGGAAGGACGCCATCAGCGACGCCGCCAAGCGCGGGGTGTCGAAAGCCTCGGCGCGCGTCAAGCTCCCCATGCCGGGAGCCAAGCTCGCCAACAAGCTCAACGGCATCTCTACGTTCGGCGGCGGGGGCGGCCATACGAGCGCGGCCATGCCCGCGCTGTCCGCGCTCTCCAGCAAAGGCTTGACCAGCGTGCCGCACACGGGCACCAACCTGTCTCGCGTCGAGCCGGTCTCGGGCTACCGCGGCTCGGGCAAGCGCGGGAACACGGGGACCGGCGGCGCGTTCAGCCGGCAGGCGGACGGCCGCCTCTCCGGCCCGGCCGGGAGTTCCGGCTCCGGCAGCGGGGAGGGGTATCTTCGGAACTCGCCGGTGACGGCCTCGGGGCCCGGCTTCGGGTCGCGGGATATGGATTCCCCCGGCTCGGCTTCCGGAGCGAACTCGGCCAAGGACGACCGGAACATCGGCATCAAGGATAAGGAAAGCCTCGCCGAGCTGCGCAAGAAGATGGAGATGCAGGAGGCCATCAAGCTGAAGTGGGCCAAGAAGCAGTACAACCAGATCGAGCGCAAGAAGATGATGGAGCAGACGGCCATGCAGACGGCGTCTCAGGCCGCCTTGAAGGTGCTCGAGAAGGCGCTCCAGCTCAACGAGGACGAGGAGGGCGGCAGCGGGTCCGGCAGTTCAGGCAGCGGAGGAGGCGGGCAGCATAACCCGGGCCAAGCGCCGGAGACGATCGGCGGCGGAAGCTCGGACAACATGCAGGCCCTGAGCGATCAGTTCGGCAAGGGAGCCGGCGGCACGAAAGACTTCCCTGCCTATTCCGCGGAACAGCTGAAGCTCCAGAAGGACTATCTGGCGTCGTCCAACAGGGAGACCAGCGGGAAGAAGGCATTGGGCGAGGCGGGCGATTCCCAGGACCAGCAGCAACAGAAGATCGATGGTCTTAAGTCCAAGTTGCAGACCATGAAGACGGAGAACACCGGGAAGGACGGCGAGGTGAAGAAGGTCGAGGCCATGCCCTCCGCCACCGACGCGGACAGGCAGAAGAAGATCGAGGCGGCGAACGCGATCCCCGAGCTGCCCAAAGAGGAACCGCCGGAGGTGACGGACGCTCTGGAGAAACAGGCCGAGGAGAAGTACAAAGAGGCGGACAAGAAGAGGGAGGAATTGGAGAAGAACGAGCCCCAGACCGGGACGTTCGTCGGGTTGGCGCGTGATGTCGACCGGTTGACCAAGGCGAATGGGGCTGTCAATAGAAAGGCGAGGGAGTTGGCTGCCCGGGGTGCGGAACTCTATAAGAACGCGCTCAAGGATCTGGACGCCGGGGTCGCGCAGAAGACGCGGAGGAACCAGGACCTCGGGACCAATCGCCAGCAGGTGAATGGGGACCGGACGAAGACCCTTCAAGAGAGGCAGGATATAAACACCAGGCTGCTCGGCCTGAAGCTGGGCAGCTTCTAGGCGTCGGCCGTCCGAATCAGGTATCATGTCCCCAGGGATCCCCCTGGAGGCGCCGATGGCCAAGCTCTACTTCTACTACTCCGCGATGAACGCGGGGAAATCCACGACCCTTTTGCAGTCCTCCTACAACTACCACGAGCGCGGCATGAAGACCCTGCTCTTCGTGCCCGCCATCGACGACCGCTACGCCGAGGGACAGATCACCTCCCGCATCGGGCTCACGCACGAGGCGGTCTCTTTCAGCTCCGGGCTGGACTTCTTCGCCCACGTCTCCGCGGCCCTGACCCGGGACCCGTCCATCCGCTGCGTGCTCATCGACGAGGCGCAGTTCCTCAGGAAGGCCCACGTGGAGCAGCTCAAGCGCATCACGGTGGAGCTCAAGATACCGGTCATCGCCTACGGGCTGCGCACGGACTTCATGGGAGAGCCCTTCGAGGGGAGCAAGTACCTCCTGGCCTGGGCCGAGGACCTCGTCGAGATCAAGACCATCTGCCATTGCGGCAAAAAGGCCACCATGACCCTGCGCGTGGACCCCAAGGGGCGCGTGCTCCGCTCCGGCGAGCAGGTCCAGATCGGCGGCAACGAGAGCTACGTCTCCGTGTGCTACGAGCACTTCCTGAAAGGGCAACCCCGCCCCCTCCAGCCGGAGAGAGCGGGGGTCCCCGTCGCCGTGTCTTCCTAAAGACTAGGATCCGGATGGATCCTGGCCCTTCGCTGCTCTAGGAAAGGCGTAAGCGAATGGGCTACCGGTAGTACTTGTCCGGGTTGAAGATGTAGTAGAAGTCGTACGGCTCCAGGCGCGGCAGCGTGACGTAGCGCTGGCCCTTCTCGTCCGTCTTCTCCTCCAGACGCGTGTTCGGCGCCTCCGACTTCTTGACTTTGTCCGGGTCCTTGATGATGCCGGTCTCGCGGATCTCGTGCACCACGTTGTCCACCCACTTGTACTTCAGGGCGTTGTCCGCGAACTCCTCCCAGTCGCCGTCCGAGTTCTTCTCGTACATCATCTTGACCATGCCCTCGGTCGACATCCCCATCTTCTTCGCCACCGGGTCGGCCAGGCGCTTGTACCATTCCTTGGCCATCTCCATCTGCTCCTTGAGCTGCGTCATGTTGCCCCAGTGGACGCTGGACATCTGGTGGTGCAGGATGATGGCGTTGGGATACGCGTAGGATTCCTGCGCCAGGGTGGTGATGACCGCGGCCATGCTTGCTGCGAAGGACTTGACCACCACGTGGATCGGGGCCTTGCTGGCCTGCATGGCCTTGACGATGCGGTAGCCCTCCATGACCGAGCCCCCCGGGCATTTGTCGATGACGATGAAGATGGGCTCGGTGGACTTGTTGTTGTAGTAGTGGATGCGCTCCGTCACGTAGTCGGCCACCCCTCCGAAGATGGGGCCGTTGAGGGATATGCGGCGGTCGCTGATGGTGAGGATGCCGTCCTGGAAGGGGCTCTTGAGGTACGCCGGGTCCTTGTTGGCCTCGCTCTTCCATTCCTCCTTCTTGGTGCGGAGGTCTACCTCGTTTTTGAGCATGTCGAGGCTCTTGCGGAGCTTCTCCTCGTCGTGCTTCATCTTCCGGGAGTCGAAGTCCATGCGCTTGGTGTCCAGCTCCATGCGCTGCTTCTCGGCCTCGTCGCGCAGCTCGGCTTGGCGGAGACGCTCCTTCTCGATGTCGTTCTCCGCCGTCATCTTTTCCTTCTCCATGAAAAGCTTCTCTTTCTGCCGCCGGAGCTCGGCCATCTGCGTCTTATGCTGCTCCTCGTCGAAGCGGTTCTCGAGGTTCAGGCGTTGGAGCTCGGCTTCCTTGGCCGCCAGCTCCGCCTTGCGCTGCTCCGTGAGGAGCTCGTAGCGGATGCGCAGGCGCTCCTTCTCCTCGATGTCCTTCTGCATCTCGCGCAGGACCTTCTGCTGGTTGAGCTGGTTCTCGACCGTTATCTTCTCGAGCTCTTTCTTCTCGGGGGACATTTCCTCTCTCGTCCCGACTGGGAAGGTCACCGCGGTCGAGCCGGCGTTCGTGACGGGCGTGGCAGGGGTCGAAGGGGCGCCGGTCGCCGGCCCAACAGCGTCTTTCTTGACGCTCTGGGCGGAAGACGGGGCGGTCAGCAGCGTTGCTAGCGACACGGCCAGGATAAGACCCACGAGACGTTTCATCAATGATTCCTCCGCATGGCCGGAGTGTAGCGAATCCGCCGGACCACTTCAATACGGGGACTTCTGTATAATCTCAGACGTCATGTCGAGACCCGCGGTGTTCGCGCTCCTGTTCGCGGTCGGGGCTTTTTCGCAGGCGGGCCAGGCCATCCTGAGCCGCGAGATGCTCGTGGTCTTCCACGGCAACGAAGCCAGTTTCGGATTCTTCTATGCCGCGTGGCTGTTCTGGATCGCCGCGGCCAGCTTGCTGGCGGGGAGGTCCCGGATGGGGCAGCCGGCGCGCGCCCTCGTCCGTCTTTGCGCGTTGTTCCCTGCGGCGCTGGCCGCAGGTGTCCTGTTGCTGCGCGCCGCCCCCCTGTTCATGGGAGTCCCGGCCGGGCAGCTCATCCCCATGAGCGGCGCGGCCTTCGGATGCATTCTCGCCACGCTGCCTGTGGCGGCCTTGGTGGGGGCCGTGTTCCCCATGGCCTGCCGGGCCATGAAGCGGGAGGAAGGGGTCTCGGAGGCCTATGCGGTGGACGCGCTCGGCGGCTTGGCCGGAGGGGCGGTGTTCTCCCTGCTCCTCGCGGCCCGCGGCGACGCGTGGCACATCCTCGGGCTGATGAGCGCCCTCTTGGGCCTAGTCCTGCTGCTCGCGGGAAGAGCCTTCAGGAGCGGCCCATCCTGGATTCTCCTGGGACTGGCGCTCTGGCTGACGCCTGTCGGAGACGCGGTCGCTCGCCGCGCCGGGGCTTTGCGATGGCGAGGCATCCTGCCGGGGCTGGAGCTGCTTGAGAGCTTTGAGACCCCCTACCAAAACATCTCCATCGCGACGAGGGGAGGACAGATCAGCGTGGTCGCGGACGGGAAGGTCACGGCCAGCTTCCCTGAGAGCACGACGCAGGCCGTGGAAGCCGCGCTCCTCATAGCCCAGCACCCCAAGGCCCGGCGCGTCCTGCTCGTGGGAGCCGCGGCCGGAGGACTGGTCCCGGAGCTGCTCAAATACCCCATCGAGCGCGTGGAGTGCGTGGAGCAGGATGAGCGCGCCTACCGCCGCATCCGGCCCTACCTGCCGCAGGCATGGGCGCAGGCCCTGGAGGATCCGCGGGTACGGATCCATTTCTCCGATCCCCGCCTCTTCTTCAACGCGCCGCCCTCGATGGAGCCCTACGACCTCATCGCGGCCCTGGTCCCGGATCCTTCCACCGCGCAGCAGAACCGGCTGTTCACGGAGGAGTTCTACTCCCGGGCTCGGGCGATGCTGGCCGAGGACGGCGTATTCGTGACCCGGGCCGCGTCGGCTGAGAACTATTTGGGCAAGGACGTTCGGGGCTACGGCGCGTCCATTTTCAGGACCCTGGCCGAGGTGTTCCCGGATGTCCGGGCGACCCCTGGGGACACGAGCTACTTTTTCGCTTCCAAGACGGACGGGCGTCTAACGCTGGACCCTGCTGTCCTGGCGAAACGCATCAAGGTCTCGCGCGTGCCTCCAGAGGTGTTCCACTCCCTGCTCCCCAAAGACCGGGTCGACTCCTTGGACGGAGCTCTGCGGGAGGGGGACGCTCGTCTGAACACGGATCTCAAGCCGGTCACCTATTACCTCAATATGGTCCTGTGGAGCCGCTTCTCCGGCTCCCGCGTCTGGGGCGACGTCCTGGAGGCCGTGCAGGAGGCGGGGGCCGCCTTCTTCATCCTCCCAATGGCAGCGTTCGCTCTCTTCAGCCTCGGCTCCGGGGCCGGCGCGTGGACCGCTTTGGCGGGCATGGGCTTTGCGTCCATGACCCTGGAGATCGTGCTCCTTTTCACGTTCCAGAGCCTCTTCGGGAGCGTGTATCAGAAGGTCGGCCTGCTCAACGGCTTGTTCATGGCCGGGCTGGCTGCGGGGTCCTTCGCCATGGCCCGGCTGGGAGCCGCGCGTTCTGCTCGGCCGGGCCGCTGGCTCCTCGCCGGAGCGGCCTGCGGAGCAGCGTTCGCCTGGGCGCTGCCGCGTCTGCTGGAGATCCGGGCGGAGAGCGGGTATTGGCTCCTGGTCACGGCCTCCGGGGCCCTGGCCGGCAGCGTATTCCCGGCTGCGGTCCGACTCTACGCTTCCGGCGCGGGGGACATCGGCAGGACTTCGGGAGCCCTGGATTGCGCGGACCATGCCGGAGGCATGCTGGGTGCGCTTCTGGCCGGCACACTCGTGGTCCCGCTGTTGGGGGTGGAGGGGTCCTGCCGGCTGGCTTCTTGCGCACTCGTCCTGACCTGTCTGCCGGTGCTGATCCGGGCGTCCCGCCCGATCCGATGGCTGAGCTGGGGAGTGGCGGCGGTTCTCCTCTGCGTCTGGGCGATTAGCCTGGTCCCGTCGAACCGGCAGTCCCTGCCAGGGGCGCCTTCCCCCGAGCTCGAGGCCTTCTCCGGGCTGCAGCGCTTCGAGTCCCGCGACAGGCCTTTCCCGCACCAGCGCGCATTCGATTCCAGCGGCAGGTTCGGCGGAGTGGTGGTGGACTCGCTGTCCGTGGACCCGGCTGCGAAAGGCTATGGAGGCCCTTTGCGCCTCCTGTTGGCCGTATCCGAGAGCGGCCGCATCTTGGGACTCAAGCTCCTGGAGAGCCATGAGACCCCGGCGTACGCCAAGGGCCTCGAGGCTTTCCTAGCGCGGTTCAGGGGCTTGGACGCCTCGGGCACGCTCCGGCTCGGCAGAGACCTCGACGGCATCACCGGCGCCACGATCACAAGCAAGTCGGTCACCGAGCTGGTCAACCGCAGCTCGAAACGGGCACGGGAGGAGCTCCTGGGATTCCACCCAAGGCCCGCCGCTCCGAGGCCTTCGGCCAAGAAGGTGCACCGCAGCGTGGACAAGTCCGGGATCGAGAAGCTCATCGAGCAGGGAGAACTTTCGTCGCGCGAGGCCATGTTCTATTCTCCCGCGGAGGGAGCCCCGTGAGCGGGAACGTGGTCTGCGGCATCTGCCCGAAACGCTGCGTGATCCCGGAGGGCGCTTCCGGGGACTGCCGGATCCGTGTCAACATCGGGGGAAAGCTCCGGGCCACGACCTACGGCCGTCCGAGCTCCATCGCGGTGGACCCCATCGAGAAGAAGCCGCTCAACCATTTTCTGCCGCGCACGACCATCTTCTCCATCGCCACGGCCGGCTGCAACCTGCACTGCAAATTCTGCCAGAACTGGCAGCTCTCGCAGCGCAGCGGCGCGGAGATGGAGGTGCGCTACAGGGCCGAGCCGGAGCAGATCGTGGCGGCCGCGCGCCAGGCCGGCTGCCCTTCCATCGCCTACACCTACTCGGAACCGCTGGTCTTCTACGAGTACACGCACGACACCGCGGCGCTCGCTCGCGAGAAAGGCTTGAAGAACGTCCTGGTGACCGCGGGCTACATCAACCCCGCGCCCCTGCGCAAGCTCCTGCGCTTCATCGATGCGAGCAACACGGACCTCAAGTACTTCGACGACGGCCTCTACCAGCGCTACAGCGACGGCCGCCTCAAGCCGGTGCTGGACGGGCTCGTGATCCAAAGGGAGATGGGCGTCTGGCTGGAGGTGACGAACCTCGTCGTCCCCACGGTCAACGACGATATCTCCACGATCCGACGGATGGCCAAGTGGATGGTGGGCCATCTCGGGCCCGACACGCCGCTCCATTTCAGCCGCTTCTTTCCCATGTACGAGCTGCGCAACCTGCCGCCCACGCCGGAGGAGACGCTGCTCAAGGCGCGGCAGGCGGCCATGGACGCGGGCCTCCGCTTCGTCTATATCGGGAATCTGCACGGGCACGAGGCCGAGTCCACTCTTTGCCCCAAATGCGCGAAGGTGCTGGTGCGGCGGATCGGCTACCTCGTGCCGGAGATGCGCATCAAGGACGGACGCTGCGAGTATTGCGGCACGGTCATCCCAGGGAGATGGAGCCTATGAAAGAGAACGAGCGGATACCCCGGAGCCGGTTCCTGGTCCTTCTGGCCGGCGTCGTCCCGGCCTTGTGGAGCATCCTCAAGCCCAAGAGGAGCCGCGACCTCGAGCTGCGCGAGGCGGATTTCTATACTCGACAGGACCTCGCGGGGTGAACCATGGGATATTCCAACCGTAGACTGCGCATCGCTTTGTTCGCGGCGCCGCTCCTGGCCGTTGCGATCATCGTCCCGCTTCTGCATTGCGGAGGCTCCTCGGCCCCAGTTGATGGAGACCGCGTCCGACCCGGCATCCTGGCCGGAGGGTGGTACCCGGCGGACCCGGAGGCTTTGAGGCACCGTTTGAAGCTCTACCTGGACCGGACCGGCAAAACCGAGGTCAAGGGACGGGTCCTCGGCCTGGTTTCCCCGCATGCGGGCTACATGTATTCCGGCCAAGCCGCGGCCTATGGGGCCGCAGCCATCCGGGGGCAGAAGATTCGCCGGGTCGTGGTGATGGGGATCAGCCACCGGTATCCCCTGAAGGGCGCTTCCGTGCCGGAGTTCACGCACTATGAGACGCCCTTGGGCCGGATACCCGTCGACCAGAAGGCGTGCGCTTTCCTGCGCCAGAACAAGCTTTTCGGCTCCTATCCGAACGCGGATAGACAGGAGCATTCCATCGAGATACAGCTTCCGTTCCTGCAGGCGGTCCTGGGCAAGGACTTCGAGCTCGTCCCGATCATGTTCGGGGAGCTGACCGAAGCCGAGCACGCGGAGGCTGCGGCGGAGGTCCGCAAGCTTCTTGACGAGGGCACGCTCCTGGTGGCGAGCTCGGATTTCGTCCACTATGGCAGCCGGTTCGGCTACCGTCCATTCGAACGGGACATCCCGAAGAACATCGAGGCCCTGGACCGGACCGCGCTGGACGCCATCCTGAAAAAGGACTTCAAGACTTTCCACGGGCATGTGGAGAAGACAGGGGCCACCATCTGCGGACATGTGCCCATCGGCGTGCTCCTCCTCGCCTTGCCCAAAGACGCGAAAGGGAGCCTCCTTCGCTACTACCGCTCCGGGGATATGAGCGGGGAATGGGACGGCTCGGTGAGCTACGCTTCGGTCGCCTTCGGGCCGGCGATCTCATTCAAGGGCTCGGAGCGCGAGACGCGGGAGGCGGCCATGCTCGATCCCGAGGAGCAGAAGGAGGTCGTGGCGCTGGCCCGGGCCACGGTGGAGGCCTATGTCCGGGGGCGCAAGGTCCCGGACGAGAAGTCTCTCGAGGCCAAGGTCCGCAAGGGGCTCAAGAAGGACCGAGGTCTCTTCGTCACCCTGCGCAAGCACGGCGAGCTGCGGGGTTGCATCGGCGATATCGCGGGCCGCGAACCCCTCTATAAGGGGGTGGTCGCGAACGCGGTGAACGCGGCGGTCAACGATACGCGCTTCTCCCCGGTGCAGGCGGGCGAGCTCGGCGACATCACCGTGGAAGTCTCCATCCTGAGCCCGCTAAAGCCTGCGGGCGGCTACCGGGACATCCTGCCCGGCTGGCACGGCGTGGTTCTCAGCAAGGGCAGGCGCGGCGCGGTGTTCCTCCCGCAGGTGGCGGTGGAGTTCGGCTGGGAGGTGGAGGAGTTCCTCTCCCATCTGGCGAGGAAGGCGGGCATGGGCGCGGATGATTGGCGCGAAGGAGCCGGTTTCGAGCTCTTCGAAGCCCAGATCGTCCCGGAGTAAGGGGGCGCTAATGAACGATAAAAAACAGCTTATGTTCTTGGCCGCCGGATTGGTATTCCTGGCCGGCCTCTTCGTCATGGCCAGGCTCGCCCGCCGCGATTCGGGCGGCGGCATGCCGGTCTTGGCTCTGGAAAGGGTCGGTGGGGGAGAGCCGGTCAGACTCGACTCCTGTCCAACGGCCAAGTGCCTGACCGTCATCGTCGCTCCCTGGTGCGGCATCTGCCGCTCTTCCACGGGGTTCCTTGGCGCGTTCGCCGCGTATCTCAAAGGACGCGGCGTGGAGTCCCGCGTCGTGGTCAGCCAGGGGTCGGCTTCCGACGTGGCGTCCTACGCCAAGGAATTCGGTCCGGACACGCTCATGGACCCTGGAGGCAGCGTGCCCGCGCCCGGCGGGGTGCCGAATTTCGTGGTCACGGACGGCACAGGGAAGGCCCTGCGCCGCATGCCCGGGGTCCCGGGCCTGTATCAGCCCCCCTATAAAGAGGATATCCTGCGGGGATTCGCGGTCATGCTGGGGCTATAGTGGATTCCATACTGCATCTGCTGTTCTTCCTGCTCACGGTCGTGGGCATCTACCTGGGGATGCAGTACTACGTCGCCTTCTGGATTCTCCGGTATTTCCCGCAGATTCCGGTCAGTCCGACCCTGGTGCGTTGCTGCGTGCTCCTGCTGGCCCTGTCGCTGCCGTTGTCCATGACGCTTTTGCGGAAATGGCCGGGCTGGGCTTCGGATGCGTTCGTTTACGCGGCCTATGTGTGGCTTGGGCTGGTTTTCATCGCGTTCTGGTCCGCCTTGGCCGGGGATGCCGTCTATGTCATCATCCGCTCACCGCAGGCCAGGCCGCTGATCGCCTATGGGACCGCCGGGCTCGTGCTTCTTCTGTCCGTATACTCCGCATGGAACGCGGCGCGTCCCATCCAGGTGAGGTCTCTTCGGATCGGATTGCCGCGCCTGACCGGCGAGGCCTTCACGGTCGTGCAGGTCTCGGACCTGCATCTGGGCGTCACCGTGGGGCTGGGGCGGCTTAAAAGGCTCGTGGAGGAGGTCAACAGCCTGGAGCCCGACCTAATCGTGTTCACCGGCGACACCCTGGACCCCGGGTTTCGGGAGGTCCGGGCCGCGGCGGAGCTGTTCTCCGCCATGAAGGCGAGGGTCGGGAAGTTGGCGGTGCTGGGCAACCACGATCTCTACCATGGCGTCGAGGGGTGCAAGGAGCTTTACAGCCGCTCCGGAGTCCGCTTGCTTCGCGATGAGATGGTGGAGTTCCCCAATGGGCTGCAGGTCGCGGGTTCGGACGATCCCGGGGAGTCCGCGGTCCTTTTCAAGCTGGACAAGACCAAGCCCTCCATCCTCTTGTCGCACTACCCGCGGGTGTTCGACCGAGCGGCCGAGCGCGGGGTGGGCCTGACGCTCTCGGGGCACACCCACGGCGGGCAGATGTTTCCGTTCCACATCTTCGTGCGGTGGGCCAACAAGTACCGCTACGGCCTTTACTCGAGGGGAGCCTCCCAGCTCTATGTGACGTCGGGCGCGGGGAACTGGGGTCCGCCCATGCGGTTGGGTACGCGGAGCGAGCTCCCCAGGTTCGTGTTGCGGGCACAGGAGCGTATGCCATGAAGAAGCGAGTCCTCATCATCGACGACGATCCGGACTTCCTGGACGTCCTGGGCTCCATCCTGGAGAAGTCCGGCGTCGAGGTTCAGACCTGCGCATACGGGGAGGAGGGGCTGGACCTGATCCGGCAGACCGTGCCCGACCTGGTGGTCCTCGACGTGTTCATGCCCGGAATACACGGCCTGCAGGCCTTGAGACAGCTCCGGCATGACCCTCAGACGGCCCGTGTCCCGGTGATCGTGGTGTCCAGCATGCCTTGGAGCGAGCTCGAGCCGGTTTCGGCCGAACTCGACGCGGACTTCGTGGACAAGGGAGCCACGACCCAGGTGGTCGCCGCTCGCGTCAAGAAGAAGCTGGGGCTGGGCTGACCCTCAGCAGGCGTAATCGCCGACCGCCAGGGGGACGCGGCGCCGGCGCGGCCTTCCTACGGCATAGGGTCTCGGGGACGGTTCACGGTCCCAGCACAGGATCTGCTCGATGAGCCTCTTCCGGAATTCGTGGGGAGCCCGGATCCGCGGGAGCAGTTCCTTGCCCACTCCCGGGAGCATCAGGAAGACGTCGCCGTAGCCGAGCACCCTGCCCAGCAGGCCCTGCTCCACGGAGATCGCCCCGACCCGGTTCAGCGTCGTCTCCAGGGTCCGCTGCCATAGCCAGCCGACCTTGATGATCACGCGCTTGTTGGTGATGTCGTAGCTCGCGCAATAGCGCGTGAGCACGTCCGGGATGAGGGCGATGGCCGCGACGGCGACGGCGAGCAAGCCCACCCACAACGGCATGACGCGGACCGCCAGGGCCGCGGCGGCCATGGTCGTGAGGGCGATCGCGGCGGGCCGCAGGTACACGATGGCGTGCGGACCCGACGCGTGCACGATGCGTTCAGATTCTTCTGTTCGGCGGAGATTCGGTCCAGCAGGTGCCGTGATGTCTACTTCCAGTGGCATCTTTTATCTTCTGTTATTGTGCCCGGATGGCCCAATCGGCCAAGGTCCAGGAGACCCATATCGGGATGGGGCCAAGGGCCTAGGATGTGCGAGGGTTGATTTGCTATCACGATGGCGCGGATGGGAATCAGCCCTTGGAAGACCGTGGTGGCTCTCGCGGCCCTGCTATACCTGGTCGTGGGCTGGGGCCACGGCGTCGGCCTGATCAATGACGACGCGGAGTACATCATGGCCGCCAAGGCCCTGGCCGAAGGCTCCGGATCCATCAATCGTCTCCCAGGCCTGCCGTTCCTCCTGATGCCGCTCGCGCCTTGGTCTCAGCCGCCCTTCACCCTGCTCAAGCTTTTCCCCTGGGCCTTGACCCTGATCTCCTGTGTCCTGGTCTGGAGGCTGTCCGAGCCCCTGCTCCAGCCGCGGCCCCGCGTCGCGCTCCTGATCCTCTATGCGTTCAATCCCTTGGTCGCGGAATACGCCGGCCGGGTGATGACCGAGCCCTTGTTCACCGCCGTAGTGCTGGCCTCTTTCCTGCTTGTCAGGGGACTTCTGCGCAAGGAAAGTGCTCCTCGGGCTTGGCTTCTGGGTCTGCTGCTGGGCTGGGCCGCGATCATCCGAGGAGAGGGCTTCATACTCCTGGCATCAACGGCTCTCGCCCTCTGGCTGGGAAATAGGAAGCGGGCTTTGGCCCAAGCCGTGGGCTTGGCGGGCATCATCAGCCTTTCCGCGTATCTCGGGCAGGCTGGTTATCTCCGGATATGGTCGTCCAGCGCTCCATCCCTCCGGCCCGACTATTGGATCGGACACGGGCTGTTCCTGCTGCGGATCTTCACCTGGAACACCCTGATGGGGGCCTCTCGCTTCCCAACGTCCGCGATGACGACGGTGTTCGCCACCCTGCTCCTCCTTTCGGCCGCGTGGCTTTTCATCAGGGGACTGAGGCGCTTGGAGAAGCAAGACAGGAGCGAGAGGCTCCTGCTCCTGTGCGCGTACTGCTTCTTCTTCCTGTATTCCCTCCTGCATCTTCTGTGGCCCGTCTCTGACCCGCGTTTTTTCCTGGTGCTGCTTCCCTTCGCCTTGCTCGCGATCGTGGAAGGCGCGAGGGATGCGGGGAGCCCGCTGGTATTGGCCGGTCTGGGACTCTGGCTGTTTTCCTATGCGAACGGCAACGTGCAGTCGTTCCGGGAGACCGATGCGGCGCCAAAGGCCACGTTTTCCTGGATCCGGGCGAATACGCTGTCCTCGGCGCGTTTTTGGTCCTACGATTCCGCGCTCATCGAGCTCTACACGAACCGGCGGGCCGTGCGCCTGACCGTGCCGGCGGACGAGGAGGCGTTCCGCGACCGCCTGCTGAGCGAGCGCATCGACTTCCTGTACTACGCGCCCATGCGCATCGCGTTCGAGGCGATCCCAGGCATCGAGCGTCTGGCTCTCAATTGGAGCCGGAGCCGGCAATGGGTCGCCTCCTCAGCCGCCTACAGGCCGGTCTACGCGAGCCCTGAGGAGTCCACCCTGGTCTATCGAGTCGTGCCGTCCGAGTCCTTTCAGCGGGCGTACGCTCTCTACCGCTCCGCGCTCGAGGAGTTCAGCCGGGCCGAGTGGGAGCAGGGACTTCCGCTCATCGAGGAAGCGCTCCGGCTGGAGCCGCGCTTCGCGAGCGCGCTCAACGCCTACGGCGCGACCTGCCTCATCACCGGGCGGGATTTGGCCTTGGCTGAGAAGCGGCTCCTGGAGGCGGTCCGGCTGCGTCCCGACTACGCGGTCGCGCAGGAGAACCTGCTGCGGGTCCGCGAGAGGCTGGGCCGGGGCTCTTGACTGGGAGCCGTACCCGCCTTACCCTAAGGAGCATGGAAGCCAAATCCCGAAGCTATACGTTCTCTTTCTGCGTCACCCGCACGGACCCCGACGGAGTGGACAACGGCCTGGTGTCGTTCACGCGCGGGCTGGGGATGGTGGACATCGTCCTGATCCTGGGGTTGCTGACCGTGTTCGTGCTGGAGCCTTTCGGGATCTACCTTTTCCTCACCCGCCACCAAGGGCCGTTGTCCGCGGGGAAGTGCAAGGAGAATCAGAACGTGGTGCTGGTCCCTATGGAGGGGGGAGCCGGGTACCGCATGGTCGACGAGGAGGGGCGGGAGGTCATCACCCCGCTCAACGCGCGGGACCCCTCCTCGCTGGTGATAGGGGTCTCGCCCTAGCAGGGTGCTGATAAACCCCTCCTGAACGGCGCCTCCTGCGCGCCGTGGGGTAAGGAGCACGGCTCTTCCCCACGGTGCCGAGCGTCCCGATATCGCTCGGCGCTCGGGCTTGCGGCTTCGTCCTTTCGCTATCGCGAAAGGGCGAAGCTCTCTTCGACATCATCTCGGGCAAGAGATTATCCACAGGACTTTCGGCGCGAAAGTACGGTGGATAACTTTTTCATCCGTCGATTCGCGCCCAACTGTGGGCGACCACAGTTCCTCGAATTCGTGGAATCTCTCGTCGGCACACCGACGGACAGAGGCCTGCCGATAAGGAGCACGCCGCTGTCGGCAGGCCCCTGGCCTACCGATGCGGCCGTAAGGCCAGGGGAGACCGCCGAGATGATGGGACACAATGAACCTCAGCCCGACTTCTACCACGCGATCACCCTGGAGCAGCTCGTCCCAGAAGATCATCCTTTTCGGAAGATACGTCCCCTCATAGACACGAAGCGGATCCGCGAACTGCGCAGGCCGTTCTACTGCGAGAACAACGGCCGCCCCAGCGTCCCGCCGGAACAACTGTTCCTGGCCTGGCTGGGCGGCTACCTGCTCGGCTGCCGCTCGGACCGGAAGCTCGTCATGGAACTGCGCTGCAACATGGCGTTCCGGTGGTTCGTCGGCCTGGACATCAGTTCGGAGGTCTGGGACGACTCGACGTTCGCAAGGAATAGGAGCGAGCGATTCGAGGGCACCGACATCTTCGAGAAGCTGTTCGATGAGACGGTACGGGTCGCCTCACGGCGGGGCTGGATCAGCGAGCACTGGTCCATGGATGGGACGCTTGTGCGAGCGAATGCGAGTCAGAAGAGCTTTGTCCCTTTCGAGGTCCACCAGGACCCAGACCAATACCGGGAGATGATCTCGGGGGAGAAGAAGGCGGAGCGGACGAAGAAACGGGACGATGATCCGGGGAACCCGACGGTACGCTGGGACGGTCAGAAGCGGTCGAACAAGACCCATCGCTCGACCACGGACCCGGATGCCCGCCTGGCGGCGAAGGGGCGGGAAGGTGCCCAGCCGGGCTACACGGTGAACGGGGTGATGGAGAATCGGAACCGCATCCTGGTGGGCATCGGAGTGGAGAGATTCCGCAGCGTTGCATCCGAGATGGAGGGCGGGATGGGCCTCATCGACCGGGCCCGAAAGCGTTATCGTCTCAAGCCCAGAAGCGTGGGGGGCGACAAGGGATTCTTCGCCGCAGCATTCCTTGGGGGGCTACTGAAGCGGAAGATCAAACCTCACGTGGCGGCGACCGTTCAGGGTGCCCAATGGATCCATCGTCGGGTGCGGAGCATGAGCAAGACGATCGGGTATGCCTTGAGTCAGCGTGCCCGCAAACGGATCGAGGAGTTGTGGGGAGAAGCGAAGGAGTATCACGGGCTCAGGCGCTTCAGCCGAAGAGGGTTAGAAAAGGTCAGACAGGAAGCCTACCTCATCGGCTGGTTGCTCAACCTCAAAAGACTGACAGCGCTGCAGGCAACGGCAACTGCGTGAGATAGAACGCAGCGGGTGGCGTCCGGAAGGGCTTCCCGCCCTGAGGACTGCGGCGAAGCCGCTGACCGAAGGGCGGGAGGGACCCGGACGACAGG
>JBAZKS010000067.1:0-15160 GCA_041650695.1 Elusimicrobiota bacterium
CGCTCCGCCCGCGGCGCCCGCGGCCCCGAAGGCCGGCGCGCCGATGCTCCCGCCGCCTCCCGGCGCGATCACCCCCTGGATCTGCGAACCGCCGCCGAAACCGGAGACGGCCCTGCCGGCAGGGGAGCCCGTATGGCCCGAGAACGCGCGCCCAGAGGCGCGGGCCATGCCGCCGCGTACGTTCGGCGCCTGTCCGGAGTACGGACGGTTGTCCTGAGCCCTGGCACCCGTACCCGCCTGTTGGACGGCTCCTGCGGACGTCCCGGCGCCGCCTTGAGAGAACCCGGTGTTGTCGAAGCCGCTCATGCTCTCGAATTGAGCCTTCTGCCTCTCGCCCGGTCCCGCCGCGCCGCCTTCCGCGTAAGGCATCCCCCCGCCGCGCGCAGGGCCGCCCGGGATCTCCTTGTCCTTCAGCGCCTCTCTTGCGTCCTCTTCTTCCTCAGCGGTTTTGACGTCACCCGAACGCTCCTTGGCCGTGGGGAGAGGCTGGCCTGCGGCATCTTTCCGCGCCGCGGGCGCGGAAGGAGGGCGCTGCATGGGCGAAACCATCAGGTTGTTGCTCGCGAGGTCCTTGGAGCCCGCCACCGAACCCTCCCAGGAAAGAGCGCTCTCCTCAGCGGGCGGCTTGGAGGAATCGGTGCTGGTCACGTACAACACGGCCAGCACGGCCGCCACGCCGACCCCGGCGCCGACCATGAAGCCGGTGCTCTTGAGCATCTCCGTGAACGCGTTCTTCCCCGAGACCCTCGGTCCGGTTCCCATAAATCACCTCGTCCGCATTCCGACAACGCATAGTATATTAGCGAAATGGTCCATGTGCCAGCCCGCGAATCGCGCCGTGTGGGATGTAACCCTAGGCCGGATCGTCAGGACATCGAAAAGGTAACCGTGTCCGACGAGAGGCTTTGGGAGGCGTTCGACGATGGGGCGACGATCTCGATGGGAATACTTCGAGGCCATCTGGCAGCGGTACCACAAGGCGAACAAGGCGCTGAAGGGACACATCCTCGCTGAGTTCAAGAAGCTGCGGGACAACCTCGACCCGTTCGATCTCTCAGCCGCCATCGACCGCAAGCTCAAGCGGATCTACTCCCTGGCCAATCGCCGCTGGAGCCCTCGGCCCGAAGACGATGAGGCGAAGCTGAAGAAGCTCGTGGAGATGCCCATCCTGAGCACGGCGGAGCAGGATGCCCTCAGGACCTTGGCCCGGCACACGTGTCCAACGTCTCCCAGATGGACACGGTGCCGTACCGCACCGAGCCGTATCGGAAGGCTCGGTACCGCAGGGCGATGGCGTACTCCTTACCCTGCGGCATCCCGCGGCACAGATGGGCCATGGGACTGGGCATCCTCAGGATGTGCGTTGAGGCCCGGTCCCCGTTCGCGCACTTGGGGTTTCGTTCCGAAACCCCAAGTATCGAACAGCAGGGGGACTGTGGGCGACCACAGTTGCTCGAAGTGCCTCGGGTGGCCCCGGGGCCACCGCCATCCAGGGTCAACGGGCCTTATAAGACGCCGTTCTCCATCGCTCGCTCAAATCAGCGATGGGAAGGACGCCGTGGGCGTTGTGGGCTGTTCGGAGCCTTTGGCCGAGTCGCGAAGCGACTCGGCCAAAGGAACGGGCCCGAAGCCCGTAAGAGTGCCGTTCCAAAACGCGCGGACTCCGTCCCATAAACGGCATCGGGGGGCTTTCCAACGACAAACAACAACGACTCTCGGTTACCTTCTGGATGTCTCGATGACAGCCCGAGGGGCAGCCTTCTTCTATGGCTTGACAGGGCCCGCGGCACGGCCACTTTTGCTAGAGTAGCCCCGTGGACCCGTTCCTCCAGTCCATTCCGAAGGCCGAGCTCCATCTGCACATCGAAGGCGCGCTGGAGCCTCGGCTCATGTTCGAGCTCGCCGAACGCAACCGCGTCCCCTTGCGGTTCAAGAGCGTGGAGGAGGTCCGCGCCGCCTATCGCTTCACGGACCTTCAGTCCTTTTTGGACATCTACTACGAGGGGTCCCGCGTGCTCCTCAAGGAAGCCGACTTCCACGACCTTACCGCCGCCTATCTCCGGAAGGCCGCGGAGCAGGGGGTCCGGCACGCGGAGATATTCTTCGACCCCCAGGCCCATACCGACCGGGGCGTCCCTTTCGAGACCGTGCTGGACGGCATCGAGAGCGCGCTGCGGGAGACGCGCATCTCCACGCGGCTCATCCTCTGCTTCCTCCGGCACCTGAGCGCCGATGCGGCGATGAAGACCCTGGAGCGGGCCCTCCCGCACAAGGGCCGCATCGCCGGGGTCGGGTTGGACTCTTCGGAGAAAGGCCACCCCCCGATCAAGTTCGCCAAGGTCTTCGAAAGGGCCCGAGCCGCGGGGCTCCGGGCCGTCGCGCACGCGGGCGAAGAAGGCCCGCCGGAGTACATCCGCCAGGCCCTCGACGTGCTCAAAGCCGAGCGCATCGACCACGGCGTCCGCTGCGTGGAGGACCCCCCGCTCGTCAAGCGCCTGAAAGAAGCGCGGATCCCCCTGACCGTCTGCCCGCTTTCGAACATCAGGCTCCGGGTCTTCGACTCCATGGAGCGCCACAACATCAAGACGCTCTTGGACGAGGGGCTGTGCGTGTGCGTGAACTCGGACGATCCCGCGTACTTCGGCGGCTATGTGGCGGAGAACTTCGCTGCGGTGAAGGAGGCCCTGGGACTCAGCCCGGCCGACATCCGCCGATTGGCGAAGAACTCCTTCGAGGGCAGCTTCCTGCCCCCGGAAGAAAAACGCCGCCTGATGGACGAGGTGGAAAAGCACCCGGCGGCCTGAGCCGCCGGGTGTAGGAGCCTACCTTCTGCTCTGGCCTTTCCGGCCGTTCTTGCGAACGGGCTCCTGCTGGACAGGCTGCTGCACGGGCTGCTGCGGCTTCTGGGCCGGCGTCGCATCGCCGTTCCCAACGTGGAAATAGCGCGGGAACGTGGTCGGCACCTGGCCTTCCGTGGTCATGACGCGCGCGACCGCCTTGTGCTTGCCAGGGGTGCCCACGCGCCAGTCGTACCACCAATACCCCGCCGCATCGCGGCAATGCTGCCACGGACCGTCGTCGATGGAAATCTCGACCGCCCCGCCGATGCGGGATTCGATGCGGAAGCTGTAGTCAGAAGACGTGATCTTCTCATTCAGCTTGGGGTAGTTCAACAGGATGCTGGGTTCCTCGTGGCCTTTTGCCATTCCGTCCTTCCTCCGTTCTGTGATGTACGCCTTGGGCGTACTATAGCAAATCCACGCGCATCCCTTCAAGAGCCTGTCCACGAGCCCGAGCGGCCTTGCGCTTGGGGCAGTTCATCCCTTCACCACCCTCCCGCTCTCATCCACGCTCAGGACCTTCCGCCGCTTGAGTTCCGCGACCACCGCCTCGGCCGAGACCCCCGAGGCCGCGGCCCTGTGGGCGATGTCGTTGAGCAGGGACTTGAGCCGGGTCGGGGGATCCTTGATGCTGGCCAGCCGCCGCGCGTAGGCGTCCGCGGCCTGGGAGACCGAGCGGGGAAGGCTTGGCGCCGGCTCCCGAGCCTGGCGCACCGGCCGCTTCGCCTGGGGCCTGGGCTGAGGCCTAGGCTCCTGCCTCCTCTGCCGGACCGCCTTCTCCGGGTGCGAGCTCCAGACCACGGCCTGTCTCCCGATGCGCTGGAGTTCCTGGGCCATGGCCACCAGGCTCTTGTCGGCCGTGACCAGGGTGAACGGCAGGTGCATGGGCAGGGTCGCGTGCAGAAGGCCGGCGTGGAGCGACATGACGAAATCCGCCGCGTTGCTCCCCCCCTTGGGGGAGAGCACCGTGACGCAATGCGGCAGCGCGGCGAGCCTTCTCTCCAGCGTGCGCGGGGTCTTGGCCGCGGGCCTCAGAAAGACCCGGACGAGCGTGCGCTCGGTCAAGGCGAAATCCGGGGGAAGGTGCGGGTCGTTGTCTCCGTCGATGAGGAGGACGGCGTCCACCGCCTCCCTTTCGTTCTCTTGCATTAGGATGACCTCTTTTGGTCGTGGGCGCCGTGCATGCGCATGGAGTCCAGCACGCAGCCGAACAGGAAGACGATGACCGCCAGACCCAGGATGACCAGGCAGCTGTGCACGGCCAGCCCTAGACGGCCGAAGTAAAGGAAGAAGACGAACGCCGCCCCGGCCAGCAGGACGGCCGCGAGGGACACCGCGGCGGCCAGCTTGAGCGGGTTGAAATAGAGGATGACCTGGGTCATGATCTGCAGCGTGCGCAGGATGTCCCGCACCGGCCGGACCTTCGAGAAACCCCGGCGCGCGGCGAAGCGGACGGGGACGAACGACACGAAGCGGCCGCTCCTCACGAAGGACAGCGTCATGGTCGTGGTGAACGAGTAGCCGAAGCACCAGAACGGCATGGAAAGCAGGCAGGCGCTCTTCTTGAAGAGCCGCAAGCCCGAGTTCGCGTCCGGGATGGGCTCGCCGGCCACGAACTGCGCGAGGGAGAGGTAGACCCAGCGCCGCAGGGCCTGCAGGGGGTTGCCCCAGAAGAGCTTCCCCTGGCGCGCCCCGACCACCATGTCGAAGCCCGCGCAGGCGCCGAGCAGGCGCTCGGCCTCCTCAGGCGGGTAGGAGCCGTCCCCGTCGATGATGAGCACCCAGTCGTGGGTCGCGGTCTCGATCCCGCTCACGAGCGCGCGGCCGTAGCCCCGGTTCACCGGATGCGCCACCGTGCGGACCCCCCGGGACCGGGCGATCTCCAGGGTCCGGTCGGTGAGCCGTCGTCGACAACCACGATCTCGTAGCGGGCGCAGCAGCGCTCCAGCACCGCCTTGAGCCCGTCGAGGACCTGGCCGATGCCGCCCTCCTCGCAGTAGACCGGGACGACGGCCGAGACTTCGAGCGTCTTCGCGCTCATCCTATGTGCTGGCCTTCTCCTGCGCCGACGCCACGCGCGCCATGGTGCGGCACGCGATGACGTTGACGCCCTTCTCCCCCATGAGGTCCGCGAGCAGCACCTGCCCGGCTTTCACCGGCGCCTCCACCCGGAGGGCGTGGATCTTCCTGGCCGCGTCGAGCACCTTCTTCTTGTGCACGGTGCCGGCCACCTTGACCGGCAGCCGCTCCCAGCGGGCGCCGGAGATGGCGACGGTCGTGCTCATGGCCCGGCGGGGCTCGGTGAACTCCTGCTGCGCGTACTTGGCCCCGCGGTTGCACTCGTAGCCCGAGACCTCGTGGATCTTGTTGCCCTCGTGCACGAGCTGCAAGGGGCAGCCCATGGGACAGCCGATGCATGTGAATTTCTTTGTCTCAGCCATTGCCGTTGGACTCCTTCCCCCCGTCCGGCACGATGTCCACGCGCAGGGAGTCGCCCTGGAACTTCTCCAGGATGTCCGGCTTGATCTTGAGCATGATCATCTCGGCCGGCACCACGAAGCGCAGCTTCTTCTCGAGCAGGTTCCCCACGCGGATGCGGCAGGGCTTCATCGCCTTCTTGCACCGCATGTAGAGCGTGTGCTCGCGCTCCGGGCTGAGCCTGTGGGGCACGACGTAGCCCACGTTATCCCCCGGCACCGTGCGGATATTGTCCGCGGGCCGGCGGATGCCCTGGGCCTTCTCCCCGGCGAAGCGGCCGGCGAGAAGGGACTCGTTGGTCACGAAGTCCACGAGGTCGTGCACGTGCAGGACGTTGCCGCAGGCGAAGACGCCGGGCATGCTCGTCTCCATCGTGCTCGAGACCTGCGGCCCGGCCGTGGCCGCGTCGAGCTGGATGCCCAGGCTCTGGGAGAGCTCGTTCTCCGGGATAAGGCCGATGGAGAGGAGCAGGGTATCGCACGGGATGTCCTTGGAGCGCTTCAAGTCCGGCCTGAGCCTCTCGTCCACCGGCGAGACCGTGACCTTTTCGAGCCTGTCGCGGCCGTGGATGTAGGTCACCGTGGTCGAGAGGTGCAGGGGCACTCCGAAGTCGTCGAGGCACTGCACCACGTTCCGGGTCAGGCCGTTGGTGTAGGGCAGGATCTCGTAGACACCCATCACCTCGCAGCCCTCCAGGCGCAGGCGCCGCGCCATGATGAGCCCGATATCCCCGGAGCCCAGGATGACCACGCGCCTGCCCGGCAGCTGACCCTTCATATTGACCAGCTTCTGCGCCAGTCCCGCGGTCAACACCCCCGAGGGCCGGCCTCCCGGGATGCGGATGGCCCCCCGCGTGCGCTCCCGGCAGCCCATGCACAGGACCACGGAGCGCGCCTGCACCGTGCGCACGCCGTCTTTGGCGCTCATGACCCGGACCCGCTTGGACCCGTCGGAGTCTACCGCGATCCCGGAGACGTAGCAGTCCGCGACCACATCCACGTCCCTGTCCACGACCTTGGCCAGAAAGCGCTCCGCGTACTCGGGACCGGAGAGTTCCTCCTTGAAATAATGCAGGCCGAAGCCGGAATGGATGCACTGCAGCAGTATCCCTCCCGGGTCCGGCTCCCGGTCCAGGATGAGGACCTTCTCCGCGCCCGCTTCCCGGGCTCCCAGCGCGGCTCCCATGCCGGCCGGGCCTCCGCCGACCACCACCACGTCGTAGTCCTTCTCCAGGCGTCCGAGCATGTCAGCGCACCCCCTCGGGCTTGGCCGGGACCGGGGCCTCCATGGGAACGGAGATCCAGGACCCGCCCCCCCGTTTGGTGATCTCATGGAACGGCTTGTCGAGCCGCTTGGACAGGATGTCCATGCAGCGGGTGGTGCAGAAGCCTCCCTGACAGCGGCCCATGCCGGCCCTCGTGCGGAACTTGATGCCGTCGAGCGTCCGCGCGCCGTGGTCGACCGCGCCGTGGACCTCGGCTTCGGTCACGAGCTCGCAGCGGCAGACGACGCGGCCATAGCGCGGGTCCTGTTTGATGAGGAACTCCTGCTCTTCCGGGCTCAAGGCCGCGAAGTGCGGCGTTCCGGGCGTGTGCGCCTCGAAGTCGTCCTTCTCCTCGAACGACAGGCCCTCGTCGCGAAGGATGTCGCAGACCCTCTCCGCGATGGCCGGGGCCGCGGTCAGACCGGGCGACTGGATGCCGGCCACGTTGATGAACCCCTTGACGCGGGTCGGCCCGATGATGAAGTCGTCGGTGTCGCTCGCCGGACGCAGGCCCGCGAACTCGGTGATGGTGTCGCGCTCCGTGATGGAGGGACAGAGCTGGCGCACGAAGGAGAACACTTTCTCGGCTCCGAACGGGGTCGTATCCCAATCGTAGCGGTCCTCGGTCGTCTCGGCAGTCGGTCCGACCATGATGGTCCCGTCGAACGTCGGGATGACGAGGATGCCCTTGGAGGTCTTGGTCGGCAGGGGGAAGATGAGGCGCCGGACCAGACCCTGGAGCCTCTTGTCCAGCATGTACTCCTCACCCTTGCGCGGGATGATGCGGAAGTCCTTCATGCCGAGCATGTGCGCGATCTCGTCCGCGAAGACCCCGGCGCAATTCAGGGCGAAGCGGGTCTCGAAGACTCCCTGAGGGGTCTTCAAGCGCAACCCCTGCGCCGCCTGCTCGATGCCCGCGACGGGGCAGTTGACCCGGAGCTCCACGCCGTTGGCCATCGCGTTCTCGATGAGAGCGAAGGCGAACTCGTAGGGGTTGATGACCCCGGCCGTCGGAGCGAGCAGGGCCATGACGATCTTGGTCGAGAGATTGGGCTCTTCCCGCTGGATCCTTTCAGGGGCCCACATCTCCAGCCCGGCGACCCCCTTCTCCTCGCCCTGCCTCTTGAGCTTCTCCAGATCCGGGATCTGGGCCTCCTCCATGGCCACGACGAGCTCCCCGCAGCGGCGGAACCCGAAGTGCAGGTCCTTGTGCAGCTCATCGAAGAGCTTGTTGCCCCGCACCTCGAGAGGCCCCTTGACCGTGTTGGCGGGGGCATTATGCCCCGCGTGCACGATGCCGCTGTTGGTCTTGGTGGCGCCGAAGGCGACCTCCTCGTTGCGCTCCAGCAGCACGGTCTTCAAGCGGAAGCGGGAAAGAGCGCGCGCGATGGCGCAGCCCACCACGCCTCCGCCGATGATGGCCACATCGAAACGGCCGCCTGGCTGACCGACCGCCGGCTGCGGCCGGGTCTTGGTCTTCGGATTGGTCTTCATTTTCGAGTTAGGCATTATACTAATCCCTCACGCGCGGCAGGACGCCTTGCTCAATCTCCGCTTGAGAGCCTCGAGCTCCTCGTTCATCCCGCTGGGCAGTCTATCGCCGAACTTGTCGAAGTGAGTCCGGATGGACTCCACCTCTTTGGTCCAAGCCTCCTTGTCGACCCGAAGGAGCTCGTCGAAAGCGGCTTCGGAGACGTCGAGACCGGACAGGTCCACGGCCCCTTTGGCCGGCAGGTTGCCGATCGGGGTCTCGACGGCCTCGGCTGTCCCGTCGATGCGCTCGAACGCCCACTTGAGCACGCGGGAGTTCTCCCCATAGCCCGGCCAGAGGAACTTCCCCTCCTCGGACTTGCGGAACCAGTTGACGTAGAAGATCTTCGGGAGCTTCGCCGGGTCGTGCGCCTTGCCGATCCTCAGCCAATGCCCGAAGTAGTCTCCCATGTGGTAGCCGCAGAACGGCAGCATGGCCATGGGGTCCCGCCGGAGCTGACCCACCCCGCCTGCCGCCGCGGCGGTCGTCTCCGAGGAAGCGGTGGCTCCCAGGAAGGTCCCGTGCTGCCACGAGAACGACTCGATGACGAGAGGCATCACGCTCGCCCGCCTGCCGCCGAAGAAGAAAGCGGAGATGGGCACTCCCTTGGGGTCCTCCCACGACTTGTCGATGACCGGGCACTGCGAGGCCGGCGCCGTGAAGCGGGCGTTGGGATTGGCCGCGGGCTTGGGGTTCGCCGGCGTCCACTCCTCGCCCAGCCAGCTGGTGAGCTTCGCCGGCTTCGCTTTCGTCATCCCTTCCCACCAGACGTCCCCGTCCGGGGTCAAGGCGCAGTTCGTGAAGATGCAGTTCTTGGTCAAAGACAGCATCGCGTTCTTGTTCGACTCCATGGAGGTCCCCGGAGCCACGCCGAAAAACCCGTACTCCGGGTTGATGGCGTAGAGCCTGCCGTCCGGTCCGAACTTCATCCAGCAGATGTCGTCTCCCACGCAATCGACCTTCCAACCCGGCATCGAAGGGATGAGCATAGCCAGGTTCGTCTTGCCGCACGCGCTCGGAAACGCGGCCGCGAAGTATTTCTTTTCCCCCTTCGGGTTGGTGATCCCGAGGATGAGCATGTGCTCGGCCAGCCAGCCCTCGTCGCGGGCCATGGCCGAGGCGATGCGCAGAGCGAAGCACTTCTTCCCGAGGAGGGCGTTGCCGCCGTACCCGCTCCCGTAGGACCAGATGGCGCGCTCCTCGGGGAAGTGCACGATGTACTTGTTGTCCGGGTTGCACGGCCAATACGAATCCTGCTCGCCGGGCTTGAGCGGAGCGCCGACCGAGTGCAGGCAGCGCACGAACTCCCCGTCGCCCAGGAGGTCAAGGACTTTCTTGCCCATTCGGGTCACGATGCGCATGTTGCACACCACGTATTTGGAGTCCGTGATCTCGACGCCGATGTGCGCGATATCGGAACCCAGCGGGCCCATGCTGTAGGGGATGACGTAAAGCGTACGCCCCTTCATGCTCCCGGCGTAGAGTTTGGTGAGCTTGGCCTTCATCTCGGCGGGGTCGCACCAGTTGTTGGTCGGCCCGGCGTCTTCCTTCTTCTTGGAGCAGATGAAGGTGCACTGCTCGACCCGGGCGACATCCCCGGGGTGCGAACGGAAAGCGTAGCTGTTGGGCCGCTTGGACAGCCTCACCGAACCGCCCGCGGCGGCAGTCTCAGCGAGCAAGCGGTCGTACTCCTCCTGGGAGCCGTCGCACCAGTGGACCTTCTCCGGCTGCGTGAGCTTCGCGATCTCTTCGACCCAACGCTGGACTGGGGTAGCCATCGATTCTCTCCTTAAGCTTTCAGGGCGACTCTGGGAACCGGATGCCCGTCTTTTAGGCCTTGCGCGGCCGGGACCGACCCGCTATCCTATTTATTGAGCTATGAATGCAACGAATCCGCCGCAGCAGCAGCCAGAGCCTCCCTGGGCCCAAGCCCAGAACGCGAGCCAGCGCAAGATGTATATCCTGGCCGGAGGCACGGCCCTGCTCCTGGTGATCGTGGCTCTCGCGGCGCTCTTGAAGGTCATGCGCCCCGAGCCGTCGGGCAAGAGCAGCGGGTCCGATTTCACCCAAAGGCTTCCGCGGGCGGAGCCGCTGTCCGCTCCCCAGGAAGCCGCGTCCGCCTCGCGGGAGCCGGACAGCCACATGTTCCTGCCGGGCGATGAGCCCGAAGGCGAGACGCCGAAGCCGCCCGACCCGACCGAGCCGGTCGGGCCCCTTCCCGAGGCGGGGGAGCCTATCGCGGCCCCGCCGAAGCAAGCGGCGAGGAAGCCCCCGCCGAAATCCGACTCCGGCGAGCAACGGCGCGGAGTCAAGCTGGCTCCCAAGGGCTTCGACTCCGGCCAAAGCGGCTCCGGCGGCGGCTTCGGGAGCTTCGGCGGAGGGAATCTCGGCGGCGCGAGCCTCTCCGCTCCAGCATCGAACGCCCCCCCCGCAGGCGATCTGAGCGTGGCCGAACGGCTGGGGACGACGCCGGCTTCACAAGGCGCGGCGGCGAAGTCGTTCGACCAGCCGAAGAAGCGTTCCATGAACAAGACCGGGGGCGGGAGCGGCCAGCAGAAGATCTCCGGCAAGATCGACCCCTTCAAGAAGGACCCCACGGGCGAGAGGACATCCGATGAAGCGGGAGGCGTCAAGCCGGGCTGGGTCAGGCTGGACGACGGCACCGTGATCTACGTGCTCGAGATGTCCGGAGTCGTCACCGATTCGAAGGATAAAGCCGCCGGAGGAGAGTCGGCCGGGGGCGGGGGAGGCACCGTCGGCGCCGGCGCCGGGCAGGTCGATCAGGCGGCCCTTGAGAACGCCGTCAAGGCCGGCGGCGGGCAGGCTGTCGTCGGCCGCTGACCAGACCGCATCCGCGGTCTAGATCCGGCCCGCGACGATCCGACGCAGTTCCTCTTTCCCAAGCGGGACGGGGTTGTCCTTGCAGTCCGAATCCGCCACGATGCCGTCCACATCCTCCGCCCGGATCCCGTACCGGTCCAAGCTCCCGATCCCGAGCGAGCGCGTCCACCCCTCCACCGTGTCGACGAGGGAGACGAAGGCCGCCTCCCTCCCCAGCCTCTTCTTGTCCGACAAGAGCCGGCCGAGGGACGCGTATTTCTCCAGGGCCGGCTCACCCCGCTCACCCTGCGCCTTGAGCGCGCGCACGTTGGCCTCGATCGCGGGCGCCGCCAGGATGCCGCAGACCGCCCCATGGGGGGCGCGGAAGCGTCCGCCGATGGGGCCCGCCAGGCCGTGGACCACGCCCAAGCCGGCGTTGGCCAAGCCGATGCCGGACATCAAGGAGGCGTAGGCCATGGCCCCGCGCGCGCGCGCATCCGCGGCTCCGGGGCCGCAGACCGCCGGGAGATTCTCCTTGAGCAGGACGAGCCCGCTCCACACGAGCGCCTCCACCGGGAGCGAGCACTTTGGCGAGAGGTACGCTTCCATGAGCTGGACGAACGCGTCCATGCCGCAGGCGGCGGTGATATCCGGGGGACAGCCCACCGCCAGTTCCGGGTCCAGCAGCGCGACATCCGGGATGAAGCGGTCATGCCGCAGGGACTTCTTGAACCCTCCCTGGCCCACCTTGCGCAACACCGCGTTCTTCGTGGCCTCGCTCCCGGTCCCGGCGGTCGTGGGCGCCGCGATGAGCGGCAGCCTCGTCCCCGGGTGCTTCCGCGTCCCCACGCCCTCGAGGTAGTCCTGGACCCCGCCCTCCACCGTGAGCATGGCCGCGACCGCTTTGGCCGCGTCCACCGCGCTGCCGCCGCCGATGCCGATGACGACCGAGAGGGACGCCCCGCGCGACTCGGCCACGGCCGCGTCCACCGCCTCGACCGAGGGCTCCCCCCGCACGGAGACCCGCGAGACGGTCACCCCCTCTTCGCGCAGGCCGCCGAGCAGGGACGCCCACTTGCCGGACCGCTCCAAAGACTCCCCTCCGGTGACCACGAGGGCTCTCTTCCCGAAGCGCCTGGCGAGCGGACCCAGCCGGCGCGCGACGCCCGGTCCGAGCAGGACCTCCGGCACCCTGGCGAGTGAGAAGGCCAGCCCTCCCATGGCCCCGGATGGGCCATGGGACTGGGCGCCCTCAGGAGTGGAGTTGAAGCCCGGTCCGGGCTCTAGCGGCAGCGCCATGCCTGCGCCTGCGACGGCCGCAGGACCTTGTGCGGGACCCCCTCCCGAGGCTTCGCCATCCAATCCGCCACGGCGTCGCGCCACTTGAGGTAGTGCGGCGTCTTCTTGTGGCCGGCGGCCTCCTCCTCCGATCCATACGCTTCGATGAGGAGGAATCGAGACGGGTCGCCCTTCGCCTGCAGCACGTCGAAGCGCAGGTTGCCCGGCTCCCGAAGAGATGCCTCGTGGTTCTCTTCCGTGGCCCGGATGAAATCCGCGATCCGGTCCGGCTTCACGAACACCGTCACGGTCGTCACGATCATGCTACCCCCTCTCGGTCAGATAGACTCCGGCCAGGACCAGCGATGAGCCGACCAGCAGATTGGGCCCCGCACGCTCGCCCAGGATCACGGCCGCGGCCGCGTAGGTCATCGGCGGGATCGTGTAGAGATAGACCCCCACCTTCCCGGTCTCCAGCTTGTCCAGCGCCAGGAAGTAGAGCAAATTGGCCAAGAAGCCGCAGGCGACCCCCAAAAAGAGTATGCCCCCCCAGGCGCGGGCCGGGATGGACGCCAAGCTGAAGCCCCGGGAGCTCATCTCCAGCAGGCCCGCGGGCGCGGACAGGAGCGCGCCCAGCACCGTGGCCGCGCCGATGAGCTCGAAGGCCCCCATCTCGGCGCCCGCGCTCTTTCCGAAGACCGTGAACACTCCCCAGAGGAAGATGCTCACGAACACGAGCGCGTCCCCCAGGAGGTGGCCTCGCGCATCGAAGGACCGGAGCGTCCCCAGGCCCAGGACCACGAGCACTCCGGCCAAGGCCAGGGCGATCCCGGCGGCTTTGCGGCGCGTGATGCGCTCGCCCAGGAAGACCGCGGCGATGAGCGCGATGCAGATCGGGCAGGTGGCCGCGTAGAGAGACGCGTTCGACGCGCTGGTGAACTGCAGCCCGACCGTCTGCGTGCCGTGATGCAGGGTGGTCCCGACGAGACTCAGCCCGAGCAGGCGCCAAAGCCCGCCGGAGCGGATGGACCTCCACCGCCTGAACAGCCAGGGGAGGAAGCACGCGCCGGAAACGGCCAACCGCAGACTCACCACGGTCAACGGAGGCACGGCGGCCAGCGCCACCTTCGTCGCGATGAAGGAGATGGCCCAGAGGAAGCAAGCGAAGGAAAGACCCGTCCGCGCGAGCATGCGTGTGGGGTATCATAGAAAAAACGCGCGATTTATGGCAGAATCGCTGTGGAATGTCCCGCCTTTTCCTTAAAAACATCCACACTCTCGTCACCATGGACGCGGACCGGTCGGTCCTGCACGACGTGGACCTCACGGCCAAGGACGGCCGCATCCAATCCATCGGCAAGGGCCTGAGGCCCCGGAAGGGAGACGAGATCCTCGATGGAAGATCCCGGGTGGTGTATCCCGGGTTCATCAATACCCATCACCACCTCTACCAGACCCTGACTCGGAACCTGCCCAAGGTCCAGAACGCGAAGCTCTTCGACTGGCTCGTCAATCTCTACGAGGTCTGGCGCGAACTCGGGCCCGAGGCCGTGGAGGTGAGCACGCAGGTGGGCTTAGGCGAGCTCCTGCTCTCCGGGTGCACCACGACCACGGACCACTTCTACGTCTTCCCGAAGAAGGCGCCCCGCGAGTTCATCGACATCGAGATCGATACGGCGCGCCGGATAGGCGTACGCTTCCACCCCACGCGCGGCTCCATGAGCCGCGGCCGTTCGGCGGGCGGCCTGCCTCCGGACGACGTGGTCCAGACCCCGGAGGAGATCCTCGCCGACTGCGAGCGGGTCATCCGGAAGTACCACGACCCGAAGCCGTTCTCCATGTGCCGCATCGCCCTGGCCCCGTGCTCCCCCTTCTCGGTCACGACCGAACTCCTGGAGGAGACCGCGCGCTTCGCCCGGAAGAGGGGGGTGCTCCTGCATACCCACCTTTGCGAGACCACCGACGAGGAGCGCTTCTGCCTGGAGAAGGAGGGCCTGCGGCCCCTCGAGTACATGGAGAAGGTCGGCTGGGTCGGACCGGACGTATGGTACGCCCACGGGATATACTTCAACGACGCCGAGATCCGCCGGCTCGCCAAGACCCGGACCGGCGTGGCGCACTGCCCGTGCTCGAACCTGCGCCTGGGCTCCGGCATCGCGCCCATCCCGAAGATGCTCAAGGCCGGCGTGCGCGTCGGGCTGGCGGTCGACGGAAGCGCCAGCAACGACTCCTCGAGCTTCCTGCGCGAGATGCAGCTGGCCCTGCTCGTCCACCGCGTCGGCACCGGCGTGGACGCCATGCCGCCCATGCGGGTGCTCGAGCTGGCGACGCTCGGGGGAGCGCGGATACTGGGCCATCCCGAGCTCGGACGCCTCACCGTGGGAGCCGCGGCGGACCTGGCCGCTTTCCGACTCGACCGCATCGACTACGCCGGAGCCATGCACGACCCCGCGTCGGCGATCCTGTTCTGCGGCGGGGGACAACGGGCCGACCTCACCGTGGTCGCGGGGAAGGTCCTCGTCCGCGGCGGGAGCCTCGTGGGGATGGACGAGGAGAGCCTCTTCCGCAGGGCCAACAGGATCTCGGAGAAGATGGTGGAAGCCGGCTGGGGAAGGAGAAGAAAATGAGATTCACGGATTTCAGGCTGCCGACGGAACTGGGCGAGGCCTCGAAGGCCATGAAGGAGCTCGGGGTGAACGGCTTCCTTCTGGCCGGGGGGACCTCCTTGGTGTTCCAGCAGGGCAAGGCCGAGCGGGTGGCCGTGGACCTGGGACGCGCGGGCTTAGAGGGCATCGAGGATACGTCGGACGGGTTCAAGATCGGCGCGATGACGAAGATCGCGGACCTGCAGGAGTATCGGGGCGGCCGGGGCTGGGTGCTCGACCGCGTCGCGCGCCTGTTCGCCACGCAGCAGGTCCGCAACATGGCGACCCTGGGCGGCAGCATCAT
>JBAZKS010000068.1:0-14096 GCA_041650695.1 Elusimicrobiota bacterium
GTTCACGGTGACGCTGATCACGCCGATCGCCATGGAGAAGGGTCTCCGCTTCGCCATCCGCGAGGGCGGACACACCGTCGGCGCCGGCGTCGTCATTGACATCGTCGAGTAACCTATGGTCGAACGCGTCGTCACGATACTGGCGTGCACGGTCTGCAAGAACAAGAACTACCACTACTCCCACGGCAAGAAGCGGGCGTACAAGGTGGAGGTAAAGAAGTTCTGTCAGGCCTGCGGGAAGCATACCCCGCACAAGGAATCGAAGTAGGTCCGAGGCCGCGTCGGTTAACGGCTAAACCACCGGTCTCCAAAACCGGAACTCTAGGTTCGAATCCTAGCGCGGCCGGACGATTTTTGAGGATTATGGCTGAGATCCCGAACCCGAGCAAGTTCGTCGCAGAAGCGTACACCGAGCTCAAGAAGTCCTCCTGGCTCTCTCGCCAGCAGGCGGTGGGCTCCACCGTCGTGGTCCTGGCCCTCGTGGGGGTCGTGTCGATCTACATCGCCAGCGTCGACTACATCCTCACGGTCATCATGGGCGCCTTGCTGGGCAGATAAGCCGCATCCTATTTGAGGAACTTCGATGGAAAACATGACCGAAGGCAGGGGATGGTTCGTCGTCCACACGCAATCGGGCTGGGAAGACCGCGTCCGGACCCACCTTGAGAGCAAGGTCAAGAACGAGAACCTCCAGGGCAAGATCTTCCAGGTCTTCATCCCGACCGAGGACGTCGTCGAGGTCAAGAAGAACCGCAAGCAGGTCAAGAAACGCAAGTTCTTCCCGGGCTACGTCCTGATGGACATGGTCGTCGACAACGAGACCTACTGGGCGGTGAAGAACATCTCCGGGGTCACCGGCTTCCTCGGCGAGCCCAAGCCGCGGCCGCTGCCCCTCGAGGAGATCAAGCAGATCCTGGAACTCACCACGGAATCGGCGGCCGGCAAGCCCAAGCCCGCCGTCCAGTTCGAGAAAGGCGAGAACGTCCGCATCACCGAAGGGCCTTTCCGGCACTTCATCGGAGTGGTCGAGGACGTCAACGAGCCGAAGGCCAAGCTCAAAGCCATGGTCACCATCTTCGGCCGCCCCACTCCGGTCGAGTTGGATTTCCTGCAAGTGGAGAAGCTGTAGGGAGAAGCGTATGGCGAAGAAAGTCAAGACTCAGATCAAGCTGCAGATCCCGGCCGGCGGGGCCAACCCCGCGCCGCCCGTGGGCCCCGCGCTGGGCCAGCACGGCGTCAACATCATGGACTTCTGCAGGCAGTTCAACGACCGCACCAAGAACATGGAGGCCGGGATGACCATCCCGGCCGTGATCACGGTCTACGAGGACCGCACGTTCTCGTTCATCACGAAGATGCCGCCCATGGCCGCGCTCATCAAGAAGGCCGCCGGACTGGCCAAGGCCTCGGGCGAGCCCAACAAGAACAAGGTCGGCAAGATCACCCGGAAGCAGGCGGAGGAGATCGCGCGCAAGAAGATGCCCGACCTCAACACCGCGGACGTCGAGATGGCGATCCGGATGGTGGCGGGCACCGCCCGCTCCATGGGCATCGACATCACGGATTAGGGCAAGGATTAGGACGGAAACGACCGAGCCTCCCGTAAACCCGGGAAGCGATCGAAGGTCACGGAGGAATACGATGGGCAAGAGACTCACCGAAGCGCTCAAGAACGTGGACCGCGCCAAGCTGTACTCTCTCAAGGACGCGGCCCCGGTCGTGAAGAACGCGTCCACGGCCAAGTTCGACGAAACGATCGAACTCCACATCCGTCTCGGCATCGATCCCAAGCAGTCGGACCAGCAGGTGCGCGGGACCGTGGCGCTCCCGCACGGAACGGGCAAGTCCTGCCGCGTCGCAGTCATCGCGAAGGGCGACAAGGTCAAGGAAGCCGAGACGGCCGGAGCCGACCTCTTCGGCAGCACCGAGCTCGTGGAGGTCATCCAGGGCGGGAAGATGGACTTCGACGTCCTCGTCGCGACGCCGGATGTCATGAAGGATATCGCCCGGCTCGGCAAGCTCCTCGGCCCCCGCGGGCTCATGCCGAACCCGAAAAGCGGCACGGTCACGATGGATGTGACCAAGGCCGTGCACGAGCTCAAGGCTGGGCGCGTGGAATACAAGAACGACGAGTACGGCATCGTCCACGTCGGCGTGGGCAAGAAGTCCTTCGATGCCGACAAGATCGTGGCCAATGCCCGCGCCGTCCTGCAGCAGATCTCGAGGGCGAAGCCCTCGTCCTCGAAGGGGTCCTACATCCGCAGCGTGACCCTCTCCTCGACCATGGGCCCCGGCGTCAAGGTGGATCCGAGCGAGAAATTCTAAAAAAAGAAAAGCCGCCCGGCGCTGCTGGGCGGCTTTTCTTTTTTAAGGGAAGCGTCCCGTTACTCCGGCTTCCTCGGGTCTTCCTTCGGCCCGTCCATGATCTCGGGCGGCGGCATGGGCTGCTTGTCCCATTTCTCACCGCGGCTCTTGAATTTCTTGTCGATGTACTCTTTGAAGTCGGGCGGGAGATCCTCCCCCTTCTCGAGGTCCTTGGGCTTCTCCCACATCTCCGGCGGGAAGTCCTGCATCATCTTCTCCCGCTTCATCCTCTCCTCCGGCGACATCTCCTCCGGATCCTTCATGCCTGGCCCCCGCATCATCTTCATGCGCATCTCGTCGAAGCGCTCCCGCTGTTCGTAGGTGAGCTTCTCCCGTATCCGCTCGTGGGCGTCCCGCTGGGCCGAGTGGAAATCCCTCTCCGCCTCCTCCAGCTTCTCCCGCAGGGACTTCATCTCCTCCCAGGTGCGCCGCAGGCCCGGGCGGACCCCGTCGAGGACCGCGCCGATCTCCTTGCGCTGCTTATCATCGAGCTTGAGGCTCTTGCGCAAGTGCTCGACGAACTCCTCCGAAAGGATGGGCGGACCCTCCTTCGCGCGGAGCTCTTTCTTCTCCGCGGGAGCGGGGGGCCCCTTCTTCTTCGGCTGCGCCGACAAGGGCGCCGAAATCAACATCGCGAGCGATAGAGCGAGCGTCGTTCTCACCATATTCCGAGTCTAGCATTTATTGTATAACTCCCTAGCATGTCGACGCTCCTTTGCCTCCTGGCCGGGCTCGGTCACGCCGCCCAGCCCTTCGCTGACGCACCTTCCATATCCGCTCAGGACAGGGCCGTTCCCGCGGCCCGGCCGGGTCCGAGCCCGGACTACTATAAGCGTCTTTTCGAGAACTGCAAGAAGAAGGGGAGCGCCTCCTGCTGCATGGCCTCGGTCCGTAGAATGGAGGACGGCGGGTTCACGCTCTGCGAAAAGTCCTGCCCGAATGGCTTCACGCGGGATACGCTCCGGTGCGAAGACAGCTACGCTTGGTGCGCCCCGGAGGGAGAAGCCCCGAAACCTGCGGCCAAACCCAAGACGCGCAGGAAGGCCCGCGGCCCCATCACGCGCCAGAAGGCCATCGCTCTGGCCAAGGAAGCCGTCGAAAAAGATGTCCGCTACCCCCCAGACACCCCCATCGAAGTGGAATCCAAAGGAGCCAGGATCATCGTGACGTTCAAGACCCGGCTGCACCCGAACACGCTCGGCCCGGACTACCATGCGCGGGTCACGCTCGACGCCGCGACGGGGCGGGTGCTCCAAGTCCTAGGCAGCCAGGATTGACCCTCGTTCGCGCGCGGAGAATCCTTTAGAGATTATTTACTTGACTTCATACTCTCGCGGGGGTAAAACTTAGTAACTATGGTCACACGGTGTCCCGGTTGCGCCAGGGAGATCCCGGAGACCGCGGAGGTCTGCCCTCACTGCAAGTGGGATTTTCGAGCTCCCTCACGGCGAGGCACGGCAAAGCCCGCGGAGCCTCCGGCGAAGGCTCCGGATCCGGAGAAGAAGCCGGCCGCCGCGCCTCAACGGCCGCCCCCTGACTTGCCCCGGCATATGCTCGACGGCGGCGAAGCCCCGCCGGCGGAGCCTCCCAAGGCGGAGCCGAAACCGGAGCCAAAGCATGAGGAGAAGCCCCGGTTCGAGTCCTCTCTTCCGAAGACCCAGATCATCTCCGCCCCCCCTCCGGCGGACGCGGTCAAACGCGAGGAAAAGACCAAGCTCGACTCCTCGCTGCCGAAAACCATGATCATCTCGGCCGTCCGGCCGCCCGAAGCGGTCAAGGAGAAGGAGCCGGAGAAGACGCCCGCAGTGGAGCCGCCTCCGGAGCCCAAAGCGCCGGAGGCCAAGAAAGAGGAGCCCCACGCCGAGGCGGCCAAGAAGCCCGAGCACGCGCCGGTGCTCCTCACGCGATGCCCCGGATGCGCCAAGCAGATCTCCGAGACCGTCGAGATCTGCCCTTACTGCAAGCGCGACTTCCGGACGCCGGAGGAAAAGTCCAGCCAGCCCGCGAAGCCCGCGTCGCAGGCTCCGGCCAAGCCCAAGAGGGACGACGGGCTCGACCTGCCCAGGCACATGCTCGCGGAACTCGATGCCGAGCCCAGGACCATGGACAACGCGGAGAACGTGCTCCCTCCGCACATGCTGCAATCGCAGTTCGAGCTCAAGCGCCCTCCCGAACCCAAGGGCGTATCCTCCTGGATGTTCGTGGCCGTGGGGGCCGTCCTCATGGTCGCCCTGTTCGCGCCGAAATTCCTCAAAAAGGAGCAGCCCGCGCCGGAGCAACCGCCGCCGGTCGTGGTGGTCACCCCGGTGCAGCAGCCCGCGCCGCAGCCGGAACCCGTGGCGGAGCCGGAGCCCCCTGTCGAGCCCGAGGCCAAGCCGCCCGAGCCGCCTCCCGTCGAGAAGCCCGAGGCCAAGCCGCCTCCGAAGAAGAAGAAAGGCAAGAAGACCGCGTCACCGGAAGAGCCGGTGGTCATCGCCGAGAACACGGAGCCGCCGCGCGCCCCACGCGCCTCCAACTGGGTCCTCCGAGGCCGCCTGATCGACCTCGTGACCTTCAAGCCCGTGGAAGGAGTGGAACTCGCCCTGATGGATGCGGGCTCGAACGAGGCATTCAAGAGCACCGTGAGCGGTTCGGACGGCAGCTTCCGCTTCAAGAAAGTTCCTCCCAACAGTCAGGGGTATCTCCTCACCGTCCGGCATGCGGACTACCTGCCGAAATACGTCTTGGACAAGAACCAGGCCTACAAGTCCATGAGCGAGGACCAACGCAAAGAGGAGGCCCGCAGGTTCGTCCGGATGACTCCGTCGAATCCGACGCTGTTCTCGAGAGGCGAGGCTGAGATCGAACAGGATTTCATCATGATCCCTCGGGAGAAGCACGGCAAGACCCTCGAAGAGGCGTTGCAGGATTAAGGCTTATTCGTCCCTATCGGCCGCCGTCTTCCTGGCGGGCCTGCCGGCCGCCAGCCACTCCAGGTACTCGTGCATGAAGCCGTCGAGGTCCCCGTCCATGACGGACTGGATCTGCGAAGTCTCATGCCCGGAGCGGAGGTCCTTGACCATCTGGTAGGGCATGAAGACGTAGGAGCGGATCTGGTGGCCCCAGGCGATGTCGCCCTTCGCGTCGTAATGCTTCTCCACGGCCGAGCGCTTCTTGTCGAGCTCGATCTGGTAGAGCCTCGCCTTGAGCATCTTCATGGCGTTCTCGCGGTTCTGATGCTGCGAACGCTCGGAGCGGCAGCTGATGACCAGCCCGGTGGGCAGGTGCCGGAGGCGCACCGCCGTCTCCACCTTGTTGACGTTCTGCCCGCCCTTGCCGCCGGCGCGGCAGGTGCTCAGCTCGACATCGGAATCCGCGACCTGGATGTCGATGTCCTCTTCGATGTCCGGCAGGATATCGCAGGAAGCGAAGGAGGTGTGCCGCCGCTTGTTCGAGTCGAACGGGGAGATGCGTACCAGGCGGTGCACGCCCGCCTCGCCCTTCAGATACCCGTAGGCGTGCGCTCCTCGCACGAGGGCCGCGACGCTCTTGATCCCGGCTTCCTCGCCCTTGTGGATGTCGGTCACCTGGAACTCGAAGCCCCGCCCCTCGGCCCAGCGGGTGTACATGCGCAAAAGCATCTCGGCCCAATCGCAGGCCTCCGTGCCGCCGGCCCCCGCGTTGATGCTCAAGATGGCGTCGGAAAGGTCGAACTCTCCGGAGAGCTTCAGCCGCATGTCCAGGTCGCCCAGAGCCCGCTGGGCCATGAGAAGCGCCGCGCGCACCTCGCCGAGTTCGCCCGTGTCTCCCGCCTCCGAAGCGAGCTCCAGATGGGCCTGCACATCCTCGACGGTGCGCCGGGTCGAGTCGTATTCGGTGAGGAGCCTCTTCAGGCCGTTGAGCTCCTTGGACTGCTTCTTGGCCCGGGCGGAATCAGCCCAGAAACCGGGCTGGCCCGCTTCCTCCTCCCGCTTGGCGATCTCCTTGCGCTTCGCCTCGATATCCAGCAGCGCCGCGATCCTCTCCAGGCGAGCGCGGGCCTCGGAGACCGCTCCTTCGACCTCGCGGAATATCGGTTCGGACATGTCTCGATTCTAGAAGATTTTTGCGACCTTGTCCCTGCAGGCCCAGGCCAACGACGCCGCGGCGGCGAGCATGGCGCAGGCCCCGAACCAGTCCCCCTGCCGGCTGTAGGGCGAACCCCGCGGGAACGGATCCCGGGCCGGGAGGCTCGCCGACAACCGGCGCCGGGTCTCGACCTCTGTCTTCGCCAAGACCACCCCGTAGGCGTCGATGGCCCCCGAGATCCCCGTGTTGGCGGCCCGCAGCACCAAGACCCGGTTCTCGACCGCGCGGTACATGTTGGTGTAGAAATGCTGCTGCGGGCCCCAAGTATCCTTGTACCACCCATCGTTCGTCAGATTCACGAACACCCGCGCGCCGCGGGAAGAGTCGATCCGGGCCCAACGCGGGAACACCGCCTCGTAGCAGATGCTGACCGCGGTCCTGCCTACGGGAGTGGCGAGAAGCTCCTGCCGGTCGGCTCCCGAGTCGAAATCCCCCATCTGCGCCAATATCCCGATCCACCCCTGGAACAGACCCCGCAGCGGGACGAACTCCCCGAAGGGCACCAGCTGCCGCTTGTGATAGACGCCCGCCACCTCGCCGTCCGCGCCGAGAAGGACCCCGGAGTTGTGATGCCGGATCCCGGACCTGGTGACGGCTCCCGTCAGGATCGGCGCGCCGGCTCTCTTGGCGCACCCGGAGACCCATCGGGCGATGTCCGGCTCGTCGAGCCAGCCGGGGAGCGAGGACTCCGGCCACAACAGCAGCGCCGGCGTCTCGCCGCGGGGCTCCCGCAAGAGCTCCTCGAAGGAGTCCCGGATGAAGTCCTCGTAGCGCTCATCCCACTTCCGATACTGGTCGATGTTGGGCTGGTATATCTCCACCACCGGTCCGCCGGACGGGTCTTCCCGTCCGCCCAGGACGGCCGTCCCGTAGGCGAAGCACCCCGCCGCGAGTCCGCCGGCTGCCGCGAGGTTCCGGAAGCGGCGCTCGCAAAAGGCCTCGGCGAGAGCCGCGTTCCAAAGCATGATCACGAAGCCCAGGGCATGCGGGCCCAACACCGCCCCGATCTGGATAAAAGGGAGATACCGCCACTGGGTGTAGGACAGGAGGTCGACCCCGACCCGAGGAGTCCACCAGGCGCTCGCCGATTCGACGGCGGCCCACGCCGCGGCCCATGCCCAAGGCCCCGAAAGGACCCGCGCGGCGGCGCCGAAGACCGCCCAGTTGAGGGCCAGCAGGCCCGCCAGAGCGCACCACGCCAGCAGCCCGACGGGCAAGGGTACTCCGGCGAAACGAGTGGTCAGGAAGATCCAGTGCAGCGAAACTCCGCAGAAGAAGAACCCGAAGACGCCGGCCAGGCAGGCGGCCGCGCGGACGCCTCGCGCGCGGGGCAGGAAGTAGAACAGGACCGCCGGCGCGCCCCAGGCCAGAGCGCACAAGCCGGGCTTGGGCAGACAGAGGGCGAAGGCCGCTCCGGCCGCGGCGCACAGAGCGAGGCTACTTCCCACAGCACTTCTTGAATTTCTTTCCGCTGCCGCACGGGCAGGGGTCGTTGCGGCCGATCTTGGTGATGGCGGAGGCAGACTTCACAGTCTGGCCGTCGCTCCCCGACCCGGGCCTCAGGAGCCTCGACCGGGCGGCGGCCGGCTGCGCCCCCGCCGCGCCGTCGGCGCCCTGCGCGTCCGGGTGCACCGCGACGCTCGGCTGCGGCGGCGGACGCCGCGGAGCCTGGATGCGTAAGATGTACTCCACCGTCTGCTGGCGGATGCGGTCGAGCAGCGCGTCGAAAAGGATCTTGGTCTCCTTCTGATACTCGATCTTCGGATCCTTCTGGCCGTAGGCGCGCAGGTGGATGTACTTCTTCATGTGGTCGAGGTCGTAGAGATGGTTCTTCCATGCCTGGTCGATCATCTGGAGCAGGACCATCTTCTCGATCTCGCGGAAATCGAACCCGGCGAACTCCTCCCGGGCCCTCCGCTCGTAGACCGAGAGCGCCTCTTTTTTCAAGGTCTCCAGGAGCGCGCCGCGGTCGACGCGCGCGGGCTCGGTCTCGCGCAGAGGGAACTCCTTGCCGAAGACCCGCTTGAAGTACGTGGCCAGGCCGCCGATGTCCCAGCGCTCCTGGATCTCGTCCGCCGGCGCGAACTGCTCGAGCTTGGCCTGGAGGTCCTCGTCGATCATGCTGTGGATCTGCGCGGAAACGTCCTTACCGTCGAGTATGAAGTTGCGCAGGCCGTAGACGACCTCGCGCTGCTTGTTCATCACGTTGTCGTAGTCCAGCAGCTGCTTGCGGATGTCGAAGTTGTGGGTCTCGACGCGACGCTGCGCGCCCTCGATCTGCCGGGTCACGAGCGGGGACTCGATGGGCTCGTCCTCGGTCATGCCGAACTTTTCCATCAGACTCTGGATGCGGTCCGAGCCGAACAGGCGCATGAGCTCGTCGTCCAGGGCCAGGTAGAAGCGCGTCTGGCCGGGGTCGCCTTGGCGCCCGCAGCGGCCGCGGAGCTGGTTGTCGATGCGCCGCGCCTCGTGGCGCTCCGTGCCCATGACGTAGAGCCCCCCGCGCGCGATGACCTCCTTCTGGTTGTCGAGGTCCGGCGGGCAGCCGCCCAGGATGATGTCCGTGCCGCGGCCGGCCATGTTCGTGGCGATGGTCACCGTGCCCTTCTTTCCGGCCTGCGCGATGATCTGGGCCTCCATCTCGTGGTACTTGGCGTTGAGCACCTGATGGGGGATGCCTTTCTCCCGCAGGAGCGTGGCCAGCATCTCGGATTTCTCGATCGAGCGGGTGCCCACGAGCATGGGCCGCGAATTGCGCCAGTTCTCCTCGATGTCGGAGACGATGGCCCGCCACTTCCCCTTCTGGTTCAGGAAGACCACGTCGGCCTGATCGGTACGGATGTTCGTCCGGTTCGTCGGGATCTCCACCACCGAGAGCTTGTAGATCTCCATGAACTCGTCGGCCTCGGTCATGGCCGTGCCGGTCATGCCCGCGAGCTTGTCGTACATCTTGAAGAAGTTCTGGAACGTGATGGTGGCGAGGGTCTGGTTCTCCTCCCGCGGGGGCAGCTTCTCCTTGGCCTCCACGGACTGGTGCAGGCCCTCGGACCAGCGCCGGCCGGGCATGAGGCGGCCCGTGAACTCGTCGACGATGACGACCTCCCCGTCCTTGACCACGTAGTCCACGTCGCGCTTATAGAGATGATGGGCCCGCAGGGCCTGCGTGATGTGGTGGACCCAGGCGCCCTGCAGGTCGTCGTAGAGGTTCTCGAGCCCGATGAGCTTCTCAGCCTTGGCGACCCCCTGGTCGGTCAGGGTGGCGTTGTGGTTCTTCTCGTCGATGACCGCGTCGTAGCCCTTGCCGAGGTCCTCGCCGGTGTACTTCGACTGGATCTCCTCCTCCTCGGTCACGAAGCGGATCTTGAGGAGCGGGATGATCCGGTCGATGAGCACGTAGCGGTCCGTGGACTCCTCGGACGGCCCCGAGATGATGAGAGGGGTCCTGGCCTCGTCGATGAGGATGGAGTCCACCTCGTCCACGACGGCGAAATAGAGCGGACGGAGCACGCGGTCGTCGCTCCGGATGACCATGTTGTCGCGCAGGTAGTCGAAGCCGATCTCGTTGTTGGTCACGTAGGTGACGTCGCAGCGGTAGGCCGCCCGTCGGTCCGCGTTGTCGAGGTCGTGCTGGACGAACCCGACCGTCAGACCCAGGTACTTGTAGATGGGCCCCATCCACTCGGCGTCGCGCTTGGCCAGATAGTCGTTGACCGTCACCAGGTGCACGCCTTTCCCCAAAAGGGAGTTCAGATACACGGCCGCGGTCGCGACGAGGGTCTTTCCCTCGCCGGTCTTCATCTCGGCGATGCCGCAGCCGTTGAGCACCATGGCGCCGAGCATCTGCACGTCGTAGTGCCTCAGCCCGATGGTGCGTTTGGACGCCTCGCGCGTCAAGGCGAAGGCCTCCGGGAGGAACTCCTTGAGGGCCTCCTGGGTGTAGGGCAGGCGCTTCTCCTTGTCCTTGGCATCCTCGGGATCGAGCCCCGCCATCTTCTTAGCGAGCCGTTCGCGTAATTCCTGGGTCCTGGCCGGAAAATCGGCCTCGGAGAGCTTGGCGATCTCAGGCTCGAGTTCGTTGATGCGGTCGAGGAAGGGTTGCAGGGTCTTGAGGTGGCGCGCGCTCGGCGTGCCGATGATTTTATAGACGAAGCTTTCAATCATGCGGTCTTGATTTTATCATTTTCCCGAAGAGCGGCGCGGGGGAGACATGCGATATCAAATAGAGTTAGAATATTTTTCAATATGCACATCCGATCGTTCTTTTCATCCCGCTGGTCCCGCCGTCTTCTATACTTGGCCGGGGCGTACGTGTTCATCGCGGCCGCGACCTGGAAGGCCGTGCCTTGGGCGACGCGGCACGCCTTCGATCAGGTCCCGGAATACCTGCCTGGATTCAAGACCGGGGCCGAGGAAGTCCTTTTCAACCCGTTCTCCCTGCGCCTGACCCTGAGCGGCCTGTCCGTGAGCCATGAGCGCCTCGGCGAGATCGTCTCCTGCAAGGAGATCTCCGCGGCCGTGAACCCGGCGTCCATCTTCCGCCTCGCCGCGGGCCTGCGCGAGCTCAAGGTGACCGGGCCGAAGATCACGCTGGGCATCGGCGCGGACGGCGGCAGCATCCTGGACGTCCTTCCCAAGTCGCCCGAGAGCCCCGCGGAGCCCCCCAAGCCCGTTTTCATACCGCGGGTCATCGTGGGGGTATTCGAGGTGTCGGACGGGGAGCTGAACTTCGAGAGCCGCCTGCGGAGCGCCCCCCAGCGGCTGATGGTCAAGCCCATCCAGTTCCGGCTGGAGAACCTGAGCACGCTCCCGGACGACAACGGCCGCCACCGCATGCAGGCCCGGACCAACCGAGGGGAGCGCATGGGCTGGGAAGGCGAGCTGACCGTGCAGCCCCTGCGCCTGCAGGGCCGCGTCGAGTTCAACAGCGTGGACCTGACGCGCGTCTCGACCGCCGCGCCCACCCTGCCGATCGAGATCGCCCAAGGGCGGCTCGACGCCTCCACCGAATACGAGGTCGCCCTCGACAGTGGAGCCGTCACCGCTTCCCTGAAGAACGCACGGACGACTATCCGCGACCTATCATGGCGCCTGAAGGGTTCGACCGAGCCCTTGCGCGGCCCCTTCGCCCTGGACATAGGGCCGGCCAGCGTCTCCGCCGCGACCCCCGGCGGCAGGATCACCCTCCGCGCCGATGTCCCGGTGCAGTCCTCCGGGACCGTGCGCGTGCGGGCGTACCTCACCCCCAAGCCGCTGGCCGGCGGCGCGGATTTCGAGGTCGAGTCCCTGCCCCTGGCCCCGTTCTCGCCGCTGGCCCCGCCGCCCCTGCAGGTCTCCCTGGACGGCGGGACCTTCGACGCGCGCGGAAAAGCCTCCATCTCCGGGAGCGACGTGGACGCCGAGGTCTCCCTGTCCGTGGCCGACGTGACGGTCTCGGAAGGGACCTCCGGGCGCCCCCTGGCCAAGCTGGGCAAGCTGGCCGTCGAATCCGCCAAAGCCTCCACGAAGGATCGCCGCGCGGAGGTCGCGGCGGTGCGCATCGAGCGCCCTTTCCTGCGCCTGGCGCGCGGCACGGACTCCAGGACCAACATCGAGAACGCGCTCGGCATCTCCCTGTCGACGGGGGCAGCCGCCGCGCCCGTCCAGACCTCCGCTCCTCCCACGCCCCAAGGGCCTCCGTGGCGGGTGCGTCTCAAGCGCTTCTCCGTCTTGAAAGGCCGCATCGTGGCCCAAGACGACGCCGTGGCTCCTTCGTTCGCCTTCGCGGTCTCCGAGGCGCGCCTCGAACTGACGGGTCTATCCAACGACGGCCGGTCCACCGCGACCTTCGCCACCTCGGCCCTGGTGGAGAGGTCCTCGTTCTCGGCGGACGGCACGGTCCGGCTGTCGACCCGGGCCGCGTGGGTCGAGGCCAGGCTGAAGGCGGACGCGATCCAGCTCCCCGTATTCAGCCCCTACTCGGTCCAGGTCATCGGCTACAAGATCGACAAGGGGGCCATGAGTTTCGATCTCGATGAGCGCCTCGCGGACCGCGCCATCACGACCCGGAACCATGTGATCATCGACCAGATGACGCTGGGCGAGAAGGTCGAGAGCCCGACGGCCATCAAGGCTCCGGTCAAGCTCGGCCTCGCCATACTCAAGGACCGGCGCGGCGTCATAGACCTGGACGTGCCCATAGACGGCAGCCTCGACGACCCCGAGTTCCACATCGGCCGCGTCATCCTCAAGACCCTGGTCAACCTGATCGCCAAGGCCGCGCTCTCGCCGTTCGCGGCCCTCGGCCAGATGATGGGTTCCAAGGGCGATCTGGGCCAGGTGGCCTTCCCCGCCGGAGAAGCGGCCGTGACGAGCGAGATCGCCGATCAGTTGGCGAAGGTGGCGCAGGCTCTGACGGACCGCCCGGAGATGTCTTTAGGCATCCGCGGGATCGCCGGCCGCTCGGACGCCGTGGCTTTCGGAGACAAGGCCTTGTTGCGCCGCCTCCGCGGCCCCGAGGCCGACAACGCCCCGCTGACTCCCCAGGAAGAGAAACGCGTGCTCGCGTTCTACCGAGAGGCTTTCGGCGCCGACGCGCCGTCGGCGGCACAGGCGCGCGTGGAGCTGGCCGAGAAATCGCGAGCCTCGGACGCGGACCTGCGTTCCCTGGCCCTGTCCCGGGTCAGTTCCATCAAGGACGTCCTCGTATCGCGCGGGCTCGCCGAATCGCGCTTCTTCAGCCTCGACCCGTCCGCGGGAGCGGATGCGGCGGACGAACCCTGCCGGCTCGAATTGGATGTGCGCTGATTCTTGTAGAATGTTCTCATCTTAGGAGGAACCATGAATTACGCTGCGGCCCTCGTGGTGCTGTTTTCTTCGATCTGCTCCGCGCAGTCCCCGGAACTGGCCGGCCGGCTCGGATTAGCCTTCCACGGGGAGGGGGCCTACACCGCGGGCCAGCGCGCCCTGCGCAAGCGGGGTCTCAACGCCGCCCCGGGCTTCGGCGTCATGGGCTACTATAATCTCACCGACGCGTTGGCGGGCGGGATCGCCTACACGGATATCGACCTCACCCGGGGGTTCCGGGCCGAGCCTATCGAGGCCATCCTGATCCGCAGATTCCTCGTCTCCGGGCAGCCATTGGCCCCGTACGTCCGGCTCGGGGCCGGCATCAACCGCTCCGCCAGCGAGACCCGTTTCAACCATCCCGCGACCTCGGTCGCGCTCGGCGCGGAGATGTACCCCATCAAGAACCTCTCCCTGGGGCTCGAGGGGATCTGGCGCTACGTCGCCTCCGACGGGTCGCCGTACCGGAACGCGCACCTGCTCGGCGGGGGCTTGAACCTGACATGGTTCTTCTCCCCTCTCCACGAAGCGGCGCCGATCGCGGCCAAAGCGGAGGTCGAACCCCCGCCGCCCCCGGCTCCGGCGGACAAAGACGGCGACGGGGTCCTCGACTCCGCGGACAAGTGCCCCGGCACTCCGAAGGGGACCCGGGTCGACGCCCAGGGCTGCGTCAAGCCCCCGGAGAAGGTCTCCATCGAGCTCAAGGTCCTCTTCGACACGGCCAAGCACGACGTCAAGCCGGAGTTCCATGCCGAGATCCAACGGGTCGCGGACTTCATGAAGTCCTATCCGGACACGAAGGC
>JBAZKS010000069.1:0-13636 GCA_041650695.1 Elusimicrobiota bacterium
CTCGCCCGGACAACCCGTTACCATGCTACGCGGCTCCGCGGCCGGAAGAGCCTCCTCCGGTCCTTCCTCCGCGCCACCCCGCTTTTTTCATGCCTGGAATAGGCCATTACTTATGCAGGTGTCAATAACCCACCACGCGGGAGCCTCCTGCCCCCATGCCGAGTGTGAGGAGTCCCCGGCGCGAGGCGGTCCCGAGGACATCACAAACCGCAGATCCAAGGTCGTGCCCCCCGCCCGCGACCTACTGACCAGGAGTTCCGTCGGCCGAATCATTTTCATGGAACTTTTTCGGCTTTCGCGCGTATATCAATATAGGGGCGCGTCTTCCGCACGGAGATCCTGCCCCAGGAGGCGCCATGAATCCAGCCGCCCTGGACGATTCAACCCTGCTGTCGAGATTAAGGTCCCTGGTCCAGCAGGAACGCGAGGACATCGCGGAGATCATCGCTCATCTCGCCGAAGTGGATAACAGGGGATTGGCGATCGACCTCGCATTCCCCTCCCTTTTCGCCTACTGTGTCCGGGAACTCGGATACACCGAGGCGGCCGCATATTATCGCATCCGTGCCGCTCGTGCTGCGCGTCTGTTCCCCGAAATCGTGGACATGCTCAGAAAAGGCGACCTATCCCTTGAGGCGGTCGTCAGACTCCACCCGCGCCTGGATAGTCCCGAAGCAGCGAGTCTCCTCGACGCGGCAAAGGGGAAGACCGTCCGGCAGGTGGAGTCGCTGGTCGCAGGTTTCTCTCCTGCGCCGGACAAACCAGATTTCGCCCGGGTGATCTCAACCCGTCCCCAGGTCCCTGGGCCATGTCGAGCGGACCCCGGCACATTATTCTCTCCGACGCCCAGTCTCCCGGGCACGGGAGATGAGGATCCCGTCGCGCCTGAGCCCGGCCGAATCCCCGTGTCCGGCCCGATCATCGCGCCTGACTCCGGCAGTGACGAGGGCGCTGCCGCCGAGGCAGGCTCAGCCGCCGAGGCGGTACTGGACACCCCGTCAGACGCGGACCCTGATGCCGGCATGGTCAAGCGGGTCCATTTCTCGTTCACTGCGGACGAGGAGATCCTCATCCTGCTGCGTCGAGCACAGGAGATACTCAGACACAAATACCCCGCAGGACGCTTCGAGCAGATATTCCGCGACGCCTTGATCGCCCTGCTGGAGAAGAGGGACCCGGACAGGCGGCTCTTGGGGAAGCTGCCGAAAGGCGTGACGTCCACAGCACCCGGCCGCAATCGGAAGGTCCGTCCCCGCCTCAGGATCGACGCAAGGTGCATGCGCGGCCGAGCGCATGGGCCTGAACAGATCGGCAGATAGGTAACGCTTCGCGCCGCGCGACTGTGGTCGACCACAGTTCAGGATGCGGTCACAGACCGGGGACATCGGTGGCAGGACGCGCCCCCGAGTCCTAGCGAGATTCAGGCAGCGCTTGGATGAGCCGCTCCACCTCAGCCAAGTCCTTCGCCCCGCACACGGCGCGGCGGAACGCGGCCGCTTTCGGGATCCCCGGGAAGTGCCAGCACGCGATGCGCCGCATGTAGAGGACGGCGCGCTCCTCCCCCCGGACCTGCCGTTCCAGCTCCATATGGCGGAGCGCGGTGGAGCGCCTCTCTTCGAAGGACGGCCGAGCAGGCGCTGCCTTCCCGGCAAGGGCGCATTCGATCTCCCGGTAGAGCCACGGGTTGCCCAGCCCCCCCCGGCCGATCATGACCGCGTCGCAGCCGCTCTCGGCGGCCAGGCGCAGGGCGTCCCCTCCCGTGAAGACGTCGCCGTTGCCCACCACCGGGACGCGCACGGCCGCCTTCACCCGGCCGATAGCCGCGTAGTCCGCCAGTCCTCCGTACGCCTGCGCGCGCGTGCGTCCGTGCACGATGACCGCGCAGGCTCCCGCTCCCTCGGCGCGGCGGGCGAGTTCCACCGCCTCTTTCCCGCTCGGGTCGTCGAACCCGATGCGCATCTTCACGGTGAGCGGGATGCGCCGGAGCCTGCGCGCCGCCGCCGCGATGATGCATCCCGCGCGCTCCGGATCCCGCAGGAGCGCCGAGCCTGCTCGGGCTCCGCCAGCCACCTTGGGCGCCGGGCAGCCCATGTTGATGTCCACGAGGTCGAAGCCCATCTCCTCGACGAGAGCGGCGGCCTCTGCCAACATCGCCGGGTCTCCTCCCATGAGCTGGGCGCCCAACGGGCGGTCCGAAGGGTGCGTGCGCATCATCTCCAGGGTCTTGCGGTTGCGGCGCAGCAGGGAGTCGGCGGAGACCATCTCCAGGAAGGCGAAGCGCAGGCCGTGCTCCCTGGCGAGGAGGCGGAAGGGCAGGTCCGTGCAGTCCGCCATAGGGGACTGCCAGACGGCGCTCTCCAGCGCCAGGCCCTTGAGCCGGAGCGGCGTCAGCCCTTGCGGACGGCCTTCATCCCGCACTCGAAGGCTGCCTCGTTGATCTTGACCATCTCGCACTTGGCTTTGAGCGCCCGGCGGATGGCGGTCAGGAAGGTCTCCCGGGGGAAGAGCTCCGTCGCGCTCTGCAGAGCCCCGAGCGCGACGATGTTCTTCACCATGGTCCGCCCGAGGTCCGCCGCGAGGCGGGTGAACGGCACGCCGTAGACCTTGGCGTGCTTGAGCTCCGGCGGCTGGGAGATGACCGAGTTGTCGTAGAGGACGATTCCTCCCGGGACCACGTCCGGCCCGAACTTCGCGAGGCTCGGCGCGTTGAACGCGATGAGCACGTGAGGGTTCGGCGACGCGGGGGAGAGGACCTCCTCCTTCGCCACGTGCACGTCCGCGTAGGAGGTCCCGCCCCTGGATTCCGGGCCGTAGGACGGGATGTGCGTCGCGTCGAACCCCTCGTTGATGGCCGCGCGCGTGATGAGCATGGCGGCGGTCTGCGCGCCGTCGCCTCCGGCCCCGGCCAGCTTGAGCGCGATGTCGTCTTTGGCCAGATGCCCCGGGAAGCCCTTCACGAAAGTCGGAGCCTTCCCCTCCGCGTCGCCGGCCACGGCGGCCAGGACCCGCTTGGGATCGAACGTGGGGAACACGGGCTTGAACACGGGCTCGGTCTCCACGTCCTTCTTGACCCCGAGCGGGAACACGCGGGTCATCTGCTCAGAGACCCACTTCTCGGCCTCGGCCGGCGTCTTGCCCAGGTGCGTAGGGCATTCGGAGAGCACCTCGACCAAGGCGAAGCCCTTGTTCTCCACCTGCAGGCGGATGGCCTTCTGGATGGCCTTCTTGGCCTTCACGCGCTCCTTGGCGTTGAAGAGCGCCACCCGCTCCACGTAGACCGGACCGTCGAGCTGGGCGATGGTCTCCGCGACCTTGAAGGGCTGCCCCATCAAGGCGGTCCTGCCCTGCGGCGAGGTCGCGGTCTTCTGCCCCATGAGCGTGGTCGGGGCCATCTGTCCGCCCGTCATGCCGTAGATGGCGTTGTTGATGAACACGACCGTGATGGGGAGCCCGAGTTGGGCCGCGGAGACGATCTCCGCGAGGCCGATGGAGGCGAGGTCCCCGTCTCCCTGGTAGCAGACCACGATGGACTCGGGGTTGGCCAGCTTGTGGCCCAGGCCCACGACCGGGCAGCGCCCGTGAGCGGCCTGGGTGTTCCCCACGTCCAGGTAGTAGTACATGAACACGCTGCAGCCCACCGGGGAGACGGCCACGGTCCGGTCCTGGATGCCGAGTTCGGCGATGCTCTCGGAGAGGTACTTATGCGCCAGCCCGTGCCCGCATCCCGGGCAGTAGTGGGTGGACCTCGCTTTCAGGCCCTCGCCGTGGGCGTGCCGCTCGAACTTGCCGTAGAACACGTTGGAGCTCATGCCCGCACCTCCGGAAGTAGAGACGTCACGTGGTCCACGATGTCCCGCATCTGCGGGAGCACCCCCCCGAAGCGCCGCACATGAGTGACCGGAGGCAGGGGCCCGACTCCGGCCTTGCTCAACGCCAGGCGGAGCTCATCCTCGAGCTGGCCGTTGGATGCCTCCACCATCACGATCCTGCGAGCCCTGGCCGCGACGGGCTTAAGGGCATCGGCAGGGAACGGCCAGAGGGTCACCGGCCTGAAGAGGCCCGCCCGCACGCCCTTGGCGCGCAGGGCGGAGACCGCGCCCTTGGCCATGCGCGAGGGCGTGTTGCACGCGACCAGGAGCACCTCGACGTCCTCGCAGCGGAAGAGGTCCGCCCGCTGTTCCGAGGCCGTCATGGACTCGTATTTCTGGTTGATCCGGATGTTGTGCTGTTCGAGGTCCGCTTCGTTCAGATGGATCGAGCAGATGAGGTTCCCCCGGTGGTCCCGGTCGCCGTAGACGGCCCATTCCGGTATGCCGGGCTTGCGCATCTTCTTCGGGAGCCGGACCTTGCTGGTCATCTGGCCCAGGTATCCGTCGGCCGCGATGATGACCGGGTTGCGGTACTTGAACGCCAATTCGAAAGAGAGCATGCTCAGCTCGAGCATCTCCTGCGGGGTCGACGGGGCGAGCACGATGCAGTGCGTGTTCCCGTGCCCCAGCCCCCGGCAGACCAGCTTGATGTCCGCCTGCTCCGGGCCGATGTTGCCCAGCCCGGGCCCGCCCCGCATCACGTTGACGAAGACCCCGGGGACCTCCGCCCCGATCATATAGGAGATCCCCTCGAGCATGAGGCTGAACCCCGGCGAGGAGGTGAAGGTCATGCACGGAAGGCCCGCCCCTCCCGCGCCGTACATCATGTTGACCGTGGCCACCTCGCTCACGGCCTGGAAGAAGCACCCGTCCAAGCCGGGCAAAAGCTTGGCCATGAGCTCCGCGCCCTCGGTCGAGGGAGTGATGGGGTAGCCGAACACGTGCCGGCAGCCGGCCAGGAGGGCTCCTATGGCCGCGGCGTAGTTGCCCTTGGTCACCAGCGGCTCGACCTCGGGCAGGGGGACCCACGCGTCCGGGATCGGCTTCGGCTTCGGGACGTCGACCGTCTTCGGGCCGAAAAGCTTCTCCGGGTCCTGGAGCTCGAAGTCCCCCAGCTTCAGGCCGTAGGGCTCGGGGCAGGCGCTCACGCACAGCCCGCACCCGGTGCAGCGCTCCGGATCGAGGAGGACTGGGACGAGTCCGGACTGGGGGTGGATCTCCTTGCCGACGGAGATGCAGCCCTTCGGACACGCGCTCACGCACCGGCCGCAGCCCTTGCAGAACTGGGGCAGGAGGAAAGGCCTCTTGCGCTTCTTGGTCTTGTCGGATGGCTCGGTCATGGGTTTGGATGGGGAGGACATGGTATCTGTAAGTGTATAAATTATGGGCCGGCAAGTTGAGCACCCGCGCCGCTTTATCCTATGATGGCCCAATGACAACGAGCACGTCCAAGCTGGAGGCGTTGCTGCGCGAGGCGGACTCCTACGGAGCCTCGGACCTGCACCTGCTGCACGGCTACCCCGCCATCGTGCGCGTCTCGGGCGAGATATCCACGCTCAACAGCACTCCCGTCGATACGACGCAGATATGGTCCATGGTGCTCCCCTACCTGGCCGAGTTCCACCAGAAGACCTTCGAGAAGGAGTACCGGGTCAACGTCTCCTTCACCATCGACGGGCTGGGGCGCTTCCGCATGAACCTCGCCAAGGCGCAAGGCACGGTGAGCGCCTCCATCCGCGTCATCCCGAGCAAGATCTACCCGCTCTCGGTCCTGGGCCTGCCGCCCATCGTCGGCACCCTGACCCAGAAGACGCGGGGGATCGTCTTCGTCACGGGAGCCACCGGGAACGGGAAGAGCACGACCATGGCGGCGATGCTCGACCACATCAACAAGGCGGGCCGCGCGGGGAAGGTCGTCACCATCGAGGACCCCATCGAGAGCATGTTCACCCCTCATAAGTGCTTCTTCCTCCAGCGGGAGGTCGGGGTGGACACGCCCTCCTTCGAGTTCGCCATCGAGGACGGGCTCCGGCAGGACCCGGACATCCTCTGCATCGGGGAGATGCGGTCCGCCGAGTCCATCCGAGCCGCGCTCACCGCGGCCGAGACCGGGCACCTGGTCCTCACCACGCTGCACACTCCGGACGCGGCCAAGACCGCCCAGCGCCTGATCAGCATGTTCCCGGGCAACGAGCAGGACACCATCCGCGACCAGCTCACCAACACGCTGGAGGCGATCATCTCCCAGGACCTCCTGCCCCGCGCGGACAAGAAGGGACGCGTCCTGGCCATCGAGATACTCCTGGCCACGCCGGCGGTGCGCGGCCTCATCCGCAAGGGCGACTTGGCCCAGCTCTACGACGTGCTGCAGACCGGCACGAGCCAGGGCATGATCGCCAAGGACGCCTCGATCCGGGCCCTCTACCAGCGGGGCCTCATCACGCGCGAGACGGCCCTGGCCTACATGAGGAATCCCCAGCTGCTCGTCTAGTGAGCCTCTTCCTCTCCCTGCTGTTGTCCCCGCTCTTCGCCGACATCGTCTCTCGCTGCCCGGAACAGACCACTCCCATCCGCACGGCCGACGCCAATATCCCCTGGGCCTGCGCCCTCATGGAGAGACGCACCCGCGACGGGGTCGACTGCCCCGCGGGCTCGTACGCCGTGACGACGACGGACCCCTACAACCCCTTCCGCTGCGTGCTCAAGGACGTGGTGCTCCGCGCCCCGCGGGGTCTTTGTCCCCCCGGCCACCGCGCCGTCCCCACCGCGGACCCGCAGAAGGAATACGAGTGCGAGAAGGTGGCCGGAGGCTTCGCCGGCGGCCCGAGCTGCCCGCGCGGGACCCGGCCGGTCGCCACTCCGGGGCAGCTCAGGCCCTTCCGCTGCTTCGCCGATGAGAAGCCCAAGGCCGCGGTCCCGACGGCGGAGCCGGTCTTCCGCAAGCCGGAGCCGAAGCCCCGACGGGACCGGACCCCCAAGACCTGCCCCAAAGGCACGAGCTTGGAGAAGACCGAGGACCCTTTCGAGCCCGTCCAGTGCGTGGCCAAGACCGCGCCGGCGAAGACTCCGACCCGCTTCCGCCGCTTCCGGAAGAAGAACGAGGCGTCGTTCGACTATCCCGAGGGCTGGAACGTGACCGACGACTGGGGAGACGAGATCCCGACGGCCTGCTTCATGCTCTCGGTCGGCCGCCAAGGCAAGCCCGTGAGCCTCACCGTCACGCGGCAGCGCAAGGGCAGCGCCTCGTTCCAGGACCTGCGCGCCATGATCGACAGGGACAAGGAGTGGCACAAGGCCGTGGAGAGCGAGGGAGGTCCGATCGACGACCTCCGGGCCGTGCATCTGACCGTGGAGGATGAATCGGACACGGTCTACGTGGACACCGGGGACGGGTACTTCGTGCTTTCCTACGCCGCCCCGCCCGAGCTCTACGACACCTTCGAGCCGGCCTACCGCCGGCTGCTCAAGAGCTTCGCGTTCCTAGGCAAGCGTGAGGATGGGCCGAAGGAGGACTCCCCATGAGCATCGCCCGCCGGCTCCAACGGTATCTCATCACCGGCTTCCTAATAGTGGCCCCGGTGGGCATCACGGTGTTCCTGCTCGCCTCCTTCGTCGCCATGCTCGACTACTTCGCGACCCCCATGTCCCTGGCGCTGCTGGGACGGCATGTGCGGGGGCTGGGGCTTCTCCTGCTCGGCGTGATGGTCCTCGCGGCGGGCGTCCTTGGCTCGAACATCAAGGGCAAGCACGTCCTCGGAGTCCTGGAGAGGCTGCTCCTGCAGATCCCCGTGTTCAGCTGGCTCTACGGCACCATCAAACAGCTGACCGAGGTCTTGTCCCCGGACGGGACCGCCCAGTTCAAGAGCGTCGTGCTGGTGGAATATCCGCGGCCGGGAGTCTACAGCATCGGCTTCGCCACGAACCAGGTACAGGCGCTCAGGCCCGACGGGACGCGCGAGGATCTGACCTGCGTCTACGTCCCGACGAACCACATCTACATCGGGGATGTGATCCTCGTCCCGGAGGGGAAGGTGATGGAGACGCGCCTGACCCTGCAGGAAGGCCTGCAGACCCTGCTCTCCGCGGGGGCCACCACGCCGAAGAGGCTGGAGACTACCTTGAAACCACTCTCCACCCCATCCCCGCAGGAGCGGCCGCGGACACCGGAAGAGTGAAGAGCGTATCCGGGAGCGGACGCACGGCTCCCAGCAGCACCGAGAAGCGGCCGTTCCGCGCGCGCACGTAAAGGGACTCGTTCCAACCCTTCAGGGAGAAGCGCAACAGGTACGTGCCGTTCATGGGCCTCCCCTCCGCATCAAGCAGGCGGCCGTCGAAGTTGCGGGTGCGGGGGAACGGCATTTCAGCCGGCGCGACCGGCCGGATGGCGTCCCGGAGGCTCGCGGCCCCGGCCGGTTCGAGAAGGACCGTCATGTCCCCGCCGTCCCATTCCGTGGAGTAAAAGGCTTCGCCGTCGAGGTCCAGGACCACGCGGGCCACGGGGTCGGGGCCGGACGTGAACTGGCCGCAACGCACGCGGGAAACGGCGACGCCGTAGCCTTCCCATTCCCGCTCGGAAGTCGCCACCACGGTCTCGTGGAAGTCCACCACGAGCCTCGGGGGCTCCTTGAGCACGAACGTGGTGTAGCGCGCCGGTCTATCCAGGGAGATCCGGACGTGGTCAGAGACCACGCCGATGCTCCTGAGGGCGTTCGGCGTCCCTCGTGCGGTGTCAGCATGGAGCAGGAGCGCCGGGAGAAGCGAGAGCATCCCGATAATCATAAGGATATTATAACACGGAACAGACTAAAAACAGCAATATATGAACCTGTGGATAAGCTGTGGATATCCTGTGGATATCCTGTGCGTAACTTTATAGAGGAGGCAGACTTAAGATAACAAAACGACCTTCAACCCCAACCGCACGGAGCTTCCCCGACAACAACGACGAATATCACTTTATCAGGATCTTCCCTAAGAAAAAGAAACAGTCGTTAAGCTGTTGAGAAGCTTTGCCTGACGCGCCGTATGCGTCAGGCAAAGCACGGCGCACACAGCGCCGCGGAGATGCAGTTTAGAACGTGATCTTCAGCTGGACAGCGCTGCGGTCAGCCTTGTAGTTGAACTGGCGGGTGAATATCGAATGCCTCTGCAGGCGCTCGTAGCTCACCCCCGTGGAGAGCCAGGGCCGGACCCTGTATTCCAGTTCGAGCCCCGCGCGATAGAGGTCGTCGCGCCGGTTCGCCGTAAGCCCGCCCGCGGTCGAGGCCTTGGGGTAGCGGTCCGTGGCGAAGTTGCCGCTCGCGGTCGCCACGAGTCTGCGATACTGGCGGATCGCGGACAGGGAGACGCCGTTGCTCACGTAGTAGCGATTGCCCCCTGAAATGGACTCATTAAGACTGCGGAAGACCCGGAACTTCAGCTGGGTCCGGTCGGCCGGTCTGTACTCGGCGTCGAGGCTCGTCAGGAAGGTCCGGATCTCCTTGTCCTCGCTCTCCGCCGGCGCGTCGTCGTAGCGCCGGACCTGGACGTCGCCCTTGAGAGCGAGCGTCAGGCGCTCGCTCGGCTTCCCGTCGATGCCCAGCCCCATCCGGTGGCCCTTGGAGTGGTTCGACCGGCCGGCCGAGTAGTGGATGACCTCCCTGCGGTAGGAGACGAAGAGCTTGGTCTTGGGCTGCAGGACGAGCCCCAGGTCCGCGCCGCCGGAAGCCTCGAACCTGTTGAGCTGGGCCGCGAGCCCCGGATCGAGGTATTTGTGGGCCGTGTCCCGGAACTCCAGCGCGGCGAAGAACCGCCTGCCGAAGAACTGCTCGCCGCGCAGGCCTGCCTCGTTCTGGTAGCGCCTCTCGCGGGCCACGAGCTCGCTGAAAGCCGGATCCTGCACGTTCATGTACTTGTCCCACAGCTTCACGATCAGCCCCCGCCGGCCCGTGTACCCGTAGTTCGCCCCCGCGTTCTGGTCGAGGGCGTTGTTCGCGCTCGGCTGGTTCGAGTACGTCAGGGTCCGGAGGCTGTAGGAGGCCTCGAAGCGGTGCTTCTTGGTCACCGGGAGCTGGCATCTCGCCCCGAGGATGTTCTCCGTGATCCAGGAACCCAGGACCCCGCCGCCCACGCGCGTGCCGTCGTCTCCATCCGGGGGCACGAGGTAGATGTTCGAATCGTATATCTGCTTGAGCGTGTAGTACGGATGGATCTCCAGCACCAGCCGCAGCTTGGGCTGCCGCAGGCGTGAGAGGCGGTCCGTGGCTCGCGCCAAGGCTGAAAGAGGGTCCCAAGCGGGCTGCTGCGCTTCAGGGAGCGCGGCCCCCGAAGCGAGCCGTTCCACCTCTCGCGTAGGGGGCGGCGGAGGCGCGACACCCGCCTCCGGACCCGTGACCGGGACGGACTGCCCGGCGTTGACCTCGGCCCGGGCCTTGTTCGGAGCCGTGACCTCGGGCGAGCCAGATCGGACCAGCAGTTGTCCGCGTCCATCCGTGACGAGGTAGGTGAAGCCGTCGCCCGCCGCCACGGCGACCTGGGTCCCCTCCACCAGGAACAGGGCGGTGCCAGACATCACTTCCGCCTGCGCTCCGACCGGCATGTCGAAGCCCGGGAACCCCTCCTCGAGTCTGACCGGAGCCCCGTCGACCGTGAGCGAAAAGTCGTCGCTGAAGCCCACGAGCAGGAGCTCAGGCCCGGTCGCCTCCTGAGCGAACAGGCAGGATGGGACCAGAATGAAAGCCAGAAGCGCAAGTACGCGCGCCCGCAATAATCTCATTATCTAAAAAGATTTTAAAAGATGATACGCCGTCGTCGGGGAAAAGTCAAGCGAAAAAATGGACGCTAACGGCACTCATGGCATAGAACGCGGACTTAATCCGACCCCTTGGGCACCACCAGGAGCTGCCCGGGCACCAGCTCGCCCCCGCGCTGGATGCGGTCGTCGTTCGCGCGGTAGAGCTCCGCCCACCCCTCCGCGCTCCCGTAGACCTCCTGCGCGATGCTCCGGAGCGTATCCCCGGGCTTGACCACATAGACCCTCGAGCTCTTCTCCTGGACCGGAACGGCCCCCAGCCTGAGCTCGAGCGTGTCCACCCGCGCCCTGGCCTTCTCCGCCTCCTCCTTCGAGCTCCGGGCCTCCTCGCGCAGGCGCTCCATCTCGTCTTTGAGCTGCTTGAGTTCGGCGGCCGAGGGGCCGCCGTCCCCGGAGCGCTCCGTTCTTCCGCTCGCGGAGGGGACGGGAGCCGGCTCCAGCCCGGACACCTGCACCGGCCCCACGGCCTCGATGGTCCAACCCGTGCCGGACGGAGTCTCCACGCTCAGCCGGTAGTTGGACGAAAGGAGCGTCGCCGGGATGGGCGTCCTCTCCCCGAGCCGGACGCGGAACGTGCCCGAGGAAGCCTGCACGTAGCGGGATTCCGTCCACACTTCCTTGCCCCCTTTCAAGGCGTTCCAAAGGCGGAAATGCAGCAGGAATATCCCAGCCTGCCTGCGCCCCTGCGCGTCCCTGAGGAGGCCCTCGTACTGGAGCCTGGCCCCCGCCGCGGCCGGGGCGGCGGCCAGGAGCGCGGCCAAAAACGTCGATAGAAGAAGCCTCATCGTCAGCCTCCGGGGGGTACGACCTTGAAGTCGCGCAATCGACGGACCGCCAAGCTCCCGGAGCCGTCGCGCCCGAGCCAGACCCGCGCGCCCTTCCAGGTGAAGCAGGAAAGCGGCGCGGATCCAGGCTCCAGGAGCGGCAGGGAGTAGGCGGCGAGCACCTTCAAGCGGTTGTCGAGCCGATGCTTGTAGAGGAGACGCGTCTGCGCGTCCGCGGACCAGAAATAGTCCTTGTCCTTGAACATGGCGACCGGCGACCGGGCCGGGGCGGGGTAAGCGGCCAGCACGGTCAACCCCGCGTCGGTCTCATGCTGGTAGAACCTCCGGGTCGCGGCGTCGGCGGACCAGAGATAGCGGCCGTCGAAGAAGAGTCCCGCGGGATTGGCCCCCGGGCTCGGGACGATGGCCACGAGCGTGAGTTTCTCGTCGAGACGGCGCTTCTCGATGACCTTGCGCCAAGGGTCGCAGAGATAGAGGGCGTCCCCGGCGATGGCCACTCCCGTGATGTGGGTCTGCGGGAGCGGGAACGAGCGCAGGGGCTTGAGCTCGCGGCCGTCCACCTCCGTCTCATGGAGCGTCTGGGTGACCCAGTCCGCGAGCCATAGACGCTCGCCTCTCCACACCAGGGCCGTGGGATTCTTCGCGGGCATGCGCAGCTCGCGGCCCGCGCCGCGCAGGCCCCAAAGGGCGAGCCCGGCCGCCACCCCGGCCAGGAGCAGCCCCGGCAGCAGCCATCCGCGGCGCTCCCGGTCCTCCCCCTCGTACTCCTGCACCACGGCCTTGGCCGCGATCGGCGCGAGCGGGCCATGCAGCTTCTCCGCCAAGCGCTGTCCCAGGACCCCCGCGGGCGCTCCGCCGGTCCCCAGGACCTTCTCGACCTTCTCGATGAGCTCCCGGTTCCCGAAGGGCTTGCCCAGGTAATCGCTCGCCCCGAGCCGCATCACCTCGACCGTGGACTCGACGCTCCCGTAGCCGGTCACCATGATGACCGGAGTGTCCCGGTCGGACTCCCGGAGCGTGCGCAGGATCTGCACCCCGTCCATCCCGGGCATGCGGATGTCGAGCAGCACGAGGTCCACGGGCTGTCTCCCGAGGAACTCCAGCGCCGTCCGCCCATCCCCCGCCTCGTAGACCTGATGTCCGACGCGGCTCAGGATGTTGCCCAGCGCCATGCGCATATCCTCTTCGTCGTCGACGACCAAGATGCGCGCCATATCAGCTCCTCTTGCCTGCCGAATGACCTGCCGAAGGCAGGTCCAAGACGGCCGTACTGCCCGCCCCCGGGGTGCTCCGGAAGGCGAAACCCCCGCCGTGCGCCTTCGCGATGCGCTTGGCGATGGCCACCCCCAGCCCGACCCCGCCGGGCTTGGTCGTGAAGAAGGGCCTGCCCACCTCCTTCACGTGCTCCGGCGCAAGCCCGGCGCCGGTGTCGGAGACGCTCAACGCCACTCCCTTTCCCTCCCGGCCCGCGCCCGCCGCGAGCGTGAGCGTGCCGCCCGACGGCATCGCCTCGACGGCGTTGAGCGCCAGCTGCAGCAGGGCCTCCTTGAGCTTCTCCGCGTCCCCCCGCAGCCGCCCGACGCCCTCGCTGGGTCCGGTCACGACCCGGATCCCCTTGGCCTCGCACTGCGCCGCGACCTCGGAACGGACCGCGGCGAGCAGGTCCCCCGCCTCCACGGGCTTCATGCTCAATCCCAGCGGCCTCGTGAAGTCCACGAGTTGGGCCAGCCGTTCCCGCAGGTTGCCCACCGCGCGCAGCACCGCCTCCATCGAGCGGCGCTCGCCGGACCCGATGAAGCGCCGCGAGAGCCTGTCCTCGGCGAGGCTCTGGACGATCCCGAGCGGGTTCCGGATCTGGTGCGCGATCCCGAACACGAGGTCGTTGAGCTCGGACTCGAACGCCTCCTGCGGGATGCGACCCTGCGCGGACTCGCCCCGGAACGACGTCAGCATCCGGTCGCGCAGCTCGCGGACCTCCGCCTGCCGGCTCCGGAGCTCCTCCTCGGATGATGCCAGCTTCGCCGCCCTGCGGTCAAGGACCTCCTCTCTCTTCTTGAGCTCCGCCTCCGTCGTCCGGACGCGCTCCCGCACATCCTCGTCGGCCCGGCGCTCGAGTTCCTTCCTGCGGGCCTCGGACTCGACTTCCATGCGGGCCCTCAGATCCCTCTCGAGTTCCGCCTCCAGGCCGGCCT
>JBAZKS010000070.1:0-12837 GCA_041650695.1 Elusimicrobiota bacterium
CAGGCCTGTGGGGATCTCTGGGGATGATAGAATAGGGGTGAGGCGGTATGCGAGGGGGTCAGCAGGAGCGGAGGAGAGAGGTACGGCGGGCCGAGCGCAACATATGAGCTGTTATCGTTACTACGGTGCGATTGTAGTAGTCAGGGTCCCCGATTATGTCTCCCTGTATTTGCACGCCAGCCAGCCTGTAGATATATTCGACAAATCCGTCACTGCGGAGACCGTCAATTTCGTCCTTGCTCAAGGGCGGCGTTCCACTGTAGGCGATGATCTGGGCGGCCGCGCCCTCTCCTGTCGGCGTCACATACGCCAAATCCATATTGAGACGAGAAAGCTCATTGATGCTGTCCCGTGTCGCTGAGGGCACATCGGCAAACTTCTTCGTGTGAGCTCCAAGATATGGCGGTAGTATGTCTCCGGCGTCATCGATGAACTGCTGAAGAGAAAGAACGCGGACACCAGAGGTTCCCGCCATTTCGAAGACTTCGTGGTTGGTGAACGTGTTGGGCGTGCCAAAACCCGTATGTTGAATGTAGATGCCAGAATGTTCTGAGATGAATTGTTTCCACCAGTCACTCAGTTGGTCACTGCCGAGGTTCCGGAAAACAACGTCACCGCGCTCCTGGCAAAGCCGGATATCCGGACAAGCGGCTATAGCCCGTCCGGCCATCATCGCGAGGACGATTAGACTCAGCGCAACTGACTTACGGCTTCTTCTCATACTTCTCTTCAGTTTTCAACGCCCAGATCGCCCAATCGAGCTTCTCCACTAGGAACGGGTTGCTCTCCTGCTTTCGCAACTCCGACAGCACGGGCAAAATCACAGGGGTGTCCTTGATCGGAAAGCGCCGCAGCGTTGTGATTAAGACGTACGCCGCCTCTTGATCACGAACACGCTCCTCTTGGTAAAGGGATTTCAGCCGCCCAAGTAGTGCCGGAGTCATCGGGAGCTTTCGCAGCGATAAGTACGCCGCCTTTCTAATTTCGATTGCGTCGGACCGCGTAGCCGCATGGAGAACCGGAGCCATGTCGTCACCGCTGTAGCGGCGGGCCAGCATCTTAATGGCCTCGGCACGAGCAGGCCCAGCGGACCGCTCTTCCGAAGCAATCTTGATCAACGCAGCACGTAGAACCTTGGTCTTGGGCAGGTACCCGTTCGGCCTAGCGTTCTGAAGAAAGCGATCCAGTTCGACTAGAAAGTCCATCCGAAAGGCGTCGCCTTGATTCGTATCCTCAAGAACCCGGCAGTACTTTTCCGACAAGCCTTGGAGATCAGACTCACTAACGTGCCACACCTGATCCTTTAGATACGCCTTGGCCGCAGCAAATCCGTCTGAGTGTCGCGCAAGCTCGCTCTGCTCCGCGCGCGGTAGCTGCTCTCCTAACGAACCGAAATCCCTATGGCGAGATAAACGATCCATCAGTTTGAGGAGTTTCCGTTCGTCGCTGAATCCTCGCCCGCGGAGATGGTCCTTGACGCGCTCTCGGCGGCGCTCTCCTTCAGCCTTGTCGATCCGCGCGGCACCTGGACCCAGCTCGGGAAAGAGGGAGAGGTACTCGCGGACCGCGGTTTCTGGGAGGTCATCTCTTGTTGCGTCGGGAGTGCCAGCGAATACGAAGGCGCTCAGCAGCGTGGTGCCGAGAACCGCGGGAAGTAACTTCAATGGCGATCCGCTCATGCTGGGGTCCCCTTTAGTGAAGCTCATAGGAGGCTGCTTCCGCGCAAACAGCGTGTCGCAGGCCTGTGGGGATCTCTGGGGATGATAGAATAGGGGTGAGGCGGTATGCGTGGGGGTCAGCAGGAGCGGGGGAGAGAGGTACGGCGGGCCGAGCGCAACATATGAGCTGTTATCGTTACTACGGCCGCCGTGGGGGCCGGCGAGGTCGGCGCGGTCTTCTGCGCCGAGGCCTCCCGCCTGGCCCGCAACGGGCGGGAGTGGCACCAACTGCTGCACCTGTGCGCGTCGGCCGACACGCTGATCGTGGACGGGGACGGGGTCTACTCGCCGCGGACCATGGACGGCAAGCTCATCCTGGGGATCAAGGGCGCGATGAGCGAGCTCGAACTGGGGCTCATCCGCAGGCGCGCCCAGGCCGCGATCGACGCGCGCGTCGAGCGGGGGGAGTTCCTGCTCAACCTCCCTCCCGGCTACGCGAAGCTCGACGGGCGGTGCGCCAAGCACCCGGACGGCCGCGTGCGGGAGGCGGTCGCGCTGGTCTTCAGGAAGTTCGAGGAGTTCGAGAGCGTCCGGCAGACCGTCGTTTGGCTGCGGCAGGAGGGGGTCGAGATCCCGGTGAAAAGGCACGGGCCGGCGGGCTGGGAGACGACATGGAGGCCGGCGTCCTACGACAACCTCCGACGGATGCTGATCCACCCGTTCTACGCGGGAGCGTACGCGTTCGGCGTCAACGCCAGGGTCCCCGGAGCCCGGGGCGAGGGGAACCGGCCCCTGGTCAGGCGCTCGGCGCGTCCGGAGGACTGGAAGCGCCTGATCCTCGACCAGCACGAGGCCTACATCGGTTGGGAGCGCTACCGCAGGAACGTCGAGCTGATCGAGGCCAACGGCAGGATCCGGGGGGGCGGCCGCGTCGCGGTGGGCAAGTGTCTGCTCTCGACGCTCATGCGCTGCGGCCGCTGCGGGAGGACCGTCCGCACGCAGTCCGGCGAGAGCCGCCGCGCGTCGTACCCGCGCTACTACTGCGTCGGCTCCCACGATGCGTCCGGCGGGCGGCGCTGCATGGGCTTCTCGGGGAAGAGGGTCGAGGAGGAGGTCGTGGCGGCCCTGCGCGGGCCCCTGTCGCAAGGATTGCGCGAGGCGGCCCGGCGCCTGCCGCTGGAGATGGAGGCCCGCCTCGATGAGCTGCGCAGGTCGTCCGCCATCGCGCTCGCCGAAGCGCGGCGCCATGAGCTCCGCTGCGCAAGGCGGCGGGAGTCCGTGGATGCCGGGAACCCGCATCTTGTCCGGGAGCTGGATGCGCGCTGGGACGCGGCCATCCGGTCGAGGCTCCAATGCGAGCAGCGCATGGCCGCGCTGGACGGACGGTTGAAAGCCCTGGATGCGGCGTCCCGGCGCAGGATCGAGAAGGCGGCCGGGGATTTCCGCGCGCTGTGGGAGGACCCCGGGATCGATCAGGAACTCAGGCGGAGGGCGATGCGCGCCATCCTGGACGCTATCGTGGTCGAGTGGGAGGACGGGGCGCCGACCTACACCATCCGGCTGCACTGGAAGGGGGGCCGCAGGAGCGCGATCGTCCTGCGGAAGTACCGGGCCCTGGAACGACGCCGGTCGTCCAGGGAGACGGCGGACCTGATCGCGGACCTGAGCCGGACCTGCCCGCCGTGGGAGGTCGCGAAGGCCCTGAGCCTCGACGGCCGGCGCACGGCGAACGGGAAGACCTGGACCCAGGGGCGGGTGATGGATGTCCTGCGGCGGCATCGGTATCCCACCTTCTTCTCCAGAGAGAATGCCGCCTTGCGGGCGGGGACGACCACGCTCGGGCGCGCCGCGGACGAGATGGGGGTGAGCTTTTCGGCGGCGCTGAGACTGGCTCGGGCGGGGATACTGCCCGCTTCGCAGCCGATGCCGGGGGCTCCCTGGCGGGTCAGGAGGGCGGAGCTGGATTCTCCCGCCGTCCGCAGGGAGATCGCGAGGATCAAGAGGGGTGGGCGGGGTTTCGGCAGGGGGGCGGTAAAGGAGGGACAGTTGGAGTTTGGAGGAATATGAAAATAGGGGTGAGGAGCTTTGATAGGCCTCCGGCACAGTATTGCCACGCACCTCATGGAGTCGGGCATGGACATCCGCTACGTGCAGGTTATGCTCGGCCACAGCCATGTGAACGTAACGCAGATATATACACACGTCGAGCGCAAGTCCCTCGGCCTTCAACTCAAGCGATTCCACCCCTGCCAGCGGGGCGGCCGGCGCTTCGTGCCCTACCTGGGCGAGCCCTCCCGCGCACTCGGCGCGCCCACGGCCCTCCAGGGGGAGGCGGGGCATGCCTGAGCTCGCCACCCTGCCGGCCCCGGTCAGGCCCCCGCCGCGCATCCCGACAGGGACGGTCCGCGCGCCCCGTGGCTACCGCGGCCACGGCGAGCTATGGGACATCAAGGACCGCTACCTCACCTGGATGGTCGCGACCAACTACGCCCGCTTCACGGTCCAGCACGCCCATACCGAGCTATCGCAGCTCCTGCGCTTCCTGGAGGCCAAGGGCATCCGGCGCATCGCGGACGTGAGCTCCGAGGTCTTGGATTGCTATTCCCTCGCGATCCGGGAGCCCAAGAACGGCCTCCCGCCGCGCCCCAACTACCTCCTGCACCGCCTGACGGTGCTCAAGAAGTTCTTCGACTGGCTCGCCCGGCAGCAGATTATCCTGCTGGACCCGGCCGAGGACCTGGAGGTCCCCAAGCTCCACCAGACCCTGCCGCACACGATCCTCACGCAGGCCGAAGCCAGGCGCATCCTGGAGGCCCCGAACCTGCGCTCGCCCATCGGCTACCGCGACCGGGCCCTCTTGGAGTTGCTCTACGCGACGGGAATCCGCTCGCGGGAGCTGATGCGGCTCAAGATCGAGAACATCGACGTCAAGAACCGCCTGGTCAACGTCATCCAGGGGAAGTGCCGCAAGGACCGAATCATCCCGATACCAAGGCTCGCGCTCGCCTTCGTCATGGAGTACGTAGCCAAGGTGCGGCCGCGCTTTGCCCGCAACATGAAGGCGGACGACGGGACGCTCTTCCTCAACTGGACGGGGGCCAACATCGAAATCAACCGGCTCTGCGAGATCATCCGGAAGAACGCCAAGCTGGCCGGGGTTCCGAAGCGGGTCTCACCGCCATGACGTTCCGGCACAGCATTTTGACCCACCTTTTGGAGAACGGGATGGGCATCCGCCAAATTCAGGAATTTGCAGGTCACGAGAAAGTGGGGAGTACCGAGACCTACACCAAGGTCACAATGGTCGGTCTGCGCCGCCACTTTAATCGCGCGGTCATGAACCTGCTGCCCCGGCGGCTAAACGGTCGCACTGAGCGTACTTCTCGTCGAGATATCGCCCCTCATTTGACATTCCGGGAACCGAAAGCCTAGAATCGGGGTGGAAGTTCTCTCCCAGCGGCCATCGAGATGTCAGGGGGCAGCATGATCCGTAGCAGGATTCTGGTCGTTGAAGACGACGAGGGCTATCAGGACGTCTTCAAGCTTCTCTTCGGGTGTCATGGAGAGGAGTTCTCCTGGATTCTCGCGCGGTCCGGCGAGAAGGCGATTGAGCGACTGAAGGACCATTCCCATACCCCCATTGATGCCGTGCTGCTCGACTGCCAGCTCCCCGGGGCGCTTGATGGTTTGCAGGTCCTCCGCTTCATCCGGTCAAATCCCGCCATGCGCTGCATCTTGGTCATCATGGTGACCGGCAACAAATCCGGCGCTGACGTGGATGCCGCCTTCGAGTCTGGGGCGGACGACTATGTCATCAAGCCCTTTCGTGAGAACGAGCTTCTACTGAGGCTTCGCGGGCATCTCCGCCGGAGAGACATGGTCCTTGATACCCACGGAGCCTTCGAGCTCGACGAGTTGAAACTGGACATCGAGGACCAGAAGGTCACACTCAACGGCAAGCTCCTCCATCTCTACCCGACGGAAATCGCGCTCCTCAAGCTGTTCCTGAAAAGCCCCGACAGAATCCTGTCCGCCCAATACCTCTGGGAGAAGGTTCGGGGCTATCCGTCCGACACTGCGGCCGTGGTGCTCAGCAAGCACATCGGGAACCTGAGGAAGAAGCTGGGGCGCTGGGGTGAGCGCCTTGAGACGCTCCGAGACCAGGGCTATCTGCTCAACACCCGCTTCCCGCTCCTGAACGCCTAAGAGCCCGGGGCCGGGGGACCAACCCGGTCTTGTCAAGACCCAGACCGGATTTTCGCTATTTCCCGCCATCCGGTTTCTCGACGAGAGATTCTGCGGTCCCGGCCGCCTCCTGCCGATTTTCAATTTACCTTCAATTTCACCCTTTACACTGAGGGTGGCATGGATGACGCTGTGGAGGGGCTCAAGGAGCTGCAATTCTTCGCCACGCTCATGTGTGAGCGCATCGTTGAACCCTACAACTATCCCTATCAGCAGACCACCAACACGATCATGGTCGTAGACGGCGCGGCTCCATTGGTGGGGCAACTAAACGAACTGGAATGGTTCAAGAAGTCATTGCTGGCTGCGCTTCGCGAGGCCCTGTCCCACCCGGCCTCTCCAAAGTGGCGCGATCTGCCGTATGTCTCGCTCCGCCTGGAGGCCAAGGACGAGCATGGCCATGACCTGCACTGGCTGATCCTTACGATCAAGCCCGAGGTCGATCAGAAAGGCTATTGGTTGGCGACCCACGCCACAGATCAGCGGGAGGAGAAGTCTTCCGTCCGAATCGACATCAATGACCTCCTGCATCTTGCGAAGGTCCTTCTGTGCGTCACGCCGAACCAGTGGGCATCGGAGGTGGCCTTCGACAATCCCGTTCCCTCGCCGAAGCATGACGGCCCTAAAGCGCGAGCGAGGAGGCACCGCGGATGAGTTCCCGCCGACCATGCCTCATCGCGGCGATCAGCGACCAGCTCAACCATCAACGCCAGGAGCGGGCCGCCCGGGAGAGGCGCGCATGAGCACGCGACGAGCGACCGAGGCCCGTCCCGCGACGATTATGCGCCGAGCCAATGCGCTCAACGCGGTCGCATCTGCAGGAGAGGCAACTGTCTTTTGTTGGAGTACAGACGAGGACGAGACCGGTAGAGGACATGGAGGGCTGTATGCATGAGTCGTGCCAAGTAGAACTTGTGCTGCTCCCCAAGCTCGCTCTTATGGCGTCTTTTATCATCCTCACTGCCGGTCATTTTCAGGCGTCTGTAGCTGAATCGGGCAACCAAGAGTCACGGCATCGCCTTCGGGAACTCCGAAGGGTCGTGGATGGGAAACCTACAGCCGAAGAGAAGCGCCGCACAGTAGCCGAGCACATGCGGAAGCTGGATGATGAGGAATTCCTTTCTCTTTGGGAAGAGGCGGCTACAAGTAATGACCTCGAACTAAGGGAATTTGCCATCTCGGCAGAGGCTCGAAAACGGTGGGATAGTCATCCGCCGATCAGCAAATTGCTCAAGGATATCTCCGACCCAAAGCGTGATCCTGCGTTAAGAATTGACCTAATGAGGTATCTCCAGTCACCCAACACCCGCAGATCTATCATCAAAATGCAGGCTGTCGAGGAAGCGATTTCTACTCTGGTGGCAATCGCTCGAAGCACTGAGCCCAACGCAGTCAGGGAAGCAGCATTGGCTGCCAGCGGTTCCATCGGGCTACATGCATATGAAGTGGACGAGCTGAAGGGGAAAGCGGACGCCGACTTGCGGAAGGTTCTCCTTGCCCACCTTGAAGACGACAAGGAAGCCGGGGTGATACGGGGCAGAGCTGCCGTCCTGCTATCTAGATTTCGAGATCCCCGAGCCGTCGCACCGATGGCCTTGGCCGCCAAAGACCAATCGCTCCACTCCGCTCAATTTCTGGAGAGGATCGCCAGCTCCTTGGGCTTCTATGACAAGGATTCACAGGCATTGGAGGCATTGGAGCGTCTTCTAGACAATCCAAATGTTGCCATTCGCCGGGAAGTCATTCGCTCGTTAGAGAAGATTGGCTCACCCAAAGCCAGACGACGGGTGGACCAACTCCAGGAAACGGAAAGGGACAAGTCCGTCCTGCGATTGATTGGAGAGCTTCGTGAGAAGCGGAAGCGCTAAGAGGTCGCCCGATATTCGGAGCGCGTGCACCGCCATCCTACTTATGACGGCGTTCCCCCTTGCCCGTCCAGTACTATCCCTTGATAACCAGACGCATCAGGAGGTGGGTGACGCCATCTACAATAGTGGCGGATGGGGCTTTGGCCATGCAGGCATATATTATCGTTTTGTCGACGGCGATCCTGCCGATGATAACAACCACAAAGTCATCCACGCACAGCAGCTCTACGATGCCGTCATCGAAGACACGCTAGCCAACTTCAAGATAGCGGAGAAGCAGCCGTATTTCGGCGGCCATCACCCCCCCGGCCTTACTTACGCCGGGCGGAATGAAATCATCCACACTGCTGAAAGTCTCAGGGATGCGAGCCACATCTCCTACACACTTTTCAACGCAATCGACTACTATGGCGCAGACTTTGATGGCACGATTGCGGACATTGACAATCTCAGATGCGATGGCGCTGTTGAATATGCATACGAGGTCAACGCTGTCGATGTTTGGGGCGCATACGGAATGAACTATGATATTTCTGTTTATCCGGATTCACACAATAATTCTCCGGTCGGCGAGCCAAATTCCGACTACGAATTCGCCCCTCATATCCAGCGAGGTGGCGTGTATACGCCCGACCATTCAAGGATGGACCCATCCATCCCCACGCCGCCGACAATTCAGTTGAGGGACTCGAAGGGGGTCATCCTCCCCGGTGGGAGCACCAGTGATACCACTGTCGAGGCCTATGTAACCGATAATGACTACGGATCCGGCCTCAAGAAGCTTGAAATCTGGAATGGAGACCCCGCGAGTGGCGGCACGCTTCTCAAATCGCTGCCCCAGGAATACAATGTTGACCACACTTATGACAACTCCGAAATCGGCCCCCTCCCCGAGGGGCCGATTTTTTTCCGTGCGGTTGACCAGGGGGGCAATTACACTCAAGTAACCTTCAGGGCGGACACTCATCCTCCACTTATCGCGAACTTCTCCGCAGACCAAAAGCCAATCCCCCAAAACATCATTACCGTCGCCATGCCGTACATAACAGCCATCGTCGACGACTTGATCAGCGGCGTCGACCTAAACTCCATCATGATGCTCATCGATGGCATAGCGGTGCGGCACAGCGTCCAGCCCTGGGATTCCTACCTCGTCACCACACTCCCAACCGCTCCATTGGCCGACGGCGAACACACCGTCACCCTGACCGCGTCAGACCTCGCCGGGAACAAAACAAGCACCACCGTCACCTTCACGGTCAAGGCCGCGTCCAGCACAACCCCTCTCGTCACTATCGGCACCGGCTCCGCCACGACCTCCTGGGACGCCGGAAAGTTCACAACGCATATCCCCGTGACAGCCACAGCCCCGGTCCCTCTCGCCGAACTCCAACTCTGGAGCCTGGATGCCACAGCACTCCCGGACGGCCGCCTCGAAAAACTCACCCTAGGCACCCTCATATCCAGCGTCCCGGCTTCCGAGACAGGGGCCGCCACATTCATTACAGAGAACTACGGCCAGTACGTTCTGGCCCCGAACGGCATCTCCTACGGCTCATAGGAGGCTGCTTCCGCGCAAACAGCGTGTCGCAGGCCTGTGGGGATCTCTGGGGATGATAGAATAGGGGTGAGGCGGTATGCGAGGGGGTCAGCAGGAGCGGGGGAGAGAGGTACGGCGGGCCGAGCGCAACATATGAGCTGTTATCGTTACTACGGTCCGGTCGAGCTCGTCGCGGCTCATGTAGGGCTTCTTCGCGTCGCGCAGCACCTCGTGCAGGTAGAGCTGGCTCTGGGCGAAGTATTCCATGCTGCGCATGCGGCGCGGCATGTAGGGATGCGTTGAGAACACCTCGTTCCACTTGCCGTAGGACTTGCCGATGTCCACGCCCTGGCTCATATACTCCTTCATGTCCACCTGGTCCGCCAGCTCGCGCGAGCCGCAGGCCAGGATGAGGCAGGCCCTGAGCGCGGACTTCAGGTCCTGGCAGCTCAGCAGGCCCGCCCGGTCGCAGGAGATCTCCGAGCGCCGGGCCCAGGCGTTGAGCGCCATCTGCGCCGGGATGGAGAGAAGGTGCAAAAGCGGGATGGTGCGGCCCGCGAAGAGCCCGGCGTTGGCCAGGTAGACCGCGAGGGTGTGGTAGAGGACGTGCTGGCACTTCACGTGCCCGAGCTCGTGCCCCAGGACATGCATGAGCTCCCGTTCCTGCATGACCTCCACGAGCCTGCGCGTCACCACCAGGAAGGCCTTCTCCTCGCCCGAGCCCAGGGCGAAGGCGTTCGGCATGGGGTGCTCGATGATGAACAGGGGCGGCAGGTCCATGCGGAGGACCTCGGAAGCCTTGAGCGCCAGGGTGTGGATGCGCGGGAATTGCTTGGAGGTGACGCGCACCGACCGGCCGAGCAGGTCCGAATGTCCGAACTCGAGCACGAAATCCATGAACTTGGCCACGACCCAGCCCGCGCCCGGGATGCTCTTGAACGCCTCCAGGGCCTCCCGGTCCAGGGAGTACTCGAACTGGGCGGACTGGAGCTTCTTCGGCACGCGGATGGAGTCTATCCATTCAGCCGGCTTAGGGGCTTCTTTCTTCGGCATAGTCCCTCCGATGGTTCGATAGTATACATCAACTGGCACCCCCCCTCCCGCATAAGCTAAACTTCCGTTACTTATGTGTGGAATAGTCACCTATCTAGGCAAGCAGCAGGCGCTCCCCCTCCTCCTCGAGGGCTTGAAGCGCCTGGAGTACCGCGGCTACGACTCCGCCGGCATCGCCGTCATGGACGGCCAGCCGGTCCGCCTCATGAAGTCCGTGGGCAAGATCAGCGAGCTCGAGGCGCGCATCGACCCGGTCAAGTTCAACGGCACCGCGGGCATCGCCCACACCCGCTGGGCCACCCACGGCAAGCCCAACGAGGCCAACGCCCACCCGCATTTCTCCTGCGATCGGAAACTCTTTTTGGTCCACAACGGGATCATCGAGAACTACCTCCCGCTCCGGCGCGAGCTCGAGGCCGCCGGGCACAAGTTCGTCTCCGAGACGGACACCGAGGTCCTCGTCCACCTGGTGGAAGCCAACAAGAAGTCCGGCCTGGACCTGACCGCCGCCGTCCAGCACGCCCTGCGCCGGGTGGTCGGCACCTTCGGCATCGCGGTCCTCGACCAGGACGAGCCGGGAGTCATCGTGGTGGCCAAGCGGGGCTCGCCGCTCATCATCGGGATCGGCAACGACGAGATCCTGGCCGCCTCCGACGTCTCCGCCTTCGTGCGCCTGACCAAGCAGGTCGTGTACCTCAACGACAACGACGTGGCCACCCTGCGCCGCGGAGACTACTCCATCGTCTCCATCGAGGGCCCCGCCGAGGTCGAGCGCGAGGTCGAGACCGTCGACATCTCCGCCGAGGCCCTGGAGAAGCGGGGCTTCAAGCACTTCATGCTCAAGGAGATCCACCAGCAGCCGGACACCGTGGTGAACGCCGTCCGCGGCCGCCTGCTGCCCGAGGAAGGGGTCTCCAGGCTCGGGGGCATCGAGCCCGTGCTCGAGCGCCTGAAGTCCGCGCGCCGGCTCTCCATCGTCTCCTGCGGGACCAGCTTCTACGCGGGCCAATACGGCCGCTACGTGTTCGAGGCCCTCACCAACCTGGAGACCGACGTCGCCCTCGCCTCCGAGTTCCGGTACCGCAGCGTCCGATTCGACGAGAAGTCCGTGGTGCTCGCCCTCAGCCAGTCCGGCGAGACCGCCGACACCCTGGCCGCCATCCGGGAGGCCAAGCGCAAGGGCGCCTTGGTGCTCGGCATCGTGAACGTGGTGGGCTCCTCCATCGCGCGCGAGGCCGGGGCCGGGGTCTTCATGCACGCCGGGCCCGAGATCGGCGTGGCCTCGACCAAGTGCTTCACCTCGCAGTCCATCATCATGGTGCTCATGGCCCTGCTCCTGGGGCGCTACCAGAACCTCACCTTCAACGAGGGCCTGCGCATCCTGCGCGCCATCGAGGAGATGCCCAAGCACATCCAGGACATGCTCGACCGCCAGGAGCAGATGCTCGAGATCGCGCGCAAGTACCATAAGGCGAAGAACTTCCTCTTCATCGGCCGCAAGTACAACTACCCCATCGCGCTGGAAGGCGCCCTCAAGCTCAAGGAGATCTCCTACGTCCACGCCGAGGGCTACGCGGCCGGGGAGATGAAGCACGGCCCCATCGCGCTCATCGACGAGAGCTTCCCCACCATGGCCGTGGTCCCGCAGGACGAGACCTACGACAAGATGATCTCCAACATCCAGGAGATCAAGGCCAGGAACGGGAAGGTCATCGCCGTCGCCTCCGAGGGCGACCGCGAGATCCGCAAGGTGGTCGACGACGTGTTCTACATCCCCAGGACGCTGGACCTCATCACCCCGCTCTTGGCGGTCATCCCTTTGCAGCTCTTCGCGTACTACACCGCGGACCTGCACGGCCGCGAGATCGACAAGCCGCGCAACCTGGCCAAGTCCGTCACGGTCGAGTAGGCCGTGATACGCGCGAACAAGAACATCCTGGGCCTGCGGTGCTTGCGCTGCGGGAAGGAACATGACGCACGGCGCGTGCAGTACGTGTGTCCCTCCTGCAACGGCAACCTGGACGTCGTCTACGACTACAGAGCGGTCTCCAAGCGTCTGCTGCGCAGACGCTTGTCGGCCGATCAAGACCGCAGCGTGTGGCGCTACGCCGAGCTGCTCCCGACCGGCCGGCCGGCGGGCGTCCCCTTCGTCCATGTGGGATGGACTCCCCTCTACCAGGCCGACCGCCTGGGCCGGCAGCTGGGGCTCTCCCAGGTGCATCTTAAAGACGACACCCGCAACCCCAGCGCCTCGTTCAAGGACAGGGCCGGGATCGCGGCCGCGGCCAAGGCCCTGCAGCTGGGGCGCCGCGTCATCACCGGCGCATCGACCGGGAACGCCGCGTCGTCTTTGGCCTGCTCATAGGAGGCTGCTTCCGCGCAAACAGCGTGTCGCAGGCCTGTGGGGATCTCTGGGGATGATAGAATAGGGGTGAGGCGGTATGCGAGGGGGTCAGCAAGAGCGGGGGAGAGA
>JBAZKS010000071.1:0-12571 GCA_041650695.1 Elusimicrobiota bacterium
TCCCATGGCCCATCCGTGCCGCGGGATGCCGCAGGGTAAGGAGTACGCCATCGCCTGCGGTACCGAGCCTTCCGATACGGCTCGGTGCGGTACGGCACCGTGTCCTTCTGGAAGACGTTGGACACGTGTGCCGGGCCATGGGAGGCGCCGTTCAGGAGGGGTTTATCAGCACCCTGTTAGTGCCCTGCCGGGACGTCCGGGAGAGGCCGTCCGATCATCCTTCTGAACCCGGCCCACGCGCTGTAGACCGCCAGCACCGTCGTCAGCCACGCGACGTAGAGCACATGGAACGCGACCCCGTGCAATCCGCGCACGCGGGTGGGACGGTCCGTGAGCTCCTCCTCGGCGCTGCGCTGCAGACCGGCCACGACCTCGGGATACGGCGAGAGGATGAGGTAGTGCTCCCGGTGGATGTGCGTGATGAGCGTCTTGGAGAGCGGGAGGGCGTACTGGAAGTCCGAGATGGGGTTGTCCATCTTCGCCGCTGCCCACTTGGCATCGAGCCTGGAATAGAAGTCGGGGATGTGCGCGGAACTCCCTCCCTCGGCGATGGTCTGGAGGTCCAGGTCGCTGGCGGGGCCCGCGGCGCCGTTGGCGAAGCTGCCCATGAGCAAGGCTCCCACGATGCGCTTGCCCGGAGGCAGGTCCGCGTTCATCTCGAGGATCGTCTCCTGGACCAAGGCGGTGAAGAGCTTGAGGACTCTCTGCTGCGGGCCGGCCTGGAACTCGATGAGGGCGCGGCCCGACTCGAGCGAAGCCAGCTTGTCGAAATGGGAGGGGAGCTCCGCCGTGCTCAGGACCGCGGCGCCGAGCAGGCCCGTGGTCACGAACTTCCGGAACTGCGTGACCCGGCGGTTCGGATTGAAGGTCTGCGCGCGCGCCAGGAACCGGGAGAAGGCCTCCGTTGAGGCGTCGTCCTCCGGGAAGAAGCGGTTGAACACGGCCCAGGCGTCCTCGAGCACGACGCGGTTGGCCGCTCCGCGCAGCCCGAAAGGTCCGAACCGGCCGGTCGACCCCAGGATCAAGGTCGAGAGGAAGAACGGCAGACGGCTGCGGACCGCGGGAGACTCCGCTCCGTGGGAGCGGAAGGCGCGCTCCAGGGCCCGCCACTGGGAGACGAGGTGCGACGTGGTCCGCCACCAGAACGCGCTCAGCACGATCGCGGCATACTGCAGATGGTCCTTGATGGACGATGTCCACGTGGTCTCCGGCACGCGCGCTTGGCCGAGGTTGCGCGGGTCAGGCAGGGGCTGGGGGGCGGCTCCGCCCTCGAGAGTCGGGTCCGCCTCCAGACCGGGACGCAGGAGGACGCGCGTGTCTTCGGCCGTCGCGGGGACGGGGTCTGAAGCCTCGTCGCGTTCGGCGGAGTTATCCCAGATATGCCCGGGGTCTTTTGAGACGGAGATCCGCTTGAGCGCGGCGGGCGCGTCCCTGCCGGACTGCTCCGCGCCGGCGGCGCTGTCCTCGGTCGCGGCGAGGGCGCGGGAGACGTCCCTCAGGGTCACGGCCGCCGCCTTCTCCGGCTGCGTTTGAGGGCGGACTTCCTGCGCCCGTATCCTCACGACCGGAACGGGGGACGCCGCGCGGGCAGGCACGGCGGCGGCTTGGCCCTGCAGCCGCATCGGGGTCACGGCGGGAGCAAGAGCGGGCGCGCTCAGGGAAGGGGTGAGCGTCAGGCCTTGGAGCGAAAGGCTCGGGTTCGAGAAGGCGCCGCCGGCCATCTGCCGGGAGCCGGCCGCGAGTCCCGCCGGGGAGGATATGGGAGCTTCCAGCGGAGCCATGCGGATCGCGGTCGCGGCGTGGGAGTACGGCGGGCGCAAGACGGAGAGGGCCAGCAGACAACTCAGAGACCGATGCGGAGCGCGCACAGGGACCTCCTTAATGAGCCTTCACCCAGAGTATAACCGCGCGCCCGGGACGCTGTTTGGGCCGGATGACCCAAATAGGCGGCGTTTTTTGGCCCAAGGACTTTGGTACCATGGTCCCCGGGATGAGGAAGCTTCTGGCCTTCCGATGGGCTCTCTTTCTGCTGGCTATGCTGTGCTTCGTGTATTTCGTGTTCTTCGACAACCGCAGCTGGGTGGCGCTCGCTCTGTTCTTCCTCTCCGGAGGATTCTGGTGTTGGCGTGAGCGCCGGAAGATGCTGGAGCTCGACGCCCTGAGGGATAAGGGCGGGCCCTAGCCTGCGTCACTCTTCCGCTCCAGGAATTGCAGCTCTTCGACATAGACCTTCAGCTTCGACTGCTTCCTGCCGTCCTCCTTCCCCGTCCACTCCTCGAGCACGAGGCGGCCCTCGACATAGACCTGATGGCCCTTGCGCAGATGCTGCTCCGCGGCGTCCGCGAGCTTGCGCCCGGTTTCGCGGTTGAACGCTTTCAGGTCCAGGAATACGGGGACGTCGGACCACTCGCCGGTCTGCGGGTCCTTGCGCCGGTTGTTGACCGCGAATCCGATGTTCGCGACCTTGCCGCCGTTGTCGAACGTTTTGATCTCCGGATCGCGCGTGAGGCGGCCGATCAGCGCGACTTTGTTCAGGTTGGCCATGGGAGCACCTCCATACTCCATGTACGAGCGACCCCCCGAAAAAGTTCCATGAAAAAACAAGCTGTTGAAAAGCGCATTGCTTTGAATGATATTTTTTGTCCGCGAACCGCGCCTTCGCTACGGGCGATTGGCTCTTGCTCTCTGAAAAATGCTACCATCTTATCGCCGTTCAGACGGAGGAGGCTTGCTATGCTGGGTAGGAGTGTAGTGCGGAAAAAGGGAAAGGAACTGGAGCCGAAGACGGTGCAGACCAGGCCGGACGCGACCCTCACCATCGATTATCCGTGCGAGGGAGACCGCGTACTGGCGGGACATTACGCCATCCGGATCAGCGCGCAGGATTGCGACGCGGTCGAGATCTCCATCAACGAGGGAGACTGGACACCGTGCCGCTGCGACGTCGGCTACTACTGGTACGATTGGACGCCGACTCAGTGCGGACGCCACATGATCCGCACGCGCGGTTCGAAGAGCGGGCGCCGCACGAAGCGCTCCGAGTGCCGGACCTGCTGGGTCGTCGTTCCTAACCAGAACTGACCGTTTAGCCGGTCGGTCTTCCGCGGCAAGTCTTAGCCGAGAGCCCTGGGTGGCGTGTCCTGCCGCCCGGATTCTCGTGCTTCCTCCGGACTCCAGCGAGGGGTTGGTTCGCGCATGGTGTTGCCGGAAACACTCGTCGTGCTCCTGGCCGGAGGCCGGGGGGAGCGTCTGGGCCCGCTGACCGAGCAGCGGGCCAAGCCGGCTGTCCCCTTCGGCGGACTCTACCGCATCGTCGACTTCGCCGTGTCCAACTGCATCAATTCGGGCCTGACGCGCATCCTGGTGCTCGTGCAGTATCGCGCCCGCTCCCTGAACCGCCATATCCGGCAGGGGCTTTCCGTCTACTTCAACCCGGCCCGCGGCGAGTTCATCGAGAGCCTCTCTCCCCAGCAGCAGAAGGGCGAGCAGTGGTTCCAGGGGACGGCGGACGCGGTGTACCAGAACATCTTCGCCATCCGGGAGGCGAACCCGGAAGCCGTGCTCGTCCTGTCCGGGGACCACATCTACAAGATGGACTACCGGCGCATGCTCCGCTTCCATACGGAGCTGCGCGCCGACGTTACCGTGGGCGCGGTCGAGATGCCGAGATCCCAGGTGTCCGGATTCGGCGTGCTGCAGGTGGACAACGAGGAGCGCATCGTGCGCTTCCAGGAGAAGCCCAAGGACCCGAACCCGATCCCCGGCGACCCGAACCTCTGTCTGGCCTCGATGGGCATCTACGTCTTCCGACCCGAGGTCCTCGAGCGGGTGCTCGAGGCGGATGCCGCCGATCCCCAGAGCAACCACGACTTCGGCAGGGATATCATCCCGAAGCTGATCGGGCACTGCGCCCTGTATGCCTTCCGCTTCATCGATGAGAACAAGAAGGCGGCGAAGTACTGGCGGGACGTGGGGACCGTGGAGGCCTACTACTGGGCCAACATGGACCTCGTGAGCATCGACCCCCAGCTCAACCTCTACGATTTCGAGTGGCCCCTGCACACGAGCCCGCTCACCGCGCCTCCGGCCAAGTTCGTGTTCGGCGACGAGCACCCGGGAGGCCGCATGGGTCAGTCCATCGATTCGCTCGTCTCGCCGGGGTGCATCATCTCCGGCGGACGCGTCTTCCGCTCGGTCCTTTCCCAGTTCGTCCGCGTCAACAGCTTCGCCGTCGTGGAGGATTCCGTCGTCTTCGAGAACGTGCAGATCGGCAGGCACGCCCGCGTCCGTCGCGCCATCATCGATAAGGACGTGCGGGTCCCGGAGGGCATGGTGATCGGCCACGACATCGAGGAGGACCGCCGCCGCTTCACGGTCACGGACAGCGGCATCGTCGTCATCTCCAAGGGCGCGGAACTTTAGCCCATTCGCTGACGTGATCTCCCGTTATCCGCAGAAGGGCCTGGGGCCCTCCGGGCCTACAGGTTGGGCGCGAGCAGGAACTCCTTCTTCTTGTCCAGGATCGCCCGCGCGTCCAGCGTCCTGTCTTCGAACACCCCCGCGACGGATGAGGCGAAGGCGAGCCCGGAGGGATCCGTCTGGGCGAGGTCCACGATCTCCGGCGGGGCTTCGGGGTCCTTGTCGGAGGCTTCGAAACAGTAGACCTTGGGCCGCGCGACATGTTCTGGGTTCGGGCGCACCACGATCGCCCGCCGGCCGTCCGCGAGGCGCACGAGCGTCCCCGGAGGGAAGTAGCCCACGCATTGGACGAGGAGCTTGACCAGGGTCGGGTCGTAGGTCTCCGAGCGGCGGCGCAGGATGCGCTTGAGTACGCGGTCCTGGCGGTGCTTCCTCCAGTAGTAGCGGTCGCTGAAGGCCGCGAGGTCGTAGGCGTCCGCCAAGTGCAGGATCCTGTGCAGGGTATCCGGGGAGTAGCTGCCCTCCGGCGCTTTCGCCGTCGCCGGGTCGTGGTGCCGCGCCGCGAGCAGCGCGACGGCCGGGGGGACCTCCTCCTGCCGCAGGAGCAGGAGGAAGCCCCACGAGGAGTGCTGGTGCACCACGGCCCTCTCGAAAAGGGTGAGGGGGCTGGGGTCCGAGGCCCATTCAGCCGGGATGATGCAGCGGCCCGTGTCGTGCACGCAGGCGGCCACGCAGAGGGTCTGGATCTGGCCGGAGTTGAGCCCGTAGAAATCTCCGATGGCGCAGCTGTAGATGCAGGCGTTGAGCGCGTGCGTCATGTGGGGGTCGAGGCCGCGTCCCAGAGCCGGAAGCAGCAGGAAGGGCTCGTGCCCCTTCGAGCGCATGGTGGCCGCCATGTCGTCGACCATGCGGTAGAGCGGCTTGAGTTCCGCCTGCGGGTTCTTGAGGAGTTGGTCATGGACTGCTTTCAGGGTCCCCACGGACTTCTCGTACCAGTCGAACAGGGTGCGCCGGCGCGTCAGCTTGGACTTGCTCGCCAAGTCGTCCACGTCGGCCTCGACCACGTGGATCGTCTTGACGCCGCCGCGCGCCAGGATATCCCCCGGGGGTTCCTCGGTGGGCTTGACGGCCTCCGCGTTCATGAGCGTGAAGAACGTCAGGAGCTCCTCCCGGGTCACTCCGCGGCCGATGGTCAGGTATTTGACCCGGCATCGGGTGAACCGGTCCACGAGCATCTGGTTGTTGGAGGTCTCCTCGATGGACATCGCGCCCTCGACGTAGAGCATCTCGTCCATGAACCCGAACCCCACATCGTCCTGGTCCTGCAGCACCGGGGCGAGCCCTTCATGCAGGCGGGAGACCGCCCCGCTCACCTCCGTGTGCGTGGGGGGGTAGAGGCGGATGTTGTTGAACGCGAAGTTCATCTCGCGCAACAGCGAAACGAGGTGTTTGAACCGCTCCAGACCGGCTCTGGATTGCCTAGCGCGGCGCGCCATGATCGGGCTCCCGGGATATCTGCTTGAGCGACGCGCGCGCGGCGAGGCGGAGGCTCTTGTTCAGGCCCGTGAGCCATTCGTACCAGCTCTGCCGGGCGACGGCCTCGAGGAACTCCTTCGTCCGGGGGCCGGGCAGGCGGCCGAGGGCCGTGACGATGCCGACGCGGGTCTCGTAGTCCTTGTTGCGCTCGAATGCGGCGATGAGCATGGCGTCGACGCCGGGCTCGGTGAGCAGCGAGAGGGTCGTGACCGCGAGCCTCTCCTCCTCCGGGTGTATCCCCGCCAAGATGAAGGCGGCGAGCGCCTCGGCCGCACAGGCGCCTCCCGACCGCCCCAGCCCGCGCACCGCCGCGGCCCGCACCTTGGGATGCCTGTGCCTGAGCAGGGGCCCGAGGTGATTGACCAGATCCGGCAGGCCCATCTCGGTGAGGATGCCGATGATGTTGACGACCATGAAGTAATCCTCGTCGGCGAGACCGGCGATCAGCGCGTCCGGGCCCGTGCTTCGGGAGAGGGCGGCCAAGAACGAGCACAGCTTCTCCCGCGCGGAGCGGTCCGGGGCCTTGCGCAGGCATTCAAGCAGGCCGGGCGCCATCTTGGGCCCCAGCGCGGCGCAGAACCCCAGCATCCGTTTGAACTCCTCGCTCTGTGGAACCACGGAGGCGATGCGGGCCCCCACGCCCTCGGCCACGGCCGGGGTGGGGAGGCGCTCCTGGATGTCCTTCTTGAGCGTCAGCATATGGGCGGACCACAGGGGATCGGCCTCGAGGCGCTGCCAGAGCTCGGACTCCGCGAACAGGCGGCCCGCGTCCCCTCTGCGCGCCAGGTCCGCGAGCAGGCGCATGTAGGCGAGCGCGGCGAACTTGGGCTGGCGGTCGCCGGCCGGGTTGGCGATGAGCGCGTGGAGCTGGTCCAAGGAGTACTGGAACGCGGCCGCCGCCTCGTGGACCCGAGGGGACCGCATGGAGGCCGCATCGGCCGATGAAAGGAGCGAGAGCTCCGAGACAAGGGTCTCGCGGCGCCCGCCGTCGGCTGCCTGGGCTTCGCCCAGGAGCCTGTCCCAGCAGGCTCGGATGCGGGGATCGTATCGGGACCACGGCATCTTCTCCTGGAACTCCTCGCGGGGGATCTCCTGGCCCAAAACGGAGCCCAGCAGGGCGGTGATGGATTCGGCCTCCTTGTTCGTCAGGGGCTCGTTCTGCTTGTAGAGCAGCAGCAGCAGGTCGGGGAGCGTCGGGGCTCTCATGAACGCCTGGATCTGCTCCTCGGTGAGTTGTCCCGCCTGACGCGCATCCTCCTGCTGCTCGCCGGTGACGACGAAGCTGAGGATGAAGGACATCTGCAGCCCGTCGATGCGCACGTCCTGGACCGCTTTCTGGAGGTCCGTGAGCGTCTTGCCGCTCTCCGGCTTCGCGACCAGGAGCCGCATGAACTGCAGCAAGCCCTCGTCAGAGAGCCGGGCGCTGAAAAGGATCTGTCCCACCCCGAGCAGATGCAGAGACGAGGCGAAGAACGCCGTCTCCGGCGTCTCGGCCAGGGGCGATTCTTCGATGAGGACGGACTTGGCCTTGATGTCCAGCGTCAGGTTGGGGTCCTGGCCCACGGCCGCCTTGAGCACGCCGTTGACCCGTCCGACCACTTGCTGGATGAGGGGATGGCCTTCTTTGTAGAGGGAGACGGTTTTGGCGCCCTTCACCAGCGCGCCGAGGAAGGCCTCTATGGCGGGGAAGCGTTGGGGGGCGTCGGACATGCCGCGCTATCTTATGAAACTGGACCCGAATTGTATACCATAAGGCCATGGAACACACTGCGGCGCTGCTGGTCCGCGAGCTCGTCACCGTCGCCCCGGGACAGACCGTGCGCGACGTGGTCCGGCTCATGAAGAGCAAGCATGTCGGCTGCGTCATCGTAACCGAAGGCGGCAAGGTGGCCGGGATCTTCTCGGAGCGGGATCTGGTGAACCGGGTCGTGGGCGAGGGCCTCGATCCCTCTTCGACAGCGGTCTCGCGGGTCATGACGCGGGACCCCGTGGTCGTGGGCGTCGCGCAGCCGCTGGAAGAGGTGTTCGCGGTGCTCGCGCGCAGGCGCTTCCGGCACGTCCCCATCGTCGATGGGGATAGGCCCGTCGGCATGGTGAGCCTCTCGGACTTCGCGGCCGTGCTCCGCGAGGTCTTCGGCGAGGCCAGATACCTCCAGTACTTCGTGGATTACTGCAAAGCGGGCCGGCGCTAGCCCCGCCTCCTCGGGGGCCCATAGGCCCCGGGGACGGCGGGAAGCGGAGCGGGCCAGCGAACATCCCGGGACCTTAGACCCATCCGGATGGGGGACTTCAGGGCCTAGACGAATCTGGGCCTTCCGGGTACAGTGGTCGTGATGGGTGGTCTTTCAGCCGTCCTGTTGATGGCCTGGCTGCCTGCGTCCACCGCGCATGCCACGGTGGGCTGGGAGGACCTCATCGACCATCTGGACGGCATCGGCCTCGACGACGAAGAGGCCGAGGACGTCCGCAGTCATCTCGAGACGGCTTCGAAGGTCGTGGCGGAGCCGAAGGTCCCGGAGCAGCAGCTCAAGGCGCTCGCCTATATCCTGGGCCGCGAAGAGAGGCGTCCCCCGGAGGTCCATGGCGTGTGCGTGGACGACAAGGGCCGGGAGGTCGTTTGCGAGCCGGCGCGCGAGGGGCCGCTTTTCAGCATCAACGTCAGCGGCGCGCCGGAATGCCCCGAGATGGTGCGCGCCGCGCTCGACGACCTGCGCAAACGGATCCTGGATAGGGTCCAGGTGCAGGAAAGCACCGGCAACAAGTACTACGATCGCTTCATCGCCTTCCTGGCCGAACAGTTCGCCGGGCCCAAGCATGGGAAGGACCTCCCCCGGGTCCTGGAGGGGCCGCCGGAGGTGAAGGACGCGATCGCCTCCTACACCCCTGGTCCGGCCTACGTGATGGTCGGCTCGGGCTTTTGCAAGTTGCGGCCGGACCTGCAGCGCAAGCTCATGGGCCATGAGCTGCTCCACCACTGGGACAACGGCTTGGACGGGGACCCGCTCGCTCCGACCGAGGACACGGCGTACGGGGTGATGAAGTTCCTGTAACCTTAGCTTCCCCCGAACCCCGGCAGGATCGCCTTCAACCCTTCACCGATGACGTGCCGGATGATGACCGCCATCACTTCCAGCCCGCTCAGGCCGGGGCTCTCTTTCCCGAGGCCCTCGAGGGAGATGGCGGGCACGGGCAGCGTGAGCCCCTTGCCGGGGAGGAGCTTCGCGCTCAGGTGGATGCGGCTGCCCTGGATGACGAGGTCGTCGATCTGGTAGCGGACCTTGTCCGGGGCTCGGCGCCCCCGGGAGGGCTTGGCGCCCATGATGCGGTCGATGTTCTTGAGGATGGCGCTGAAATTGCTCTCCCCCCAGCTGGCTTCGTAAATGGCTTCCGCATCGCGGATGCGCATCTTCCGCACCACGACCTTGCCGGAGAGGACGGAGAGCGGATCGATCTTGGCTTGGCAGCGGCGGAAGCGCAGGATGTAGGGGGCGTGGAAGCCTTTGGGGTTGCTGACCACGATGTCCGTGAAGCGCAGTCGGCCAGAGAGGAGGTCGATCTGGGCCGAGCCGATCCGGACCTTGGTGCCGACCAGCTTGCTGATCAGCTTCTCGATGATGCCCGTCTCGAAGATGCTCTTGATGAGCGAGCCCATGGCGCCGTCGGGGATTAAAGCATAAAAGGCATTGACAGGAGGTGATTCTCCGGTTACAGTGAGGGTCGATGCCCAAAGGCAGGGGATTCACCCTCATCGAGCTGATGATCGTGGTCGCCATCATCGGGATATTGGCCGCCATAGCCATCCCGAAGTTCGCCACGCTGATCCGCAAGTCGAACGAGGGCGCCACGCGCGGCAACCTGGGAGCCATCCGCAGCGCGATGAGCATCTATTACGGGGACATGGAGGGGCAGTACCCGGATACCATGACGGCGCTGACGCTGAACGCGAAATACCTCCCGCGGATCCCCACGGCGAAGGTCCCGCCCTTCCATTCGGATTCAAACGCCTCCCCCACGGGCGCCGGGGTGACCGACGCCGGCGGCTGGATCTACGGCAACGTCCCGACGGCCCTGGACACCTATGGGAACGTGTTCGTGAACTGCAGCCACACGGACACGCGCGAGAAGGCCTGGTCGGAGTACTGAAGCCACGGCCCCTGACGCGCTCTGACATCGGGAGTCTGGAAACGGACCGGCACAGCGGTTATCCTTAGAGCTGGGCGAGACTTCTTTTGTCCAGACACCATTGGCCCGGAGGGGCGTCATGGCCGATGGGAAGGCCGAAAAGGGAAAGCGCGCGTACGCCATGAAGAGGGCGAGAGCGCGCGTCGAGAAGCTCGATCCGGCGATCGTCAAGAAGTGCGGCAAAAAGCGCCTTCTGCGGGACCTGCAGGAGAAGTATCTGCGAGACCTCCGCTCAGAGGGCTATCCCCATAGCCCTGCGCACGGTCTCCACTAGCATCTTCGGCCTCACGGGCTTGATCAGCAGTTCGAAGACCACCGGCTCGCCGCGGATCCGCCTGGAGGTCTCCTCGTCGGTGTAGACCCCGGTCACCACGATGACCGCGGGCTTGGGGCCCTCGAGCTGCTGGAGCTTGAGAAGGACCTCGAAGCCTGAGCCGTCGCCCATCATGAGGTCCAGGATGAGGACCTGGGGAAGCCCTTGCTTCATGAGGCCCAGGGCCTTGTTGCCGCTTTCGGCGGTCTGGACCTCGAAGCCCGCGTGACGCAGGGCGGCCCCGTAGGCGTAGAGTATGTCCTGCTCGTCGTCCACGAGGAGGACCTTGCGGCATTCCGGCGGCTTCGCGTCCTTGCCCATAGGCTTTGGGTCCCTTGGAGCCGAAGAATCGTAGCATAACGGGACGTTATCTTCGGTCGGAAAATGCTTGAATGTACCTTGCGTAGCAAGGGCAGGTGGCGAAACGGCAGACGCAGCGGACTTAAAATCCGCCGGTCGAAAGACCGTGAGGGTTCAAGTCCCTCCCTGCCCAAACCTATCGCCCCGTCAATAAGGAGCTCGCTGTGGTCAATATAGCCAAGGAAGGCGTCAGCTTCGTGATGGCCGGCTTTCTGATCGCCGCCGTGGGCGTGGCCTTCGCCAACGTCACGGGCATCCGCGCGTTCCACGCGCTCACCATCGTGGGAGTCCTGGCCGCCGTGTTCTGCGCCTACTTCTTCCGCAACCCCGAGCGCCCCCACCCCACGGACCGGACCAAGATATACTCCCCCGGAGACGGCCGGGTGCTCAGCGTGGTCCAGGAACCCCTGCATGACGGGCTCACGGTCAGGATATTCCTCTCCATCTTCGACGTGCACTTCCAGCGTTCCCCCTACTGGGGCCCGGTGCGCGAGGTCACCTACGTGGAAGGCCGCTTCGCCTTGGCCATGCGGCTTCAGGCGAACGAGAATGAGCGCAACATCGTGCGCATCGCGGCCGAAGGCAGGCCCGGCGAGATCGTGGTGGAGCAGATCGCCGGGGCCATCGCCCGCCGCATCCGCTGCTGGGTCGACGAGGGCGATCCCCTCGAGGCGGGGCAGCGCTACGGGCTCATCCAGTTCGGCTCGCAGGTGGCCGTGCACCTGCCCGTCGGCGCCCAGCCCTTGGTCAAGCCGGGGGACAGGGTCGTCGGCGGGATCACGCCCATCGCTCTATGGACAAAGGGAAACTGAAGCGCTCGGGACAGGTCCTGGCGCCGTCCATCTTCACCGTGGCCAACATGGTCTGCGGCTTCTACGCCCTGCTGGCCGCGCACATGGGCGAGTACACCTCGGGCGGGTTGGCGATCATCGGCGGCATCGTCTTCGACATGCTCGACGGCCGCGTGGCCCGCATGGTGCACGGGGAGAGCGTCTTCGGGATCGAGTTCGATTCCCTCTCGGATTTCCTCACCTTCTGCGTGGCTCCGGCCTATCTGGTCTACGCGCTGCTCCTGAAGGATTACGGGGTCGGGGGGTTCATCGTGGCGTTCGTCTTCGCCTTATGCGGCGGCCTCAGGCTGGCCCGGTTCAACGCGGTGGTGCACGCGGGACAGGGCTCGAAGACCCAGTTCCAGGGGCTGCCCACGCCTGCGGCGGCCGGCTTTCTGGCGTCCTTCATCATCCTCTATGAGATCGTGGAGCTGGACAAGCCCGCCCGGACCCTCTCCTTCGTCATGGACCAGATCCCCCTGGTCGCGTCGTTCGTCCCCTTCGTGACCCTCGCTTTGGCCTTCCTCATGGTCTCGAACGTCCCGTACCCGGCGGGCAAGAAGCCGGACCTGCTTCATCCGCGCAACGTGAAGCTCATGGCGGGCGTGGCGCTCTTCCTGACCTTCCTCTATTTCTACCCGCAGAACGCCATCTTCCTGCTCTTCTTGTTCTACGTCCTCTCGGGGTTCACGAACCTGTTCATGCCAGACCGGACGGTCGCGGCCGCCGAACAACCCAAGGCATAGCGCGCAGGGGTGGCGTCCGGAAGGGCTTCCCAGCCGAGGAACTACTGTACCGCAGGCTGGGAGGGACCCGGACGACAGGCCTGGCGATATGGAGCACGACTTGTCGCCAGGCCCCTGGGGTTCCGATGCGGCCTTAACCCCAGGGGACCCGCTGCGTTATCGGGACTTTGTCAGCACCCTGCTAG
>JBAZKS010000072.1:0-12053 GCA_041650695.1 Elusimicrobiota bacterium
TGTCAGAACAGTACGGCAGAGGATATTCATTCCAGAACCTCTCGTTCATCCGCCAGTTCTTTCAACGCTATCCTCACCTTTTGGGGCCGGAGCCGATTCTCTACACAGTGTGTAGAGAATCTTCAGGGGTGGCACGGCAGGCAGGGGGTGAGTGGTCGCCGGGGCGCCTGAATCCTGCCCTGTCATGGAGCCAGTATCGGACTCTCTTGCGGGTCGAGGATCCCCGGGCGCGGGGTTTCTACGAAATCGAGGCCGCGAAGAACGGATGGGTCGTCCGCGAACTTGCGCGCCAGATCGACAGCTTGCTCTATGAGCGCCTCGCAAAGAGCAAGGACAAAGATGACCTCCTCAGGCTCGCGCTGAAAGGGCAGGAGGTCCAAAAGCCGACAGACGTCTTCAAGGACCCCTTCGTCATCGAGTTTACGGGTCTCCCGGAGTCCGCAGGGCTCGTCGAATCCGGCCTCGAGAAGGCCCTGACGGATAACCTCCAGCGATTCCTCCTGGAACTCGGCAAGGGCTTCGCCTTCATGTCGAGGCAGGAGCGGATCACGCTTGACGGGGATCACTTCTACGTGGACCTCGTGTTCTACCATGCGGTGCTGAAGTGCTATGTCCTGGTGGATCTCAAGAGCGGGAAGCTCACCCATCAGGACCTCGGGCAGATGCTCTTCTACGTGAATTACTTCGACAAGGAACGCCGGTCGAGGGGGGACAGGCCTACGCTGGGGCTCATCCTCTGCACGGATAAGAACGATGCCGTGGTGCGCTACACTCTCGGGAAGGGACAGAAGAAGATATTCGCCAGCCGCTATCAGCTGCATCTTCCCACGGAAGCGGAACTCAGTGCGGAACTACGCAGGGAACTCCTCGAGCATCAATACAGGACGAGGCCAGAACCCACGGGAGGCACGTAATGAATCGCCGAGGGACGTACCACCTCTGCTCCGCTTCCGACAAACACCACGCCGAAGTCTTCATCCTGATCTCTACTGACAAGGCCGTCCGCCCAGCCAGCATACTAGGCGCCACCAAGCGCGCAGGCGAGCACGTGGTCAAAAGCTTCTCCAAGTCCAAGACCACCCGCTTCGCATCCGTCCGCTTCGGCAACGTACTAGGCTCCACCGGCTCTGTCCTGCGCATATTCGAGGAACAGATCCACAAGGGCGGGCCCATCACGGTCACAGACGACAAAGTCACCCGCTACTTCATGGCTAGGCTGCGGATGCAGCCTGGCCCTGCACGGATATGGGAAAGTGCGTTAGTGCATGGGTGGTGGAGGAAGCCATCGCCCTCATCCTCCAATCCGCGTCCATGGCCGAAGGGGGGGAGACCTTCATCCTCAAGATGGGGACTCCTGTCAGGATCATCGACATGGCCAAGAACCTCGTACTCCTGCACGGCCTAGAGCCTGGCAAGGACATCGAGATCAAGGTCACCGGCCTAAAGCAGGGTGAAAAGATGGACGAAGAGCTAGTCGAAGACTCCTCCCATCTCATCAAGTCCCTTCACCCCGACATCATGACTCTCCAGTCCGAGAGCATCGACCTCGCCGAGATGAAAAAGCGCGTCCTAGACCTCGAGATCCTCTCCCGCGGCGCGGACACTCAAGCCATGCTGCGAAAGCTCCAAGAACTCGTCCCCACCTTCACCCCTTCTGCAGTCCATCTAGGTGCCGGAGATGCATGAGTTCATGAGTTGACGTCCCAGAGCCTGAAAAAACAACGACTTCTTTAACGGACCCCGCCCTGGCGCCAACGGCGGCGCCAGGACGGCGGGCCTTCGGCCCGCTGAAAATAGAGGGAACTTTTTCGCGGCTTGTTCGTACTTGTAGTATGAGCCCCGACAGATTCTCCCAACTCTTCGGACGCGTGAGAGAGATCATCGAATCCGCCCGCGCCACGGCCGCGCGCTCGGTCGACACGGCACAGGTCGTGGCATATTGGCTGATTGGGAAAGAGATCGTGGAGGAGGAACAACACGGCAAGAGGCGGGCAGGCTATGGGCAAGAGCTTCTTCGGAGCCTTTCTAATGATCTAACGTTGCTTTACGGCAAGGGCTACTCCTCCGCCAACCTATGCTATTTCCGACAGTTCTTCCTCGAATATCCCGATCTTGTCAGGGACTGTCAGATTCATCACGCACTGCGTGATAAATCAAGCCGCCCCGACATCCAAGAGATCTGCCGCGCATCGCGTGGCGAATCGCTGGACCCCGGACGTCTGCACCCGGACCTATCCTGGACACACTATAGGACCCTATTGCGGGTCCAGGAGCGGCAGAAGCGCGCATTTTACGAGGTCGAATCCATCGGCAATAGCTGGACCGCCCGTGAGCTTGAGCGCCAGATCAACAGCCTCCTCTACGAGCGGCTGGCCAAGAGCAAGGACAAAGCAGGCCTCCTCAAGCTCGCCCTCAGAGGTCAGGAGGTCCAAAAGCCGGCTGACGTCTTCAAGGACCCCTTCGTCATCGAGTTCCTCGGCTCACGCGAGCCTCACGGATTGGCCGAATCCGACCTCGAAAAGGCCTTGGTGGACAACCTCCAACGGTTTCTCCTGGAGCTCGGCAAGGGCTTCGCCTTCATGTCCAGGCAGGAACGCATCACCCTTGACGGGGACCACTTCTACATCGACCTCGTCTTCTATCATGCGGTGCTGCAGTGCTACGTCCTCATCGACCTCAAGGTCGGCAAGCTGACCCACCAGGACCTCGGACAGATCCAATTCTACGTCAACTATTTCGACAAGGAGCGGCGCTCGTCCAAGGACGGCCCCACTCTCGGCCTAATCCTCTGCACGGACAAGAACGACGCGGTCGTGCGCTACACGCTTGGAGAGGGGCAGGAGAAGATCTTCGCCAGCCGCTATCAGCTACATCTGCCCACGGAGGCGGAACTCGGAGCGGAGCTGCGCAGAAATCTGCTGGACCATCAGAAGGGTGCCGGGGATGCATGAGTTCATGAGTTCCCGCCCCACAGCCTGAAAAAACAACGACTTCTCTGACGGACCCCGCCCTGGCGCCAACGGCGGCGCCAGGACTGTGCGGGCCTTCGGCCCGCTGAAAATAGAGGGAACTTTTTCGCGGCTTGTGCGTACTTGTAGTATGGCTAGCGCCGCAGCTCGGTCATGGGATCTCCTTCAGCAAGGAGAATCCGAAACGGTCGAGTTCAAAGAGTCGTTCGATGAAGAGGCCATAGAGAGCGTCGCGGCCTTCGCCAACGCCCGAGGCGGGACGCTCCTCGTCGGGGTCACCGACGCAGGCGCGGTCAGCGGCGTGCAGCTGGGCAAGGAGACCCTTCGCGACTGGGCCAACCGCATCGCGCAATCCACAAGACTCAACCCCAGGATCATCGAGGCTCGATCGGAGCGGAAGTCCGTCGTGATGGTCGAAGTCCTCGAGAGTCCGGCAAAGCCCGTACCCTGCCGCGGCCGCTACTTCAAGCGCGTCGGCAAGGCCAACCGTCAGATGACTGATGACGACCTCACTAGGCTCGTTCTGGACAAGGTCGGGATCACCTGGGACGAAATGGCCGAACCCCGGGCCGCGCTGAGCGACTTGGACGAGGAGCGCATAGGCCGCTTCCGCGCAGCCTGCAACAAAAAGAAACGCCGGGTGATCTCCGCCGATGTGGCGACCGCTGTCGCGCTGGAGAAGCTCGGGTTGCTCAAGGCTGGGCGGCCGAGCAGGGCCGCTGTCCTGTTGTTCGCCAAAGAGCCCCAGCGCTGGTATCCCTCGGCGACGGTCCGGATAGGCCGTTTCCGATCCGAGTCCATCATCGTCGACGATTGCGTGGTCGGCGGGACGGTCTTTGACCAGATCGACGCCGCGATGGGCTACTTCCGGGAGCATCTCCAGACCCGGTTCGAGTTCCACGGGACTCCGGCCCGCGATGTCGTCTGGGAGTACCCTCTCCGGGCCCTGCGAGAGGCCATCACCAACGCCGTATGCCACCGCGATTACCTGGACGTCGCCCAGACCCAGGTCCGCTGGCACGACGACCGCCTGATGGTCATCAACCCCGGAGGCCTCCATCCTCCCTTGAGCTTGGAATCGCTCCGGGGCACGCACATCTCCAGGCCGCGGAACCGGAAGCTCGCGGAGATGCTCTACTACGCGGGCGGCATCGAACAATGGGGCGGCGGCACGCTGGAGATCATCGACAGCTGCCGCGAGGCGGGACTGCCGGATCCGGAGTTCCAAGAGAAGCAGGGAGGGCTATGGCTGACTCTCCCCAAGGACAGGCCGGCTGAAGACCCCCTGCGGACTCTTGGCCTCACCGATCGTCAGATCGCGGCTGTCCTTCGGGCGAGGAAGAACGGCCTCATCGCCAACGCCGAGTACCAGAAGCTCTGCGGCGTCAGCAAGCGGACGGCTTCTCGGGAACTGATGGAGCTCGAGGCGAAGGGACTGTTGGAAAAGATGGGCACGACGGGCAAAGGGACATACTACCAGCCGGCCGGAAGCCACGCCCCGACGAAGAAGACCCAAAGGGGCCACAAAGGGGCCAAAGGGGCCACAAAGGGGCCAAAAGGGGCCACAAAGGGGCCATCGAAGGGTGCCGGAGATGCATGAGTTCATGAGTTCCCGCCCCGCAGCCTGAAAAAACAACGACTTCTTTGACGGACCCCGCCCCGAGGCATACGACAGCCTCGGGACGGCGGGCCTTCGGCCCGCTGAAAATAAAGGGAACTTTTTGCCGACTTGTGCGTACTTGTAGTATGGGCCCCGACAGATTCTCCCAGCTTTTTGGCCGCGTGAAGGGCATCATCGAATCCGCCCGCGCCACCGCGGCCAAGTCGGTCAATACGGCCCAGGTCGTCTCCAACTGGCTGATCGGGCGTGAGATCGTGCAGGAGGAGCAGCACGGGAGCGCCCGCGCGCGCTATGGGGAGCGCCTGCTGGAAGCCCTGTCGGGACGGCTGGTTTCGGCTTACGGGCGGGGATACTCCATACAGAACCTGCGCTATTTCCGGCAGTTCTTTCTGACATACTCAGCGATGCTCGGGTGCTCCTCCGAGATTCGCCACACACTGTGTGGCGAATCTCGCCCGGCCAACGGGTTCAATCCTGCGCTCTCATAGAGCCAGTATCGGACCCTGCTGCGGGTCGCGGACCCGAACGCGCGCGCCTTTTATGAGGTTGAGGCCGCGCGGAACGCGTGGGGAGTCCGATTCCTCGCCCGCCAGATCGACAGTCTTCTCTACGAACGCCTCGCAAGGAGCAGGGACAAAGAGGGGGTCCTGAGGCTGGCTCTCAAGGGCCAGGAGGTCCAGAAACCCGCCGATGTCTTCAAGGACCCGACGGTCATCGAATTCACGGGGATGCCGGAGTCTCCGGCCCTTGTAGAATCCGGATTGGAGAAGGCGCTGATCGACAACCTCCAGCGGTTCCTCCTGGAACTCGGCAAGGGCTTCGCCTTCCTCCTTCGGTGCCGGTCATGCATGAGTTCATGAGTTCCCGCCCCGCAGCCTGAAAAAACAACGACTTCTCTGAAGGACCCCGCCCCTCGGCATACGGCAGCCTCGGGACGGCGGGCCTTCGGCCCGCTGAAAATAGAGGGAACTATTTCGCGGCTTGTGCGTACTAGTAGTGAGGCCCCATGTGCGGCGCGAGCCAGGATGCATCGCCCCATTTTCGTCTTGACATCCTCGACGGCCGGGGTATAATAGATGTAGCAGTGATTCCTCCCCACCCGACTCGCCGAAAGGCCCGGGTGGGGTTCGTTTTTCCGGCGGCGCTTCCATGAGCGCCGAGAGGGTCGTCGCCTTCATCGACGGACAGAACCTCTTCCATGCCGCCCGGCGAGCGTACGGCATCAGCATCCCGGACTTCGACGTCCGTGCGCTCTCCGAGTATGTCTGCGGGTCCAAGGGCTGGTCGTTGGTCCAGACGCGGTTCTATACCGGGGTCCCGGCGATGAAGGACGGCCCATTCTGGCACACATTCTGGGCCGCGAGGCTCCTCTTGATGAGCCGGCGGGGAGTCTGGACGTTCACGCGGAAAGTCCGCTATCGCCGGAAGGCGGTACGGCTCCCTGATCAGCCGGACTTCGGGCGCATGGCAGGAAGGAGATTCACCTTCTCGAGCGGCGAGGAAAAGGGGATCGACGTCCGCATCGCCCTAGACATGATCCGACTCTGCCACGACCGCGCCTACGACATCGCGCTCCTGTTCAGTCAGGACCAAGACCTCTCCGAGGCCGCAGATGAGGTCCGAGCGCTTGGACATGCGCAGGGTCGGCGGGTCGAGGTCGTGTCCGCATTTCCTTCCAGCCCAGTCTACGCCAACAAGCGGGGAATCGACCGGACCGATTGGATCCGCATCGATCCCGAGGCCTACTCCCGATGCCGGAGGAAAGCATGAGTGACTGCATGAGTCCCCGCCCCGCAGCCTGAAAAAACAACGACTTCTTTAACGGACCCCGCCCCGAGACATATGGCAGCCTTGGGCTGTGCGGGCCTTCGGCCCGCGAAAATAGAGGGAACTTTTTCGCGGCTTCTGCGTACATGTAGTAAGGCCCATGACTCCCGACAGACCCTGTCAGCGTCCCAGCCGTGCGAACCTCCCGCGGGTCCGGAGGGCCATTGACCCTGTAGTAATTTTGGACTACACTTGTAGTAAGTATGGACTACAGCTCTTCGCTCCTCTTCCCATTCGGAAGGTCCAAGGCCAGGGCGGCCCTCCTCGGCCTCTTCTTCACGAGCTCCGAGCAGGAATACTTCCCGCGGCAACTCGAGAGGGTCCTGGGCATCTCCGTCGGGAACCTGCAAAAGGAGCTTCTCCGATTCGAGCGTGTCGGCCTGCTCAAGTCCCGGCGCCTCGGGCAGCTCAAGCTCTATCGCCTGGACTCCCGTCATCCTCTATTCCCGGAGCTCGAGGGCCTCGTGGCCAAGACCGTCGGCGTGCAGGGGCTCATCCGCCGCAGGCTGGAGCGGGTCAAAGAGGTCGAGGCCGCCTGCATCTACGGCTCGTTCGCGGCGGGGGAGGCGGGCCCTGCGAGCGATGTGGATGTCCTGATCCTGGGCGATGTCGAAGAACAGCCCCTCCTGCGCGTGGCGAGGGAGCTCGAGGCACGCCTCGGCAGGGAGATCAACTATCTCCGCTACTCGCCGGCGGAGTGGCGCAGGCGCGGGAAAGCCGGGGATCCCTTCATCACGGAGGTCCTCAAACGTCCCCGGATCTCCCTCATCGGAGGCCCTGATGCCTTCGAATGGGCTCATTCGGCGGCTCATCGAGGGAGGGTTCCTGAAGGCGCACCCCAGGGACCCCGGCCAGGCCAGAAAGCTGCTCGCGCGCGCAAGGCGCGATATCGAGACGGCTGAGGCCAACCTCGAGATCGACGAGGAAGCCGTCTACACCTTCGCCTATCTCGGGATGCTTCGCGCCGGCAGGGCGATGCTGTTTATGAGCGGGCTGCGCCCTATCGACGGGCGCCAACACAAGACGGTCGTCGAAGTCGCGGCAAAGATCCTCGGACGAGGCCATCAGGGGCTTTGCTGGAGATTCGAGCAGATGCGCCGCATGCGCAATCAGTCCTCTCCGGTGCCGGAGATGCATGAGTTCATGAGTTGACGTCCCAGAAGCTGAAAAAACAATGACTTCTTTAACGGACCCCGCCAAAGGCATACGGCAGCCTTGGGCTGTGCGGGCCTTCGGCCCGCAAAAATAACGGGAACTTTTCCCCGACTTGTGCGTACTTGTATATATGACCCCGGACGAATTGCGTCTTCTCGTGAAAACGGGAGAGGGCCTCACCCTCGAGTTCAAGCGCTCGACCGCGGAACTCCGTGAGGGCATGCACGCGCTCTGCGCTTTCCTGAACGGGTCCGGAGGCACCCTCGTCTTCGGCATCCGCCCCGACGGGGGACTATCCGGCCAGCAGGTCTCGGATAAGACCATGCGTGAACTGGCCCAGTCCCTGCGCGGGTTCGAGCCGCCGGATCCCCGGATCTCCATCGAGAGGATCCCGGTATCGGACACTCTCGAGGCGATCGCGCTCCACGTCCCGGCCGCTCCGGACACGGCGCCCTACGTGTTCCAGGGCATCCCCTACGAGCGCATCCACAGCACGACCCCGCGGATGCCGCAGAAGGTCTACGAGCGCATGCTCCTGGAGCGCGTCCGGACCAGGCACCGGTGGGAGAATGCGGTCGCCGAGGGGCTGGCCGTGCGCGACCTGGACCGGGGCGAGATATCCCGCGTTCAAGACTCCGCGCGGGCTGCCGGCAGGCTGAGCGGCCCCATGCATGGAGGCGCCTTGTCGTTCCTCCGCCGTCTGAGGGTCGCCACAGGCAACGACATCCTGCAGGCCGCGGTCGTCCTGTTCGGGACAGACTTCCTGCCGTACTACCCCCAATGCGAGCTGCGCATGGCTCGTTTCCGCGGCCTGGACAAGACCGAGTTCCTCGATCAGAAACAGCTCCGCGGCCCGGCGTTCAAGCTCCTGGACGAGGCGGAACTCTTCTGCCAGCGCCACTTCCCTCTTCCTGGCCGCATCGAGCCGGGCAGGCTCCAGCGGGTCGACCGGCCGCTCATCCCGCCTGACGCCATGCGCGAGATCCTGGTCAATGCCCTTATCCATCGGGACTACGCCATGGCTGGCGCAGCCGTATCCCTGGCCGTATTCGATGACCGGGTCGAGGTCTGGAGCCCCGGGACGCTCCCTGCGGGGATCACGCCGGAACTGCTGTCGCAGGAGCACCCATCGGTCCAGCGCAACCCCATCATCGCGGAGGTGTTCCATCGGGCGGGGCTCATAGAGAAATGGGGCCGGGGGACCAACCGCGTCATCGAACAATGCCGCCAGCACGGCATCCCTCCCCCGAAGTTCCTCGAGGCGGCAGGGGCGACCGTGGTCAGGTTCAGCGTCACCGTAGGCAGGACCACCCGGGCTGCGACCGCCCCGGTCATCGCCCTCCTCCGGGCGGCTCGACAGCCGATGACCCGGGCTCAACTCCAACGGATCGCCGGGCTTGATGATCGCGAGCATTTCCGCAAGGAGTACCTTATCCCCCTGCTTCGCGCCGGGTGGCTGGAGATGACGATCCCGGAAAAGCCCAACAGCCGACTCCAGCGCTACCTGACCACCGGCATCGGACTTGAGCAGATCAGAGGTTCAGCATGAGACCCCGCAAGTACCCCGCAAGTACCCCGCAAGTACCCCGCAAGTACCCCGCAAGTCAAGGTGCCGGTCATGCATGAGTTCATGAGTTCCCGCCCCGCAGCCTGAAAAAGCAACGACTTCTTTAACGGACCCCGCCCAAGGCATACGGCAGCCTTGGGCTGTGCGGGCCTTCGGCCCGCGAAAATAGAGGGAACTTTCCGGCGGCTTGTGCGTACTTGTAGTATGGCTAGGATCACGGGCCGGCTGAAGGCCGGGACATGACGCTTGACCCCAAGGACGTTGAGCTCCTCATCCGGGGCTGCGAAGGGCTCACCACCGAGTTCAAGGCGGGCTATTCCTCCCGGATAGACGAGGATGTCGTGGCGTTCGCCAACACCAAGGGCGGGACGATCCTCTTGGGAGTGCGCGACGACGGAGCGGTCGCCGGCGAGATGTTGACCAATGACTTGAAGGCCCGCATCAACAGCCTGACCCGCAACTGCAAGCCCGCTCTCTCGGTGACCGCGGCGCAGGTCGGCGAAGTGGTCGTGGTCGAGGTGCCCGAGGGTGACGAGAAGCCCTATGGCTGCGGCTCCGGCTACTTCAGGCGCCTCGATGGTACCACTCAGAAGATGACCCATGAGGAGATCCGGATCATGTTCCGGGAGAACGATCGGTTCCCGTTCGAGGAGCGCACGGCCAGAGGCTTCACTTTCGGCGACTTGTCGAGGGCCAAGGTGCTGGCTTTCACCAGGGAGGCGGGCATCCATATCGGCAAGACCTCGAACGCGGATTTCCTGCGGAGCCTGAAGGTCGCCGATGAGGATCTCGTCAAGAATGCGGGCATCCTGTTCTTCGCCAAGGAGGTCCACGACTTTCTTCCCCAGGCGCGGATGACACTCATCGCCTTCAAGGGCAAGACGAGAAGCCGCATCTACGACCGGCGCGACGTTCGCGGCGACCTGTTCACGCAGTTCGAGGAAGCCATCCTCTTCCTGGAGAAGCACCTCAATGTCCGGAGCGAGATCAAAGGGGTCGATCGCGAGGACATCTGCGAGATCCCGATGGAGGCGCTGCGCGAGGCCGTCGTCAACGCGCTCATGCACCGGGACTACGGCGTCACGGGGACGCAGATCAGCGTCGACGTCTTCGACGACCGCATAGAGATCACCAATCCTGGAGGCCTGCCGAAGGGCCTCTCGCAGAAGGCCCTGGGAAAAGGCGTCTCGATCAGGCGGAACGAACGGGTCGCGGACCTGTTCGCGCGGCTTCACAAGGTCGAGCGTGCCGGCACCGGCATCCAGCGGATGAGGGAATCCCTGGCCAGAGCAGGCCTCAAAGCTCCTGACTTCGAGGTCGACGGTTTCTTCAGGACCGTGTTCCACCGGTCGCCCGAGTTCTCTTTGAGGGGTGTGGTCAGCAAAAGTGGTCAGATAAGTGGTCAGAAGAAGTGGTCGGAACTTGCCGAGACGCAGAGGGCGGTCTTGAGGGCCATCGAAGGGGCTCCGGGCACCTCCAGAAAGAAGCTGTCGGAATCCCTCGCGATAAACCCGTCGGCTGTCCAGAGGCATATCCATAACCTGAAGGCCTGGGGATTGCTTCGCCGCGTCGGCCCGGACAAGGGCGGCCATTGGGAAGTCTCGGTGCCGGAGTATGAAGGGCGGGCCCGGGGAGTGGTCAGAAAAGGTGGTCAGGTAGGTGGTCAGAAGAAGTGGTCGGAACTTACCGAGACGCAGAAGGCGGTCTTGAGGGCCATCCAAGGGGCTCCGGGCATCTCCAGAAAGAAGCTGTCGGAATCCCTCGCGATAAACCCGTCGGCTGTCCAGAGGCATATCCATAACCTGAAGGCCTGGGAATTGCTTCGCCGCGTCGGCCCGGACAAGGGCGGCTATTGGGAAGTCTCGGTGCCGGAGATGCATGACTGCATGAGTTCCCGCCCCGCAGCCTGAAAAAACAACGACTTCTCTGACGGACCCCGCCCAAGGCATACGGCAGCCTTGGGCTGTGCGGGCCTTCGGCCCGCGAAAATAGAGGGAACTTTTTCGCGGCTTGTTCGTACTTGTAGTGTGGCCACGGTGTGCGCTAAAGCGCGAGGGTCCATGAGCCTGCATCCTGAAGATCGAATTTGCAGATTACAAAAGGCACGAAATCACCAATGTTTACCAGAACTATTGAGTCTGTAGCCGCAGCGCTGGCCCGCCAATATCCCGCCATCCTGATTACGGGGCCGCGGCACCAATCGCGTCATCGAACAATGCAGGCGGCACGGCATACCTCCGCCCGAATTTTCCGAGACATCAGGCGCCACCGTCGTGCGGTTCAGGGTGCCGGTCGGGACTACCGTGCAAGTCACCACGCAAGTGGCCATGCAAGTCACCATGCAAGTCGCGGCCATTCTTCGAGGGGCCAAACAGGGCATGCCCCGGGCAGCACTTCAACGCGTGGCAGGATTGAACAACCGAGAGCACTTCCGGAAGGCCTACCTGGAGCCCTTGCTGCGCGCCGGCTGGCTGGAGATGACGATCCCCGATACGCCCAATAGCCGACTTCAGCGCTACCTGACCACCCCTGAAGGGTGCCGGGTATGCATGAGTCATGAGTTCCCGCCCCGAGGCCTAAGGAGGCCTCGGGACTCTGCGGGCCTTCGGCCCGCGGAAATAGAGGGAACTTTCTGGCGCCTTCTGCGTGCTTATAGTAGTAAGGCCATGTCACCTGACAGAATGACGGAGCTCTTCAGCCGGGTCCGCGGGATCATCGAGTCCGCCCGGTCTACTGCCGCCAAGTCGGTCAACACGGCCCAGGTGGTAGCCAACTGGCTCATCGGCCGGGAGATCATCGAGGAAGAACAGCATGGGATGAGGCGCGCGGGATATGGGAGACGGATTTTGGTGAACCTGTCGAAGCGTTTGTCAGAACAGTACGGCAGAGGATATTCATTCCAGAACCTCTCGTT
>JBAZKS010000073.1:0-11804 GCA_041650695.1 Elusimicrobiota bacterium
CTGTGGATAATCTCTTGCCCGAGATGATGTCGAAGAGAGCTTCGTCCTTTCGCGATAGCGAAAGGACGAAGCCGCAAGCCCGAGCGCGCAGGAGGCGCCGTTCAGGAGGGGTTTATCAGCACCCTGCCCTCGCCCTTCAGCAGCTCTTCTTCCTGGACCGCTTCCTCGGCCTGGGACATCTTCTCCGCCACCTCGTCCTCCCGGCCCTGCTCCTTGACCTGGATGTAGGGCCTGAGCACGAAGAGCCCGACCGGCGTGGCGAGCGCCATCAAGGCGATGAGCAGCCACATGAACTCCGAGTTCCGCGGGCCCACGGCCGGGCAGTAGCGTTCCAGCAGGAAGCCGGAGATGGCGCCCACGAAGAACTTGGCGATGAAGTAGGGGAGCAGGGACAAAGACATGTACGAGGCTTCCTGCCCCTTGGGAGCGATGGCGGCCGGGTACTCATAGAGCCTCGGCGACCATAGCGCCTCGCCGAAAGACAGGAGGATGACCCCCAGGGTGATGGACACGTACAGGGGATTGACCGGGACAGCCGGGTCCACGCCCAGCCATCGGTGCGCGACGAGGTCCCCGAACCAGCCGTTCGCCAGGCCGGCGAACCACGCCGGAGGCATGGCCATGAAGAGCATGGAGATCCCGGAGACGAAGCTGCCCCAGATGACGACCTTGTAGGCCGAGACCTTCTGCGTCAGGGCTCCGGCCAGGGGCACGAGGAACACGATGAGCACGGGGTTGAGCACGCCGAAGAGCCTGCCGATGGGAGCCCCTTCCCCCAGCTCGCGGATGCCGTATTTCGGGAACGTGTAGTTCATGTGGTAGAAGATGAGGCGCACCCCCACCACCAGGGTCAGGAAGATCAGGAAGCGGTAGAAGGCCGGCTGCTTCCAAAGGCTCACGAAGATGCGCACCCAGTCGCGCCCCGTGTCCTTGCAGGATAGGAGCAGCGACGAGAAGAAGCCCTCTCCTTCGTACTTGGTCTTGAGCGGAGTGATCTTCACCCCCTGCTCCGTGACCTCCACTCCTTCCCGCAGGAAGAAGTAGAGCAAAAGGATGCCCGGGACGCTGGCCACCGTGGCCCAGAAGAACATGACGCGGTAGGTGCTCAGGGTGAATCCCAGGGGCAGGGCGACCTGGCCGTATTCTCCCAGGCGCAGGCGGATGTAGTCGAAGAGCCAGCCCGCGACGGCGAAGCCCACGTTCATGAACGCGTAGAAGAGCGAGAAGGCCAAGGACCGCTGCGAGGAGTTGGAGTACTTCTTGACGGCGGCCACCATGACGGGGAGCATGAGGGCGTAGCCCACCGCCAGGGGGAAGAGCCCCAGGAGCAGGGCGCTCATCCTGGACCCGCATAGGGCCATGGCGCCCGTGGACCAGAGGCAGATCCAGAATCCCAGCAGGAGCGACCGGCGCAGGCCGACCGCGTCCACCAAGGAGCCCACGAGGACGGTGATGAGGGTCAGACACGTGGACCAGGCCGCGACCATGAAGCCGGCGCTCTTGTCTCCATACCCGAGGTCCGAGGACAGCCATAGGACCAGGGTCCCGTTCACCAGACCGTAGGCGATGATGTAGATGATCTTAAGGCCGTAGATGACCCAGAGCTCGCGCACGGACGACTTCAGGACGGTGAAATTGCGCAGGAATGCCTTGCATTTCTCAAGCATGGGCCCTCCGGATGGGAAATTATGGCATATTGCGGCAGGCGAAATTGATATACTCCCGACGATTGGTCCTGTTCTCCATCCCTTTCAACGGCGACCTGGGTCTCGTCGAGGACGCGCTTTCCACCGGCAAGGTGGCGGAGGTCTATTTCGCGGGGCCCGGCCGGGGCGATGCGAGCTCGGCTCACGCCCGCAAGGTGGTCGAGCGCGGAGTCCTGCTCAAGCTCCTGTCCTTGTGCAGGCGCTCGAAAGTGCGGACCAACCTGCTGTGCAACAGCTTCACCCTGGCGTTCGAGCGGCTCCCTTCCGTGTTCCGTCTGATCCGTTCTCTCCCGTGCGTGGATGCCGTGACCGTGGCCGACCCATTCGCTTTGCCAGCGTTCAGGAAGGCTTTCCCCAAGAAAGAGCTGCAGGCCTCGGTCATCATGGCTCTGGACTCCGTCGAGAAGGTTGAGGCGGCGCTGCGCCTTGGCGCGACGAGCGTGTGTCTGGCCACGAGGCTCAACCGGGACGCCCAGGCCCTGGAAGCGGTCAAGAGGCTCAAGAGGCGCTTTCCGGGCTTCAAGGTCAAGCTCTTGGCCAACCATACTTGCCGGGCCGAGTGCGTGTTCAGCGCCTGGCACTACCTCTCCTACGCGCTCCAGGATCGGGTCCGCTTCGAACAGCGGCAGTGCTTCTGCCCAGCGACGACCCGGAAGGAGCTCGCGGATGTCCCTTTCATCAGGCCCGAGGACGTCGCGTCCTACGCCCGCAAGGGCTGGGCGGACATGTTCAAGCTGGCGTACCGGAACTCGGACTCCGACGTCCTGCGGCGGGTCTATGACGCGTACTTCGGCGGCGGATGACCCAGCCGGGAAGTGGCGCGCGGGGCGGTGAGATGCTAAGATGGGTCGCACGAGGAGCGCACAATGACGACACCCGCTGAGAATCTGCCTCCGGACAAGCACCCGACCGGCCTCTACATCCTATTCACGACCGAGATGTGGGAGCGGCTCTCCTACTACGGGATGCGTTCGATCCTGGTGTACTACATGATGAAGCAGCTCATGTTCAGCCAGGATAAGGCGTCGTCAATCTACGGCTATTACACCGGCTTCGTCTATTTCGCGCCTTTCTTCGGCGGCATGCTCGCGGACAAATGGCTCGGCCAACGCAAGACGGTCATCGTCGGGGCGATCTTGATGGCCATCGGCGAGTTCATGCTCATGGTGCAGGGCCTCTTCTTCCCGGGCCTCATCATGCTCATCCTGGGCAACGGCTGCTTCAAGCCGAACATCTCCACGCAGGTCGGCAACCTCTATCCCGCGGGCGACCATCGCCGCGACCGGGCCTTCAGCATCTTCTACGTGGGCATCAACCTCGGCGCCCTGTTCTCCCCTCTGGTCTGCGGCACCCTGGGCGAGAAGGTCGGGTACAAGTGGGGCTTCTGCGCCGCGGGCGTCGGCATGCTGCTCGGCCTGGCCGTCTACCTCTGGGGCCAGAGGCACCTGGCTCCGGACAATGTCATGAAGCAGCAGGCGGCCAAGGCCGAGGCCCAGTGCGAGCCTTTGACCCCCGAGGAGTGGAAGAAGATATACGCGCTGGTCGTGCTGTGCGTGCTGAACATCGTCTTCTGGATGACCTACGAGCAGCAGGGCAACACCCTCGCGCTCTGGGTGGACGAAAACACGGACCGGTTCATCTTCGGGTGGCAGATGCCGGCCTCGTGGTTCCAGTCCTTCAATCCCATCATCATCTGCGCGTTCACCCCGCTGGTCACGGGCTTCTGGTCGTGGCAGGCCAAGCGGGGCAAGGAGCCCTCGAGCATAGCCAAGATGTCCATCGGCTGCATCCTGCTCGGGCTCTCCTTCCTCATCCTCATCCCCTCGGCGCGGGAAGTCGCTGCGGGCGGCAAGGCGAGCCTGATCCCGCTGACGGCGACCACCATCATCCTCACGGTCGGAGAGCTCTACCTTTCCCCGGTCGGGCTCTCGCTGGTCACCAAGCTCGCTCCCCCGCGCATGGTGTCCATGCTCATGGGCATGTGGTTCCTGTCGAGCTTCTTCGGCAACCTCCTGTGCGGGCAGATCGGGAGGCTCTGGTCGAAGATGCCCCACGAGAGCTTCTTCCTCATGCTCACGGCCTTCGCCTGCGGAGCGGGCGTGGCCATGGCCCTGCTGCTCAAGCCGCTCAAGCGCGCCATCGGGCATGGGCACGAGGAAGAGGTGGACGTATAAACATGAAGAAGGTCCTGGTGGTGGAAGACGACGCGTCCATGCGCGACCTGCTGGTCATGGTGTTCAAGGACGCGGGCTACGAGGTCAGCGAGGCCGACGGCGGCGTGTCCGGCCTGAAGCGGGTCCAGGAGGACCCCCCGGACGTCATCGTGACCGACCTGGGCATGCCGGACCTCGGCGGCTTCGAGTTCCTGCGGACGCTCCAGCAGGGCGACACGGTCCGCATCCCGGTGATCATCCTCACCGCGAAGAGGATGCCTCCGGCCGCGATCCGCGAGATGCAGCACGAGCCGAACGTGAAAGCCTATTTGGTCAAGCCCCTGCAGCACACGAAGCTTTTGGCCGAGGTGAGCCGCATCCTACAGGGACGGTAGGTCCTTCATCGCGTACGGCAGGTCCACCAGGTCCAGGCGCTCCTTCGAAGTCCACCAGCCGCTCGCCCGGTTGAGCCATAGCTTCCCCTCCCTCCGGAGCATCAGGGGCGACTCCCCGTTGTAGAGGAGGATGGCGTTGCAGGGCACGGCCTTGAGCACCGCCAGGGCGGCGGTGATGACGGTCCGGTTGCCCAGGTAGCCCCGCTCGTCGTCGTAGGCCGAGAGGTCCACGCGGAAGCCGACGTCGATCCGGGAGTCGATGCCGTAATCGTCGAGGAGGAGCTCCCTGCGGTCCGGCGAGACGTTGTAGACCCCGAAGAAGAGCCCCGGCCCCTGCCCCTGTCCGCCGGAGCCGCGGAAGCCGGGGAGCTCCAGCAGGGGCTCCAGGAGGCGCTCGTTCTTGTAGCGCAGGGCGAGGAAGAGGTCGTACTCCAGGGCCATGGGAAGGGTATTGTAAGATATCCGCATGAAGAGGCGGAGTCTCGCCCTCGCCGTGGCCCGTTCCTGAGGCGTCCCTTCCAGAGGGTGCTGATAAACCCCTCCTGAACGGCGCCTCCCATGGCCCGGCACACGTGTCCAACGTCTTTCGGAGGGACACGGTGCCGTACCGCACCGGGCCTTCCGATATCGCTCGGCGCTCGGGCTTGCGACTTCGTCCTTTCGCTATCGCGAAAGGGCGAAGTTTCCTAACAGCCGAACGACATCGAGCCGGGGATTATCCACAGGACTTTCGGAGCGGAAGTAATGGGGATAACTTTTCGTGCGACTATGGGCGACCACAGTCAGGTCCCGAAATCATGGAATTCCTCGTCGGTACACCGACGGACGACAGGCCTGGCGATATGGAGCACGACTTGTCGCCAGGCCCCTGGGGGTCCGATGCGGCCTTAACCCCAGGGGACCCGCTGCGTTTTTAAGGCTTTGTCAGCACACCCTGCTAGGCCTTTCGCCCTAATCCGCAGGCGTTCCTTCAGCCCAGGCGAGGCTGGGCCTTCCGAGCCAAACTCTGGTATGAGCCCCCTCCTCCTGGCTCTGCTGCTTCCAGGCTCCTCGTGGGCGTCCATCAGCCTGCCTTCCGGCCTTGAGGACCTCTCCAAGCGGATGAACGGCGCCACTGAGGAGCTCGCGGGCCGCGTCCGGCCCGCCGGCCTCCCGGACAAGGGCAGGGTGCACGACCTCTGCAGGACCGCCATCCACGAGGAGGAGATGCAGGAGGCCCTTAAGCGGGTGAGCGGTCTGGACCAGGACAAGGCCAAGAGCCTGCTCGGGGAGCTGGAGGCTTCCGGCTTCGCCCCGGAGCACCTCGGATACGGCATGCTCCTCTCCGTGCGGAGCCAGGGCTTTCTCCCCAAGGAAGCGGTGTACTGCAACGACCCCGAAGCCCCGGAAGGATATCTCAAGAAGTGGATCGGAGTCGAAACCACGGACGGAAGGCGCTATCTCCTGGACCTCACGGATCTATCCAAGGACGGGACAGGGCTCAGCCTGATCGTCACGCACAATGACAAGGTCGTGGCCGCGGCCTTCGGCCAAGGGGCCGCGGACCTCCTGTCGGACGACGGCCTCGCGGACAAGGTGATGCGGGCCATCAAGGGCGCGGATTTCAGGTCCTGGTTCGACGGGAGCGGGCTCCTCTCGGGGCTCGGATTGAGCCCCGTCCCGGTCTCAGCCTCCGGAAACAGCTCGTGGACGGACGACCCTGGCCTGCCCTTCACTCCCCCGTGGCGCGGGAAGGTGGGAGGGGCTGTCCCGGCTCCCCTGGCGTCCGAGTCGAGCGAGGAGACGGGCGGAGCCGGCTCGCCCTTCCTGGCCGCGTTCCAGGCTTTCCAGCGCAAGTTCTTCCCCTCCCTTCTCTTCCCTGTGCTCAGCCGCGGCGACTGGGGCGCGGCCGCGTCGCACGGCGCCGCTGTTGACGGCGCGCCGAGGCTCATCACCATCCACCACACGGCAGGGACGCAGACTCTGAGCCGCGGGCAGACCATCAGCGAGGTGCGCGGCATACAATCCGCTCATCAGGGCGGCAACGGCTGGGCGGACATCGGGTATCACTTCCTCATCGACGGACAGGGACGGGTGGTGGAGGGCCGGCGCCTGGGCCAGGTGGGCGCTCACACCGAGGACCACAATAGCGGGAACATCGGCATCTCGATGCTGGGTAATTTCGACGAAGGCAAGCCCACCTCCGCCCAGGTCGAGAGCCTCAAGAGGCTGGTCGTGTTCCTGGCTCTGCGCTACAGCATCAATCCCGCGACCAGCCTGTACGGCCACGGAGACTTCATGGCTACCGATTGCCCGGGCAAGTACTTCATATCCACGCTGCGGGCCATGAAGACGGATATCGCCAGCCGGGTGAAGAGCTACCTCGACACCTGAGGAGGTCCCACCCCCGCGTAGGTCCATTACCCGACCCTTCATCCTCCTTTGGACCTTTGCCGTCCGGGCGTAGTTGCATTTTAATAGTGTCATGCGGTCCCTTGCCGCGGCCCTTTCTCTGTGCATCGCGGTCGAGCCCGCGCTCGGCCAGGTGCTGCAGGCTCCCGTGCAGAGCGCGCCGGTGCTCTCCAACGCGGCCGGAGCGGGGCTCGTGGCCCCGGTGCAGCTCCGGGGCCTTACCTCCCTCTCCCTTCCCGTGTTGTCGAACACGCTCGGGACCAGCCTGCCTGGAGTGCGTGCCCTGACGGTCTCAGCCCCGGTTGTGACTCAGGTCACGCTCGTGGAGGCAGCGCCCCGTGCAGCAGCGACAGGCGTCGCCGCCCGGCGGGAGAGGCCCGCAGCCAAGACCTTCCTGAAGGAGCGCGTCCAGCCTCTTTCCGCGGCCGTGCAGGAGACGGTCCGAGACCTTCCGGACATGGCCGCGCCGGACGCTCACGGAGCCGCGGACACGCAGTTCCGCACCCTCATCGGCGAGCCGGTCCGGCCCGTGGCGGCCGCCCTCGCCTTCGACGATATCCAGCCCGCCGGGCACGAGACGCTGCGCCTGAGCCCGGCCATGTCCGGGGAGGCCGCCGAGGAGAAGGTCCCCCTCGGCAAGGTGTTCCGGGACCCGGAGCGCAACCGTTCCTTCTGGCTCTACACGGCCGCCTACGCCGTCTACACCCTCGGCTACCAGATGGCCACTATCGGCCTGCCGTACCTCGTGTCCGCGTTCACGCGCGGGGCCCTGCAGGACGCCCGCGACCCAAGGCTCGACGACGCGGCCGCGGTGCAGGCCCTCATCCGCGAGAACAGGAATCTGGCGCGCATGGCCCATCGCGTGGCCCAGGTCTTCTCCTACGTGGGCCTCCCCCTCATCGTCAAAGACGACGGCCACGGCCCCAAGCGCTGGCTCACGCGCGCGGCCTTTCTGCGGGCGGCCGTGCTCGGATGCATCCCTCTGCTCTTCTACTCCACGGGCCTGGTGGGCGGGGCCGCGGCCCTCTGGATGCTCTTCGGACTGCTGGCGGTGCAGTCCTTCTTCCAGGCCATCTACGCCACCATGGACGCGGCCACGACAGCCCGGCTCATGGGGGATCCATCGGTCCAGCCGGCCGAGCGCATGCGGGCGAACTCCATCCTCACGGGGATATCTTCGGTCATGGCCGTGCTTGGGCCGGTGTTGGCCGGGCAGTTCGCGCGGATCGGGTCCGCGGCCGGGCCCGTACTCTACCTCGTCTACGCGGCGGGGATGGGCCTGGCCGGGCTGTTCTTGGCCGCCATGAGGATGCGCCACACCGCGGCGGTCCGGGGGCCGCAAGGGGCGGCGGTGTCTGTCCGGGCGTCCTTGAGATCGGGCCTCAAGCTCATCCTCGGCAACAAGTTCCTCCGCGCGATGCTGGGGCTCACCCTGCTGGCCTATCTCTTCTATGACCCGATGTTCTATGCCATACTGCCGGAGTTTGCGGAGAGCCTTGCGGGCACCGCCTGGTTCTCATCCTCCATCGGCAAATTCGGCCTCATGATGGCGACCACGAGCGTCGGCTCCATCGCCGCCTCGGCCCTCTCCGGGCCTTTGCGCAAGCTCCTTTCGCGCTTCGGGTTCAAGACCGAGGAGTCGCTCCTGCTCCCCTTCGGCCTCATCGCGCTCTTGGAGGCCCCGTTCTTCTGGCTCATGCTCCAGGCGCCGTCCATCCTATGGGCCCTGCCCCTGGTCGTGATGCAGACCCTGTCCATCGGGTTCTCCAACCTCCTCATCGCGGGTCTGACGCAGAAGACTCTGGGCGGCTTCTCCGCGGACGACGTGAACAGCGTGGTGGCCGTGCGCGCGGTGCTGAACATCCTGGCGGCCGTGCTGGGGACGAGCCTGTTCGGCTTCGTGCTGAAGGGGATGCCGCTGTCGGTGTCCTTGACCCTGTGCCTGGCCGCGACCGCGGCCATGGGTCTCTACCGCCTCGCGGCTCCGTGGCTCATCCTGAGCAGGGAGCAGAGGGCGCGGACAAAGGCGTAAGCCGCCCCTCTCGTGCTCGAACTTGCCCCGGGGCAAGTTCGAGCTTCCCAACCACGACATTACAGCTCAACAGCATGGCTGGGAACTGGACTTCGGGTCAGTGCCGTTTATGCTGGGCTGTTCTTCCTAGGGAAAAAGTAATCGCCGTTGTTGTGCCGGGCGCCGTCCCCTCAGAGGGGACGGCGCAACTGGGTGGCGGTGTCGTTGTTTAGGGCTAGTCCGCCTTTCTTCCCGCCTCGTGGACCTGGATGAAGGGCTTGAGCACGAGGAGCCCCACCGGCGTGGCCAAGGCCATGAGCCCTACGATGAGCCAGATCATCTGCGAGTTCCTCGGCCCGGTCTCAGGACAGTACCTGGCCAGGAGGAAGCCTGAGATGCTTCCCACGAAGAACTTGGCGATGAAGTAGGGCAAGAGCGAGAGGGCCATGTACGAGGCTTCCTGCCCCTTGGGAGCGATGGCTGCCGGGTATTCATACAGCCGTGGCGAGTAGAACGCCTCTCCAACGGAGAGGAGCACCACCGCGATGAAGATGGAGACGTAGAGGGGGTTCACCGCCACCGCGGGGTCCACGTCCAGCCACTTGTGAGCGATCATGTCCCCGAGCCAGCCGTCCGCCAGACCCTGGAACCATGCCGGAGGCATGGCCATGAAAAAGACCGAGCAGGCGGCGACGAAGGAACCGATGATTACGGTCTTGTAGGCTGAGAACTTCTGGGTCAGGGCTCCGACCACGGGGGCCAGGATCACGATGAGCACCGGGTTGAGCACTCCGAAGAGACGGCCGATGGGCGCTCCCTCGCCGAGCTCCCGGATGCCGTACTTCGGATAGGTGTAGTGGAAGTGGTAGAAGATGAGCCGCACGCCGACGACGATGGTGAGGAATATCAAGAACCGGTAGAACGCGGGCTGCGTCCACAGGTTCCCGAAGATCTTGCCCCAGCTCACCAGGGCGTCTCGGAACGCGTAGTACGTGGCGGTCAGGAAGTCGACCCCCGGGTACTTGGGCTTCTCCTCCTTGAGCTTGACGCCTTCGTCCGTGACCTCCACGTTGCCGCGCAGGCAGAAGTAGACGAGGATGAGGTTCGGGATGGTGAACAGGAAGCCGCAGAGGATGAGGGTCCGGTACGTGCTCAGGTCCGCGCCGAGCACCGGGACCACGAAGTGGCCGTACTCTCCCAGGGTGCGGCGGATCCGGTCGAAAGTCCAGCCTGAGATGGCGAAGCCCACGTTCATCATGGCGTAGAAGAGCGAGAAGGAGATGGAGCGCTGGTCCGTGGTCGCGTACTGCTTGACAGCGGCCACCATGACCGGGGTCATGAGCGCTTCTCCCAGGGCCAGGGGCAGGAGCCCCAGGGGCATGACCATCCAGGGGGCGAGGAAGAAGGTCATGACGCCTCGGGCCAGGATGCAGGCCCCGAAGCCGATGAGGAAGGCTTTGCGCAGGCCGATGGCGTCCACCAGCGAGCCCACCATGACCGTGAACGCGGTCATGAACGTGGACCACGTGGCCACCACGAACCCGGCGCGCACGTCGCTGTAGCCGAGGTCCTTGGAGAGCCACAGCACGAGGGTGGAGTTTACCAGCCCGTAGGCCACGATGGCGAGGATCTTCATGCCGAAGATGACCCAGAGCTCGCGGACCGCGCCCTTGAGCACCGTGAATTTCCCGATGAAGGATCTGTCCTCTGACATCGCGCCTCCTGTGGTGGAGGGATGGTAGCAATTTATCCCGCAACAAACCCGAAACGTCATCCGGCTATGTAATTAGAGGAAGAGAGGCTTGCTCCTGTGGCTCCGCGTCTCATCGCCGCCTTGATCGCCGCCCTGGCCCTGTGCTCGGGCCCTGCCCATGCCGGTTCCCGCCGTTTGATGCGCGTGTCCTTGACTTATGAGTCGGGCGGCCTGCCCGCGCGTCTGTCCCCCCGTACGATGCCGGCGCACGACCTATACCCGACCATGGAGATCCGGACCGTACATTCCCCCCTCACTCCGTTCGAGCGGAGCTTCGTGGTCCGCCTGGCCCGCGTGTTCTTGGACCCTGTCCCTGTGCTCGCGTTCGGCCGCATGCAGGTGCGCTTCAAGATCCTGCTCGAGTAGCGCGCCTCCCGGGATAATCCCTTCTCCGTCCTGCGGCGTGGGACAGCTCATGGGCTGTCTTCCTCAAAGATCCCAGGGACCTTGGCCATTGGTTCGGTGCGTCTTTCCCGCGCATGCTATTGCGACGTCTGAATATGACCAAACGGGTCGCTGCCGTATCGCTTTCCATACTGATGACCCTGTTCGCTCCGGGCCTTGGGCCTTACGAGCTGCTGGCCCAGCAGCAGGCCGCCGGAGTCCAGGCCTCGCAGACCCTGGGCAGCGTCCCCGCGCTGGCCGTGCCGGTCGGCCTCGGCCCCTCCGGGACGGGGATCTCGCCGACGGCTCTCCGGCTGGGCGGCGCCTCCGCCCTCCCCTCTGCCTCGAACACCCGTGTGACTCCTCTCGCCGGGGCGCAGGCGCTCCCGACGTCGGCCATCGAAGTCCGGCAGGCGCCTCAAGCGCCCCTCCCCCCTCACGCGGCGATCGTCCCGGCGCCGACGGTGAGCCCGCTGAAGACTCCGGCCAAGGCCGCTCCCGGAGTCGGGGCGGACGAAAAACCGCAAACGCCGCCTGAGCGCCTCGCGATGCAGAATCTCCTTGAGCACGCCCCGCGCGCGGCCGCCCTTGCGGCAGCCGAGGGCCTCGGCCACGCCCGGACGTCCATGGAGAGCAACTTCCTCCAGGCCGCTGGGCTGGGCTCATCGCCAGCCGCGGCGGTCTCAGCCCCGACGCGGGCTCCTCGCCCCCTCCTCCAAGCGCGATTGCGGCCGGCGCTCGCCCCCGCCGGGAAGCAAGCGGCTCTGAAGCCATCGCCCTTCGTCGCCCATACTCCCGCCACGGTCGCCAACCTCGAGCGCATGCTCAAGAACCGGCTGTTGGGCCACTCCACCTTGCTCGTGGGCGAGGCTGGCACGGGCAAGAACGCGCTCATCTACGAGCTGGCGAGGTTGCGGGGCAGGAAGGTCAAGGTCCTTTCCCTCAACGAGAACACCGAGGCGCGCGACCTCATCGTAAGGACCGTGATCAAGGACGGCCGCACCGTTTTGG
>JBAZKS010000074.1:0-11233 GCA_041650695.1 Elusimicrobiota bacterium
GTGAAAAGTGCTGGAAATAGAAGGACTAAAATGTCGGAAACGGAGGCCGGGGCAACTGGAAGCAGCAGCAGCAAACCCATTCCTGGGTTTCCCGGACAGCTCTGCCGCTCCGGAAGTAGTGGGGATAACTTTTCCGCACCCCGGCGGAGAATGAGCCGGACGACGACACGACTGAGGGGACGCCGCGTCCGACTGTGATAGAATGATGGCATGAAGATCGCGCTCTGCCAGTTCGACACGGTGTGGGAGGACTGCCGGGCCAACCGGGACAAGATCCGCGCCTTGGTGGAGAAGTCCCCGGCGGGATGGGACTGGATCGTCTTCCCGGAGATGACCCTGAGCGGGTTCTCGATGGACACCTCGAAGACGACGACCCGGCCCGAGGACATCGAGTTCTTCTCACGCATGGCCAAGGAGCGCAAGGCCTGGGTCTCCTTCGGCGGCGTCGAGGACGGCTTCAACAAGCTCATCACTTTCGACCGTTCGGGCGCGCGCGCGTCCGAGTATTCCAAGATCAACCTCTACTCCTTCGCGGGCGAGGACAAGCGCTACAAGCGGGGGACGGAGCAGACCACCTTCCCCATCGAAGGCATGGCCGTGACTCCCGCCGTCTGCTTCGACCTCCGCTTCCCGCACATCTTCTGGGACCGGGCCGAGAGGACCGAGCTCTTCGTGGACATCGCCGCCTGGCCCGCGCGCAGATCCGAGCACTGGACCACTCTGCTCAAAGCCCGCGCCATCGAGAACCAGTGCTACGTGGTCGGGGTGAACCGGACCGGCAAGGACCCGACGCTGGAGTACAGCGGGAACTCCGCCATCTTCGACCCCCTGGGAAAGACCGTGCTCGACTGCGGCACGGCCGAGGGGGTCTTCGTGTCCGAGGCGGCGGTGGAGAAGGCGCTCGTCGAGAAGACCCGAGCGCGCTTCCCCTTCTTCAAGGACCGCAGGCCGGTTTTGTTATAATCTCCCCGTCCATGAAGAAGGTACAGACCCCCGAAGAGGCGGTCCACCACATCCACGACGGGGCCTCCATCATGGTGAGCGGGTTCATGTGCTGCGGCCAGTCCCTATCCCTCATCGACGCGCTCATCCGCAGAGGGACGAAGGGCCTCACCGTCATCTGCAACGACGCCGGCTTCCCGGAGAGGGGCGTGGGCAAGCTCATCGTGGCGGGCCGCGTGCGCAAGTTCATCGGTTCGCACATGGGCACCAACCACGTGGCCGGGCAGAAGATGAACTCCGGAGAGATGGAGGTCGAACTCGTGCCGCAGGGGTCTCTGGCCGAGCGCATCCGCTGCGGGGGGGCAGGCCTGGGCGGGGTGCTCACGCCCACGGGCCTCGGGACGGACGCGGAGACGGGCAAGCGCAAGATCGACGTGGACGGCCGCAAGTACCTCCTGGAAACCCCGCTGCACGCGGACTTCGCCTTCGTAAAATCCTCGGCCTGCGACAAGCTCGGCAACGCCTTCATGGCCAAATCCGCCAAGAACTTCAACTTGGTCATGGCCATGGCGGCCCAGCACACCATCCTGGAGACCGAGAAGCTCGTGGAGGTCGGAGAGCTCGACCCCGACCACGTGCATCTGCCCGGCGTGTTCGTGGACTCCATCGCCTTTGCGAGGCGCCGATGAGCGGACCCCCTCTGAGCGACGAGAAGCAGGGCAAGCGCGAGCGCATCGCCATGCGCGTGGCCCGGGAACTGCCGGAGGGTTCTCTCGTCAACCTGGGCATCGGCCTGCCGACCCTGGTCGCGAACTACCTGCCGCAGGGCAAGGGCATCCTGCTCCAATCCGAGAACGGCTTCATCGGTCTAGGCCCGGAGCCGCCGAAGTCCAAGGCGGACAAGGACCTGGTCAACGCGGGCGGCTCGCCGGTCACCCTCGTGCCGGGCGGCTGCTGCTTCGACTCGGCGCTCTCTTTTTCCGTCATCCGGGGAGGACACCTGGACGTCACCGTGCTCGGAGGCCTGGAGGTGGACGAGGACGGCAACCTGGCCAACTACCTCATCCCGGGCAAGATGGTGGCCGGCATGGGCGGGGCCATGGACCTGGTCACGGGAGCGAAGAAGGTCATCGTGGCCATGGAGCACGTGAACAAGTTCGGCCAGCCTAAGATCGTCAAGCGCTGCGCCCTGCCTCTCACCGCGCGCGAAGAGGTGGACATCGTCGTCACGGACCTGGCCTTCATCCGCGTGACGCACAGCGGTCTGCTCCTCGAGGAGATCGCCGAGGACACGACCGTCGAGGAAGTGATCGAGAAGACGGCCGCCAAGCTGACCGTCCTGCCCAAGCTAAAGGAGTTCTAGAAGCTCGGAGAAGGCCGGGCCGGGCTCCCGTCTGAACGAGGCCGCCGGCCCCTGGTCCGGGATGAGCTTGCCGGGGATGCCGACGTCGGTGACGTCCTCCCCGCGGCCGCCGTCGTCCGGCACGCGGTTGGACCTGCGGCAGCCGTTCTCCCACTCCCAGTCCGTCTCCCCGCGGACCAGGACGCCCTCGATCTCGCCCGTGACCGCGTTGAACACCGCGCTGCCCGAGTTGCCGCCGTAGGTGTCCAGGTTGGCCGTGAAGAAGCCGTTCTTGCCGGACTCGCGCACGGACGCGCCGCCCGCCACCTTGGTGGGCAGGCCGACCGGATGCCCGATGACGAAGAGCGGCGCGCCCTTGGCAGGCATGCCGTCGCGGCTGACCCTGAGCGGCGCGCGGTCCGCCACGGGACGGTCCAGGCGGACCAGGGCCCAGTCCGGCCCGTCGCTCACCTGCGCGCCCCCGATGTAGCCGCCGCAGCCGTACACGTCTGCGGCGGGCACGCTCTGGGGGGTCTGTCCGCCCGCCTCGCGTATGCCGAAGCCGAACACGAACTTGGTCCCCTCGCACGCGGTCGGGCCTCCGATGCAGTGCCCGGCCGTCATCACGATGTCCGGGGCCACCAGCGAGCCGGAGCAGTAGGCGCCGGTGCGCTGTTCGCGGAAAGGCTCGCCCGGGCAGAGGGTGTACTCCTCCCCGAAGGAAGCGGTGGTCAGGTCCGCCGTCTTGCCCTGTTCGTCGATGCGGACGTGGTAATCGTAGAACAAGGCCACCGTGGACTCCGCCAGCTTGCGCAGCTTCTCGCCGGCCTGATGGATGTCCAGACGGCCGTCCTCTCCGTAGATGACCTTCCCGTCCTGCGTCCCTGGAGCCTCATAGGCTCCAGGGACGGCCGGAAGCGGAACAGCGCCGGCCGCGGAGAGCGCGGCCGCGGCCAGGAGGAGCGCCGCGGTCATCGCAGCGCCTCCCCGTCGAAGGAGGGCTCCCGCAGCTTCTCGACCGCAGCCCTGGCGTCCTGGAGCGCCGCTCCGGGCCGGCCCTTGCCGCACTTGGCCGAGAGCGCGGCCGAGCGGCGCCCGGCCCCCGCCTTTCCCCCGGCCTGATAGGGGTCGTCCGCGATCTCGAGCAGGTACTTCGCGACCTTCGCGTTGGCCTCGGTGGTCGGGGCGATGTGCTCCGGGCCCGGGTAGAAGCCGCCGTCGAAGAAGGACTTGGGGGGCAGCTCGATGGTGAAGCAGAACATGCCGAGCTCGTCCCATGCCCAGTCGCAGGTGTCCCCGCCGGAGACGTAGAGCTCCGAGGACTGCATGGGCGTGTACTCCGTCATCTGTCCCATCTTATCGGCCATGGCCTTGAACGCGGACAACGCCTCGGGCTCGGGCATGGGCTGCGTCGTGTGGCTCCACGGGTACATGACCTTCCTCCCGTAGCTGTGGTAGCTGATCACGATGCTGATGTTCGGGTGGGAGCGCAGGAAGTCCGCCACGGCCTTCGTCTCCGGCTCGGAGAAGGGCTTCTTGCCCCGGTAGATGTCCGAGTCCGGCTCCCCTGAGGAGCCCTCCCCGCCCCAGCCGACGGGGTAGTTCCTGTTGAGGTCCACGCCCACGCTCCCGTCCCCGTTGTCCCGCATGTTCTTGCGGTGCCACTCGTATCTCCCGGTGTTGTAGTCGAACTCCTTGCCGTCCGGATTCACGATGGGCATGAAGTAGATGTCCCGGGAATCCAGGAGCTCCGCCGTCCCGGGCTTGGCGCGCTCCGCGAGCAGCTGCCGCGCGATGCCGAGCGTCACCTCGGTGGTCAAATGCTCCCGGGCGTGGTGGTTGGCCATGAAAAGGACGCCCGGCTTGCACTCGTCCTCCGGCGTGGTGTTCAGCCGCATGACCGTGAGCGACCGGCCCTGGAGGCTCTTGCCGAAGCCCGAGAGAGAGGCCATGCCCTCTCCGGCGGCCGCGAGCTTATGGAGCTCCTCGTCGGTCTCCTTCACGTTGTGGTAGGCCGCGTCCCACTCGGGGAAGTCGCGCGTGTCGAGGGAGCCCAGGGGCTTGCGGCTCTCGATGATCAAGCCCGCCTTCTCGATGCAGGCGACGGCCGCGGGCCGGACGATGGCGACGACCCGGCCGTCCTCCACGGACTCGATGGCCACGCCGCACTTCACGATGCGGTCTCTTTCCTCCCTCTTCTCGGCCCGCACCACGATCACGAGACGGTCGTCCGCGACCGGCGGTGCCGCGGAACAAGGGATGCAGAGCACAGCGGAAAGCAGAAGGACGCTCCTGTTCATCATCTACCCCCTAGCTCCTGCACCCCACCAGCAGACCGGCGTCGATCACGCCCTCGCCCTGCTCCTCGGCCGGGACATTCGGGAGCTTGACCGCGGCCTCGCGCAGGGCCGCGCGGATCTCCTCGGGCCCGCTCAGGCCCTGGCTGGCCGCTGCCAGAGCGGCCAAGCCCGCCACGTGCGGCGATGCCATGGAAGTGCCGTCCTTCTTCTCGTAGCCCCCGCCCATCATGGTGGATTCCACGTCCACCCCCGGAGCGATGAAGTCCACCTCCGGGCCGCGGCTGGAGAACCACGCGACCTTGTCCTGGCTGTCCGCGGCCGCGACCGCGATGGCCTCGGGATACGCGGCCGGGTAGCCGACGTCCCCGCCGGAGTTGCCCGCGGCGGCGATGATGGCCAGCCCTGCGGCGGCGGCCTTCTTCACCGCGTCCTCGAGCGCCTGCGTGCCGTAGCCGGCGCCCAGGCTCATGTTCGCGATGTCCATCCCGTTCTCCACGGCCCACTGGATGCCGGCGATGACGTCCGCGAAGTCCCCGCTGCCGAACTGGTCGAGGACCTTCACCCCGTAGAGCGAGACCCCCGGCGCCACGCCCACCACGCCGATGTCGTTGTCCTGGGCCGCGATGGTGCCGGCCACGTGGGTGCCGTGCCCGTGGTCGTCCTTGAAGGGCTTGCCCGGCTCGATGCAGTTGAACCCGCCCTCGACCTCGAGGTCTTTGTGGCCCGTGTCGATGCCGGTATCGATCACGGCGAGTCTGATCCCGTCCCCCTGGGTGACGTACCAGGCGCTGGAGGCGTTGACCCGCCCTATGCCCCAGGGCTCGCGCTGCTCCTCGGAAGGAGGCGGGTCCTCCTCGGCCCTGAGCCAGTTCTGCACGAAGTCCCTCTCGACGCGCTTGACCTCCGGGAGCGCCCTGAGGCGCGCGTCGAACGCCTCCAGGCGGGTCTTGGGGACGACCACTCCCAGCGCGTCGATGAGCCGCAGGTCCTTGGTCACGACCCCGCCGACGCCCTGGACCAGGGACGCACGCTGCCCGGACGGGGTCCCTTCCTTGAAGACGACGATGCGGCGCTCGAAGGAGTCCTCGGGGACTGAGGCCTTCCCGGCCTCGGCCTTGCCGCCATCGAGCTTCGGCTGGGAGGACTCGCGCGCCTGTTCCACGAGCCTGGGCACGTCCACTCCCGTCCTGTCGAAGTCCGGTCCCGGGCCCTCGGTGCTCCCCGGAAAAGCGAACGCGGCGATCATGGCGATCGCCGCGGCCAGACGGCAGAAGAACTTGGATGTCATGGGTCACCTCCCCGGGACAGAGTATAGGCAAGATGACCTAGAAACAATATGGGACTTTACGGAACCTGCTTAAGCACGAAAGCGCGACACCGAGTCCCGTATCGCGCGGATGTGCTCCGGCGTGGTTCCGCAGCACCCGCCCACGATGGAGACTCCGGCCGCGAGAAGGTCCTTGGCTTTCGGAGCCCAGAACTCCGGGGACTCGGGATAGACGGTCTTGCCTCCCACGAGCCTGGGCAGGCCCGCGTTCGCCTGGATGATCAAGGGCAGGTCCGTGAGCGTGCGCATCTCCTTCGCGATGAGAACCATGGCCTCGATGCCGTTGCCGCAGTTCGAGCCCACGATGTCCGCGCCGGCGGCTTTCAAGCCCTCCACCGCCTTCTTCACGCTCACCCCCATCATGGTGAAGAAGCCGCGCGAGGTCTTATCGAAGGTCATGGTGGCCATGACCGGGACGTCCGGCCGGAGGGACTTGGCAGCCTTCACAGCCAGGGACGCCTCTCCCAGGTCCGTCATGGTCTCGATGCAGAGGATGTCGGCTCCGGCGTCCAGCAAGGCTTTCATCTGCCTCTTGAAGGCGGCGAGCACCTCTTCCGGGTCCGCGTCTCCCACGGGTTTGAGCAGCCTGCCCGTCGGGCCGCAGGAAGCGGACACATAGGCCTTGCCCGCGACCGCGCGCCGGGCCGCCTCCACAGCCTTGCGGTTGATCTCCTCGGTCTTGTCCTCCAGCTTGTAGGAAGCCAGCTTCAAGGGGCTTGCGCCGAAAGTGTTGGTCTGGATGATGTCGGCCCCGGCCTCCAGGTACGCTCTCGCGATCTCGCCGAGCGCCTCCGGATGCGCGAGCCCGAAAGCCTCCGGACATTCGCCCGGCTTGAGCCCCCGCTCCATGAGCATGGTGCCCATGGCCCCGTCCGCCACCAGGGGGCCCTGCCGCAGCCTCTCGAGAAATCCGATCATCTCGCCAGAGCCTTGGCGCGTTCGACCGCGGAGGCCGCGTCGAAGGCGTAGAGGTCCGCGCCGATCTCCTTGGCGTACTCCTCGCTCACCGGAGCTCCCCCCACCATGATCAAGGCCTTCAGCCCCCTGGCCTTGAGCGCCTCCACCACCTTGGCCATGACCGGCATGGTGGTGGTCAGAAGCGCGGACATGCCCACGAACCCCGCCTTCTCCTTCTCCACGGCCTCGGCGAAGCGTTCGGGCGGGACGTCCTTGCCCAGGTCCACGACCTCGAAGCCCGCCCCCTTGAGCATGATGGACACCAGGTTCTTGCCGATGTCGTGCAGGTCCCCCTGCACGGTGCCGATGACCACCTTGCCCGCGCTCGGCAGCCCCTCCTTGGCCAGATGGGGCTTGAGCACCTCGATGCCCGCGTGCATGGCCTTGGCCGCGAGCAGGACGTCCGGAAGGAAGAGCTCGCGCTCCTTGAACTTGGCGCCGATCACGTTCATCCCCGCGATGAGCCCCTTGTCCAGGACCTCGGGCGCGGTCTTGCCCTGCGACAGGGCCTTGCGCACCAGCGCCGGGACCTGTTCCTCATCCCCCTCTTGGAGCCGCCGAGAGACCTCGTCGAGAATGTCCATGACTCCTCCTCACCTAGCGACGCAAGTCTTGTTCCTGCAGGACTTGCAGAACGCGTACCCCGGCTTGACCGAATGCTTCGAAGCCTCGGCCGAGACCACGACGCCCGACACGGACTTGATGGGAGACATGAGGCAGCTGTCATTGAGCCGTATCCCGATACTCTCGGGCTTGAGCCTTTTAAAGAGACTCTTCTGCCCGCTCAGGTGCCAGCCGCAATAGCCCGGACTGTAGCGGAGCGTCTTCAAGCCGGGCATCTCGGCCTGCCCCTCCACCCAGGCTGCCGCGCGGTCGGCCGCGAAGGACGCGGCAGCGTCCAGGGCGCTGGCGAGAGGGTAATCCCCTGCGCCGAAGAGTCTCCCGATCTCGGCGCAGACCGGCTCGCCCAAGGTCACGGCGAATAGAGACACGCGCTCGGGCTCGAAGAACACCGCCTCCAGAGGGTTCGGCTTCTCATTGAGGCCTTCTCCCTGGAAGATGGCGGAGAACTCCTCCGCGGAGACTTCCTCCACGACCGAGACAGGTGCCGCCAAAGACCCGAGCCTTTCCACCGCCTTCTGCGCGACAGCGGCCGCCTTGGGCGTGGCGCGGCCGACCACGCCTTGAAAGGACAGCACCTGGTCCTTCGTCGGCAGAAGAAGGGCTATGGGGACCGCTTTCACTCCCATCGGTGCGGCAGACTCTCCATGCCGTGGCGCTTGGCCTCGGCCTCCATGACGCGGGTCAACTCCTTCTTGGACTCGTTCGGCAGCCTCGACGGGACGTACGCCTTCAGGAGCTTCGCCACCTCGGCCTTCGCGCGCTGGAGCAGGGAAAGCCCCCCCTCCTCCTTCCACCGCGCGTGGTTGGCGCGGTCGAGGACCGGGCCCGGATAGTGGAGTTCGGTCTTGAGATGCTTGCGCGTGTGCTTGGCGATGAGCAGGTGCCCCTCGCGCAGGAGCTCCTCGAAATGAGGCAGCGCCGGGAAATCGTCCTTTGGCTCGATCCCCCGCGCGAGGCGCAGGACCAAGCCGCAGACCTCGTTGTCCACGACCAGCTTCTCCAGGCTCTGGCAGTTCTCGAAATCGAGGATCCCGGGGCCGGCCACGTTGTTGATTCCGGACAAGGCCGCGAGCGTGGCCCCCATGGCGGTCTCCAGGCCCGCCTGGCAGTCGAGCTCCTTGGAGTCGCTCATGCCGATGTAGGCCTGGGTGGGCATGCCCAGGCTCTTGCCGATCTCGGAATACGCGCAGTCCACCATCTGCGTCTCAGCCGCGCCCATGGGAGTGGTCTCGTAGCGCACGTCGAAGGCGGCCGGAGAGCCGCCGTAGAGGGCCGGAGCGCCCGGACTCGCGCACTGGGTGATGACGATCCCGCTCAGGGTCTCGGCCGTGTGCTGCACCAGGGTCCCGACCAGGGTCACCGGAGCCATGAACCCGGTCAGGGGCATGGCGATGTACTCGACCGGGACCCCGTGGGCCGCGCAGTCGAGCAGGTTCTGGGAGGTCGCGCCGCTCCACTTCAAGGGCGAGGTCGGGCAGGCGGAGAAGACCGTGAGCGGCTTGGCCTTGAGCGCCGCCTCGGAGCCGCGCACAGCGAGCTGCAGGTCCAGCATGGGCGCAAACGCCTCTGCCGTGAACGTGCCGGTGACGACCGGCTTCTCGCAGTAGAGGAGGTTGAGGTAGAGGCGGTAGGAATCCGAGATGCGCTCGTGCACGTCGGCCGGGATGAAGGCCGTGCTCTGCGACGCGATGTGCGCCAGCCGGCTCATGAGTCTGACGTAGCGCACATAATCGTCGCTGGAAGGCTTGCGTATCTTCCAGGTCTCGTTGTCCAGGATGTAGACGGTCGAGGACCCGGGCGTGAAGTAGACGTTGTCGCCCGAAAAGTCGTGGGTCTCCGCCCCGAGCACGTCGTAGAGCTTGAAGCTCCTGGGCACGGTCTTCAGGGCCTTGTCCAGCAGGTCCGGGGTGAACAGGACCTTCTTGGAGGCCTTGTCCACCTTGGCCCCGTGCGAGGAGAGGAGCTCGAGGACCGTCTCGTTGTGTACCGCGACCCCGAGCCCGCAGAGCACATCGCGGGCCTCGGACACGATGCGGGATCGGAGCTCGTCTGAGAGGAATCGGAGACTGGGTCGCATGGAGAGACTTTAACAAACTTAGCTAGACTTTCCTCCATGAAAGAACTCTACGAGACCGACTCGCTGAGCGTGCGGCTCTACGACATGTCCGTCCCAGAGGACGATGTGGACTTCTATCTCCGGCAGGCCCGCAGGACCGGCGGCCCGGTGCTGGAACTCGGCGCTGGCACGGGGCGCGTCGCGATCCGGATCGCGAAAGCCGGCTTCCGGGTCACCGGGCTGGACCTCTCCCCTTACATGCTCGAGGCCGCGCGAGTGAAGCCCGGGGCCGGGCTCGTGCGCTGGGTCCGGGGCGACATGACGCGTTTCGACCTCAAGAGGAAGTTCCGTCTCATCCTCATCCCGTTCCGCGCGTTCCAGCACCTGCTCACCCCCGAGGCCCAGCGCGCCTGCCTTTCCTGCGTGCGGCGGCATCTGGCCAAAGGCGGAAGGTTCGTTGTGGACCTCTTCGACCCGAGGCTGGACTTCTGCTTCCCCGGCGCCGGCCATGTCTTCAGGGCGAAGCTGCGTCACCCCAAGACCGGCCGCGTATTCCATATGCGGACCGCGGACCGCAGGAACGACCCCCTGACCCAGACCTTCACCGAGCGATTCATCTTCGAGGAGTCCGGAGGCCGGAGACACAGCGAGCTCCTGAGGCTCCGCTGGACCTATCGCTATGAGATGCGCTATCTGCTGGAGCTCTGCGGCTTCAAGGTCCTGGCCTGTTACGGGGATTTCAAGGGCGGGGGCCCCCGGTACGGCAAGGAGCAGATATGGGTGGCATCGCGATGAAGCCGAAAAAGGAGTGGTGGAAGGACTCGTTCTTCGACCCGCAGTTCTACACCCCGTCGGACGAGCGCCACCTCGCCGCAGCGCCCGGGGAAGTGAAGTTCCTCATGAAGGCGATGGGCCTGAAGAAAGGTACGCGGCTACTGGACCTCTGCTGCGGGGTCGGCAGGCACTCGCTCCTGCTGGCGAAGAGGGGAGTCCGGGTCACGGGCGTGGACTACTCCATCCCGTACCTTCTTGAAGCCCGCCGCCTGGCTCGGAAGATGGGTCTGGACATCGATTTCCAGCGAGAGGACATGCGCAAGCTCCGCTTCCGCGGACAGTTCGACTGCGCCATCAACCTCTTCACCTCCTTCGGCTACTTCGCGAAAGAGGCGGACGACCTCAAGACGCTGCGCGGGGTCGCGGCGGCGCTCAAGCCCGGAGGGCTCTTCCTGCTCGACGTTATGAACCGGGAGTGGCTCCTGTCGCATTTCAAGGAGCGCGACTGGCAGCCCTGGCTCGGAGGCTTCCTCCTGGAGGAGCGCGCGTGGCTGCCCGGCGCCAGGCGCCTGCACACGCGCTGGATCCGCATCTACCCGGACGGCAGGCTGGCCGAGCGCGTCTTCAGCCTGCGCAACTACGACAAGAAGAGCGTCGGGACTCTGCTGCGCCGCGCGGGACTCAAGCCCATCCGCTGGTGGGGGAATTATCAGGGAGATGCCCTGAGCGAGGACACAAACCGGGTCATCGTGCTTTCAAGGAAGCCGGAGCGCTAGATTAAATAGACAAGCCAGTCGCCTGCGTTATATCGTGGGTTGCTTCCCCGAGAGGAAGCCTATCCACAAACGGAGGTTTGACTGGCTCTATGCGTGATTATAGCACGACGGTCGTAGGCCTGGATGTCCATAAGG
>JBAZKS010000075.1:0-11065 GCA_041650695.1 Elusimicrobiota bacterium
GTCCGACTCAGGCGCAAGCCGACCAGGCGGGCGTTCCGTCGATGATTGATGCATCCGTCGCTCACCGCCGAGCCTGGGTCCGCCCCGGAGAGCAGAATTTCCCCGGACAGTTCTGTCGGAGCGAAAGTAATGTGGATAAGTTTCGTGACGAGCCTTGAATGTCCGATAGGGCCAGGGAGCGCAAAGACAGTTGTCCGGTCTGTCGCTCGGACGGGCGACTCACGGCCCCCAGTTCGGCGTGAACGAGTTCCCCGGGATATCGGCCAGGGCGTGGGGAGCGCTGCCGTCCGCGTCCATCACGTAGAGGCGGCGGCGCTTGTCGCGCGTGCTCGCGAAGACCAGGAAGCGGCCGTCCGGGGACCAGGAGGGCTCCTCGTTGGAGCCCTCGCCGTGGGTGAGCTGGATCGTGCGCGTCCCGGTCACATCCACCAGGAAGATGTCGAACCGGTCCTTGGGATTCGCCCGCCCCGCGAACGCGATCCACTCTCCGGTCGGAGACCAGGAGGGCGAGTCGCACCAGCCCAGGCGTCCGGTCAATCGGCGCGTGCGCCCCGTGGCCAGCTCCAGGGCGTAGACGGCGGGGTTGCCCGAGCGGTCCGAGACATAGGCGATGTTCAACCCGTCCGGGGAGAAGGTGGGGGAGGATTCTACGCCCCACTCGTTCGTCGCCCGCTTCGAGTTCCCGCTCTTGAGGTCGATGATGAAGACGTTCGGATCCTTTCCCCGGGAGAGCGTCGCCGCGATCTGGCTTCCGTCGGGCGAGAACCCTCCGGCGAGATTGAGGCCCTGCCGGTCCGAGAGCACTTGGGAGCGGCCGCGCTCCAGGTCGAGGATATGGATGTCCGGATTGCCGTCCTTATAGCTGGTGAAGGCGATGGCCTTGCCGTCGGGGCGCCAGCGGGGGAAGAGGTTGATGGAGCGGTTGTTCGTAAGCCGGGTCGGCCGAGCCCCGTCGGCGTCGATGACGTAGAGCTCCTTCGCGCCGGTCTGGTCGTTGGCGAATGCGATGCGGGTCTGTCCAAGGCCGCGGCGTCCGGTCAGCTGCCGCACGATGTCGTCGGCGGCCTGGTGGGCCAGGGATCTCCAGAAATCGTAGGAAAGGCGGTAGTGGCGCGAGAGCAGCGCCTGGCCGGAGCCCAGGTCCGTGAGCTTCACGGTCAAGGCGGCCTGCGTCTCCTTTTTGGCCGCCGAGGCCTCGAGCAGGAACGCGGCTCCGCGCTCCCGCCAGACCTTGGCCGCGGCGTCGGGGTCGGTGACATCCGCGGGCGGTCCCTGCTCGATGAGGGCGATGGCGCGGGAGGAGAGGAGGTCCGTCCGCACGACATCGCGGAGCTTCGCCCCCAGCTCCGTCTCCTCGCGGCTCTTCGCGTCCGCCGGAAAGAACGGGGCCAGGCCGAGCACGAGTTCCGTCTTCGCCGAGCCCTCGACGCCGATGTAGACTTCGGCCGCCCGCGGCTGCGTGCCGGACGCCGAAGCGAAGACCAACAGCGGGACGAGGAGGAGTCTCATGGCTTCTTTTTCCCGGAGCTCTTCTGGAGCCCCTTGAGCAGATCCGCGGCTTTTTTTGCCTCCGGACTGTTCGGGAAGTCCGCCGGGATGGAGTCCAGATAGCGCTTGGCCTCGTCAGCGTGCCCCCCGATGTTGAGCAGACACTGGCCGTAGCGGAGCCGCGCCGCCGCGACGAGGTCGCTCTTGGGGTAGCGGTCGAGCACGAGCGCGAACTGATGGGCCGCGTCCCCCCACTTCTTCTGCCCGAACTGGGCTTGGCCGAGATAGTACGTGGCCAGGTCCGCGACCTCGCCTTTCGGGAACTTCTCGAGGTAGAGGCCGAACCCCTGGACGGCCAGGTCGTACTTGCCCTGGTTGAGCTGGACGTAGGCCTGGTGATAGAGCTGGCTGGGCGCCAGGCTCGACGGCTCGGCGGCCCGTTTGGCCGCTTCCTCGGCGGCTTTGCGCTTCTCCTCCGCTTCGGCCGCCTCGCGCTTCTTGAGCTGATCCTCGAGCTGGGCGATGCGCCGGCTCTCCTCCGAACCTTTCTGCTGGAGCGAGCGGTCGATGGCCCCGACTTTCGTGGACATCGCCGCGCCGAGGTCGTCCATCTTCGACGAGAGCCGCGACATGGTCTCCCGGTTGTCCTTGAGGTTCTCGTTCAAGGAGACCACGTCCTTGTGCAGCACCTCGAGCTTCTCGTTGAGGTCGGCTTGGCTGGCCTGCAGGGAGCTCATGGTCTTCTGGATCGTGTGGACGTGGATCGCCAGGGTGTCGTTCTGCTGCGAGAGGTCCAGGATATCCCGCTGCGTGGCGAAGCACCCGCACAGCAGCGTCGAGAAGAGGAGCGGCGCCAGGGGCCTTTTCATGCCGGCTGCCGCCTACTGGGAGCGGCCGTTCCCGAGGTCCGAGGAGGAGACTTGGGCGCGTATCTTGCTGGCCGCTCGGCGGTTCGTCCCCCAGCACGCTTCGGTCTGCTCCGCGCACAGGGGCCGCTCTTCGCCGAAAGAGAGGGTGGCCAGGGATTTGCCGGACACGCCCAGACGGATGTAGTACTCGCGGACCGACTTGGCCCGCTTCTGGCCGAGAGCGAGGTTGTACTCGAGGGTCCCGCGGTCGTCGCAGTGCCCCTCCACGAGGATCTCCAGGTCCGGATGCTCCTTGAGATAGGCGGAGTTCGTCCTGAGCGTGGCGCGCGCTTCGTCCGAAAGCGAGTAGCTGTCGTAGTCGAAGCGGATGGTCTGAAGGTCCTGGATGTCCCGGAATTCCTTGCCGCGGATCTGGGCTTCGCTCACGTCGACCGAGGGATCGAGCGCGCTCCTGCCCAGGAGGGAGTCACCGTCGATGTCGCTGGAGGACTGGGTCAACCCGGCTTTCGCGCCGTCCTTGCGGACGGAGCGCTTCGCGGCGCAGGAGCACAGCGCCAGGGCCATGGCTGCGCAGCACACGAGGCCAAAACAGCGAGAGATTCGCGGCATCTTCCCTCCAGATGAAACAAAGTACTTAAGATTAAAATATGATACTAAAGAACATCGTAAATAATCAAGAACATCCTTCCCAAAACAGGCCTGCCCCCGGCGCTTCCGAGGCGGGAAGTCCGGGGACAGGCTGTTCTTGAGGATATCCGTCTACTTTTTCTTTTCGTCCTTGGCCGGCTTGTCAGGGGACTTGTCGTCGGCCTTCTTGCGCGGGTGCTTCTCCATGAGAGCCTTCGCCTCCGGGTTCGCCTGGAGGAAAGCCTCGCGAGCGGCGTCCAGTTCCGCCCGATGGGCCTTGCGCTTTTCCTGCATCGCCTTCCGGAACGCCTCCTTCTCCGCTTGCATCTTCTCCCGGAAGGCCTTGGTCTTCTCCTTCTGGGACTGCCGGAAGGCCTTGACCTTCTCGCGAAGGGCGGCACGCTCAGCCTTCTTGGCCTCTCGATCCGCCTTCTTCGAGGCTTGGCCGACCTGGGCCTTCTCCTGAGGCTCCGCCTTCGGGGGCTCGGCCGCGAATGCCGGGATGGAAACCGCCATGAACAGTGTCGCCAGCAGCCATTTCTTCATATTTCCCTCCAGTACCCTCCCGAAGGGAGGGTATACTACAAGTACGACTGAGTCCCGAAAAAGTTCCCTCAAAAAAAGTAAGGCGGGAAAAGTCTACACTTTTTTTGATAGGATGCGGGAAATGGCAGGCCTCAAGATCCTGGTGGTGGAAGACTTCGAGCCTTGGGTCGAGCTCTTCAAGGTCTGGCTGAACCACGCGGGGTATCAGGAGATCTACGTGGCCCGCACGGGCGCCGCCGCGGTGGAGCTCGCGCGCAAGGCCTTGCCGGACTGCATTCTCCTGGACCTGGTCTTGCCGGATATGGACGGGGGCGAGGTCTGCATGATGGTGCGGTCCATCCCGGCCCTTGGTAGGACTCCCATCATCATGGTGACCGCGCATCGGAAAGACAAGATCCAGGGGCTGGAATCCGGCGCCGACTACTTCGTGCAGAAGTCCGAGAATCCGGCGGAGCTCCTCGCCACGCTGCGCGCCGTCTTCCGGCGCAGGGAGTTGGACCGCGATATCGTGCGCAAGGGGGACGTCTCCGTCAACCTTGAGACGCGCAAGGTCTACTTCCGGGACCTCGAAGTCGCCACGCTCACGCCGAAGACGTTCGAGCTCTTCTACGTGCTCCTGGAGCGCAGCCCGGAGCCGGTGCACAAAGACCTGCTCTTCTCCGCGGTGGAGGGCAAGCGCAAGCCCGAGCTTTCCCGCGCCCTGGACATCCTCATGAACAGGATGCGCAAGGCCCTGCCCGTGGTCCTGCAGAGGCGCATCAAGGCGGTCAAGGGGTTCGGATACGTCTACGTCCCTCTCTCTTCCGAAGAATCCGGTCGAGCCCCGTGAATATCGGCATCGGGCTGGGCTGCGATGAGGACGCGGCGAAAGCCGCTTCGGACGCTGTCCGGCACGCCAAGAAGGCTGTTCCCAGGCCGGACCTAGCCCTGGTCTTCGGCTCCATCTATCTGGACCAGGCCCGCGTCCATCAAGCCCTCTGCAAAGAGATCGACCCGAACATCCTCATCGGCGGCACCTCCTATCGCGAGATCACGGCTGCCGGGGTCACGAGGGGGACGGTCGCGGTCCTGCTGTTGTCCCTTGAAGGGGCGAAGCTCCGCTTTTCCAGCGCCGAGACCGCGGCCAAACGCTACGACACCGGCGTGGACCTCGCGAAAGGCATCCCGGGGCGGGTGGGCGGACCGGGCCGTCTGCCCCTGGGTCTGGTCTTCTCATCCGCGGCCTCGGGCAACGAGACCGAGATGCTCAGGGCCATTTCGGACCGCTTGGGGCCCGTGCCGTGCTTCGGGGGGATGTACTCCGGGGATTATGACTTGGGCATGAGCCATCCGGACGTCTGGGTCAACCACCAGTACTCCGGGAGCCGCCTGACCCGCGGCACCACTCGCCTCGCGGTCCTGGACCTGCCGGCCGACGGATACGAGGTGGCGTTCGGGTTCGGGCACGGATGGCAGTCCGTCGGCCCGGTCACCGAACTCACGCGCTGCGAGGGGGAAAAGGTCTTCGAAGTGGGCGGGATGCCTGTCTTCGACTACTACCGCCAGTTCCTCGGGGGGACGCCCTGCAAGGATTTCTTCGAGCACATGATCCAGCGCTTCGCGTTCTCCGTCCTGGCCGAGGGCGGCCGCTCCCGGGTCAAGCTCCCCGTGGCCTGCGATTTCGAGAAAGGCTGTATCTCGTATTATCCTTCCGAGGACCTCCAGAGCCGCCGGGTCCAGCTCATCCAGGCCAACCGGCAGGGCCTGCTCACCGGAGCCAAGGAGGCATCATCCCGCTGCCTCGAGGCCTTGGGCGGTCCGCCTTCCCTGGTCATCGTGGTGAGCTGCTGCCTGCGCAGTTCCATCCTGCACAGCAAGGTGGATACCGAGTTCGAGGTCATCCGCGACGTGTTCGGAAAGGATGTCCCTCTCTTCGGCTACTACTCGGGAGGCGAGATGGGCCCGATCCTGAGCCCCTACGCCCAAGCCGCGGACCCGAACCGGGCCATGTCAGGGTCGTTCTCCCACGCCGCGACCTTGTGCATCCTCGGCATCCGGGCCAAGTCCGCGGGCAGCGTCGTGGTCCCGGAGAAGTCCGCGGCCGATTGCGCGGGGAGCCCGGAGGAGGAGAACGCGCGCCTGACGAAGATGCTGCGCAAGAGCGAGGACATCTTCGACAGCACGGAGAGCTTCCTGGCGAGCCTGAGCCGCAAGTCCTACGAGGACGGCGAGCGCCTGCGCAAGCAGAACGAGATCATCTTCCGCTATACCCCGCATCAGGTGTTCCGCAAGGTCGGCGACAGCGTGTCCCGCGGCGAGTACGAGGTCCCTGACGCGGAGTTCCAGGGAGCGTTCATGTTCATGGACGTGAAGGGTTTCACCTCCTACACCGAGGCGCACGGCTCCGCGGAGGTGGTCCGGGCCCTCAATGAGATCTTCGCCCCGTCCACGGACATCATCTACGAGTGCGGCGGGGACGTGGACAAGTACATCGGTGACTGCATCTTCGCCGCGTTCGAGAAGGGGGCCGACGCCATCGAGGCCGGCCGCCGCATCCTCGGGCTCTTCGAGGGGCTTCGCTCCCGCGACAACCCGTTCACCGTGCGCATCGGCATCAACGCCGGCAGGGCCGTGCGCGCCAACGTGGGCTCCACGGACCGGCGGGAGTACACCTACATCGGGGACGCGGTGAACCTGACCCAGCGTCTGGAGTCCAACTGCACGCCCGGGAAGATGCTCGTGGGGGAGGCCGTGTTCAAGGGGATTGCCCCTCCAGAGGGGGCAGACCGCCGCGAGATCACGGTCAAAGGAAAGAAGCAGGCCGTCACGGCCTACGAGTTGTCCGCCTAATTCCCGTCTTTGAAGACGGTCCGGATCGAATCGCTGAGCTGGTCCGGGCTCAGGGGCTTGCGCAGGATCCGGGCCGGCTTGGCCAGGAGCGCGATGTCCTTGTTCGGCATGCCCATCGCGGTGACGACGATGATCTTGGGCGTCCTGGCGCCGAGCGCTCGGCGGAGCGTCATGGCCACCTGGAACCCGTCGACCCGGGGCATCATGAGGTCCAGGAGCACGACGTCGAACTCGCGGCTGAGCGCCTTGTCGATGGCCTCCGCTCCGCCGTGGGCCGAGGAGACCTCGTGCCCGAGCGATCGAAGCCCCACCTCCGCGGAAACGAGGAAGTCCGGGTCGTCGTCGACCACCAAGACCCTGAGTCGTCCTTCCATATGCGACATGATAGCAGGTTTCGCTTAGGTCTTGGCCTGATATTCCGCAGCCAGCTTGACGTATTTCTCGGCGGAGTCGCGGATGTGCTCGAGCTCCTCTGCGGTGACCTTGCGCAGGGCCTTGGCCGGGGACCCCAGCAGGAGATGCTCGCGCGGGAAGGTCTTGCCCGGAGGGATGAGCGCCCCGGCGGCCACGATGCAGCCGTCCGGCACCACGGCGTTGTTCAACACCACCGCTCCCATGCCCACGAGGCAGCGGTCGCCGATGGCGCAGCCGTGCAGGATGACCCCGTGGCCCACGGTGACCTCGTCGCCGACGTGGGTCGGCCCGTTCTCGCTGCCCACGTGTACCACGCTGCCGTCCTGGATGTTCGTGCGCTTGCCGACGCGGATGAAGTGCACGTCGGCGCGCACCACCACGTTGAACCAGACGCTGGAGAAGTCTCCGACCACGAGGTCCCCGATGAGCCAGGAGCCAGGAGCCACGAACACATTCCTCCCGAGGGACGGGGTCCGGCCCCGGTAGGGGAGGATGCCGGCTGCGCGGGCTTCGCCCGTCACCGGAAGAAATCCCGCACCATGCGCACGAGCCCCTCGGTGGCCTTGGCCGGGACCTCTTCGCCCTCCCAGTTGATGGAGAAGTGGGCGTTGCGCTGGGTGGGCTTGACGTAGGTCTCGTACATGGGGAGCACGGTGGTGAGGATCTGGTGCCTGGCGCCGGCCAGGTCCCGTCCCCTTTCCTCGATGTCGCGCTGGACGCGCCGGAGCAGGGCGGTGGCCAGGCCGGTGGAGATGAATATCTTGCAGTCGTAGAGGGTCAGCAGCTTGGGAGAGAGCAGGGCGTAGAGCCCCTCCACCAGGATGAGCTTCGCCGAGTCCAGCCGCTCGGTCTCGGTCTTGCGCGCGTAAATCTTGAAGTCGTAGAGGGGCTGCTCCACGCTCTCGCCCGACCGGAGCCTCCGGAGATGGTCGTGGGCCAGGTCCAGGTCCAAGGCGTCCGGATGGTCGAAGTTGTAGGCCTTGCGCTCCTCCAGGCTCAGGTGGTCGAGAGGCTTGTAGTAGTTGTCGATGGAGAAGATGATGCCGTCGATGCCGGCCCGCGAGCATTCCTGCAGGACCCTGTTGGAGAACGTGGTCTTGCCGGATCCGGAACCCCCGGCGATTCCCACCACGAACCTCCGGTTCATGGACGCTCCCAGCACCCGGGCTTGACCCCGTCCCCGGAGAGCCTGAAAATGAGGAATTCCGGGTCCGAATGGGCCACGGGGAAGCACTCCCGGACGCGCTTGGCCAGAGGGCTCGTCGGATCCTCGAACACGCCGGAGCGCCGGGTCATGAGGAATTCGCCTCCCAGGCGCATCTTGTCCGAGATCCACTCCTTTGCCTTGCTGTCGGGGCCCTCCATCTTGACGGACCAGCCCCTGCGGTGCAGATAGTAGGGGAAGGTGGAGGAGGCCCACTCGTTGCACAAAAACAGGTCGTCGCGGGAACTCACGGCATCTGCCGCCGCCTCGGCCCGCAGGAGGAAGAGGTCCTTCACCCGGTACCAATGCTTGATGCGGAAGAAGGTGTAGACCGGGAACGAGGTGACCAGCACGGCTAGGCCCACTGCGGCGAGAGTCCGCCGCCGTTCCGTGAACGAGGCCACGGCGTCGAGCAGGAGATCGAGCCCGACCCCCATGAACGCGGCGTTGACCGGGGCATAAGGCAGGGCCGTGTATTCGTGGTGGAACATGTACGCTCCGCCGATGATCGAGTGGGCGAACACGCACGCGAGATATCCCCACAGCATCAGGCGGAGCTTCGTCTCATGGTGCCAGAGGCACCAGGCGCCGGTAGCCCAGAAAGCCATGCCGGCCCATGTGACGGTGATCTCAGGGAAGCGCGAGAGCACCTGAAACTTGGCGTAGTAGAGGATTCGGGAATACTGCAGTTGGTTGAGGATCCCGCTGCTGCTGGTCGGCACCACGTAAACGCCGTAGGAAACGTACTTATACCAGGCGAAGACCGACGCCGCGATGAGCGGGGGCAGCGTCCACAGCCACGGGTCCCGCAAAGACGCGCGGTCTTTGCGCGCATAAGCCAGCACTCCCAGGACCCCGAGGAGGTAGGCGTAGGGAAGCTTGTGGCCGATGGCGAGAGAGGCGAATATCCAGGTCCCCGCCCAGGCTGCTTTTGAGTCCCGGGTCAGATAAAGGTCGAGGCACCAGAAGGAAAGCACCGTGCAGAGCAGGGCCAGGGCTTCGGGCTGCACGGTCCGGCCGAAATAGACCTCCACCGGGATGATGGGGAACAGGAGGGCGGCTAGGAACGCCGGCCGCTCGCCGATCCAGGAGATCAGCCAGCGCCAGAGGACCACGGCGGTCATGGCTGAGAAGAAGATGGAAAGCAGGCGGCCCCAGAGGTCGCCCAGCCCGCCCAAGCCCCAGAAGAGGCCGACCAGGTACATGTAGAGCGGGAACTCGGTGCCCGCGAGCCCGCGGTTGTCCCCGTCCCAGTCGATCTGGGGATGCAGGAAGCGGAGACCGTTCTCGTGGTAGTTCCTGGCGATGGCCGCCGTGTTGATCTGGCGGTTGTGATGGTAGTCCAGCATGGACGAGCGGATGCCGAACAGATGCGGCAGGACCGATACGAGGACTACCAGCGCGGCTTTTACGAAAGGGTTCTTCATGGGTGGACAGGAGGGATGATAGCAAAACAGGACTTACTCGGCCTTCAGGCCGCGGACGGCCTTGTCGAGGGCCTTGCCGGCTAGGAGCTCCCCGCGGGCGAGCTTGTCGTAGCCGAGCTTCAGGGTTTGGAGCTTCTGTTGGCCGGCGGTCAGCCGCTGCACGATGGCCACGCCGTTGTTGCGCATGATGCTGAGCTGGGTCTTGTCGCCTTCGCCCGCGCCCGCGGAAGCGACCTGCGTGGCCAGGTTCCGGATGCTCGCGTCGAGCGCGGCGAGGGATTTTTGCATCTTGTCCGAGGCATTCACGAGACTCGTCCGGTTCTCGTCCCTGGCGCGCGCGGTCTTCTCGATCAAGGGCTGGGCTTGGTTCTCGATGCGCCGGCTCTCCGCCGACAGGGTCTGCGCCTGGGTGGAGTAATTCTGGATGAGGCTGGCGGCCTGCAAGACGATCGGTTCCTTCTCTTGGGGGGTCGCGGCCGCTTGCCAGGACTGCCCCAGGGAATTCAATTTGGGCTTGAGCGACTCCAGATCCCGGGCCCCGGCTTGAAGGTTCTTCTGGCTTTTGACGAGGTCATCGCTCAGCGTGGTCGTTTCCTTGTTGTTCTCCTCGAGGGTCTTCCCGCCCTTCTGAAGAGCGAGCTGGTATTGGGAGGCCTCGGCCACGGCCTTGTTGAAGTCTTCCCTGGCTTTGACGACCAGCCGCTGCGCCTCATCGGTCCCGCCGATGCGGATCGTGGCGCCCTTGACCAGGTCGTCTGCTGTTTCCGGGACCCGGTCCGGCGGCTTGGGCGCCTCCTGTCCAGCTTTGAATGCGCGTTTGACTCCGTCCGGATTGTAGGCCTTGGTGGCGGCCACCTTACTCCGATCGTCCGCTTTGCCGGCCAGGAGGCTGTCCGCGCCGTAACGGGGGGATTCTTTCAGCCCTCCGGCGGAGAGATAGGCGTTCTGGGTCGCCTCCAGGAGGCCCGAGCCCAGACTGCCGCCTGAGCGCGCGTCTTTGGCCAGGCCCTGCGAGCTGACGCCGGTCCGTATCTCCTCGTCCGACGGATTCGTGTTCCCAGACCCGTACTGTCCCGCAGCCGCGGTGCCCAGGCTGGGCTGGGCCGCGCCTGCCTTCTTGCTGTCCGCCGCCGCCGCGTCGCTCTTCTTGGCGCTGTCCACGGGCTTGCCCTCAAGAGTCTTGGGCGGAGTCGGGACCCCCTTCTTGCCTTCCCCTTCGGCTTCCGGCATGCCGTCGGAAGGGCCTTGGCTTCTAGGTGTCCCGCCCGGCCCTGCGGCCGGATTCTGCGTCGAGCCCCCGGCCATGGGGCTGGACGCTTCCGGCTTTCCGGAGAGCGCGCTGGAACGTCCGTCCGCGGACAAGGGCCCGCCCTTCTTCCCGGCCTGGCCCGAGTCCCCGTACGCGGCTCGGAAATCGCGGTCGCGCTCGACCCGGGGCAAGGCCCCCGGGCCTGCCGCGTGAGGCGTCTGCACGAGTTCTTTGGAGTTGGGAGCGGACAGCGAGGGGGCTCTCCCTGCTCCTCCGCTTCCGCCGGAGGACCCGAAGAAGTTGGCCATGGCCTGGATGCGGCTCGGATAAGCCGATGCTTTCTTCTCGGGTTTGCTCTTCTTTGCGATGGCGTCCATGGCCGCGAAGAATTCTTCGGGGGTCTTGGCCTTGG
>JBAZKS010000076.1:0-8408 GCA_041650695.1 Elusimicrobiota bacterium
CCCCGGAGAAGGTCTCCATCGAGCTCAAGGTCCTCTTCGACACGGCCAAGCACGACGTCAAGCCGGAGTTCCATGCCGAGATCCAACGGGTCGCGGACTTCATGAAGTCCTATCCGGACACGAAGGCCGAGATCGAAGGCCACACGGACAACCAGGGCGAGGCGGATTACAACCGCGGACTGTCCCAGCGCCGGGCGGACGCCGTCCGCCAGGTCCTCATCGACAACTTCGACATCCCCGCGGACCGGCTCACGGCCAAGGGATACGGCCCGGACCAACCCATCGCGGACAACGGGACCGAGGAAGGGCGGACCCGCAACCGCCGCGTAGTCGCGATCCTGACCGCGACAAAGCGATGACCCTCGCTCCGCATGTGTGGCGGTTCTTCCGAGCCGGCGGCATCGACCAAGTCGAACTAAAGACGGTGGCGGATCTGGCCGCCCTCGAGACCCTCGACCCGAAGCTGTGGGTGGCCTTGAGCTGTCCGACCCAGGGCTTGGAGTTCGACGACCGGACCCTGCGCCTGCTCGACACGGACGGGGACGGCCGCGTCCGCATCCCCGAGATCCTGGAAGCCGTGCGCTGGACGCTCAAGAGGCTCAAGGATCCGTCTTCCTTGCTGCGCTGCGAGGACGCCCTTCCCCTGGAGGCCATCGATTCCCACGGCGATGAGGGGCGCCGGGTCCTGGCCTCCGCACGCAGGATACTGGCGAACCTGGGCAAGCCGGACGCCCGCGTGATCACTCCGTCGGACACGGCCGACACGACCCGCATCTTCACGCAGACGCGCCTCAACGGGGACGGCGTCGTGCCTCCGGATTCCGCGCCCGACGAAAAGACCCGCCAAGTGCTCGAGGACATCGTGCTCTGCCTGGGAGGCGAGACGGATCGCAGCGGCAAGCCCGGGGTGGGCCGGGCCAAGTCCGACGCGTTCTTCGCCGAATGCCGGGCCTTCGTCGAGTGGTGGGACCAGCCCCGCTCTCCAGTCCTGGGCGAGAAGACGGCGGCGGCCTTCGCCGCTTTCCAGGCCGTAAGGGTCAAGGCGGACGACTTCTTCGTGCGCTGCCGCTTGGCCGCGTTCAGCCCGGACGCGGCTCTGGACCCCAGCGCGGCGGTGCTTTCCGCCATCTCGGGGAAAGACCTGAATGCCGCGTCAGGGGAGCTCCGGGCGCTTCCCGTGGCCAAGGCCGTTCCCGGAGGCCGCTTGCCTTTGGGCGGCGGGGCCAACCCCGCGTGGGAACGCGAGCTGTCCGAACTCGGCGTCCTGGCCGGGTCCGGGAAAGCCGATCTGAGCGAGGGGGAGTGGGAGAAGCTCAAGAACCTCTTCGCCCCATACGAGGCCTGGCTCGCCTCGAAGAAGGGCGCCGCCGTGGAGCGTCTCGGCCCCGAGCGCGTGACGCAGCTCGCCTCGGGAGGGCATCAGAAGGCCGTGGAGTCCCTCATCGAGGAGGACTCATCCGTCCGGAGCGAGTTCGAGGACATCGAGGCCGTCGACCGCCTGGTCCGGTACCACCGGGACCTCCATCGCCTGCTCAACAACTTCGTCTCGTTCACCGAGTTCTACGGCCGGAAGTCCCCGGCCGTGTTCCAGGCCGGGAGCCTCTACATCGACGGCCGGCGCTGCGACCTGTGCCTGCGCGTCTCGGACATGGGCCGGCACTCCGCTCTCGCGTCGGGGAGCAGGACGTTCCTTCTCTACTGCGAGTGCTCGCGCAAGGATGCGCCCGAGAAGATGACCGTGGCCGCGGCCCTGACCGGCGGGGATTCGGACCACATCTTCGTGGGCAGGAACGGCGTGTTCTACGACCGGCAGGGCCGCGACTGGGACGCCACCATCGTCAAGGTCATCGAGCATCCCATCAGCATCCGCCAAGCCGTGTGGTCGCCCTACAAGCGCTTCGTCCGCTTCGTGGGGGAACAGATCGAGAAGATCGCTTCCGCGCGGGACAAGTCCGTGACGGATACGCTCGCCGCCGATGCCGAAGCCGGACTCAAGCCCGCGGAGAAGGCCCCCCCGTTCGACGTGGCCAAGTTCGCGGGCATATTCGCGGCCATCGGCCTGGCCATCGGGGGCATCGCGGCGGGCCTCGGCAAGCTGGTGGAGGCCTTCGCCGGCCTGCTCTGGTGGCAGAAGCCCCTGGCTCTGCTCGGGCTCATGGTCGCGGTCTCGGGCCCGTCGGCCGTGATCGCGTGGCTCAAGCTGCGCCAGCGCAACCTCGGTCCCCTGCTCGACGCCAACGGCTGGGCCATCAACGGCCGCGTCAAGGTCAACATCCCCTTCGGGGCGGCCCTGACGTCCACGGCCAAGCTCCCGGCCGACGCCGTCCGCTCCCTGGAGGACCCCTACGCCCCCGAGAACAAGGGGCTTTGGCTCGGCGGGAGCGCCCTCGTCGTGTTGGCGATCCTTGCGGGAGCGGTCCTATGGCTATGGCACTCCGGACGCCTGGCGGCCCTGCTGAGTTCCTTGCTCGGCAACTGACCCGGGCGCTGCTCCTGCTGCTGCTCCTCCCGGGCTTCGCGCGGCCCGAGGGAGGCCAGGCTCCGCTCGTCGCCTCCACGCCTTCCTTCGGCACACGGCTCGACCTCTCCCTGCCGCTCACGGTCGCGCCCCTGAGCGGCATGCCCCAGCTCCGGTTCGGAGGCGCGGACCGAGGCTTCGCCTTGCGCGGCGGTCAAGGGCTTACCCGCTTCGAGCTCGTGGCCGGGACCGCGCTCAAAGGCACGATGTTCACCATGGCGCTTTTGGGCCTGTTCGCGCCCGACGCTTTGCCTTCGCCCTTCCGGGGCAAGGGACGGCCCCCGCCCTTGACCGGCATCGATCAGGGGCCCAGCCTGTTCCGCTTGCAGGACCCCTAGGAGTACGAAAGTTTGTTAGACTCACTCCAGCATGGCAGGCGTTTCCGTCATCGGGCTTGGAACCGTCGGCAGCGAGACCGTCCGTCTCCTGCTCGAGCATGAAGTCGAGCTCCGTTCGGTCTGCGACTCCGACCCGGCCAGGCTGAAGCGGCTGACGGTCCCGGCCAGGGTCAGGCGCTTGAAAGACTTCGACTCGGCGCTGCGCGATTCCGAGATCATCGTCGAGCTCATCGGCGGCGTGGGTCCCGCCAAGAAGCTCATGCTCAAGGCCCTGCGGGCGGGCAAGCACGTGGTCACAGCCAACAAGCACCTCCTCTCCCGGCACTGGCCGGAGGTCTTCGCGGCCGCGAGGAAGGCGGGGACCCAGGTCCGGTTCGAAGGAGCCGTGGCCGGCTGCATCCCCATCATCCAAGCCTTGCGCACCGGCCTCGCCGCGAACAAGGTCCTATCCATACACGGCATACTCAACGGCACGACCAACTACATACTCTCCAAGATGGCCCACGACGGCGGCTCCATGAAGCAGGCCCTGGCCGAGGCCCAGCGCCTGGGCATGGCTGAGCGGGACCCCAGCCTGGACCTGAGCGGAGCCGACACGACGCACAAGCTTTCGATACTGGCATCGCTCGTGTCCGGCGCCTGGGTCAAACCCCAACTCATCCCCTGCCGGGGGATCGAAGGCATCGAGTCCGAGGACATCCGCTTCGCCGTGGACAAGCTCGGCCGAACGCCGAGGCTCCTCGGCACGGCTCGATTCGGCGATGGGCTGGAGGCCCATGTCCAGCCCGCGTTCGTCCCCCTGAAGCACCCTCTGGCCGCGGTGCACGGCGGGTACAACGCCGTGTTCGTGGACTGCGACCCGGCCGGGGACCTCATGTTCTACGGCAAGGGCGCGGGAGCGGGCCCGGCCGCCAGCGCGGTCGTGTCCGATGTCCTGGAGCTGTCGGCGGGCGTCCGCGGGCCCTTGCCCGCAGCCGCTCCCGCGGCGCCTTTGCTCCCGGAATCCGCCGCGCCCCGCTATCTCAAGCTCAAGGTCAAGGATGTGCCCGGCGCTCTCGGTTCCATCACCACGACTCTGGGCAGAGCCGGGGTCTCCATCGCGCAGATCCACCAATCGGCCGTGCACAATCCCAGGCACTGGGTCCCCATCATGATCGTGACCCACGCCACGGAGCGCGCGCCTCTCGAAAAAGCGCTCAAGAGCATATTGTCTTCGTCCATCGTGACCCGGCCGTTCACCTGCCTGCGCATCCTGGATTGACATGCACGGCATCATACGGAGATACCGAGCCAGGCTCCCGGTGAGCGACACGACGCCCATCGTCACTCTGCTGGAAGGAGACACCCCCCTGGTCCCGGCTCCCAGACTCGCAAAGGCGGCCGGCCTGCCCGAGGATTCGGTCCATCTCAAGCTCGAGGGCGCGAACCCGACCGGCTCGTTCAAGGATCGCGGCATGACCCTGGCGATGTCGAAGGCCCTGGAGGAGGGCAGCAAAGGCGTGCTCTGCGCGTCGACAGGCAACACCGCGGCTTCGGCCGCTGCCTATGCGGCTCGCGCCGGACTGCCTTGCGTGGTCGTCCTTCCCGCCGGGAAAGTGGCTTCGGGCAAGCTCGCTCAAGCCTTGATGCACGGCGCCTCGGTCCTCGCGGTCAAGGGCGGGTTCGATGAAGCCCTGCGCATCTCCTTGGAAGCCGCGCGCGAGGAAGGCTGGACCGTGGTCAATTCCACCAATCCCTACCGGCTCCAAGGACAGAAGACGGCGGCTTTCGAGATCAGCGAGGCCTTGGGCCGCATGCCGGACTATCAGTTCATGCCCGTGGGCAACGCGGGGAACATCACGGCCTATTGGATGGGCTATTGCGAACTCCAGGGGCCGCGACCGGCCATGATGGGGTTCCAGGCCGCCGGAGCCGCCCCGATCGTCCTTGGAAAGCCCGTGACCTCCCCGAAGACCGTGGCCACCGCCATCCGGATCGGGAACCCCTTCTCCTGGAAAAAGGCAGTCGAAGCCAAAGACGAGTCCGGCGGCCTCATCGACAAGGTCACGGACCGGGAGATCCTCTCCGCCTACCGCTTCCTGGCCGAAAAAGAGGGCGTGTTCTGCGAGCCGTCGAGCGCGGCCGGAGCGGCCGGCCTGCTCAAGCATGGCCGCAGCTTGCGGCCGGGCAGGGACTTGCGCGTGGTCTGCATACTCACCGGCCACGGCCTCAAGGACCCGGAGGCCCCGGCGCTCTTGAAGCATCGGGTCCGCCGAATCCCCGCGGATGCCGCGGCCATACGGAGGGTCCTGCGATGCGGCCGGTGAAGGCGGTCCGCATCCGCATCCCGGCCAGCACCAGCAATCTCGGCCCCGGATTCGACGTGCTCGGCATGGCGCTCACCCTCTACAACGAGATCACGGTGGAGCGTTCTGAAAAACTGGTCGTGGACATCCGGGGAGAGGGCTCGGACTCCCTCCCGAAAGACGCGCGCAACCTCGTAGTCCGGACGTTCCGCACCCTTTTGCCCCGCCCGGGGTTCCGGTTCCGCATGACGAACCGGGTCCCGCTGGGACGCGGTCTGGGATCGAGCGCCGCGGCCCGGCTCGGCGGCCTTCTGGCAGCGGCTTTCCTGGGACCGCGCCGCCCCCCTCCGAGCGAGATCGTGCTCCGGGCCTGTTCCCTGGAGGGACATCCGGACAACGCGGTCCCCGCCTTTTTCGGGGGTCTGTGCGCGTCCCGCTACGAAAAAGGCAAGCTCCAGTTCGTACGCCTGCGCCAGCCCAAGGGCCTCTCCGTGGTCGCGTGCGTGCCGGACTTCGAGGTCCCGACCGAGAAGGCGCGGGCCGTCATGCCGAAGCAGGTCCCGCTCCGGGTCGCGGTGCAGACCACGTCCAGGCTGGCCCTGCTCCTGGCAGCCTTCGAGCACCGACAGTACGACCTCCTGCGCTCGGCCATGGACGATGTGCTGCATCAGCCTTATCGCAAGAAACTGACCCCGGGCATGGCCGCCGTGATCCGGGCGGCCCTTTCCGCCGGCGCGTTCGGAGCCGCCCTTTCCGGTTCCGGCCCGACGGTCCTCGCTTTCGCCCCCAAGGACAAAGCCGGGGCTGCGGCCCGCTCCATGGAGAGGGCTTTCCAGCGGGTACGCATCGCCAGCAAGTCCCTGCGCCTCTGTGTGGATACCGACGGCGCGCGCGTGGAGTGCGAGGCATGAAGCGCCCGGTGGTCATGAAGTTCGGGGGCACCTCCGTGGCGGACCCGGAGAAGATCCAGCGCGCGTCCGAGCGTGCCGTGGCCGCGCGCCGCAAGGGGAATCCGGTCGTGGTCGTGGTGTCGGCCCCCGGCGAGATGACGGACGAGCTCATCAGCCTCGCGCGCCAAGTCTCCCCGGAACCCGACGCCCGCGAGCTCGATGTCCTCATGTCCACGGGGGAGCTGGTGGGCATCTCTCTTTTCGCCATAGCCTGCCGCGCCAGGGGAGCGCCGGCCGTCTCGCTTTCCGGCCCGCAGGCCGGCTTCCAGGTGGATGAGCATCACACCCGAGCCTCCATCACGGCCATCCGGCCGAAGAAAGTCCTTAAAGAGCTCGCCGCCGGCAAGATCGTGGCCGTGGCCGGCTTCCAGGGCATCAACCCCAACGAGGACATCGCCACGCTCGGACGGGGCGGGTCGGACCTGAGCGCCGTGGCTTTGGCAGCGGTTCTTAAGGCCAGCCACTGCGAGATATTCACGGATGTCAAGGGGATCTACACCGCGGACCCGCGCATCGTCCCGGAAGCGCGCAAGATCAATCGCATCTCCTACGAGGAGATGCTCGAGCTCTCCAGCGCCGGAGCCCAGGTCATGCAGGCGCGCTCCATCGAGGTCGCGGCGCGCTACCGCCTGCCCATCCTCGTGCGCTCCTCGTTCCACCCGTCTCCAGGGACCTGGATCGTGCCCAAGCCGGAGGAACAAATGGAAAAATCCAGCGTATCCAGCCTCGCCTTGAGCAAGGGCGAGGTCCGACTCTCCGTGGTCAACGTGCCGGACAAGCCCGGCGTGGCCGCCCGGATCATGGCCGAGCTCGCCCAGGAGAGGATCCCGGTGGACATGATCGTCCAATCCGCCGCGACCCAGCATGGGGTCAACGACATCTCCATCATGACGCCGCGGGGAAACGCCCAGGCCGCATCCACGGCGCTCGGCCGAATCGCCAAGCGCATCGGGGCCAAGCGGGTGGACGTGCACGAGCAGGTCGCCAAGATCTCGACCGTGGGGACCGGGTTCCGGCGCGACCCGGCCGTGGCGGCGACCATGTTCAAGGCCTTGGCCGATGGCGGGATCAACATCCATATGATCTCCACCTCGGACCTGCGCATCTCCTGCGTCATCGACAGCCGGCACGGCGAGCAGGCGCTCCGGCTGCTGCACAAGGCCTTCAAGCTCGGACGGCGCTGATCCCCGGCCTACAGACCTTAAGACCCGGCCGCATTCCAAACGGAATCCCCCCGCGCGCACGCGCCGGGGGGATTCTCTTAAGTCGGCCCCGTGGGAGGTGAAGGAGGCGAGCCTGTGTTGAAGATCGCGACCCCGGATCCGGCGACCGCGTCTCCCATCCCGTCGTCGAACTGCAGATTCAAGTCCAGTCCCGTCGCCTGCACCCCACCCGAGTTCTTTATGGTCAGCGTCGTGTTGAAGAAGGCCGGCTCGCTGCTGTTCAACTGGTTCAGCGTGATCACGGCGTCTCCCGAGGTCGGGAACGGCTGACTCGCACTGATCAGCGTCTCTGATGATGGCGCCTGGAGGCCGGCGAGGGGACCGGTCATGAGTTTGACATAGCCTCCTCCATAGGTCTTGGTGAGGAAGCAGATGCCCAGGGCATAGTCGATGCCCCCGGTCGTGGGGCTAGCGCACATCTCGCCTCCGGAGCAGGAATAGACGCCCGCCCCGCGGAAGTGCCCTGTCCCGCCGGAAAGGTTGTTGTTCAACTGGTCCCATTTGGCGATCCCGTCCAGGATGCCTCCCGCGTCCTGGGCCTGCGTGTTCACGGTGGCGTCGGCGATCTGGGTGATGGTGCCGATATCTCCGGTGTTCTCCAGACTCCCGAGCGTATCGCCCACGGTTCCCCCGGCGTCGTCGGTGACGGTCCCGCCTTCCGGGGTCCCGCCGCTTGTCCCGTCTCCGCCCGAATCATCATCCGAGGGCGGCGGGGGAGTGGTGTCCAGGGGCGAGGAATCCTTCTTGTCGGACTTGTCGCCCTTCTTCTTGTCCCCGCCTCCGCCCTGCGCGCCGGCGATCTTCGCTCCGAGCTTGGATATGTCGAACGGCGGCGAGGGGTCGCCGCCCGGCTTGTCGATCATGGACGCGGTGTTCGGCCGATTGAGCAGGGTCGTGGCATCGCTCCCGGTCCCCGCGAAGGTGAGGCCCGCGGGCTTGTCCCCGGTGTCGTTGCCGGGTCCGGGGCCGTAGAACGCCGCGACCCCCAGCTTCCCGTCCGTGTACCCGCCGCCGATCGTCCCGCGGATGCCGATCGAGCCCACGGGCATCTTGATCTTCATGTTCTCCGGGTCTTTGCGCGCCACCTTGCCCGT
>JBAZKS010000077.1:0-7842 GCA_041650695.1 Elusimicrobiota bacterium
ACGCAGCGGGTGGCGTCCGGAAGGGCTTCCCGCCCTGAGGACTGCGGCGAAGCCGCTGACCGAAGGGCGGGAGGGACCCGGACGACAGGACCCGCTGCGTTTTAGGGCTTTGTCAGCACCCTGCTAGACCTATGGACCTAAGCAAGAGCCACCACCATGCCTATGTTTTAGACCCGAAAGTCCCTGGCCGGAAGTGGCCTTGTGCCTAATGGGCGCTGGGCCCTAGGTCCTAAGAGTGCGTTCTTCTCCGATGTCCTCGGACCAGAGGTCCGGCCGGGTCCGGATGAAGGCCGCCATGAGCTCCCTGCACTCCTTCAGGTCCAGATTCACGAGTCGCGCGCGCCCGCGCAGATAGGCTTCCGGGCCTTTGAAGGTCCTGTTCTCGCCGATGACCACCCGCGGGATCTTGTAGAGCAGGATCGCGCCGGTGCACATCTCGCAGGGAGAGAGCGTGGAGTAGATCGTGCAGCGCCTGTAATCCGCGGCGCTCATCCGTCCCGCGCGCTCCAGACAGTCCATCTCCGCGTGCAGGATGGCGGACTTCTTCTGCACCCTGCGGTTGTGCCCTCTGCCCACGATGCGCCCGTCCTTGACGATCACCGCGCCGATGGGGATGCCGCCTTCTCGCAGGCCCTTGCGGGCCTCCGCCACGGCCGTTTTCATGAACCTGAGGTCTTCCGCGCTCATGGGTCTAGAATACCCTTCCAGCGGCTCAGGCGCCAATAGGTCTTTGGGCCCAGGAAGCTGTGGGACCTCCGCCTCTCTTTTTTGGCCTGGAATCCATCAACCCTATGGGTGACTATGGACCGCGCAAGGCGTTCGCTGAGCCTTCTAGCCCTGACCTTCTGCGTCGCTGTCCCTTCCTTCCCTGCGGACGAGGTGCCGCCGGCCGGTCCTTCGGCCCCGGTCCCAGGGGTCGAGTCGGACGCGAAGTCGAAGCGGCCGTTCAACGTGTTCTTCGTCAACGTGGGCCAAGGGGACTCCCAGTACATCGAGCTTCCGAACGGGCAGAACGCGCTCATAGACGGGGGTCCCAGCAAGGCCCGCATCAGGACTTTCCTGGAGTCGAAAGGAGTCACGAGGATCGACCACGTGGTGCTCACGCACCCCCACGACGACCACTACAAGGGCCTGAACTACGTCTTCGACGAGCTCCAGGTGTCGAATTTCTACGACACGAAGATCGACAACACCGGCGCCCAGGGCGATAATACCCTTCGCCAGAAAGCCGTGGACGAGCCCGGCTGCGCGATCCACTACCCCAGGCCCGGAGAGGCGCTCGATTGGGGAGAAGGCGTCAGCGCTAAGGTGTTCAATTCCTGCCCGGACCCTGTGACGAGCGGCAGCGGCTTGGACGGCGGGGCGGAGATCAACAACTGCTCCATCGTCATCCGCGTGAGCGCCGAGGGCCGGTCCGCCTTTTTCTCGGGGGATGTCCAGAGCCAGGCCGAATCCGCCATGGTCTCCCGCTTCGGAGCGGAGCTCAAGTCCGATATCCTGAAAGTCCCGCATCACGGGAGCGCGGAGTCCTCGTCCCAGGCGTTCCTCGACGCCGTGAAGCCGGGCCGTGCCGTGCTCTCCGTGGGCAAGAACGGCTACGGTCTTCCCACGGATGTGGTGCTTTCCCGGTTCCAGGCCATGGGCATCCCGGTCCACCGGACCGACGTGGACGGGACCCTGGACGGCTCGAGCCTCTTCGACAAGCTCCTGGCCGCCATCGGCCTGAAGCTGCCGGCCTCGCTCCCCCTGGCCTTCGAGGACGCGCCCGCCCCTCCGGCCGAGTGAAAACCTGCTAGAATCTCCGGCAGTGTTCAAGCCAGTCTTTCTGCTTTGTCTTCTAGCGTCGGCGCAGCCGTTCGACCGCCCCCCTGCGGACGACGACGAGGTATGGGCGCGGAAAAAGGCGAAGGTGGTCTCCCGGCTCCCCCGGGAGGATGTCGAGGCCGCCGGACGGTTCGTCAATGGTTCAATGCCGAGGCGGCTGGCCGACATCCTGGCTGTGCGCGTGTTCGAGGAAGTGGTCCAGATCCGGGAGCTCCATGCGAACAAGAGGGCCATGGATCCGGGGAAGTACGCTGCCGTGAAGGGGGAGCGCCTGCAGAACATCGGCGCTGCTTTGCGGGACGTCTCTCCGCAGATGCGGCGGAAATTCATCAAGATGTTCTCCAAGACCCTGGAAGAGGTGGGATACGGGGAGAAGAAGGAACCTTCGGGCGCCGGTCCGGAGCGGAAGCCCCGCAAAGCTCCCGGCGTGGCCCTGCTCGTGCTCCTGGCTCTGCTGGCTTCCCCCCTCCTGCTCCTGTTCATCTGCCGCAGGAAGATCGCCGCCTGGATCGTGCATCTGGGCACGGGCACCGTGCAGATCTCGCCCACCGCTCCGACGGCGGAACTCACTCCGACGCCGGGGCGCATCCCCACGGGATACAAGTTCGTCCGGCAGATCGGCTCCGGCGGCATGGGAGCGGTCTACGAGGCCGAGGAGCTCTCCCTGGAGCGCCGCGTGGCGGTCAAGCGCATGCGGGGCGAGATACGCTCGGACCCGCGCGAGTGCGAGCGCTTCCTTAAAGAAGCGCGTACGGTGGCCAAGCTGCAGCATCCCAACATCGTGCAGATCTACGCCGTCGTGGAGCGCGAGGGGGATATCTACCTGGTCTTCGAGTACCTCGACGGCCTGACCCTGGACGCCCTCATAGCCAAGCACAAGCGCTTCTCCATCCATCAGACCCGGGGGGTCCTGGCGCAGGTGTGCGCCGCGCTGCACTACGCACACGAGAACGCGGTCATCCACCGGGACCTGAAGCCCTCGAACATCATGGTGACGCAGCAGCTGCTCGTGAAGGTCATGGACTTCGGCGTGGCCAGGCAGGCCAAGGACGCCATGAGCCGCCTCTCCATGACGAACACCGTGGCGGGGACCCCCCCCTATATGGCGCCCGAGTCCGACACCGGGGTGGTGCGCAAGGAGTCGGACCTCTACTCCCTCGGGGTCTGCGCCTACGAGATGCTGACCGGCGAACGGCCGTTCCAGGGGAGCGGGGCCGGGATGCTCCTGCAGAAGATGAAGATGGAGTACGCCCCGGTGAGCGGCAAGGCGGCGGGCCTGTCCCAAGCGCTCGACGCCTTTTTCGCCAAGGCCCTGCACGCGGACCCGGAGAAGAGGCATCGGAGCTCGGCTGAGTTCGTGCGGGACTTCGACGCGGCGGCCGGGCTCACGCCGCCGAGGGTTTCTTAGCTCACCCCGGCCAGCGCCAGTCCGCGATCTCCTCCGGGTCGTGCCCGTGCTCCACGATGTAGGTCTTGAAGTCGAGGAGCTTCTTCCGGCACTTGCGCGAGAGCTCCTCGGCGCGGGCGGCCACGGCAGGATGTTTTTCGGCCACGGCTTCGCAGGCTTGCAGGACCAGGTCGTAGCGGCTCGTGAGATTGCGCACCTGCATGTCGAATGGCGTGGTGGTCGTGCCTTCCTCGCGGTAGCCGCTGATGAGGAACCTCTCGGCCTTGGGCCGCTCCCAGAGGAGCTGCTTCACGGCTCCGGTGTAGCCGTGGAAGTCGAAGATGACCTTGCAGTCCAGAGGGAATATCCGCTGGAACTCGGCTTCCTGCATGCCCGGAGGGTATTTCTGAGGGATGCCCAGGGTGAGCAGGCGCACCACGTTCACGACCCGCACGCGCCACTCCGGGACTTCCTGCCTCAGGATTGAGGCGGCCGCCATGACCTCGGTGGTGAGGTTGTCCCCGCAGGCGGCGAGGACGACCTGGGGGTCCTCCCCTTCGTTCGTGCTGGCCCAGCGCCAGATGGACGCTCCCACGCGGCAGTGCTCCACGGCCTCGTCCATGCTCAGCCACTGGTGGTTCGGTTGTTTGCCCGCGATGATGAGGTTGATCTGGTTCGTCTTCCTCAGGCAATGGCCCATCACGGACAGCAGACAGTTCCCGTCGGGCGGCAGGTAGATCCTGTAGATGTGCCCTTTCTTGGTCAAAAGGTTGTTGATGAACCCGGGGCCCTGGTGCGAGTAGCCGTTGTGGTCCTGCCTCCACGCCTCGGAGGTGAGGAGGTAGTTCAAAGACGAGATAGGATCGCGCCAAGGGGTCTCCAGGGAGGATTTCAGGAACTTGGCGTACTGGTTCATCATCCCGTCCACGATGGTGATGAAGGCCTCGTAGCACGGGAAGAGCCCGTGCCTGCCGGTCAAAAGATACCCCTGGAGCCAGCCCTGGCAGTCGTGCTCGCTCAGGACCTCCAGGACGCGGCCGTCCTTGGCCATCTTCTCCGCGTTCGCGGGCAGGGGCCAGTTGTACTGCCTGGGCTCGGTCTCCAGCACCGCGCCGAGCCGGTTGGACTCCAACTCGTCCGGGCAGAAGATGCGGAAGTTGCGCGCCTTCTTGTTCAGGCGGCACACCTCCTTAAGGTATTCGCCGAGCCGCTCCATCCCGCTGACGAAGGGCCGTCCGCGCTTCTTCACCTCGATGGCGTAGGAGTGCAGGGGCGGCAGCTCCAGGGGCCGGCGCACGGAGCCTCCGTCCGTGCAGGGGCACATGGCCATGCGGCGTTCGCCCTTGGGGCAGAGCGCGAGGATGTCTGGCGCGGGACGGCCTTCCTTGTCGAAGAGCTCCTCGGGCTTATACGAGCGCAGCCACTTGTCCAGGACCTTCAGATGCGCCACGTTCGTCTTCGCGTCCTTGGCGGGGACCTGATGGGAGCGGAACGAGCCCTCCACAGGCTTGCCGTCGATCTCCTTGGGGCAGCCCAGTCCCTTGGGCGTGCGCAGGAGCACGACCGGCCAGGGGGGCCGCTGCACCGGTTTCCCCGACCTGGCCGCTTTTTGGATGCGGCGTATCTCGTCGTAGGCCCAGCCGAAGGCCGACCCCATCTCCTCATCCAGGCGCGAGAGGTCCGAAACGATCCTGACGGAGTAGCCGTAGCCCTCGAACAGGCGTGTGAGCTCGGCGTCCGTCATGGTGCCGTAGAGCGTGGGAGAGGATATCTTGTACCCGTTGATGTGCACGATCGGGAGCACGGCCCCATCCGTGGCGGGGTTCAGGAACTTCGCGCTGTGCCAGGCGGTGGCGGTCGGCCCGGTCTCGGCCTCGCCGTCTCCCACGATGCAGGCCGCGATGAGCTCCGGGTCGTCGAGTACCGCGCCGAAGGCGGTGGCTAGGGCGTAGCCGAGCTCGCCTCCCTCGTGGATGACCCCGGGCAGGCCGGGATTGAGATGGCTCGGGAAGCCCTCCGGCCAGGAGAAGGCCTTGATGAAGCGCTCCAGGCCTTCGCCGTCCCGGGTCAGGTGCGGGAAGACCTCGGACAGGGTGCCTTCGAGGTACATGTTCGCCAGGTTGGCGGCCGCGCCGTGGCCGGGCCCTGTGACGAGGAGCATCCGCACCTCGTTGTCGATGATGAGCCGGTTCAAGTGCGCGTAGACCAGGTTGATGCCGGGGCAGGTACCCCAGTGCCCGAGGAGGCGGTCCTTGATGTGCTCGGGCTTGAGCGGCTCGAGCAGCAGGGGGTTGGCACGCAGATAGACCTGGGCGGCGGCGAGGTAGTCCACGGCCCGGCGGTATTTAGCCATCGCCGACCCCTTCGGGGCGGCGATGGTCTTCGTCGCTGTGTTCATCGGGTATCCCTTATTCGTTGGGTCTGGTTTGGGAGAGTTCCGCGGGCCGCAGGGGAGGCCTTCCCGACGGCAGGCCCGGCGCGTGCGGCCGGGTCGTCTCCAGGTTCTTGATGAGTTCGAACGCCAGGTTCGAGACCACGTCGGGATGCTGCGCGCTCACGTCGAAGAGCTCTCCGGGGTCGTTGTGCAGGTCGTAGAGCTCGAACCTGCCCTTGCGCATGTACCAGTGCAGCTTCCAGCGCTGGGTCCGGGCGTAGCGTTCATCGAGGATGAGGTCCGTCGGGCCCGTCGGGAAGTCCACGCTGCGCTTCGAGGAGCCGAAGGCGTACTGCCTCCACGGCAGGCCGGGCTGGCGCATCAAAGAGAGCAGGCTTCTGCCCTGGAATTCGAGGCCGTCGTAGGGCGCGCCCGCGATATCGAGCAGGGTCGGAGCCAGGTCCACGCGCTCGATGAGTTCGGAGAACCTCCTGCCCCTGAGCTCGGGCAGGCCGGGATGGCGGATGATGAGGGGCACGTGGGTCGACGCCTGATAAAGGCCCTCCATGTGGCCTTTGATCCCGTGCTCGCCCAGGGATTCGCCGTGGTCTCCGGTGATGATGACGACGGTCTTGTCCCAGAGCCCCATGGCTTTGAGCTCGTCGAGGAACTTGGCGATCTGTTTATCCGCCCGGGAGAGCGAACCGTCGTATTTCTTCACGTACCGGGGCTTGGCTCCGGAGTGGAGCGGGGCCAGCCAGGGCGCCGGCTCCGGGGGGTCTTGGGGCTTGGTCGCAGAGCCGTCTTTCTCCCGCAGCAGAGGCGTGCGCGCGGTCCCAGTGCCCAGGCTGACCACGTTGGAGTTCGGATCCGCCACCAGGGATATCTCCTGCGCGTAGGGCAGGTGCAGGTCCTCGATGCTGGCGTACAGGAAGAAGGGCTTCTTGCGCTGCCGGACCCAATCCAGCATCTCGGGCATGCGCGTGGAGAACGCGGTGAGCACGGCCGTGCTCGAGAGGGTGTTCACGTAGTTGTCGAAGCCGCGCTCCAGCCCCCATTGGGGGAGGAGCCAGGTCCCCCCGCTCCAGGCTCCGGTGTCGTAGCCCCAGTCCTTGAGGACTTGCGTGACCGTGACTTGCTCCTCGGGGAGCTTGCGGTCGGTCATGGCGTAGAGCCCGTGCACCTCCGGCGTGTGGCCGGTGAACAGGGTGGCGTAGTTGGATAGGCACCAGGAGGCCTGCGCCATGGCGTTCTCGAAGAGGACTCCGTCCTCGGCCACGGCGTCCATGCCCGGGGTGGTGCGCTTGGGGTAGCCGTAGGAGCTGAAATGGTCCGCGCGCGCGGCGCAGATGTCGATGACCACTATGTTGGGGGCGGAGTCGTCCATCTGCGCGCGGGCTGCGCTCGGGAGGAGCAGGGATGCGAGCAGAAAAAGCTTCACCATGGTGACGGATATCATACCAGTTATCGACAGACGCGCCACCGTATCGTATCATCTCCGCGCCATGCACCCTTTTCCGACCCGAAGGCAGTCGCTTTGGGCCTTGGCCGTCCTCTCTGGCGTGGGGTTCATCGCGTTCGGGACCTATCTGGGACGTCTGGGATTCTACCATGACGATTATGTCCTGCTCGAGATCATGCAGGGGCAGGCGGGGATCCTCGGGAGGCTCAAGGCCCTCGCCGCAGCGGGGTTCGCGGTCCGGCCTTTCGCCCTGCCGGAGATCGTGGCCCTGCATGCGTTCGGCGGCATCCAGCCGGCCGTCTATCATCACTTCCTCCTCTTCCAGAGCGTGGCGTCCTGCTTCCTGTTCTACGTCTTCCTCCACCGGATGATCGGCGAGGGCCTGTCGCTCTTCTCGGCGGCGTTGGCCCTGGCGCTCCCCGTCCAATCGGCCACGCATCTCTGGTTCAGCGCGACTATGCAGACGACCGCCCTGTGTCTGGCGCTGGCGAGCCTCCTGGCGCATCAAGTCTGGCTGGAGTCGCGGCGTGCCCGGTGGCTGGCGGGGAGCATGCTTCTGTTCGCGTTGAGCCTCGGCGTCTACGAGGCCTTCATCCTGATGCCCCTTCTCCTCGGAGCTGGGCTCTTCTTCCTCAGGCGCGACGCCGGCGCGTCCGCTCGGGAGGCGGCTTCATCCGCCCTCCGGGACATCGCTCCCTATGGCGCGCTGATGCTCGCGGCCTTCCTGTGGCATCGGTTCGGATACGAGGCCCTGTCGGGCTACGCCGCCTCCAGGCGCATGGGACTCCGCTTGCC
>JBAZKS010000078.1:0-6869 GCA_041650695.1 Elusimicrobiota bacterium
CAGCGCGTAGCCGAGCCGCAGAAGCAGGAACACCAGGATCGGCATGAGGAAAAGGCGCGCCCCGGCGAGCCGTACGGCCTCGAGAGCTCCGAGCCCGCCGGAGCCGGACAGCCGCGCCCACAGCGCCGTGTTGAAGTAGTAGGCCACGGGCTTAAGGTCGGTATTGGCTTCCGGGGCTCCTTTCTTCAATTCGGCGTCGAGCGCGGCCGCGCGCTCCGAAGACCACAAGGCCAGGAGCGCCTCGCGGGGGAGGCCGCCCGCCGGGCGCACGCTGCCGTAGCGCTTAGCCAGGACCACGGTGTCCAGGCTCAGGCCGCCGCCGTCCGAGGCGAAGAAAAGGGTCGAGTCTCCCGGAGCCGCGCGCACGTCCCCGAAGACGTCGCGCAGGGTCCGGTAGATGGAGGCGTCATAGAGCCGAAGCTCGCGTCCCATGTAGTTTGCCGAGGGGGCGGCCCGGGCGACCAGCACCCCCCCCTGGGACAGCGCGGCCCGGCACCGCGTGTAGAACTCCCTCGTGAACAGGCGGTTGAGCCTGGCCGTGGAAGGGTCCGGGACGAGCGCGGCGATGACGTCGTAGGCGCCCTCCGGGGCCTTATTGAGGAAAAGACGAGGGTCCTCCGTGAGCACCCGCACCCGGGGATCGTCCAAGGCTTGACGCCACGGAGCCGGCAGGCGCGGGCGGATACGGGTGAAGGCCTCTCCGTCCGGCTCCAGCGTATCTACGGCCTCGACCGGGTACTTGAGGAGCTCGGCCGCGAGCCCGCGCGAGACCCCTTCGATCAGGAGGAACCGCCGGGCCTCCGGGTGCTCGGCCCATAGCAGGGCGGCCTCCGCGGCCGGGGCCGAGGACTCCGGAAAACTCGCCGCCACCTTCCCATCCGACACCACGCTGGTCTGGCCCCCCAGCAGGGCGATGTCCACGCTCTGGTACGGCGTCTCGAAGGACTCCACGAGCTCGAGCCCGGGCAGAAGGGAGCGGAATCGGAGGGCGTCCACGCGGGCCTGGAGCCTCAGGCCCAGCGGGCTCAGCAGCGCGAGAGCCGCGAGCGCCCAGCCCGCGCCGACGCTCCTGCCGCCGCGGCCCGCGTCCTCGGACGGCAGAGCCGCGATCGAGGCTCCAAGGGCTCCGGCCATCAGCCCCAGGAAGCGCCAAGAGGGGAGCCCCTCTGAAAGCGCCAGCACGGAGAGAGCGCCGCCGGCCAGCCCGCCGAGCGCGTCCCAGCCGTAGGCGTCCGCGGCGTCCTCGTTGCTATGCAAGGCCGCGCAAGCCAGGGAGAACATGGCGCCCACGCCCAGCCCCATGGGAGCGGTCGCGAGCAGGCCCCAGAAAGCCGTGGCCCCCAGCGGCACGGGCTGGGACGGCGGGATGCCGATGAACCTCCGGCACAGCGCCAGCAGCAGCACGCCGAAAGCCGCGGCCGCGGGCAGGAAGACGGCTGCCGCGGAGAAGGCGGCCGCCGGCCTGCGTAGGCGCCCCGCCCCGCGCGCGGCGCCCAGGCTCCCGGCCGCGATCCCGAGGAGCCAAAAGGCGTAGAACAGCCCGAGGTCGAGCTCGTTGCCCTGGAAGGCCGCCAGCATCGCGCGGCCCATCAAGGCCTGGGCCGCTTGGGCGAAGGCGCCGGCCAGGAAGACGACGATGAGCAGGCGAGACCGTCTCATGCGCTGTCGAGCATTATACAGAATGATGCCCGCCGGGGCGGGCCGCCGGCTGGCACGCCGGGCGTGGATTCGCTATGCTTGACGACGAGGTCACCCATGAATAGCCCCAAGACGCTGTCGCTCGTCTTCTTCTGCATAGCCTGCCTGGCCGCTCCGGCCGCGGACGGCATCGCTCAGGAAACGAAAAAGGTTCTGACGAGTAGAGCGACACTCCCCGCGCCTGTGGAGCCGGCGGATCTTTCCGAGCCCGCCAGGGCGGCCGAGCCGGCCGCGATGCCCGGGATGGCCGCCCCGGCGGCCGGCCCTTTCCAGGAGGGCTCCACGACCCAATCCTCGAAGGCCTCGACCGGCCTCCCCTCGGGCGGCGCGCCGAAGACCTCGTCCTTCGTCCCGAGCCAGGGCCTGCCCCTGTCCAGCGCGGCCCAGGAGTCTCCGGAGAAGAAGGCCCTGGACAAGCTCACCGTCGAGAACCAGATCTTCCAGGCCGAGCTGGCCAAGCAGCTGCACAAGCTCACCAAGGAGAAGGAGGAACTCCGGGCCCAGACCGACCTCCTGAGCGAGAAGATGCGGCTCGAGCTCGCCAAGCTCGAGAACGAGCAGAAGCTCGACACGGCCAAGATCGAGGGAAAGTACCGGCTCAAGATCGCCGAGGTCGAGGCCGAGCACAAGCGGATGTCGGCCGATAACGCGCTCCTCGAGGAGCAGTTCAGGACCCGGATGGCCAAGCTGCGCCAGGAGAAGGAGCAGCTCAAGACCGACAACGAGGTCAAGGACGAGCAACTGCGCGCCAAGGACCAGGCCAACGACGTGCGACGCAAAGACATCGACATGGAGATGCGGGAGATGGACCTCAAGACCAAGAGGCTCAAGACCGAAGAGGACGGGCTGAGGAACACGGTCGAGAAGCTCCGCATCGAGGTCGACAAGCTGCGGACCGAGGACGACACGCTGAAGACCGAGCTCGAGATGCGCTCCAAGAAGGCGGAGTGGAAGAGCCAGGCGAACAAGGAGCCCGACTACCTCAAGAACCCTTTCGACAAGGGTATCCTGACCGTCACCGACCGCCGCATCTCGCTCAACGGCCCCATCATGACGGGCGTCGCCGATTACGTGACCGACCGCATCGATTACTACAACAACAAGTCCTCCGAGCTGCCGATCTTCATCGTCATCGACCGGAGCCCGGGCGGCTCGGTCATGGAGGGCTACCGGATCGTGAAGGCGATGGAGGCCAGCAAAGCCCCGGTGCACGTCATCGTCAAGTCCTACGCGGCCAGCATGGCCGCGGTCATCACCACGCTGGCCAAGGAGTCCTACGCCTATCCCAACGCGGTCATCCTGCACCACCAGATGTCCACCATGCAGTGGGGCAACATGACCCAGCTCAAGGAGCAGCTCGATATCGCCAAGGAGTGGTACCGGCGCCTGGCCGACCCGGTCTCCAAGAAGATGGGCATGACGCTCGACGAGTTCACCAAGACGATGTACTCCCACAACTCCGACGGCGACTGGGAAGAGTTCGGGGACAAGGCCGTCACCCTGAAGTGGGTCAACACCATCGTCCACGAGATCCGGGAGACGGGGACCCTCACGGACCCGGAGAAGGCCGAGAAAGCGGGGCCGCCCAATAAGCTCGAGGAGAAGGTGGACGAAAAGGGGCAGCGCTATGTGAGCCTGCCGCGCCTGGATCCCTTCGACCTGTACTGGATCTACAACCCGGACAAGTACTACCGCTGACCCTCGGCGGGCTACTTGCGCTGGTCGAGGAGCTTCTTGAGCTTGTCGAGCGGGAGGGCCGGGACGGAACGGCCGTTCGCCCCGGTCATATCCTCGGCCATGCACAGGGCGTTGAGCACGGACTCCTCCGCGGCGTCGGCCGCGGCCTCGCAGAGGGGGTCCATTCCCTCGGAGAGCAGCACGCGGACGCGGGAGACCATCTGCTGGCGCTCGCGCGGGATGGTGTTGGCCGAGGAGAAGGCCAGGACGATCTCGCCGCAGCCCTGGCCGGCCGAGGAGCCGGCGCGGCCGATCCCGACCCCGGCGCGCTGGGCCAGGATTTCGAGCTGATGCGGCAGGAGCGGCGCCTCCGTCGCGAGCACGACGACGACGCTGCCGCGGCGATCCCGGCGCGGGCCGGACTGGCGGTACTCCGGCGCCAGGAGCCTGCCGACCGGGATGCCGTCCACGCGGAGGTCCTCCATCCTGCCGAAACCCGCCATCACGAGCACGCCGACGGTGTAGCTCTCGTCGGCCACGCGCACGACGCGGGAGGAGGTCCCTATGCCGCCCTTGAAGCCGCAAGAGACCAGCCCCGTGCCGCCGCCCACGTTGCCCTCGGCCACGGGCCCGCTCCGTGCCCCCTCGAGAGCGGCCGCCACGTGCTCGGCCCCGACATGGCTCCCCGCGATGTCGTTGAGCCAGGAATCGTCGCACTCCCCGACGAGCGGGACGACCGCGTCGTGCTCCTCCCCGAAGCCGGGATACAGGCGGAGCATGTGGTCGATCACGGCCTCGGAGACGACCCCCACCGAAAGAGTGTTCGTGAGCAGGATCGGAGTGTCGATGAGCCTCCTCCCCATCACCCGGACGAGCCCGGACGCCTCGCCCCCGCCGTGCAGGACGGCGCCGGCGGCCACGACGCGGTCCAGATAGACGTTCCCGTCGCTCGGGAGAACGGCCGTGACGCCTGTCCTGGCCGGCCCCCCCTGGGCCGTGACCTTGCCCGAACCCCGGACGATGGTGCTGTGCCCGACCTTGATCCGGGACACGTCCGTGATGGCGTTGAAGCGCCCCGTCGGGAAGCCCCCGATCTCCAGGCCGAGGTCGCGGATACGGCAGCGTTTCATGCGGAGGTTCCCGGTCATCGTTCGCCCCCCGAAAATCCTCGCCCGGCTGCCGTCGGATTTGGCATACTCCCCATGAGACTTTCAGCGCCGGAGATTTTTCGTTGGACTTAGATTCTACAGCAGAACCGGAGCGGGAGGCAAGCCGACGATGGGCACCTATCTACTCGTAAGCGCACTCCTTTCCTTCGGCGCGGAGACGGGCCGCGCCGCCCCGGCGCAGACCGCCGCATCCACCGCGACCGCTCACGGATATCTTTCCCAAACGAGTACGGCGAAGCCGACCTCTCCGGAGGACCCGCTGCTTAAAAAGCTCAGGAAGCCGCTGCAGGCCTATCTCGTCGACAGCTCCCGGGAAAACGACGGACTCTACGCGGCCGAGGACCCCGACTCCGAGGATACCTGGATGCTCGAGCTCGGGAGCATCGGAACGGGCGAGCTTCGGAAGCGCTCCAAGAAGGAAGCCGTCGTGCGCGTCGAGTTCGTCCGTCGCGGCGACCCGGAGTCCGGGGAGAAGGACGTTCCGGTCCTCATAGACTTCACTCTTGTCGAGGAGAACAAGCGCTGGACCGTGACGGACGAGGCCATCTTCAGCATCGACGGGGCGGAGCGCTTCACCTACACCGCCGACCATCAGCGCCAGCCCCGGCCTCCGGCCCGCCCCCTGGAGGAAGAGGAAGGGCCCGGGCCGGCCCCCGCGACTCCCAAGGCCCCTTGAGCCTGGACGCAGCCGTCTCGAGGGCGCTCCCCAGGCTTATTGACAGTCGACCCTCCGCTTAGGTATCATTCATCAACGTCTTTTCCCGGATAGTTCCCGGAAACGACCCTGGAGATATCCACCGGATATATCCAGAGTCGTTTTCGTTTGCGGGCGTAGCTCAATGGTAGAGCGCTAGCCTTCCAAGCTAGTTACGTGGGTTCGATTCCCATCGCCCGCTGACGAGATTTAAACAACGTGCGGGCTGTCCCGCACCTCGGGTTCGCAGGAATCGGGGCGCCCGCTGACGAGATTTGGGCTCTGTAGCGACGCTGGGGTAGCTCAGTCGGTAGAGCATCTCCATGGTAAGGAGAAGGTCGTGGGTTCGATTCCCATCCCCAGCTACGATTCGCCGTACGCGCCGTCGTCAATTCGGCGGCAAAAGTAGTAATATAGAAATCGCGTCAACGGAACCAATTAGGAGAACACCATGGCCAAGGCGAAATTCGAGCGGACGAAGCCGCATGTGAACATCGGGACGATCGGACACGTGGACCACGGCAAGACGACATTGACGGCCGCGATCACTCACGTTTTGGCCAAGAAGGGGCTCGCGAAGGCGAAGAGGTTCGACGAGATCGACAACGCACCGGAAGAGAAGGCCCGCGGCGTGACGATCAACGTCCACCATCAGGAGTACGAGACGGATAAGCGGCACTACGCGCACGTGGACTGCCCAGGGCACGCGGACTACATCAAGAACATGATCACGGGTTCGGCGCAGATGGACGGCGCGATCCTGGTGGTGTCCGCCGCGGACGGCCCGATGCCTCAGACGCGCGAGCACGTGCTGCTGGCCCGTCAGGTGGGCGTTCCGAAGCTGGTGGTGTTCCTGAACAAGGTGGACGTGGCGGACAAGGACCTGCTGGAGCTGGTGGAGATGGAGGTCCGCGACCTTCTGACGAAGTACGAGTTCGACGGAGAAAAGTGCCCGGTGGTGCGGGGCTCGGCGCTGAAGGCGCTCGAGGGCGACGCGAACTACGAGAAGGACATCATGAGCCTGATGGACGCGGTGGACACCTACATCCCGTTGCCGGCGCGCGAGACGGACAAGCCGTTCCTGATGGCGGTCGAGGACGTGTTCTCGATCACGGGGCGCGGGACCGTGGCGACGGGACGGGTGGAGCGGGGCAAGATCAAGGTGGGCGACAAGGTCGAGATCGTGGGCATCCGCGACACCAAGGATACGGTGGCCACGGGCCTTGAGATGTTCCGCAAGCTGCTCGACGAGAGCGTGGCGGGCGACAACGTCGGGATCCTGCTGCGCGGCGTCGAGAAGGAAGGGATCGAGCGCGGGCAGGTGCTGGCGGCTCCCGGGTCGATCAAGCCGCACAAGAAGTTCAAGGCGCAGGTGTACGTGCTCTCGAAGGATGAGGGCGGGCGGCACACGCCGTTCTTCAAGGGCTACCGGCCGCAGTTCTATTTCCGGACGACGGACGTGACGGGCGACATCGCGCTGCCGGCGGGCGTGGAGATGGTGATGCCGGGCGACAACTCGGAGTTCGCGGTGGATCTGATCACCCCGATCGCCATGGAGAAGGGGCTGCGCTTCGCCATCCGCGAGGGCGGCCACACCGTCGGCGCCGGCGTCGTCATCGAAATAACGGAGT
>JBAZKS010000079.1:0-6611 GCA_041650695.1 Elusimicrobiota bacterium
ACTTCAAGGGGGAGGCCCAGCTCCACTGGGTCTTCTATTACATGATGCCCCTGAGCATCATCCAGGAGGAGGTCCTTGAGAGGACCGCAACGATCCTCGACAACACCCGCCGCAGGCTGGCCGAGAAGAGCCCCTCCTACCGGCCCAGCAGCAGCTCCAGGTAGGAACGCCTCTCCGAGCCGGAAAGCCCGAGCTCCTCGGCGAGCCCGAGGAGCGCCGCCTTCGCCGCCTCGAGGCTCTCCCCCGGGGCGCGGATCTCGAGCTCGACGAAGCGCCCCAGCCCCTCCACCTCGTCGAGGCAAAGCTCCACAGGAAAACCCCCGCGCTCCAGCCGCAGGACCCGGCGCGTCTTGCGGACCACGGCCGCGGGACGGTAGCCGAGGTGGAGGAGGAGCTTGCGGAAGTCGACGAGCGTCCCCGCACCGAGGGCCAGCGGGACCTCGACCTCGACTCGGGTCTTGGTGTGAGAGTCGGTCTTGGGGCCCTTATAGGTGACGAAGCCCGCCTCTCCCGTGCGCCGCACGCGCAGGGCCTCGTCGGTGGCGGCGAAGTCCCTGTCCGGCGCGTTGAAGTACTCGTCCGACTCCTCGCGGGCCGGCTCCTCACGGAAGGGGCGCCCGGCCAGACGCGCGCGCACGGCCTCGAAGTCCGCCGGGAACTTCACTTCGATCTCGAGCATGGCTCCTGCATCTTACCAAACCCAGGCGGGTCCTTTTCCCGCCGGCTTTGGGTCCACGTCCCCCTGGGGCGGAAGCGGGGGCGGCGGAGGTCCCGAGGGAGCCTCCCATAGCGGTTCCCAGGCCCTAGTCCCGTGTCAAGCCACGCAAGAATGTTACCGAAGCAGTAGGTCCGCAGTCGGCTGTTGGTTGTTGTTGTAGGGCCCCACCCCGGAGTCGTTGTTCTGGGGAGAGGTCGTATACTCCTTCCTGCCGTTGAGTCGTTGTCTTGCCGTTCACCGGGTTCCCATGAAGTTATCCCAATGGATCTGATGGCGGAATCGCTTGATGTCGATGTCCTGGAACGGCACACTAATCTCGCCCGGTGCATCATCATCGACTAGGCGAGGGCCCCACCATTCCCGCTTGCCCTTTAAGGGCCGCGGCGCCGGCCGTATGGGACCTTTGGAGGCCAGGGACCAGATGCGCCCGAGCTTCTTGTCGATGGCCTTGGACAGCTCGAAGGGATCGAGCCGCTTGCGCAGCCTACGGTATTCGTCGAGCTTCTTCCTGTCGCCAAGTCCCGAATCGAGCAGCCGGTCCAGGGGAGTCTTGGCGTCGTCATGCACCCGCTTCAGTTTGGAGCCAACACGAACCTTCTGCCTGAGTTTCACCGACGGCAGGAAGAAGTTGCACAGCAGCCTTAGCTCGTTGCGGTAGAGGTCGTTCATCGCATCGACCGCCTCCTGGATGTCGTAACGATCCCAGCCGATGAATTTCCGGACGTTCGTCCAGTTCTTCTGCTCGACATGCGCCTGGTCGTCCTTCTTGTTGGGGCGGCTGCGGAAACGCTTGAGCCTCATCGACCGGCAGTAGCGGTCTAGCTCCCAGTTGATGAATTCCTCGCCGTTGTCGGAATCCATCCCCTTCTGCCTGAAAGGCAGCGCTTCCCTCATCTCGTCGACGGCGCCCATCACGGCCACCGCGTTCTTGCCCAAGACCGCCACGGTTTCATCCCACCCAGAGAACAGGTCCACCTCGTTGACCGAGTAGGCGAACAGGCCCTGTGCCGAAGGGCCCGAGTGGCTTACGGTATCTACTTCCGTCCAGCCCGGCTCGCGGATATCCCATGAGGCGGTCTGTATCGGGATCGTGTTCCTCAGCCACCTGCCGGGCTTGGTCTTGCCGTAGATCCTGCGGCTCGTCTTGCGCTTGTACGGCGCCAGCCGCCGGTCCATCGTGCGGGGACTCATAGCCAGAAGCTGGCGCTGCTCTTCGCCATCGAGCTCCCAGCGCTTCTTGATCCACGGCAGCCACAGCGGCAGGGCCGCCTTCAGCCGCTCGGACCATAGATGTTGCGTCGCTTCCCAGACCGTTTCCAGGACCCGGACCACACGCTCGCCGTAGACCGGCTCCCGCTGCCGGAAGGGTCGCTCCAGTAATGGGGCCGGCCCGTTGAGCAGGCGGATTGCATGCTTGCGATGGCAGCCCAGGTTCTCGACGATCTCGCCAAGGATGCGCCCTCTTTCTTTGCGTCCCTCGGCCTTCTCATACTTGATCTGCAAGTCCCTCACGTATTCCCTCCTCGCCGACGGACCCATCCAAGGTGCCCCCAAATAAACGCGTTATATTGCGCCGTTGGGTAACATTTTAGATGACGCGACGAGCCCAGCTTCGGTAACATTTTAGATGGCGCGATTCGGCGTATTGTCTTGACCGGCAGTCAGGGCTATACTGTCAAGACGGGCAACCCCATGGCGCCACCGGAGCCTTTGAGCGGATCGGCCAAGGTCACGATCAGCCTCCTGCTGGGCGCCTTCTTCATCCTCGGCCTGGCCGCCGGCATCGAGGTCTTCCGCTGGTCTTCGGACAAGGCTCCCGCATCCGGGGGCGTGGCGCCGGCCCTGGGTGTGTTCCCGGCCGCCAGGCGGCTGCGCTTCGCGGAGCTCCTGAGTATCCTGTCGGAGAAAGGCTCCCATCCTCTCGCCCTGCGTTTCGCCGAGGACTTCCAGAGCGACAGGGGCCTGCGCGATGCCTGGGAGGAATATCGTCGCACGGACGACATGGGCGCCTTCGTCGACCGGCTGGGCCGCTCCGAGGCTTTCGCCGGCCTGCTCGATCGCCACGGCAAGGACGCCGGCTTCCAGGAGATCGCCGAAAGCCTGGCCAACCACCCCTCCATCGCCCCCTGGCTGACAGAGGATGCCCCCGGGGGCGCCCGGGCGGCCGATGCTCGTCCGTCGGGCTTATCCATGATCCGGAACTCGGCGCCCGGACGGACATCGGAGTCCGCGGGGTTCCGGGCCTACCGCGCGCTCAGCCTGGGCGGGGGAGGCACCTTCACCCGGCCGGTCCAGGCCGAACGGACCGCGGCTAATGCCATGCCGCGATACTCCGACCCGGAGAAGCCCTCCCGCTACCAAGAGATCGAAGCGCCCATCCCGGAGGTCTCCGGCTCTCCCGTCAGCATCCAAGGCGTGGGCATCCTTACGTCGGGGACTAAGCCTACCGTCCTGGGCGCCAAGCCCGGCGGCTCGGATGCGAAGCCGACGGACGCCGGAGCGGACGCCAAGGGCGGGAAGCCCGGCGGATCGGGAGGGACCCTGTCGCCGATGCAGGAGCGCGCCACGCAGGGCGCGGAGACCGCATCCCCCATGCAGCAGCGCAAGCTCCAGTCCGCCAGCCGAACGAAATGAGCGAGAAGACCATACTTTTGGTGGAGGACGACCCCGAGACGCGGTCGGACCTACAGGCCGTCCTGTCGTCCAAGGGCTACCGCGCGCTCGCCACCGACCTGACCAGCACGGGCTGGCACCTGTTCACGTCGCACAAGCCCGACCTGGCCATCCTGGACCTGAGCCTCCCCGACGGCAGCGGCCTGGACCTCTGCAAGAAGATCCGAGACCACGCCGAGCTGCGCTTCACCCCGGTCATCATCCTGACCGGCCGCTCCGAGCTCGAGTCCAAGGCCGCGGGATTCAAGGCCGGCGCGGATCAGTACCTGGTCAAGCCCGTCGCGCCCACGGAGATACTGCTCTGGGTGGAGGCCCTCCTCAGACGCGTGGAATACGCGCAGGAGGACGGGGACATCCTCCAGGCCGGCGACTGCTCCATAGACATCGGCTCTCACTTGGTCCATTTCCAAGGAGAGACGATCCCGTACCTGACCTGCAAGGAGTTCGAGCTGCTGTATTATCTGGTGAAGAACAGGCCGAAGGTCCTCTCGCGCAAGCACATCCTCTCGCGCCTGTGGCACACGATCGCGGTCGACCGCGTGGTGGATACTCACCTGGCCAACCTGCGCAAGAAACTGCCTCAGGAGCTGGCCGACAAGATCCAGTCGGTCCCCGGCAAGGGCTACCGCTTCCTGGAGTAGTCTCCTACCGCTTCTCCGGCAGGAACAGGGTGAAGCGGCTCCCCTTGAGCTCCTCGCTTTCCACCTCGATGCGGCCGCCGAGGGCCTCGGCCAGCAGGCGGCTGAGCGCCAAACCCAAGCCGGCCCCCTGCGACGGGCGGACCTTGTTCCGGGTCTCGGGGACCTGGAAGAATTTGGTGAAAAGCGAGCCGAGGCGCCGTTTCGGTATGCCGATGCCGTTATCCGCCACCCGGAAGTAGAGCTCTCGGCCGCCGCCGCGGCCCACGATGAGCTCGACCTTGCCGCCGGACGGGGTGAACTGGAGGGCGTTGGAGAGAAGGCTGGACAGGATGCGCCTGAGCGCTCCGGCGTCGGTGAAGGCCGACTCCGCCCCGTCGCGGAGTTCGCTGCTCAGGCAGACCCCCGCCTCCGCAACCTTCTCCTTCATGGACTCCAGGAGGGACTCCGCCTCGGAGGCGAGGTCCAGCGTCTCGGGCTCCAGCTTCATCCGGCCCGATTCCAGACGTGAAAGGTCGAGGAGATCGGACACCATCCCGGCCAGGGTCTGGCAGCTGCGCACGATGGCACGCGCGGATTCGGTCTGCTTGGGAGTCAGGGGCCCCTGGAAGCCGCCCAGGAGAAGGTCCGCCTTGCCGAGGATGGCGTTGAGCGGGTTCCGGAGATCGTGCGTCACCTTCGAGATGAAGTCGTCCTTGAGCTTGTCGAGCTCGCCCAATCGGGAGGCCATGGTGTTGAATCGGGACGCCAGCAGTCCCAGTTCGTCGGCGCGGTCCTCCGGCACGCGGGAACTGAAATCCCCCTTCCCGATCCTCTCCGAGGCCTCCGACAGGCGCCTCAGCGGTGAAAGCAGATACCAGGCCAGGATCACGGACATAAGGATGCCCAGCGCCAGCGCCAGCAAGAAGCCCTGCAGCAGCCTCCACCCGGCATCCCTCTCCAGCCACTCCAGCGAGCTCCGCAGCCCCTTTTCCGAGTAAACGGCCACGATGGTCCCGTGCCTCTGCGCGGCTGTCGAGAGCGCTACGGAATAGACCCGCCGCTCGCCTCCTCGGACCCCGCGCTGGACCCGGAAGCCGGGTTGCCCGACGACCGCCCGTAATTCCGGATCCAGGGAGGCGCCGTCCCGGGGGTAAGCCTCCCGGACGCCGACCTGAGAAAGGATGGCGGCGTCCCGGTCGAGGAGAACGCCCAGGATGAAGGCTTCGGGCAGGGTCGATTCCATGGCCGCGCGGAAGAGGTCCGAGCAGGCCGGGACAGCATCCTCATGGCCGTCGCCGACCTCGCACCTCGAGGCAAGGCGGACCAGGGAGCGTTCGATGAGCGCATCTTGCCGACGCTCCAGGCTCCGGATCTCCCAAAGATGGGTGAAACCCAATACCCCGCACAGCACGATGGCCATGGCGGAGCTCAGCGACAGCGCGAGCTTCTGGGAGAGGTTCATCGCGCACAGTCTAGTACACAACCGCTGGAATCCGCCACAGGGATCCGCGCGGCTGAGCTTCTTTTCATCCCGGGCATGTCAAGAAACAGCCAAGCTATATATTCAACCGCAGGATTGTGCTTATTTTATCGTGCCAATTCTCTTGACAGAATCCTTGGTTCAACCGGTCTCGCGTTTCCGCCATACTATCCATGACGGAAAGGAGGGACGCTACCATGAAAAACGAACGGAAGCCCTTGATGCGGAACCTGCTCCAAGTCCTCGCCGGCCTGGTCCTCCTGTCTGCGCCGTCTTTCGCCGGGGCCGGGGAGGGGAAGGGGACCGACGCGGCCGCCGTTCCGGAGATCGGCGCGGCGAGCCAGGTCATGCGCAACATTGATTGGGACCTCTACCGCTGCGTGAACTACTCCACCTGCGCCAAGAAGCCGCCCATCCATATCATGTCGGGGGGCATACTCGCGACGGAGGCAGCCAGCACGGCAAACGCCATGGCCTGCAGACCGGCCCCGGCCAAGAATCGCGACGCCCGAGCCTTGCAGTGCCTGCGCCAGTTCGGCTACCTCAAGAAGCCCCAGAGCATCTGTCAGCAGCAGCAGCCGGCCTGCCGAGGAGGCAAAGCCGTCTGCTCCGGAGGAAGGTGGACCTGCGAAAAAACGCCGGTCGTCCCCTGCTCCAAAGGCTATAGGGATGGGCCGGTCGGCTGCGTCAGGCCCGTGCTCCAACGCAAGGCCTTCGTCGAACCCATGGGCGCCTCGACCCCGTCCGACGACAAGACCGTGGATGGGCCGGGAAAGGCGCCCTTCCAGCCGTCGGAAGAGCAATGCCTGTCCCGGAAGCCCGTCTGCTCGACGAACCCGTACAAGAAGGGGAACAGGCCTTCCGCGGCATGCATCAGAGGGAACTGGACCTGCCCGGTATATTGACGGTATCGTGAGCGGCGGCGCCGGCAGGGTGCTGAAAACGCCCTGCCGGCGGCCTTGCGTGCCGATGCCGGCAAGGGCTAAAGTATGGAAGCTGATATGCCTTTGCTGCGTCGCGTCGTCGCCTGCGGCCTGGCCGCTCTGCTGGTCCTCGGAGAAGCCCAGGCCGCCTACACCCCGTCCGGGCTCGAGCTCATCGAGGAGATCACGGCCGCCAG
>JBAZKS010000080.1:0-5921 GCA_041650695.1 Elusimicrobiota bacterium
ATGAGCTCCTCGAAGAAAACGATCGTCGGCCCCAAGGAGTTGAACTGGCTCGCGGCGGCCCTCAAGCTGGATTCCATCCTCTCGGATAACCCGGCCCTGGAGGCGCTCTTGATGAGCTTCCCGGCCCTGAGCCTGGAGACATGGCCGGCCGGAGAGGCGGTCATCCGGGAGGGGGATGCGGGCGATGATTTCTTCGTGGTCTACCGCGGACGCCTGAGCGTCCTGCGCAAGGGCGACTCTCCGGCGGCGCGCCGGGTCGGCAGGCTCGGCCCCGGGGATTTCTTCGGCGAGGTGGGGCTCTTGATGAAGTCCTGCCGCTCGGCCACGGTCCGGACCGAGGCGGAGTGCAGGCTGTTCCGCTTCCCTGCCGTCGAGTTCAGGGGGCTGCTCCGCAGGAACAAAATGCTCGACCGGTGGGTCAAGCGGGTGGCCTGCAAAAGGCTCATCAAACTGTTCAAGGGCGAGTAGCCCGCCGGGGAACGAGAAATGCCGAGGGCTGGAATCGAACCAGCGACACCGGCTTTTTCAGAGCCGTGCTCTACCAACTGAGCTACCTCGGCACGAGAACAGACCGACGGACGATTAAACCAATTCTGCGCCCGGCCGCGCAACATGTATAATCTCCTCCCATGAGAAAAGGCATCATCCTCGCCGGCGGCGCCGGCACCCGGCTCTACCCTTTGTCCAAGGCGGTGAGCAAGCAGCTCGTCCCCATCTACGACAAGCCGATGGTCTACTATCCCCTGTCCACGCTGATGCTGGCGGGGATACGGGATATACTCCTCATCAGCACGCCGCAGGACCTGCCCGGGTTCAAGCGCCTGCTGGAGGACGGCTCCTGGCTGGGCTTGGATATCCGCTACGCCGAGCAGCCCAGGCCCGAGGGCATCGCCCAGGCCTTCCTCATCGGCAGGGAGTTCATCGGGAAGGACCCCGTGACACTCGTGCTGGGAGACAATATCTTCTACGGCCACGGCTTGCCGGAGAAGCTCGAGGCGGCGTCCGAGCGCCTCTCGGGAGCCACGGTGTTCGGCTATTATGTGCGCGACCCGGAGCGCTACGGGGTCGTCGAGTTCGACGCCGAGGGCCGGGCCAAGAGCATCGAGGAGAAGCCCTCCAAGCCGCGCTCGAACTTCGCGGTGACCGGGCTCTACTTCTACGACAACCGGGTCGTCGACGTCGCGGCGCGCTTGAAGCCTTCGGCCCGCGGCGAGCTCGAGATCACGGACGTCAACGTCGCCTACCTGAGAGAAGGCGGGATCTTCGTCGAGAAGCTCGGCCGCGGGTTCGCTTGGCTCGACACCGGTACGCACGAGTCGCTCCTGCAGGCCTCCAACTTCATCCAGGCCATCGAGGAGAGGCAGGGGCTCAAGGTCGCCTGCGTCGAGGAGATCGCTTACCGCCAGGGCTACATAAAGGCGGACGCACTGCGCCGCTTGGCCAAGGGCATGGAGAAGACGGGCTACGGCCGGTACCTCCTGGGCGTGCTGGAGGAGGAATGAAGCTCACCCCGTGCGCCATCCCGGACGTCATCCTCGTCGAGCCCGACGTGTTCCGCGATGCGCGGGGATTCTTCCTGGAGACCTACCACGGCCGCAAGTACGTGGAGGGAGGGGTCACGCTTCCTTTCGTGCAGGACAACCACTCGCGTTCGGTGCGGGGGACGCTCCGGGGCCTGCACGCCCAGAGGACGAAGCCCCAGGGCAAGCTCGTGCGCGCGGTGGAAGGCGAGATCTTCGACGTGGCGGTCGACGTCCGGCCCGGCTCCCGGACTTTCGGCAAATGGGTGGGCGTGACGCTTTCCTCGGAGGATTTTAGACAGCTCTACATCCCGCCGGGATTCGCGCATGGGTTCTGCGTCCTCAGCGCGTTCGCCCAGATGGAGTACAAATGCACGGACTTCTATGACCCCGCGGACGAGTACGGGATCATCTGGAACGACCCGGACCTGGCCATCGCTTGGCCGGTCGAAGATCCGATACTGTCGGACAAGGATAGAGGATACCCGAGGCTCTCGGGGATCAGACTTTCACCCAGCCCTTGAAGAGCACTCCGCGAGCTTCTTGAGCAGGAGCGTTTTGCGGATGAACCGGGGCTCACTGCGGAGCTGTCCCACGGTCATGGACGTCCGGTAGGTCCAGTTGTGCTCCCCGACGGTCCCGGGCACGTTGATGCGCTCGCGCGAGGCGAGGAGATCCTGGAACGGCAGGATCATCAGGGCGGATCCGGAGTGGTAGATCTTGTCGAGGATGGCCGCGTGCGCCTTGGCTCCGAAGCGCGGGGCGGGCTCGGCCTCGCCGCGGACCATGGACCAGTAGGCGTCGCGCTGCTCGGGCTCCAGCTCGGCCCACCAGACGGCGAGCGTGGAGGTGTCGTGGTTGCCGGTCGTGGCCAGAGACAGGGGCGCGAAGTCCTTGGGGTCCTTGAAGAGTTCCGGCTCCTCCTCGAGCATCTCCCAGCGCGAGACCTTGTAGCCGGGGATGTCCAGGCCGTCCAAGACTTCGTGCACGAAGGGCGGGATGAGGCCGAGGTCCTCGCCGATCGGGCGCGAGGCGCCTCCCTCCTCGACGGTCATGCGGAAGAACCGCTCCCCGCGGGCTTGCTGGACCTCCTCGCCGGAGTTGTCGAACCCGTTCTCTTCGCTCCCCTCGCGGATGAGCCAGGTGCGGAAGTATCCCACCGCGTGGTCCAGGCGGAAGAGGTCGTAGAGCCTCGCCGCTTGGCGGACGCGGGCGCGCCACCAGGCATGGCCCTCGTTCTCCATCTTCTCCCACCGGTAGGCCGGGAGTCCCCACGCCTGGCCCGTCTCGCTGTACTGGTCCGGCGGAGCCCCCATGGTGGCGGAGAAGTCGAAATCCTCCTGCCTGGCCCAGACATCGGCGCTCTCCTGGCTTAGGCCGAAGGGGATGTCCCCGTAGAGAAGGATGCCGCGCGCGGCCGCTTCCTTCCGGACATCCGCCCACTGCTCTTGGACGAGCCATTGGAGGTACTGGAGGAATCCGACCTTGGGCTGGTGCTCCAAGGCGGCCTTCGCCAGGGCGTCCGGGCTTCGGAGCTTGAGCCCCTCGGGCCAGGAAGTCCAGGTGGACCAGGCGAATGATTCCTTGAGAGCCCGGAACAGAGCGTAGTCCCTGAGCCATCCCGCGTTCTCCTCGCAGAAGGCGCGCCAGGAGGCCCCTCGGGGCGAGCCTGGGTCGAAGGAACGGAACGCGGCCTCGAGCCAGTGCCGCTTGAACTCCCGGGCTTCCTTGAAGCGGACGCGGCGGGACTTGCGCAGGCGCTCGGCTTGCTTCGAGCGGAGGGCATGCTCGAATTCCCCCAGGAGGGCGGCGTTGTCGCGGATCTCCGGCACGTCGCGCAGGGAGATGTAGGCCCAATCGAGCGCGAAGGCGCTCAGGGCGGTGTAGGGGCAGCTGTCCGCCGGAGCGAGGTCGTTGAGGGGGAGGACTTGGTAGACGCTCAAGCCGGCGGCCTTCATCCAATCGAAGAAGGCGGGCAGGCACGAGACATCCCCGATGCCGCAGTCGAACTCATGGCGGAGCGATGAGAGCGGCAGCATCACGCCGGCCCGTCTTTTGAGGACGTCCACTCGGGGTTTCATGCAGGCTCCTGCGCGGCGGGCACGGTTCCGCTTCCCGCCGTCCCTGGGGCGCATGGGGACCCGGGGGCGGCGGGATAGAGCGCACGGGGCTCCCGGTTCGCCGGTTCCGTGAGAGGGATGAAGCGCAGCAGGGGCCAGCAGGCGAGCGTGGAGGCGGCTCCCAGGATGATGAGGACCGCCATGGTCCCGTGGGCCCGCGAGGCGCCCGCGTCATAGACCCGCGCGCCCAGGGTGTTGGATGCCCAGGCCGCGAGGTTGAACACGCTCATGAAAAGGGCGAAGGCCGTGGCTTCCCCATGCTTCGGGCAAGCCTGGGCCAGCAGGTCCATGAGGCTCAGGCGCATGACGACTCCGGCCAAGCCGAAGAACGCCGTCAGCACGACGGCGCTGACAGTGCCGCGGTAGCAGAGATAGAGCAGGGTCAATGGGCCGCCGGCCAGCACGCTCCAGCGGATGAGCCTGGAGGTATCCAGGCCGCGGCCGCAGAGCCACCAGAACGCGGCCGCGCCCAGAGCCCCGGCGATCCCTCCCACCGAGGTCAGGACGCCGATGAAGAGCCTGGAGAATCCCAGCGCGTCTTCCTGGTAGTAGAACTGGGCCGTGCCAAGGAAGGGGGTGAAGTTGAAGAGCAGGATGACCAGGGCCGCGGCCCAGAAGGAACGGTTCAGCAGGAAGGAGGACATTCCCCGCCGAAGCCGGCGGACCCCCTGGGCGGCGTTCTCGACGGGCTTCTCCGGGACCGCGAAGGTCGACAGGAAGATGAAGAGGGGGAACACGGCGGTGAGGCCGAAGACCAGCCGGAAGGGGGCGTGCTGAGCCAGCCAGCCGCCGCCCACTCCGGTGGCCAGGAGCGTGATGTAGAGCGTCCCCAGCTGAGCGGCCTGATAGGGGCCGGTCTTGGCCCGCGCCTTGCCGAGTTCCACCATCACTCCGTCGCAGAGCACATCCGAGAACGCCATGCCTACGTTGACGATGGTGAGCAGGGTCAGCACCGGCCAGTAGGAGTAGTTCCCCGTGCATGCCAGGGCGGCCCAGCCCGCGGAGGTGGCGGCCGAGGCGAGCAGGAGATATGGGGCCCGGCGGCGGTTCGCGAGGGGGAAAGCGTCCGTGAGCACGCCCAGCAGAGGCTTGGCCAGGAGAGGCAGCGTCATCCAGGCGATGAACGTCGCGCTTTGGGCGGCGGTCAGGCCCAGGGTGTCCTTGAGCAGGTGCGAGACCGGCTGGTAAGCGATGCCGACCATGCCCTGGGCGAAGTAGGTCGCGATGAAGAATAAATAAACGCGGTCACGCATTGGCGGGAAGACTGCCAAAAAAGGTATAAGAGCAGGGATATTCTACACTAGCACTGAGAGGATTGCCATGCCCTTGCTGATCCCGCAGGTGATCGAACGCTCCAACCAGACCTCGGTCGTGGGCTACGACATTTACTCGCGCCTCCTGAAGGACCGCATCATCTTCGTGGGGGGCTACGAGGGCGAGGTCACTACGGATTCGGCGAACGTCCTCATCGCACAGCTCCTCTATCTCGACGCCGAGGACAACGGCAAGGAGATCAACCTCTACATCAACTCTCCCGGCGGCATGGTGACGGCCGGCTTGGCTGTGTACGACACGATGCAGTACGTCAAGGCGCCCATCACCACGATCTGCATCGGGATGGCCATGTCCTTCGGCGCGGTGCTGCTGACCGCCGGGACCAAGGGCCGCCGCTTCGCCCTGCCGCAGGCGAGGGTCATGATCCACCAGCCCCTCATCGGGGGCGAGGGCCTTTCCGGGCAGGCCACGGACATCGACGTGGAGAACCGGGAGATGCAGAAGACCAAGCGCATCCTCAACGAGATCCTGGCCCGCCACTCCGGCCAGCCCTTCGAGAAGGTCGAGAAGGACTCGGATAGGAACTTCTACATGTCCGCCGATGAGGCCAAGGAGTACGGCCTCATCGACGAGGTCATCGCCAGCCGCAAGCAGATCAAGAAGTAGCGTCGGCTCCGGCGCTCCGCTAGGGTGCTGATAAACCCCTCCTGAACGGCGCCTCCCATGGCCCGGCATACGTGTCCAACGTCTTCCAGAAGGACACGGTGCCGTACCGCACCGAGCCGTATCGGAAGGCTCGGTACCGCAGGCGATGGCGTACTCCTTACCCTGCGGCATCCCGCGGCACGGATGGGCCATGGGACTGGGCATCCTTAAGGATGTGCGTGGAGGCCCGGTCCTGCGCGCCGTGGGGTAAGGAGCACGGCTCTTCCCCACGGTGCCGAGCGTCCCGATATCGCTCGGCGCTCGGGCTTGCGGCTTCGTCCTTTCGCTATCGCGAAAGGGC
>JBAZKS010000081.1:0-4947 GCA_041650695.1 Elusimicrobiota bacterium
TTCCATTCCCCAGCCCACGGGTGTCAGCGCCCGCGCTCTGGTCTCATGAAATGAGGGGGATTGCCGAATAGCTGTATCTGGGAATCTGAAGAAAGGATAAGGGAGACCGGGAATGGAGTTGGTGCTCTGTTCTCCCCGGTCCCCCCCACCAGATACAGTCATAGTAATCGACATCCGCCGCCGCGACTATAGCGTGTCCCGCCTGGAAGCCGGGTGGGTGGAGCTTCTCAAGGAGGAGGCCTGTCCAGCGTGCGGGGCAGTCGGGCTGTTCGGGCTGCACGCCCGCTACCGCAAGTACCACTACCGCGAGCGGATCGGGATCCTCCGGGTGCGCTGCTGGGGGTGCCGCCGCACGCACGCCCTGATGCCCTCGTTCTCGCTGGCTGGGACCTCCATCGGGACGAAGGAGGCGGAGGCCTACCTGGTCGGCCGGTGGCGCGGGGAGAGTCGGGCGGGGGCCGGGAAGCTCTTCGAAGGGCGAGGGATGGGTTCTCGGTACCTCAAGCAGTTGGAGCGCATGCTGGAGCGTGGGCTGGCCCGGGCGAAGGCGATCTTCCCTCGGGCGGCAGACGAGCGCCTCGAGGCTCACGCGTGGATCGAGGCGGTCTGCGGCCCGACGAGCCGGCCGATCGTCTCGCTGAACGGCTACGCCCTGGAGCACGGCGTCAACGCCATCCTCTGCTGCCGCGTGTCGATCCTTCTGTTCTGTCGCGCTCGTCGGCCTGACAGTCCTTCACGTAACCCAAGCTCTGCCGGCAGCGACCCTCCGTCCGTAGACTCCGGTTGAAAGACGATTTACCCGGAGGTATGCGATGAACGAAACGGAACAGAACGACCGCCGCGCCAAGATCGCGGACTTCCGCTACCAGCTGGTCGCGGAGTTGGCCAATCCGTACCTGAAGGCTGCGGAGCGACAGCGACTGATCCTCCAGAAAGCCGCCATGGAGCACGAGGTGCCCGGCCTGGGCCGCCGACGACTGAGCGCGAGCTGTATCCGCAAGTGGCTCGCCCTCTACCGCAGCCACGGGAGGGCCGGCCTCGATCCCCGGCATCGACGCGACATCGGGGTGGCCCGCTCCTTGTCCCCGGCAGAGGCGGCGCTCCTGCTGAACTACCTCGAGAGCAACCCCTCCCTCACAGCCACCGCGGTCCTCCGTACCCTCCAGGCCGACGGCAGGATCACGGCCGATCCCTCCAGCTCCTCGCTCTCCCGGCTCGTGCGCCGTGCGGGCATGGACCGCACCCAGCGCCTGCGCGCTGCCCAGGACGAGAAGAACCTCAAGTTCGACTTCTTCTCCCCCCTGGAGTGCGTCCAGGCCGACTGCATGTACACTCTCAAGCTCCCCGACTCCAAGGGTGTTCACCGTGTCGCGATCCTGCTCGCCTTCCTCGATGACGCCACCCGCCGCGTCGTCTATGCCACCTTCCGTTTCGCCGAGAGCTCCGTTGCATTCGAGCAGGGCGTCAAACATATCCTGGCCGCCCACGGCCGCATCGGTCGGCTGTACTGCGACAACGGCGGACCCTTTGTCGGTATGCAGACTAAGCGCATCCTCGACGCCCTGGGCGTGATCATCAGCCACTCCAGGGTCGGCAAACCCTCGGGCCGTGGAAAGCTCGAACGATTCTTCCGCACCGCACGCGAGCAGTTCTTCCGCCCCCTCGACCCGCGGTCTCTCAAGAGCCTGCAGGACCTGGAGCAGCGATTCCACTCCTGGCTGGAGAGCGAGTACCACCGCGCGCCTCATCGCGGCCTGGAAGGCGCTACCCCCTTGGAGCGCTGGATCGAGCGAGCCCACCTCATCATCCCCCTCGATCCCACCCTCAACCTTCAGGAGCTGTTCCTGCACGAGGACAGCCGTAAGGTCCACAAGGACTCCACCATCACCCTCGACGGCGTGCTCTTCGAGGTCCCCTCGACCCTCATCGGTCGACGGATCAGCTTCCGCTATGACCCGAGCACTCCTCCCGCGCGTCGGCGCCTCGAGCTCCGCGACAACGGCCAGACCATCGGCGAGGCTCGCCGCGTCGACTCCTACGCCAACGCCCACGTCAAGCGCGGTTCCACCCGCAAGGAACTGCAGCTCACCGACGTTGACCACACGGTCCCACCGCCCCCGGCCACCCGCAGGCCCGTGGACAACTCCCTCTCCGCCTCCCGGCTCGATCTGCCCCAGCAGGAGCAGCCATGAACAACCGCGCCATGCTCAGCTTCTTCGGCCTCAGCGCAGTCCCCTTCACCAAGGAGATAGCCACCACGGAGCTTCAGCTGCTGCCCTCCGTCGAACGGAACCTCTCAGCCGCCAAGCTCCTCGTCGAGACTCACGGCATCGGCGTCATCACCGGAAAGTCCGGCACCGGAAAGAGCTGTCTACTGCGCCTGCTCGCCGACTCTCTCCCTCCGGGACTCTACCGGCCCTACTACGTCTGCCACAGCTCCGTCGGCATCGTCGAGTTCTACACCCACCTCGTCACCCTCTTCGGATTGGAGCCCTGCTACCGCCGCGCCGCCATGTTCCGCGACCTCAAGGAGCACATGCTCTCCCTCAACGCGGCCTCCCACCTCCATCCCGTACTTCTCATCGACGAGGCGCACCTGCTGAACAACGACATCCTCGCCGAGATCCGCATGCTGACCAACTTCAACATCGACTCGCTCAACGCACTCACCGTCCTGCTCTGCGGCTCCGAGGCCCTCTCACGCAAGTTCGGGCTCACCATGCTCGAGAGCCTGGCCAACTCCATCACCATCACGATCGGTGTTGACAGCCTCGCCAAGGAAGAGACCTTCAGCTACGTCGAGACGCGCCTGCGCGCCTGTGGCCCCAAGGCCCCCCTCTTCACCAAGAACGCCCTCGAGCTCATCCACCAAGCTTCCGCCGGCATCCTCAGGACCATCGGCACCATCGCCAACGCCTCCCTGCTGAAAGCCTTCCTTGCCAAGAGCCAGCAGGTCGAAGCCGAGCACGTGCAGTCCGTCATCCAGCGCTGAGAGCCTCCCCTGCCACCTGTCGACACCACGCCGGCCGCGCCTTCCCTGGCTCCACGGCCGGCGACCCCTTGTTCCTACAGTCCGGTAATCCGCACCCGAGCGCGGGAATCACGTGAACCAGAAACCGTCATTCCCTGCCACGGGAAAGCGGGCATCTACAGCACCAGTCAGCTATGCGGCCGAGCGCCCGACGAAAGCGACTGCTCGATGTCTTGCGCATGACCAGCGGACTCCCCCGGCGGGACTTCCCCCAGAACCAGGTGAATCCCAGCATGTCGAATCTCCCGTCCCCCGGTGTGCGGGGCCCTTCGGCCCTGCCGGGTCGGCGGAAGTTCACCATCCTCGTCTTCGTTGGATGCAGCGTCAGGCCGTACCGGGCGAACCGCTTGCCCAGTACCTCCATGACCCTGCGTGCGTCCTCCTCTGAGGCACACACGATGACCGCGTCGTCCGCATAGCGGATCATGAACGCCTTCGCCCGCAGGCGAGCCACCACGTCCCTCGCAAACCACGCGTCCAAGACTTCGTGCAGGTAGATGTTCGCCAGCAACGGCGACACCACGCCTCCTTGGGGGCTTCCCTCCTCGACGTGATGCACGCTGCCCTCCTCGAACACCCCTGCGTTCAGCCACTTGTCTATCGCTCGACGCAGCACTCCGTCTCGCACCCTCTTATCGAGGATGTCGCGAAGATGTCGGTGCTCGATTGTGTCGAAGTAGCTCTTGATGTCCACCTCGATCACCACCCCGCCGCCCATGTCCATCAATCCCTGCCACAGCGCTTCAAGCGCCTGGTGGGCCGACCTGTTGGGTCGGAAGCCGTACGAGCAGTCCAGAAAGTCCTGTTCGTAGACTGCTTCCAGCACCATCGTCACCGCCCTCTGCAGCACTTTGTCCTCAAAGGTGGGTATCCCGATGGGCCGTCGCGTCGTGCCGTCTGCCTTGGGGATGTAGACCCGTCGGACCGGCGGCGCTCGGTAGCTGCCCGACTTGAACCGGTCCAGCAGCGTCCGAAGGTTCCCCTCCAGGTCCGCCGCGTACTCAGTCGCCGTCTGCCCGTCGATGCCGGGCGCTCCGTCCTTGCGGGTCTTCCGATAGGCTTCGAGCATCAGCTCCAGGTCAATGTGATGGGCGAGGGTCGTGAACACCATCTCCGGTGCTTTCCTCGCCAGTTCTGCTATCCGCTGTAGTCTCGTTGAGACGCTTGCGGGACTCGATGTTCCCGGCATCTTTCCCTCCAGTGGTTCCGTAGCCCGGCTCCCCTCTCCCTCCACAGGGTCCCGCGGGTCGGTTCCCCTGCTTCACAGGTACGGTGGAGAGCTCCGACGTCCTGCCGCCCTTCTCGACGCGCTCCGTTGCCTTCGCACGTCGTTTACCGTCGCGCGCTCGTCCTTTTCGCTCCCCACCGTGTCGAGCGCGTCGAAGTGGGGCCTGGGCTCTTCGTTGTTCGGGCGCCCGTCCCGACTCATACGATGGAGACGACAGGACCTCCCAGGTTCCTGGGGAACCCCCGTGCGTGTATGCCGTGCTCTTCGACCCCGGTAGGGCCTCGATGCCAGGCGAATTGCGGCACCTCGGTGCTGCCGCCGCTCAGAAAACCACGACGGCCCCCGCAGTCAGTTTCATTTCGAGGCTCATTCACACGGCCTGCACGCTCCCTGTGTACGCTTCGCAGCCGGGGTTGCCCCCGCACCACGCAACACTCGGTTCCGGCTGGTCGCCATCCTTTGCCGGGCGGGTTTGTCCCGCCGGGTTCCTCCGTAAGGTTTCAGTCATGTCCCTACATGCCATCCTCCCTACCCAGGCTTGGCCTGGCGCACTTTCCGCGGAAACGTCCGCCGAGCGCGGAAAAGGGAGGAACCTCCGAACCTTACGAACCTTACGAACCTCGAGGTTCGGCACACTCCCCCTTCGCGGCGCCGGCTAGAAGAGATCGAGCTGGCGGTCCTTCTTGAG
>JBAZKS010000082.1:0-4251 GCA_041650695.1 Elusimicrobiota bacterium
GGAGGGACCCGGACGACAGGCCTGGCGATATGGAGCACGACTTGTCGCCAGGCCCCTGGGGTTCCGATGCGGCCTTAACCCCAGGGGACCCGCTGCGTTATCGGGACTTTGTCAGCACCCTGCTAGCTCTCGGTACTACTTCCCGGGAAGGTCCATGGGCGTCATCCGGGTCATGGCGGGCTCCGCCATCCTGGGCGTCGTCCCGCTCTCGGTGGGGGTGATCGTGCACGAGGGCAGCACTATACTGGTCTGCCTGCTGAACATGCTCCTGCCCGGGCTGCCCATCAGCGATATGGGCCTAAAGGCCCAGCCGAAAGAGGGCCGTTAGCCCTACGCATTCCATAGAGCCACAAACCTAGGGTTTTCCCCGTCCTAAAAGCCCACCTTCCGCGCGGATTATGTTAGCTTAGATTCACCGGAGGTGGTTATGCTTCATCTGTCGCTCGGGATCCTTCTTTCGTGCGTCTGTTCCCAGGACTTCGACCGAGGTCTCGCCGCGCCGAGGCTCATGCAGGTCCTGAAGGCCCAGGAGGTGCCGGCTTTCGCGTCGACCGGCCGGAACGTCCAGCAAGCCAAGTTCGAACACTATCCCAAGGACGCCGGGGCCTGCGTGTCCATCGCCAAGCGCATCGGCGAGGACATGGCCAGGGTCACGGGGGTCAAGGTCCTGGGCAGCGTGTGCGAGGGCGAGGACGAGACCGGATACAAGATCGTGGTCAGCTACGAGGCCGCGGAGCCGCTGAATCTGGTGTCCACGGCGAAACACCGCCTCATGGGGTCCGGGTTCGGCGCGTACAAGGATCCGGCGGAGTGCAAGGCGGCGCTCCCGGGCGAGATCGAGGCCTTCAAGCAGGCGACGGGCTTGGACCCTGTGGCGGCCTACTGCTTCCAGGACCCTCTGGCGCGGGATGACGCCTGGTCCATCCGCATCGACTCCTTCGGCCGGGCCAAGCTGGACCCCGACGTCCAATACGTGCTGGTCTTCACCTATCCGCAGGGCTGGACCCGGGAGCGGTTCACCGGGAAGATCAAGAGCCAACTGGAGAAGCAGGGAGTGAACGTGCGCACCGTGGCCTGGAGGCCGGACTCGGGCTACGCCACGGTGGAGGTCGGGTACTACGCCGCCGAGCGCATGGAGCTCAAGATCGAGGAAGCGGCCAAGGTGGACAGCAAGGCCCAGTGCGAGGCAGCGAAGGCCGAGGTGGACAAGCTCCTGGCCGGGCGCACCCCTGAGCCGCTCATCCACTACTGCGGCAACACCATGGTCGGCGGCTGGGAGCTCGCGTGGCTCTTTAAGGGCGCGCCGAGCCTCAAGACCGTGAAGGCTTCCGAGGAGTTCAAGACCTACGACGCCTGCATGGCCGGGCGCCGGAAGGTGATGGATTACTACCGGGAGTCCATGGGGCATTCCGTGGCCGGATCCGTGTGCAGCCACGAGGTGCTGGATTACAGCTGGAAGGTCATCCTGCTGGAGTAAGAGCTCCAGACAGTCGTTCGGGACGCGTGGGATCCCGTCGTCCGCATGCGTCGAAGGTCCCATTCCGGGATCTAGGCCTTTGGTCCATATCCGCATAGGTCCTTCGGGCCCTGGCGGGTCCTTCCTCCTAGGGACACCGTATCCTCGGAGGGGGAAGATGGCTTATATTGTCCTGTGCCTCTGCAGCCTCGCCGCGCTCGCCGCGGAAGGCGCAGCCAAGTGGATACCGCCGGTGATCGGGGAGACCCGCAAGGAGGTCGCCGACGATGACTTCACCCGCAGTTCGGGACGGACGACCGCGTTCATCCTGACGCAGGAGGCCGGGGATTCGATCGACGACTCCACGTTCCCGGGCGAGGACATCCCCGGGGTGGAGAAATTCACCGGGAGGCTGGACAAGGAGCTGGTGGACCACGGGGTGGATGTCCCCCGCCACCGGATCCTCAAGAACGCGGAGAAGGCGTGGGGGGTCCTGGGGGAGGGCTACGAGCCCCTTCGGGACTCGCTCATCCCCCTGGCCGAGGCCAGGGACGTGCTGGGCCAGGGCATCATCCCGACCCTGCAGGATATGATCGCGCTGCCCGACGAGGCCGAGCGCAGCCGGCTCATGGTCTCGCCCGGGGTCACGCGCACCGTGGACCGCCGGAGCGCGGCGCATCGGGGGCTGGTGGAGCGCTACCATGCGCTCATCGAGGAGGTCCGCGGGAAGATCACCGAGGCGCAGCCCCTCCTGGACCGGGCCGAGGAATTCCTCCCTAAGGCCTTCGACCTGAGCCGCCTCGCCGGAGAGCTGGACGCGGACTCCCATTTCAGGTCCTCGAGCAGCAGGACCCGCGACCTTCCGGCCCAGGGCCCGCCCCCGTTCAACTCCAAGAGGGTCATCCACGGCGCCACGCTCCGCCTGGAGGCCGCGGTCAAGCAGGCCAGGAAGGTCCAGGTCCTGCTCGACAAGCTGACCGAGCCGGAGAAGGGGTTCCTGCGCAAGGCGGCCGAGTCCGCGCCCAAGACCACCAAGCGGGTGATGCTCGATGAGGGATGCAAGGAGTGCGGCATCGGGCCCACGTACGCGACCGTGTCCCAGGACAGCAAGGAGGGCTCCAAGAGCGGGGACCCGGACAAGGAGAAGGCCAGGTTCGACGACGAGGCCGCGAAGGCCATGCTGGCCAAGGCCGAGGAGCAATACTCGCGCATCGAGGGCCAGGAGCTCGGCGATCAGGAGCTTGAGATCATCCGCGCCGAGCTGCCCGAGTCGCTCTCCGCTCCCCACAGCCGGGCCAAGCTCCCGCCGCAGCGGGCCAGACGCGGCGCCCCGGGCAAGGAGGTGCGGTCCCGCAAGATACGGCATCCGACCGCGCTCAGCCTCTCCGGGGCGGACTACGGCGGCAGCCGGCTCTGGACGGGGGAGAGGTAGGCTTAAGGCGTCTCGGGAGTCTCGGCAGGGGCGGCCTCCGGAGGGGGCTGCCCTTCCTCTCCCAGGGGGAGCTCCGTGGGCTGCGCTTCAGGAAGCGCGGTCCCCGGAGGGTTCTGTTCTTCCTCTCCCGCAGGGGGCTGTCCCGGGAACCGGGGCTTGTGCTCCACCATGGGGCATAGGCGGCCGTCCTTGATCGCGGTCTGCCGGCTCCCGTCCGGGAAGATGAAGTCCAGCCGCCGGCAGAAGATGGGGCTCGTCTTGCCGTAGAAGAAATGCTCTTGACGCGCCTTCTCGGGGTAGACGAAGTCCTCCGGCAGGATCTTCCCGCCCAGCAGGTCGCTGCGCCCGCAGGACCAGTGGAAGCCGGAGGCCTTCTCGTCGTCGCGCGCGCAGTCGTTGAACCCGATCCCCACCTTGGCGATGTGCGTGAGTCCCGGCTCGTCCCTGAACTCCTTGAGCAGGATCTTCGCCGCGGGCCCCAGCCCCCGGACATTGGTGATCCGGTTCGCCTTCACGGTGAGGACGACCTCCTCCTTGCCGACCAGGATGGGGATCTCCCCTACGGTGCGGCTGTCCGGCGCCTCGAAGGGGCAGGCGCAGATCTCTCCGGAGGGCAGGTCGCGCAGGCGCAAGGCGTCCTTGCCCAGGTCCGGGGGAAGCAGGCCGTCGTCCTCGAACACCGTGTTGTGGCCCGAGAGGTCGAAGTGGCACAGCTGCCCCGAGGAGAAGATCGCCTCGATCCCGTCCGCCCTGCAAAAGAGGGGGGATATCCTGGCGCAGGTCGCGGCCAGCCTCTTGGGGTCGGCGCTGAGGCCTTTCTCCTGCGCGGCCCGCGTGACTCCGGCCAGGTCGGCGACCCGCAGGATCTCGTATTTCCTCGTCAGGGCGAGCAGGTGCGTCCGGGCGGAGAACTCGGTCATGCACAGGACGATGGTGGACGCCGCGGCCGCTTCTTCGACCAAGGCCGGCGGCTCGGCCTCGTGCGAGCCCGTGGCGGGGAAGGCGAGCAGGGGCTGGACCGCGATTCCGAGGCGCTCGGAGAGCGCGGCGAGCTCCGCGTGCCAGGCGGCCGCCATCTCGCGGCGTTCCTGCCATGCGGGGTTGTCCGGGGTCCCCTCGCGCGGCACGTCGTGCATGAGCGTGACCACGTCCCCCGGCTGCGGGGAGAACACGTCGGCGAAGAGCTTCTTCAGCTTGAAAGACATGGGCGAACCATGCCTATCATCGGAAAAATGGGGGAGGCTTTCAACTTCGCCTTTTGAGGATGCCAGGAGTTTTTCAAAAGTGCATAGTTTTTGGTGAATTTAAACCTGAAAAGTGCATACCCCCTAAAGCGTCCGAAATCGTAGTCGGGACCGGCACA
>JBAZKS010000083.1:0-4119 GCA_041650695.1 Elusimicrobiota bacterium
AACGAACAAAACCGGAACGCCAAACCAACATTACTGCCGACACTTACACCAAACTATTTTTTGTAAACTAACGGCGTTGCAACTAAACCGCCGCCCAACACAACAATGACGGTTTGAAAGACAACACCATGATTTTTAAATAACTCCGTTTAGTAAATCACATTTTAACGAATAACTTTATCTGGAAAGCTAAACCAGAAAAACTCACTACGACCGGTTCGCTAGAAGCGGTCGGTTTTGAGTTGCAAGTTAGTTTTTGCTTTTTAGTTGCTTGACGATTTAGAACAAAAAAGTTTTTTACCTAACCAGCACTGAAAACCAATGACCAAAGAACTCCACACCGAAAAACAGAACAATTTATGTTTTGTGCTAACCAAGACATTGGCAACCAGTTTTACTTTGTAACTCAACAAACAAAAACAATAATACCGGATTTATAAAAACCGGTGACCAACACAAACCCAGCGAACCGCCGCCAAAACATTGGAATAACTTTACCGACGACTTTGAAAACCAAACCCGAAAAGAACAAACCAACATTTGCAAACGAACCAAAATAACTTTACCAACCAAAACCAAACGAACAAAACCAGAACAGCAAACCAACTTTGTTGCCGACACTTACACCAAACTATTTTTTGAAAACTAACAGCGTTGCAACTAAACCGCCGCCTATAGAAGGGAAGTGGTAATTACAACGACACTTTGTTTATTTAAATAACTCCTTTTGTTAAATCACATTTTAACGAATAACTTTTTCTGGAAAGCTAAACCAGAATTAATTTCCTATGACCGAGTCGAAGACGCGGTCGGTTTTGAGTTGCTAGTTAGTTTTTGCTTTTTAGTTGCTTGACGATTTAGAACATAAATAATCTTTTACCTAACCAACAATGAAAACCAATAACCAAATAACTCCACGCCGAACAACAATACAATTTATGGTTGACGCTAACCAAGACACTGGTAACCAGTTTTACTTTTTAGCCCAACAAACAAAAACGAAAATGACATACTTACAAACCAGTGACCAACACAAAACCAGCGAACCACCACCAAAACATTGGAATAACTTTGCCGACGACTTTACAACTAAACTCGAAAAAAACAAACCGACATTGCCAACCAAACCACGAATTATTAACAAACCAAAACCCGAAGAACAAAACAGAAACAACAAACCGACTATGCTGCCGACACTTACACCAAACTATTTTTTGTAAACTAACGACGTTGCAACTAAACCGCCGCCCAGAACAAACGGCTAAGTTTTGTCAACGACACTTTATTTATAAATCCAGTTTGTTAACTAATCCCATTTTGCACAACAATTTAGTTTTGAAAACAAAACTTATTTAATACTACTACGACCGCATCTTCATCGCGGTCGGTTTTGAGTTGCTAGTTAGTTTTTGCTTTTTAGTTGCTTGACGATTTAGAACAAAAAGAGTCTTTTACCTAACCAACAATGAAAAACGATAACCAAAGAACTCCACGCCGAACAACAGAATAATTTATGTTTTGTGCTAACCAAGACATTGGCTACCAGTTTTACTTTGTAACTTAACCAACAAAACAATAATGACTGACTTACAAACAGTGAGCGACACAAATGTCGCAAACTACCACCAAAACATTTGAGCAACTTACATGACGACTTTGAAAACCAAACACGAAAAGAACAAACCAACATTTGTAAACGAACCAAAATAACTTTACCAAACAAAACCCGAAGAACAAAACCGGAACGCTAAACCAATAATGCTGCCGACACTTACACCAAACTATTTTTTGTAAACTAACGGCCTTGCGCTTAACCCGCCGCCCAGAACTGACAGCCTGATTAGAAACGAACTGCCGAAGATTTTTTGTTTCTTTGTTTAGTTAAGTCACGTTCATTAAAATGATGGTGAACTTAGTTACCTCGTAATCACTCACATGACCGATTCGATAGAAGCGGTCAGATGTTATGTTTGAAAAGTCTCAATGATTAGTTTGTTTTACTATTAACATCAAAGGAGACTTATCATGAACGACCTATCTTTTAAGAACAACACTTTCTTTGTTGGTATTGATACTCATCTAAAGAGTTGGAGAGTGACTATCCGCAACTCTGGTCTTGAACTAAAAACTTTTTCTATGAACCCTTTTCCAGTTGAGTTGTTTCTTCATTTAACAAAGCATTATCCAGATGGTATTTTCAACATCGTTTATGAAGCTGGGTTCTGCGGCTTCTGGCCTCAAAGAAAATTTATCGAACTTGGGTTAACTTGCATAGTCGTTAATCCAGCAGACATTCCTTCTTCTAATAAGGAAAAAGTTGTTAAAACTGATCCAACTGATTCCCGCAAACTAGCTCGTGAACTTGAAAACAATTCTCTTAAACCTATCTACATCCCCCATGTTTATGCCGAACAACTTCGTTCTCTTATGCGTCTTCGTTTTCAACTTGTGCAAAGCCAAACAAGGATAAAAAACAGAATCAAAATGCTTCTCTATAACTATGGTATCATTATCCCTAAAGAACATCTTAATAATTCTCGTTGGTCCGGTTATTTTATTCTCTGGCTTCACTCCGTTATACTTTCTTGTAATGCAGGGCAGCTTACTCTCAACAATCTTCTCCTTCAACTACAACAGTGCAGAGATAATCTTAAGGTAGTTCTTCAACAGCTAAGAACAGAAGCCAAAAATAAATCCATCGAACCAATTATTAATTCTCTTGTCTCTGTTCCCGGTATTGCATTTATAACTGCTATGTCTCTCTTTACCGAAATCATCGACATTAAAAGATTTAAGAGTTTTGATCATCTCGCTTCTTTTGTCGGCCTTGTGCCTTCTCTTCATTCTTCCGGTGAGACTGAATACAGCAGAGGAATATCTTTTCGTCACAATAAATTTTTACGTCCGTTAATTATTGAAGCTGCATGGACTGCTATTAGAAAAGATCCAGCTATTACTCTTGTTTACTCTCAACTCATTCATAAAATGGCAAAACAGAAAGCTGTTATTAAAATTGCCAAGAACTATTATCAAGAATCCGGCACGTTTGGATTCAGCAAGAACAATATCGGCTCTTGTTGCATAAGTATCAATAAAACAAAGAACAATACTAAATGAATTACTTTTTTAGCGGCGAGGACTGTTGTCTCAGGCCTGCTCACACGGGCTCTCGTAGTCCCAATAGTTTACTATACTAGATAGTAACTATAAATGAGTTCTCGGTCAGTTTACAGCCTCGCCTTTTAATCTTTCTGAACGACATTTTGCAGCCCGGCTACTGCCGGGACTGTTTATAACAGATTGATTCTTTTAGTAACTATATATTTTAATAAATATTTTTTCTCTTTAAGCCTGTTGACTTTTCACATAACAGCCTGTTGACTTTTCACATAACAGCCTGTTGACTTTTCACATAACAGCCTGTTGACTTTTCACATAACGGGCTGAGACGCGGGTTAGGCTATATACTTGACATAAATTGTAATTATCCAAGCAAACGAAGTAATTCGCTTTCATTTTTTTCAACCCAATATGATTTTATAAGATCATATAAAGGGTATAATGAAATATTTTCTGTATACTCAAAAGTAGAAATGTCACCCTTCTTCGATGCAACTTCAACAGATAAAACAATAGGATATTTTTCATTTTTACGTTTTATGTTTTTCATTTGAACCCCAATCTGAGCATTTGTAAGTAGGGATGAAGGGAATATAGAATCGATGAATTTGAAATAAAAAGTATCGTTCAAATTTAGGTTGATAGGAAAAGTTAATGGATTGTCATTCACATCAAACGGATGCGGAACCATAAATCTATAGGGCTCCTCATCGGGTTTTGATAAATTAATTGCTATAACATCAACAGGGATTAAACCGATATTTTCTAGTCTTGAATTAAAAACAATTTTAGCTTTTGGCATCATATCGTTTGAGGTATGCATCAGACTATATTTCTTTTGAGATTGACCATCGATTAATTCTGTAGTAGATTCTAATGAGTATTCATAACTATTACCTTCAACAAAAGACACTTTTATTTCTGGTTTAATAGATATTTCTTCAGAGATTTCTTCTGAAGGAATTTTTTTCAATGTTTCAAAATAAACTCTATATCCTG
>JBAZKS010000084.1:0-3274 GCA_041650695.1 Elusimicrobiota bacterium
GCCAAGGAGTGACTGATAGACAGGATGGAAGGGCTGGCCTCCCGCGAGATGCGCGGATTAGCGTCGCTTGTTGGAGGCAACACCAGAGCCACATGCGGAAAGGATCCGCAAGCGACAGGAGACCAGCCCCATGTCATCGTGCGTCAACTTCTGGGTCGGTTTGGATGTCCACAAGGACTCCGTCACCGCCGCTGTCTTTCGTAACCGTGATCCCGAGCCCATGCGGGTCGACCGGCTCCCCTACGACCTGCACAAGATCCGCCGCTACTTCCAGCGCCTGCAAGCCGAGGGCAACGTCCAAGCCTGCTATGAGGCCTCCGGGGCCGGCTACGTGCTTCAGCGCTCCCTCGCGGAGTGGGACGTCGAATGCCATCTGGCCGCGCCCTCGCTGATCCCCCGCCGCCCGGGCGAGCACCGCAAGACCGACCGGCGCGATGCCATCAAGATCGGCCGGGACTTCCGTGATGACCGCCTCGTCCTGATCAACGTCCCCACCGAGGACGACGAGCGGATCCGCGACCTGGTCCGATGCCGTGAGACCTTCCAGCGCGAGATCATCAAATCGCGCCACTACATCCTCAAGTTCATGCGCAGGCGTGGGTTCATCTATCGCGACGGCGATCACTGGACTCTCCGTCACCTCAACTGGATCCGCCAGGTCCTCGCCCCCGGCACCCTCGCCGACGAGGACCATATCGTGCTCTCCGAATACCTCGCGCTGCTCGAGTACAAGCTCCAGCGCAGGGACGAACTCGATGGGCGCATCGAGGCCTTCGCCCTGATGCCCCGCTACAAGCCCGTGGTCGACCGCATCTGCTGCTTCCGCGGCTTCAAGGCCCAGGCCGCCATGGTCATCGCCACCGAGCTCGGGGACCTGCGTCGCTTCGAGAACCCGCGCCAGCTCATGGCCTACGTCGGCCTCGTCCCCAGCGAGGACTCCTCCGGAGACCGACGACGCCTCGGCGCCATCACCAAAGCCGGCAACGCTCGCGTCCGCCACATCCTCATTCAGGCCGCGTGGCAGTATCGAAGACGTCCAGCGGTTGGCGCCCCACTCCGCCGGCGCCAAAGCGGCCAGGACCCCAACGTGATCCGCCACGCCTGGAAGTGTCAGCACCGCCTCTACACCCTCTTCCACCGGCTTGCCATCAAGAAGCCCACCCCGGTGGCCGCCACCGCTGCCGCCCGTGAGCTGGTGGGCTTCCTCTGGGCCATCCTGCGCGACATCGATGTCTCAAAGCTCCGGGAGGTGCCCGCCGCCGCCTGAACCTCACCACCAGATCGGGGAGTCCCGGGGCACGACTGGAGAACGCCGGAAAACGTTATGGGGTCCGGCTCATCGCCCAATCCCCGCGGATAGACTCAGGCCAGCTCCCGACGAATCCGTCTCAGGATGCTCTGGGCCCTCGGGTCCAACCATCGGATATCAGCAGGATTCATCGTCGAAGCCGCCCCGGGCTCCCCAAACTCTCTCCAATCCTTGACAGGCCCTTCCATATCAACGTTCAGGGCCTCCGAACCGGCCCGTCACTTCGTCCCCAGGTTCTGCGCTCTTCGAGATGAGGAATGGTGGTCCCAGACTCCACCTGATCATCGGGCCGGTTTCTCCGGAGCGGCCGCAGGCCGCGTAGGCGGAGGCCCGTCTGATCCTAATGCAGGCCCCTCCTGGACCTCTCGGACTCCGAGAGGAACGATGAGAGCGCCAAGCAATCATCCGAACCAGGAGGGGACCCATGCGCTTCTACACCGGCCTGCATCGATACTACTGCGGGATCGACCTCCACGCTCGCACCATGTACCTCTGCATCCTCGAGCACGAGACCGGCAGGATCCTCCTGCACCGGAACGTGCGCTGCGAGCCTGAGGCCTTTCTCCGCGCCATCGAGCCCTACCGTGACGACTTGGTCGTCGGCGTCGAGTGCATCTTCTGCTGGTACTGGCTTGCCGACCACTGCACCCAGCACGACATCCCCTTCGTCCTGGGCCATGCCCTCTACATGAAGGCCATCCACGGCGGCAAGGCCAAGAATGACCGAATCGATGCCCACAAGATCGCCACTCTCCTGCGGGGCGGCGCCTTTCCCGTGGCCTACGTCTATCCCCGCGGCATGCGGGCTACGCGTGACCTGCTCCGACGCCGACTCTTCTTCGTACGACGGCGCAGCGAGCTGTTCAGTCACATCCGCATCGTCTTCCATCAACTCAATCTGCCCGCACCCTCGGGGCAGCTCCATTACGCGGGGAACCGGGCCGGCCTGGCGCAGGCCATACCCGACCCCGTGGTACGCACCAACGTCGAGGCCGATCTGACCATGGCTGCGCGCCTCGATGAGGTCATCCGATCCCTCGAGCGCACGATCCGCCACCAGGCCAAGATCGACGATCCCGATACCTACAAACGCCTCCAGACCATCCCCGGCGTCGGACGCGTTCTCGCCCTCACCCTCCTCTACGAACTCCACGACATCGCCCGCTTCCCGCGCGTCCAGGACTTCCTCTCCTATGCCCGTCTCGTGAAGAGCCAGAAGTCGTCGGCAGGCAAGGTCATGGGTACCTCTGGCGCGAAGATCGGCAACGCCCATCTCAAGTGGGCTTACAGCGAGGCCGCAGTCCTCTTCCTCCAGAAGAACCCCCGCGGCCAACGGCTCATCCACCGACTCCGCTCCAAGCACGGAAAAGGCAAAGCCCTCAGCGTCCTTGCCGCCCACCTGGGTCGCGCGTCCTACTACATGCTTCGCCGCAACACCGTCTTCGACATGGACCGCTTCATGAACTGAGCTCACGGAGGGGAGGAGGTGAGCCCGTCGCATAACTCGAGCCGGCCAGAAGTTCGGCAGCCGCTTCGTTTGATTGGACGCCTCCTCTTCCTCCCCACATCCCGGATCCTCGCTGTTTGTAGCTCTGCCCCTCACCCGAGCCCGCATATAACTGGCCGCGGCGCGCATCGCGCTCCGAGCCCGCCTTCTTTGAGTCGGCCGGCACGAGGGCACACATCAGTTTCTAGGGCGCAGACGAGGCTTTCGCCTCTCCTGCTCCGGCATCGAGATGCCGGCAGACCCTCGATAGGTGTTTGGTGCAGGGCTCGATCCCTCGCACCGCAAGATCAGAAATGAAGTCAGAGTCTCGAGGACCCGTTCACTCTCCGCAGGCCGCGCTGCTCGGCAGCGTGGTTGGGGAGATCTCCGCGCTCTTGACCTGGGTGGGCCTGATAGGTGTTATATGCCGTCGTTGCTCACCTCTCTGTGCGAGCCATTCATCTCGCTCGCCCGGATCC
>JBAZKS010000085.1:0-3253 GCA_041650695.1 Elusimicrobiota bacterium
GACGAGGCGGTGAGGAAGGCGGAGTACGAGTGCAAGCCCGCAGTGGAGCTGTACCCTAAGGCCGGGTTCTCCAAGAGCATGCGGGAGCTCGCGAAGCTGCTGGTGGGGCTCGACGCGAAGAAGCTCAAGGTCCCGGAGCCCTTGACGGATGAGGACTTCCATCGCCTCTCCCGGCGGGGATTCGAGGGGAAGCGCATGCCCCCGCCGGTCCCTGTCCATGCTCCGACCGGCACGCCTTCGGGCAAGGCGCGGATCGCCGCGAAAGAGCTCAAGCTCGAGCAGCCCGACGACCGGCTCGAACGCGCGCTCGCTCTCTGGGCCAAGTCCGCTCCGGGCGGGGGCGGCTGGGTGGACGGCCCCCACGCCATGCAGTGGGGGGAGAAAGACCAGTGGCGCAGCTTCTTCTGCGACCTGGAGGCCTGGCGGAACATCGACCAGCAGTCCTACCTGGACTCGCCCATCGTGAACGTCACGCACGAGGACCTGGAGTGCCACTACTCGACCCCGTACTTCGACGACGGCCTCATGTCCTGGGGGAACTACACCTGGAGCGCGCGCTGGCCCGTAGCCAAGCGTCGAACGACCGATTATGTCGCCTTGACCACGGACATCCGCGAGGCGGACGTGGTAGGCGGGGGCAAAGCCAAGCTCGACGCGGCCATGGAGCAGGCCCTGAAGCAGACCGAGGGCAAGGCCGCGATCCTGGTCACGACCACCTGCGTGCCCACGGTCATCGGCGACGATACCGTCGGGATCCTGGAGAAGTACCGCGGGAGGAGCAAGGTCCCCCTGCTCCTGGCCAACGCGGCCGCCGGCTTCTACGAGAACCCCATCATCTCCTTGTTCCGGGGGATCAAGAAGAGGGCGGAGTTCAAGCAGGCTCGGCCGCGGTCCAGGACGGTGAACCTCGTCGGCTTCCCTCCCGGCCGCGCCTTGGAGGAGCTCGAGAGGCTTTTGGGCCAGGCCGGGGTCCATGTGAACCTGCGCATGCTCCCGCGGTTCAGCGTGGAGGAGGCGGACCGGTTCCTGGCCGCCGAGGCGCACGTCTTCTATCCGGACCCGGCCTACGCGGAGCTTTACGAAAAGCTCTTCTCCGATCTCGAGCTCAAGCGCTTGTCGCCGGTCGCGCCCTACGGCCTGGAGAATACGCGGCGTTGGGTCATGGAGGTGGCCCGGAGCCTGGCCGCGGAGGAGTCCGCCAAGGAGATGTGGTCGCGCGAGTCCAAACGCGTCGCCGGGCCCTGGGAGCTCCTGCGGGCAAGGGTCAAGGGCAAGCGCGTGGCCTTCATCGCGGATCCGGCCCGGGTCAAGCGCCTCGCGGATCCCGGCGGGCTTTCCGGCGTCCCGCTGGTGTCCATGCTCAAGGAGATGGGGTTCGGGATAGACTATTTGATATATGCGGAACAGAAGCCGGAACTGCCCAAGGAGAAAGGAAAACACTCAGTGTCGTGGTTTACTTCCAAAGAGGAATTGAACGACCTCATAACGCACGGCGCCTTCGACGCCGTGTACACGGAGTATTTCTTCGACACCCGCGTCACCCGCGCGGGCAAGGTCCCGTTCTCGCTCCTGGACGCGGAGATGGGCACGGGGGGCTGTCTGCGCAGCCTGGATAGGCTGGCCAGGCTTTGCGACTGGAAGTCCTACCGCCGGTACTTGTATCCTGTATCTTGAGGCCATGGAAAGACTGGTCTTCTTCGGAAAGGGCGGGATCGGGAAATCCACCATCGCGGCCAACCTGAGCGCGCTCTACGCCCTCGCCGGCCGCCGCGTGCTGCACGTGGGCTGCGACCCCAAGCACGACTCGACGATGGCCCTGGCGCCGAACGGGTACGTGAGCACGTTCGTGGAGCAGGCTCTCCGGGAGGGCCGCTCCGGAGCCGAGGTCCGTCCCGCGGCCGGCCGCTTCGGCGTGGACCTCTTCGAGGCCGGCGGGCCCGAGCCCGGGGTGGGCTGCGCCGGACGCGGCATCTCGCTTATGCTCGAGAATTTTAAGGAAACGAGGCTCCTGGAGAAGGGCCGCTACGACATCGTCATCTTCGACATCCTGGGCGACGTGGTGTGCGGCGGCTTCGCCACCCCCCTGCGCCAGGGCTTCGGGCAGAAGGTGTTCATCGTGGTCTCCGAAGAGCTCATGTCCCTCTACGCGGCCAACAACATCGCCAAGGCCGTGCGCCATTACGGCCCCAACGGAGTGGTCCTGGGCGGGCTCGTTGCCAACCTGCGCGACCCCAAGGCGGACCGGGAGCCTCTGGAGCGCTTCGCCAGGATCATCCGCACCTCCATCGTCGCCTACATCCCCAGGGATGAGGCCGTGCGCAAGGCCGAGTTCCTCCGCAAGACCGTGGTGGCGCACGCTCCTCGCGCGCGCGCGACCCTGGCCCTGGCTTCGCTCTCCAAGAAGATCCTGAGGCTCAAGCCCGGCAAGCTGCCCAAGCCGACGCCCATGGATGACCGCGAGTTCTACAGACTCTCATTCTCGGAGTTCAAGGGCTAATGCAGAAGATCGTTGTGTTCGGGAAGGGGGGCATCGGGAAATCGACGATCGCGTCGAACCTGGCGGCGGTGTACGCGCTGGGGGGGAAGAAGGTGCTTCTGGTGGGGTGCGACCCGAAGCACGACACCACGGTGTCTCTGACCGAGGGCAAGCCGATCCAGACGGCGGTGGGGCTGGCCGGATTCATGGACCTGAGGGCGAAGAAGGACCAGTTCGTGGTGAGGGGGCGGCTGGGGATCGACTGCGTGGAGTCCGGGGGGCCGGAGCCTGGGATCGGGTGCGCGGGGCGGGGGATCTCGCGGACGATCGAGATGCTGGAGTCGTGCCGGGTGATGGAGGAAGGCGGGTACGACGTGATGCTTTTCGACGTGCTGGGCGACGTGGTGTGCGGGGGCTTCGCGGCGCCGCTGCGTCTGGGGTTCGCGGACAAGGTGTGCATCGTGGCGAGCGAGGAGCTGATGGCGCTCTACGCGGCGAACAACATCGCTCGGGCGATACGGAACTACGCGTCGAACGACATCGCGTTGTGCGGGCTGGTGGCGAACCTGAAGGACCGGGGGGCCAGGCGCGAGGCGGTGGACCGCTTCGCGAAGCTGATCGGGACGAAGGTTTTGGCGTACCTGCCGCGGGACGAGGCGGTGAGGAAGGCGGAGTACGAGTGCAAGCCCGCAGTGGAGCTGTACCCTAAGGCCGGGTTCTCCAAGAGCATGCGGGAGCTCGCGAAGCTGCTGGTGGGGCTCGACGCGAAGAAGCTCA
>JBAZKS010000086.1:0-3200 GCA_041650695.1 Elusimicrobiota bacterium
TGATCTCCCCGTCGAACTTCAAGCTCGGCACGCTCTGCGGCGAGTTCGGCATCGAGCTCCGCGCCCACGACGCGCTCGAGGACGTCCGCGCGACGCGCGAGGTGTTCCTCAAGCTGATGGAGTTCCTCCCCGTCAAGGCGCGGTCGGCTCAGACCCCGTGAGCGCCGGCCCGGCCCTGTGCGCGGGGCTGCTGTGGCTGCTCGCGGCCCCGGCCCCGGCGGCCGAGGCTCCGGCGGTGCGGCGTTCGACATCTACAGCGCCGTGTACGTCGGCCCCTGGGGGCCCATGTGCCCCAGGGGCGGCGGGAAGCGGAACAGTGCCCGCCGCGCCGAGGACGTTCCCTATCGCGATGACGTTATCCAAGGACAGCTACGACTGGCGCATCGAGGCCGGGTACAGCCTGCGGTGGGACTTCGGCGACCTGAGGGACTTCGGCCCCGGGCTGGGCAGGTTCCTGCGCGACCCGGCCTCCCTGCTGCAGAACCGCACGCTGGACATCGCGCAGAACGCGCGCCTGATGCTCTATGGCGTCCGGATCTCCCCGTGGAAACTCCTCGTCGAAGAGCGGCGCCGGTCAGTGCCCCCCGGCTCCGCCGGCCCCGCGGCGCAGGCGCAATCCCGCCCCTCCGAAGCGACGCGCCGGCGCCTGCGCCTATCGCTGGGCCCGTTCATCGAGGATATCCGCTCCAACATCCGAAGAGACATCGGCCACATGGTGCTGAAGGGCACTTTCGACCGGCTCCATCCCGACGCCCGGCGCCTCACCGACCAGGACCGCGAGACCGTGGTCCGCGATGTGCTCGACATCCCCTACCTGGCTCTCCCCGACGACGAGTTCGAAAGCCTGATGGGACGCCGCTAGGCTTCGCTGGACGCGGCCCTCCCCGAAGGCTTCACTCCAACTGTTTAAGGACTCCGGTCTGGTCCTGGGTCTGGGCCGGAGAAATCGTCTTGCCGCCCTCGGAGATGGTGCCCACCATCTCCATGACATGGATGTACTGGCCGTTGTCCATCTGGACCCAGCCGGGCTTGACCGAGACCTCGTCGGACTGCCGCTCCCCCTTGGGGTCTTTCTTGAAAGCCTCGATCCGCCGAGAGGGCTTCGGCTCGGAGGCCTGCCCGGTGCCCGTGGTGCGTCTCATGAGCCGCGACCTCCGGGCATCCGCCGGCTGGGCGAAGGGCTCCGGGGAGACGGACTCCCGGGCGCCGGAGAACTTCTCCTTCTCCCGGAGGCCGGCCTCGGGCCGGAAGAGGCCGCCGGAGGCCGGGGCGGTGAAGCCGCCCGCGCCGATGTCGGCGCCGCCCCCGAAGCTCTGCGTCCTAGAGCCGGAATCCATGGAGCGGGAGTCGAGCTTGCGCCCCTGCTGCGCCTCGGCGGCGGTCTTCGGCTCGGTCTCCTGCTCGACCGCCGGCTTGTCGCCGGGAAATTCGTCGACCTCCCCCTCCTGGCGCGCGGTCCCGGAGGCCTCCGAGGATTTGGATGCGGGATCGTCGGCAATCGGGGCGAAGAGGTGGCTCTGCGGCTGCCGGGAGCTGGGCGGGGCCTCCAATGGGACGGCCCTGGTCTCCGGGCGCGCGATGGACTCGGAAAAGCCGACGGCCTGTGCGATGGGTTCCGGCTCGGCGGGCGCGCCCCCCCCCTTGTTCATGAGGACGAAAAGCGCGCACAGCAGCAGCACCAGCGCCGCCCCGACGATGATGAATATCTTGAGCTTCCCCTGACTCTTGTCCTGCCCCTGGGGAGGCTCCTTCATGTGGCTGATCTGTTCCATGGCCCGCCCTATCCAAGGATAGCTCATGAGGCTCGATCTCGCCAGGGCGATGATGTTGACTCCGGGCGAACACATAGCATACACTCTCCCGTCGCCTGATAGTCGCCTGGATCGAGGTCAAGCACCACTGAGCTCCCTATGATGAAAAAAATCCTGCCCGCGATCATCCTCGCCGTCCTGTCCGGCTGCGCCCCCGCCGTGTACGTCGCGCAGAAGCCTCAGGCCGTCGGAGGCCAGAGCCGTTTCGCCACAGACATGGACGTCTGCGTGTTCTGGGGCAAGCGGGGCATCAACACCGACGACTGGCTCGAGGAGAAGTTCAAGGAAGGGCAGGAGGAGTTCTTCCACTCGGTCCAGGGCGTCCCCGGGCTCGAGGACGCGACAGGCTGCGACCTGGCCGTCAAAGTCACGATCCCGCGCAAGAAAGCGTGGGCCGCCGAAGTATACTCCGCCTACTCGAAGCAGTCCCTGCTGACCCTCGAGACGGCCACCAGCGCCGGGAACGCGTTCATGACCATGCTCAAGACCCAGGGAAGCGTGATGTACGACACGGAAGCGCCCAAACGCCTCGGTCTCGCGGTCTTCCAGAACCTGACGAAGGACTCCGAGGCCTACAAGCAGGTGCTGCAGGAGCGCGAGGCGCACCTCGCCAAGAAGAAGCAAGAGGATTCCGCCAAGGCCCTGGCCTCCGGGAAGATGTCCAAGGACGACATCAAGGCGCTCACCGAGGCGTTGAGCGGCGGCTCCGCCCCCAAAGCGGAGAAGAAGGAGCCCGTCAAGAGCTCGGATATAGACTCCCCCCGCTACAAGCTGGCCTCGAGGCCCGACGACTTCGCGATCGTGGTCGGCATCGAGAAATACTCGTCCCTCCCCCCCGCCTCCTACGGCGAACGGGACGCGGCGACCGTGAAGCAGCACCTCCTCGCGCAAGGCTATTCCGAGAGGAACATCGTGCTCCTCTCCGGCAGCCAGGCCACGCTGACCGGCATGAAGAAATACCTAGAGGAGTGGCTGCCGAGGAACGTCAAGAAGGAGAGCGGCATCTTCTTCTACTTCTCCGGCCACGGGGCCCCGGACGTGTCCACGCAGCAGGCCTATCTCGTGCCCTGGGACGGAGACGCCAACTTCCTGGAGAGCACGGCCTACCCGGTCAAGAAGCTCTACGCCCAGTTGGCCGCTCTCCCGGTCGAGAACGTCCTGGTCGCGGTGGACGCCTGCTTCTCCGGGGCCGGCGGGCGCTCGGTCCTGGCCAAGGGGGCCCGCCCTCTCGTGATGAAGGTCGACGCGGACATGCAGACGCGGGACAAGCTCACCATCTTCTCCGCCGCGGAGTCGACGCAGATCACCAGCGCCCTCGACGAGGAAGGACACGGCATCTTCACCTACTACTTCCTGAAGGGCATCGGCGGAGAGGCGAAGGACACCTCC
>JBAZKS010000087.1:0-3151 GCA_041650695.1 Elusimicrobiota bacterium
AATCACCGGCCAACCGCAGCGAAAAACTGCTCGAAGAATCCAGCGGATTATAGCCCACCTCAAACGCCGAGGCTTCTCGGCGTAAAATCGCCTGTCTAAAGCCAGTACACTCGTTCGTTATATCGTCGGAGGGTAAAAGGCCGTTCGAGCTCCACAGAATAGTGGCGTGCACGAGTGGCCCTTGCGGGGAATGTCGGCCGCCGCAGGACTTTTATAGCCCGCCTTGCGTCCTCTGACGAGGACTTTCCCTCCCAACCCCACCCCCGCAACGACTCGGTGGTGGGGTTGGGAGGTCGGCGGGCAAACTGAGGTGCGGCGGCCTGTCTGTACATCAAGACTGTGAACGAAAGGAGGGGACATTGGGCAACGAACGAACGGGGGAGAGAGGCAAGAAGGGCGGGGCGAAGTTGCAGGAGCGGGATGCGGAGGTGCTGGGAGCGCTGGAGCTGTGGGGGGTGCTCGGGCTGGGGCAGATCGATGCTTTGGCGTTCCACAAAGGGTTCGGAGAGGTGGAGCGGACGAGGCTGTTCTTCAATGAGTACGGGGAGGATCTGTACCGGCTGTCGGGGTACAAAAGGCTGCAAGACCTCAAGCGGTCGGGGAATGTGGAGGCCCATTTCTACCGGGACTTCCCCATGGTCTTCACCCTGACTACCCGGGGTCATCGGGCGCTCAAGAGAGCTGGTTTGGCGCGGCTTCCGGGCTTCCGCCGCTCGGTCTCGGGGCACCTGATCGAGCATGAGATCCTGGTCAATGCGGTCGGCTTGGTGCTGTCGCGGCTGCATGGGCTGACAGTCCGGACGGTCCGGGAGCGCATGGACTGGAACAGCCGCGGCGGTTGGAGCCACACGACCAGCCGAGCCCGGATTCCGGACCTGTGGGTCTCGGATCCGGAGGAGCCCAAAGCCATCGAGGTCGAGCTCAACAGGAAGGCGTCCCAGCTCTACCCGGGCATATGGGTGTCCTACCAGACCGCGCTGCCGCGGAACGGGGCGGTCCTGTACCTGACAAGCTGGCCTAGCGGTCCGGAGTCCGTGCTCCGCCAAGCTGGGCGGCTGGGCATGCAGTTCGTCTATGTCAGCGACCTGGAGGGGTTCAAAGCGAGCGCCGGACGCTGCGTCTTCCACAACTGCGAAGGCCGCAGCCTGCGGCTTGCGTCGGCCTCGTCCGGGGCCGTTTCGGCTGCGCCGGAGGCCCCTGTGCCGGTCCTTGAGACCATTGGAGGTGCCGTCTAATGGAAACTAAGATCGCGATGCTGATCTGTGCCGCTGGGGTCGCCGGGTGCTCGGTCCTGCTCCACTTCGAGCGCCGCAAGCTCGCGGGCCTGGCGCTGGGATTGGCCGTGGCTCTGTCCCTGCCATTGATAGCTTGGCCGGTCCTTATGAAGCTCCGGAAGGACCTCGGGATATGCCGGCATGTCCCAGTCGGGGACCTGCGGCGGACCACTGGAGGGGCCTCCGCCGTCCTCGGGCTGCTGATGGGCCTGTGCCTGGCCTTCCGCAAGGCCGGCCCGGGCACGCGCAAGCGCCAATGGGACGCGCCGCGCCATGCCGGCGACACGGACAAGCCGCTTGGTCGGATACTGGGGGGAGAGCCCTCGCCCCATGGGACCTTCCTGGGGACGGCCAACGGCTGGACCAAGGTCTTCGTGACCGACAAGGAGCGCGAGAGCCATATGCAGGTCGTGGGGCCGACCCGCTCGGGGAAGTCGCAGCTTCTCTTCGCGGTCTCGGGCCAGGACATGAAGCGGAGGATGCCGGTCTTCTTCATGGAGGCCAAGGGGGATAGCTCGGACTTCGACCAGTTCCTGAAGCTGGCGGAAGTCGCGGGGCGCGCCAGGGACGTGCGCTACTTCAACCCCCAAGACCCCAGGTCCATGACCTTCAACCCGATCCGTCCGCTGCCGGGCCAGGATACCACGGCCATAACCAACCAGCTCGCGCGGGCCATCGGCCGGGAGCCCACCTCATCGGGTGAGGGGCAGGACTACTACCGCTCACTCGATTACGCCCGGATGCTCAACATGATCGAGGTCTTTTGCGCCGCGGGCCTGGAGTTCACCTTCAAGGACTGCCTCGCCTACTTCAGCTCGGAGAAGGCGCGTAAGAAGGCCTTCGACCTGTGCAAGGACTTGGCCAAGGTGGACATGGCGGCGCAGGACTTCAAGAAAGGGGGCGATGCCGCAGCCCTGACCTCGGCCATCCGGCCTTGGACCACCGGCGAGCTGGGGAGGCTGCTCAACGACTACTCGCCGCAGATTCGCTTGGACCATGTCTTCAGGTACGACCAGCTGGGTTATTTCGCCGTCCCAGTCGGGCACCTGCAGGTCTTGGCCAATCCTCTGGGGCGGATGATCATCTCGGGGCTGCTGTCCGTGGCCGCGGCGCGGCAGAAGCAGTACCCGAAGCCCCCAGGTGCCTCGGTGATCCTGGACGAATTCGCGGAGTTCGCGACGCCGGTCTTCTCGTCCTTCATCGCCACCGTGGGCTCGGCGCGGTTCTGGACGGTGCTCTCGCACCAGGACCTGGGGCAGCTCAAGAGGATCGAGGGGATGTCGGCCGAGGCCTTCCACTCAGCGGTCTTCGCCAATACCTCGGGCTGCAAGGTGTGCTTCCGCACGCCCGCGCCCGAGGACGCGGAGTTTTGGGCCTCGACCCTGGGAACCTATACGACCTTCAAGGACACCGAGCAGGTCCAGCGTGGGGCGCTGGGGACCATGCGCACGGGCCAGATATCCCGGCGCGAGGTCGAGGAGTTCAAGGTACATCCCAACCTGCTCAAGGCTCTGAAGCCGGGTACAGCGCTTATCTATTCGGGTGGGAGGATCGAATGTCTGGCCAAGACAGCGGGCGTGGCGCGCTTGCTGGAGGTTGAGGAGACGCCGAAGGTGGAGGAGCCTTTGGTTCGCAAGAGCAAGGGGCTCGAGCTGGAGGCCGAGGTGAAGCCTTCGGGGCGGTTCGACAAGGACGGGCGGCTGAAGTAGTTCGTTCGACGGTGACTCACCTGGGGCCGGTTGAGTCTAATCGGGGGCTATCCCTAAGAAAAGGACCGGATCAGGGCCCGGTCCGCATAGGAGGTCATTGAACCAGCTAACAAATACCGTACAGCGGGGGCAGCTGTTCGAGTCGGGGAAGACGACGACGTTTCGGGA
>JBAZKS010000088.1:0-2937 GCA_041650695.1 Elusimicrobiota bacterium
AGTTTACGGGAATCAAAAGGTCAGAGAGTCTATGCAGGTTACTAATTTAAATGTCGGTTTAGGGCTTAAACTGGAACAATTAGCCCGAATCGAGATAGACAAGCAATTACTCCTTAGCGGATGGATCGTTCAGGATGTACAAAGGATTGACTTCGGTGCGGGAGTTGGGATTGCTGTCCGGGAATTGCAGACTGAGGCCGGACCTGCCGACTATACTCTTTTTATCGATCGTACGGCTGTAGGCGTTATCGAAGCCAAACCGGAGGGTACAACCCTGGGCGGGATAGCCGATCAAACCGAAAAGTACATCGCTAATTTTCCTGATTCGATTCCACATGCCGGAATACTGCCTTTTGCCTACGAAAGCACCGGGACGGAAACCTATTTCCGGGACCGGCGCGATCCGGAAACCCGCTCCCGTAGAGTCTTTACTTTCCATCGTCCTGAAACTCTACGCGAATGGCTGGAAAATCCGCAAACCCTGCGCGGCAGACTCAAGGAACTCCCGCCTTTAAATCAAACCGGCTTGCGGAATTGCCAGATCGAGGCAATCGTCAACCTGGAAAATTCTTTCGCCAGCTCCCATCCGCGCGCCCTGATCCAGATGGCAACCGGAACCGGCAAGACCTTTACCGCGGTGACCTTTGTATACCGCCTGATCAAACATGCTCATGCCAAAAGGATCTTATTCCTGGTAGACAGGAAGACGCTTGGCCGTCAGACCCGTGGTGAATTTGCTCAATATAGAACGCCTGATGACGGCCGGTTATTCACGGATTTATACAACGTCCAACTGCTGACTTCCAATGCTATCGATCCCGTAGCCAATGTCTGCGTCACTACCATTCAGCGCCTTTATTCGATGTTATGCGGCCAGGAGATCGAAGACGATCTTGAAGAAATCTCGACCGGCGAAATCACCGATGAAAGCGCTCCGCCGAAAGAGGTTATCTATAACAAAGATATTCCCATCGAAACCTTCGACTTCGTTATCACCGACGAATGTCACCGCTCGATTTACAATCAATGGCGGCAGGTGCTGGAATATTTTGATGCCTTCATCATCGGCCTGACAGCCACGCCCTCGAAACAGACGTTCGGCTTTTTCAATCAGAATTTAGTTATGGAGTACAATCACGAACGCGCCGTTGCCGACCGGGTGAACGTTGGCTATGAAATCTACCGCATTAAAACTCAGATTACCGAACAGGGCAGTAAGGTCGAATCCGGTTTCTACATTGACCGGCGCGACCGCCAGACGCGCAAAGTCCGCTGGGAGCAGTTGGATGAGGATTTGAATTATACGGCCAATCAATTGGATCGCGACGTCGTTACCCCGGATCAAATCCGCACCGTTATCAGAACCTTCCGCGACAAACTTTTCACCGAGATATTTCCGGAACGCACTGAGGTTCCTAAAACGTTAGTCTTTGCCAAAGACGATTCGCACGCGGAGGACATCGTCAACATTATCCGCGAGGAATTCGGCAAAGGCAACGAGTTCTGCAAAAAGATCACTTACCGGACGACGGGCGACACGCCGGAAAATCTTATCGCCAGTTTCCGGAATTCCTACAATCCGCGCATCGCGGTAACCGTCGATATGATTTCGACCGGAACGGACATCAAGCCGCTGGAATGTCTGCTTTTCATGCGCAACATCAAGTCGCAGGTCTATTTCGAACAGATGAAAGGACGCGGAACCCGGACGATCGACAACAACGATTTGCGCTCTGTAACGCCGGATGTGAAAACCAAAGACCATTTCGTGATCGTGGATGCCGTCGGCGTGACCGAATCGCTCAAAACCGATTCCCGGCCGCTGGAACGCAAGCCGTCCGTGCCATTCGATGTCCTGCTGAATTCGGTCGCGCTCGGCCAGAGAAATACGGATACGCTCATGTCATTGGCCAGCCGGTTGTCCCGGATGGGATTGAATCTCGATCCGGAACAGGAACAGGCTATTGTCAATACCGCCGGTAAATCACTCCCGGCGATCACTAACGATCTCCTGAATTGCGTCGATCCGGACAAGATCGAAGAAAAAGCGAAGGCCGATTTCCAGACCAGCAAGCCGACCCTCGAACAGATCAAACAAACGACCAGGAAAATCATCACGGACGCCTGCCTGCCATTCGATAAACCCGATTTCCGCGACTTGCTGAAAGACATCAAGCGCCGCCAGGATCAGATCATCGATACGGTCAGCCAGGATACGGTGCTCTCGGCCGGATTTAACGGGGATGCGGTGAAGACAGCCGCGGCGGTCATAAAGTCCCTGCGTGAATTCATTGCCAAAAACAAGGATGAAATCACCGCGCTTCAGATCATCTACAATCAGCCTTACGATAAAAGGCACCTGACCTACGAGATGATCAAAGGGTTGGCGAAGGCGATGGAGAACCCGCCCTATAATCTGAACGCCGACCGCGTCTGGCAGGCTTTCGCGCAATTGGAAAAGGACAAAGTCCGGAAACGCGGATCGCTGAAACTGCTGACCGACATCATCGCCCTGATCCGCTTCGGGATCGGCAAGAGTCCCAGCCTGACGCCATTCCAAACCACCACCGAACAACGTTTCGCGCAGTGGCTGAACGACCAGCAGACTGCCGGTAATAGATACTCACCCGAACAGCTGGAATGGCTGAACCTGATCAAAGCGCATATCGCCAAGAACGTGGAGATCACCCGCGACGATTTCGACAACGTGCCCTTCTACGAACACGGCGGACTACTGAAAGCTTACCAGGTTTTCGGCAAGAACTTCGAGCAGGTGATCAAAGAATTGAATGAAACCTTGACGATTTGAGATTAGGGGATTTGAGATTGAGAGATGTGAGATTTAAGATTGGGGAATTTGTTGTATGAATAGTGAAGAACTGAAAAAGCGCACAAAGCATTTTGCGCTTGAGGTAATTAAGCTGGCTTAACACTTTT
>JBAZKS010000089.1:0-2848 GCA_041650695.1 Elusimicrobiota bacterium
AGAAAGCCCTCCACGAAGGTGTTGATGGACTGCATCAGGTCGGACGGGCCCTCGACCCCCAGCAGGGCCACCTTCGCGCGGAGCGGGCGCTGCGCCGCGGCCGGAAGAGCAAGCGACACCAAGAGCGCGGCCAGCCGCAGACTACGGCGCGAGAATTTGAATTTCTTCAAGCCTGACCCCCTAGACCCGGGTCGGAGGAAGGTACGCGGCGGCTGGGGCGGGCTTCCTCATGCTCAGACGCTCACCGTGGGCGAAGCGAAGTCCCTGGGCGCCACGTGGAGCTCGAAGTCGAGCTTGAGCTTGCGCTTGGCGAAGGCGTCCTTCACGGCCTTCTCGGCGAGGCGCTGGCGGTTCCGGTCCTTGCTCAGGTGCCCCAGCATCACGGCCTTGGGGGAGAAATCGCTGGCCTCGCGCAGGTCGCACAGCAGCTCGCCGGCCCCCTCGTTGCGCATGTGGTACTCGGAGCCAGGGTTGTAGTACTTGGCCAGCAGGTCCGCGTCGTGGTTGGCCTCGATATAGATGAAGTGCGAGTTCTTGGCCATGCCCACCAGGCGGGCGCCCCAAGCGCAGAAATCCGTCAGGATGGCGGCCTTCAGCCTGCCGCGCTTGATCGTGAAGCCGTAGGTGATGACGCCGGGGTAGTGCTCGAGATTGATGGCCTCGAACACGAACTCCCCCACCTGGAACGGCTCGTCCTTGAAGGTCTGGAAGGGCGGCTTCATGCCCAGCCGGTCCTCGATCTGGTGCAGGCAGCGCTCGTGGGCATGCAGGCGCACGCCCATCTCCAGGAGCAGCCTCACGGGATATTGCCCCACGTGGTCGCCGTGGCAGTGGGAGAACACGGCGCCGGACAGCTCCCAGGGGCTGCCGACCTCCTTGAGAAGGACGGCCTCGGTCTCGGTCTTGGTCTTCAGCCCGCAGTCGATGAGGACGGAGGACTTCTCCCCCCTCAGGAGCAGGCAGTTGCCGCTGGAACCCGACCTCAGAGAACGGAATCTCATCCGATGTTCTTCAGAGCCTCGCGCCGGCTCAGGCCGCTGAGCCTGCCGCCGCGCTCCCGGACGCAGCGCCGCACCTCGGCCGGGTCCGTTTTCGCGTACTCCCTCAAGGCCCAGCCGATGGCCTTCCTCAGGAAAAACTCCCCGCTGTCCAGGGACGGCTCGATGCAATAGTACAACAGTTCAAGGTCCGTCTCCTTCTTGAACTTCAGCTGGCAGAGGATCGAGCTGCGCCTCTTCCACATGTCCGGGCATACGGCCCAGCGCCGCATCAGGGGCTTGAGCTCCTTGGGGTAGCGGGCCACGATGTCCCCGAGCACGCGGGCCGCGAGATGGTCCACGTAGTCCCACCACGCGCCCGAGACGATCATCTCCTCGAGCATGGGGACGGCTTTCGGGGTCCTGAAGGCGGCGAACTTCCCGGCGTCGGCCAGGCGGATGGCCGCGTAGCGCTCCTCTCGGAAGCGCGCGCCGCGCCACAGGTCCAGGATAAGGCCTCGCCAGGCCTCGGCCGTGGGCAGGGAAAGCCTCGGGAAGCACTCGCGGCAGGCCAGGGTCAGCTGCGGGGCGTTGATGCCGAGGAACGGCAGCTCGGACTTCATATAGGCCCGCATGGGCCCGGCCTTGGAAGGGTCGGCCAGCTTCCTAAGAGAAGCCAAGACTACTTGCTTCATGAGCTGCTGCCGGCGGCGACCATCGGCTAAGGTTTGGCGAACCTCCCCATGAACACTATGGCGCCGGTCCTATCGTCGCGGATCATGAACAGGAACGGATGGTCGGCCCGGAACACGGGGAGCTCGTCGGGCTTGCTCGCCATCCTGAGCTGCCCGGCGAGGGCCGTGGCGGCCGCGGCCTCGGTGCCCTCCTCGTCCACCTCGACGAAGGCCCTGTGGAGGACGAAACCGATGAAAAGCCCGTCCGCCTTGAGTTCGGACATCCCGCTGAAGTCGGCGGCCAAGGGGCTGAAGGCCAGCGGCATGCCCATGGCTTTAAGGTCGTCGCCCAGGCTGTAGCCGGCCTCCAGCTTGAACTTCGGGAGCTCCACCTTCACCTTGCGCGGGCTTAGCAGGCCGACCCAATCATCCAACTGTCGCTTGCTGAGCGTCTTCTCCACGGCGGCCAGCCCGTCCTTCTCCTTGGGCAGGACCACGACCATGGACAGCTCTCCGCCCTTGTAGGGCAGGGCCAGGACCTGGACCGGACCGTCCTCGGCGTAGGGGGACTCGCGGACCTGCCGCATCAGCGGGACCATTCCGATGGCGTTCTTGGGAGCGTAGAACGGCTGGTCCTCGGTCGCGTTCTTCTTGAACTTCAGGGCCCAGTCCCCCTTGAAATAGACGGCGTTGACCAGGATCAGCCGCAGGGCGGCCGTCATCATGCCGGGGTCCACGATCTTCGGGATCCTCCCGTCGGTCTCCCGAGCCACCCAGGCGTTGATGTCGCCGCACACCGTATCCGGAGCCGTCTGGAAATCCACCGGCGTCGCGCGCGCGCGGAACGCGGCTTGGAGCCGGTTGAGGAACTCCGGCTTGAGGGGAAAGTCGTGCTGGCTCCAGAGGGAATTGACCACGGAAAGCTTGAAGGGCTTCCTGGGGGCGTTCGCCTCCTCGATCTGCCCGGCGAAGGCCTCGAAGAGGCGCTCGTCCGGCAAGGACAGGCGCAGGGTGCGCCGCATCTCCTCGGCCGTCTTCGTCCCGGCGCCGGAGTAGGCCATGGCCAGGCCCGCGGACAGGCTGGTAGGAGAAAAGAACAGATTCCCTTCCTTGCCCTGGAGCCGCCGGTACATGTCCAGCGCGAAAGCGTTGTTGTCCGAGGCGAGCTGGAGCCTGTCCGGGCTCGGGGCGGGCAGC
>JBAZKS010000090.1:0-2827 GCA_041650695.1 Elusimicrobiota bacterium
TACACTTTTATACTTTTAAGAGCAGCTTTTTACTTATGATTGAACTTTTAACATCAATATATTATAAGAGGTTTTGATGAACACAAACCAGCGTCAAAATACTCGCTTGAATTAAAAATCCACAAAAATCCGTTGAGAATATGTAACTTATTTATAAGAAATATGCTCTAATCAGCCGTGAAATTAAACTTTAACAAAGGAGTTATTTTATTATGAAAACTATCAAAGTTTCCGTACTTATGCTTTTGCTACTAGCGTCTTCGTTGCTTTTTGGGCAAGCCTATCAGGTTACTGCAATGAACGGATATAGCGTTAATAAACCTAAATTGGATGTAGTAGGTGATCAAGCAATGATTACATTTGCAACCAATTTTAATTTCTACAGTTTCTCGCTAACAGGTCCCACATTACCCATCGAAAATCCAGTTAAACCAGATATAAATGCTTGGGGACCAAACCATGTTGATATAGCCCATGCTAATGGACAGGTGTATATTGTGTACACTGATTACAAAAGAAATGACCAGGATGGCCTTTATGAAGTGCGATATATTACTAAAACTATTGGGAGTCCCGAATGGACAATCCCGATAGTATTAGATACGGTTTCAATTGGTTCTTCAATTATGATGACTTACACGAACCAGGATCTACAAGTTGGAGCAAATGGAGCTTATTTACTCTGGAGAAATCAGCTCGATGATAATAGCATTTATTTCTCGAAATCGTACGGCTCCCTTTTTTCTCAAAAGAGGAAAGTACTCGGAGACTCTCTCTCATTGATAAAAGATTACTCGTTCACTGTGATACCAGTTGAGGGCACTGATCATCTCTTCATGATTTATGCGCAAGATTCGTCCCTCTTTTTTGTATCATCTTCAGATGAAGGAAGAACTTTTTCCGAGCCCACCAAGATTGACAGTCTCGAAGGATTCTGGAGTAATTTCTATGATCTTCAAATAGTTGGATTATTGAATGGTACTCTCTATGCAAGGGGGCAGTTTTGGCAATTTGTACAGCATTGGGATGAAACTGAACCGCCCGGGGAGGATGAACCACCGATGGATATGTATGGCACACGGCTGTATCGTTCAACGGATTTTGGTGCGCATTGGTCTATTGTTAATACGCTCCCCGAAGGTAACTCTCAGATTGCACTTACTCCCGGTGGAACGATCGTGCTGACGCAATATCCTGATGTTAATCTGTATGTTAAAACGAGTACCGATGCTATATCATGGTCAGATTCTGTTCGTATTAATCCAAATGAAAATACTGCTACTGGATGGTCTGACATTGGTTTTGATGTATGGATTATTGATGAAACAACGATGGCGGTTGCCTGGATTGATACTACAACAGGACACGATGAGATTTGGTACCGGACTCTTACGATTCCGACTCCACCACTTGTTTCAGTAGAAAAAAGTGGAATTAACACTCCTCAAGAAGCCATTCTCGTACAAAACTATCCCAATCCGTTTAACCCGGTTACTAAATTTTCCTATCAGCTACCGAGCGAATCTTTTGTTGAACTATCCATATTTGATATTAACGGTAGATTGGTAGATAAAATAGTAAATCAGTTTCAACCGGCTGGTTATTATTCAGTTCAATGGAATGCAGGAAATTATAGTACAGGCGTTTACTTGTACAAATTCCGAGCTGATAATTTTCAACAGGTTGGGAAGTGTTTATTATTGAAATAAATTTATAAAAATATGTAGTTATTGGCTACTACAACGAATATCGGAATTTGTTAAAGTAGAGAAGATTTTGCAGATTATCGAACTGAAATTGAAAAGTACGAAGACGAACTAGATTGTTCAGGCGTTAATAACAAGATTTCCCAAAATATTTTATGTCTGTCCACTATAAATGGAGTAGCGATAGGTTTTATGATCTTATTTTAGTAGTGGTTTTTCCGGTTATACCGTTCACAAATGTTTTGCTTACTATGCGGTGGAGTCTAATCTAAAACTATTAATTCCAAATTGGCTCGGAAGACTTTGAGTATAGTAGAGATTATTCACCCTCGAGAACTTTACTTTACAGTGAGTAACCTACCTACAAAAATTGGATTTTTAAATTGGTGAAAGTAATAGTCATAAATTTAAAATTAGGATTTTGATTGAATAAATATTTATTGATTTAATTAATAAATTGATTAAATTTCGAGGCTTTTTTGAAATTTGATAGACGACCTGCCACCATAGCTCAGTTGGTAGAGCAGCTGATTTGTAATCAGCGGGTCGTGGGTTCAAATCCTACTGGTGGCTCTAGGATTTGATGATGATGCTATTTGAAATGGAGATTTGACGGATACCAAAGCCTGATTTGCAGAGTAAATTTGGGAGAGAGTAATTACTTTCGCTAAGTCAAACATTTAAAATAGCATTTTGCGAATACAAATTATCTTTCCAAAACATAAATAAAAGCGGGTCGGTGGCCGAGTGGTTAATGGCAGCAGACTGTAAATCTGCCGGCGTAATGCCTACGGTGGTTCGAACCCATCCCGGCCCACAGCTTCTGCGGGTGTAGCTTAGTGGTAAAGCTCCAGCCTTCCAAGCTGGCTACGAGGGTCCGATTCCCTTCACCCGCTCAACTTGCGATTAAAAGAAAAGTAATTGATTTATCGGAATAATGCCCACGTAGCTCAGTAGGTAGAGCACATCCTTGGTAAGGATGGGGTCACCAGTTCAACTCTGGTCGTGGGCTCATACCTTAAACGGTTTTTGGGTAAGTGTCAAATCAAATTGAGAATTTTTGTAAAGGAAAAATAAAAAAAAGGAGCACCAATGGCAAAGCAACAATTTAAGCGGACGAA
>JBAZKS010000091.1:0-2752 GCA_041650695.1 Elusimicrobiota bacterium
TGAAGTTATTAAGATCAATGATTGGAATATTCTCCCGGAAATTGATTTGAAAATAGCGCCCCTCCAGCGATTAGGCTATATCCTGGAATCTACGCTTGAACAAACCGCCCTGGCAGATGGTCTTTACAAGGTTATTCAGAATCAAATTCGATTCCGGGTACCGCTTAGTCCTTATAAAGCCCGATCCGGATTTCCAGCGAATAACCGGTGGAAAGTAATCGAAAACTATCGGATAGAAGCCGAAATATGATTCCGCGGAATATCATATCGGAATGGATGTCTGTAGCTCCCTGGCAGAAGATTGAGATGGTTGAGCAGGACCTGATTCTCAGCCGGGCGATCATTGACATATTCAGCGATCCGTTGTTATCTCAAAAAGTGGCTTTCCGGGGTGGTACGGCCTTGCATAAACTGTATCTTCAGCCCCCGGCGCGCTATTCGGAAGACCTTGATCTTGTCCAGATCAAGGCTGAGCCGATCGGTGAAACGATTGACCTTTTTCGCAACGCCCTGAAGTATTTAGGCGAACCGACTTACGAACAGAAGCAAAGAAATACAATTTTGATTTATCGTTTTGATTCGGAAGCGCCGCCAGTAGTGCGGTTAAGAGTAAAAATCGAAATCAATTGCCGTGAGCACTTTACGGTATTTGGTTATCAGAATCTGCCATACAAGATTGAATCCCGCTGGTTTGCCGGACAGAGTAATTTGGTTACTTACTCGATTGAAGAATTGCTCGGTTCAAAGATGCGGGCGCTCTTTCAGCGTAAAAAAGGGCGTGATCTCTTCGACATCTGGTACTGTTTCAAACAACACGATGTTGATACAGATAAGGTTTTACAGGCCTTTTCAGCTTTTATAAAACATGACAGACTAGTTATCTCCCGGGAAGAGTATCTGGATAATGTCAATGCGAAATTATCCGATCCGGATTTCCAAAATGATTTGACCGGTCTGATTCGTCCCGGCATTGAGTTCGATTTTAATAAATCCTGGGATTTCCTGAAAACCGATCTCTTTTTAAAAATGAATCTAATAACAGGGATCTGATAAAATGACCGACGCATCCGCCTTAGTATCGAAGCTCTGGAATTACTGCAACGTCCTACGCGACGACGGCGTCAGTTACGGCGATTACGTCGAGCAGTTGACTTTTCTTCTTTTCCTGAAGATGGACGACGAACAGACCAAACCGCCGTTCAGTCGCCAGTCCCGGATTCCGGTTGATTATTGCTGGGATAGTCTGCGAAACAAAGAGGGCGACGAACTGGAATCGCATTATCGGCATTTGCTGGAGAATCTCGGTAAGGAATCGGGACTGATCGGCGTGATATTCCGGAAATCCCAGAACAAGATTCATGACCCCGCCAAACTGCGCCGGTTGATCAAACTGATCGATGATGAAAGCTGGCTCGGATTGGAACTGGATGTCAAGAGCGAAACTTACGAAGGACTCTTACAGAAGAATGCCGAAGATGTCAAAAGCGGCGCGGGACAATACTTCACGCCACGTTCGCTGATCCGCGCTATGGTGGCGGTCATGCGCCCGGAGCCGGGCTTCCGTATCATGGACCCGGCCTGCGGAACGGGTGGCTTCCTGATCGCGGCGAATAATTATATCGCCAAACATTATAATATCGATAAGGATCAGACCAGACAGTTACGGCATGATACGGTTTATGGCGTGGAAATCGCTGATTCGGTCGCCCGGTTATGCGTTATGAATCTTTACCTGCACGGCATCGGTGGTGATGAAAGTCCGATCGAAGTCAAAGATTCTTTGGATTCGCTAGGTGGCGATCGGTTCGAGATGGTTCTGACCAATCCGCCTTTCGGAAAAAAAAGTAGTATTACGGTTATGAATGGAGATAGCAAAGCCGCCCGCGAAGCAATCATTTATGAGCGGCAGGATTTTTGGGCGACGACTTCTAACAAGCAGCTGAATTTCGTTCAGCATATTAAATCCTTGTTGAAGATCAATGGAAAGGCCGCCGTCGTTATCCCGGACAATGTCCTCTTTGAAGGCGGCGCCGGAGAAGTCGTTCGGAGAAAGCTACTGGCGGAGTATGACGTTCATACTTTGTTAAGACTACCGACCGGTGTTTTCTATGCGCAGGGTGTCAAGGCCAATGTGATCTTTTTCGACCGCAAACCAGCCAGTGAAAAGGTTTGGACAGAAAAACTATGGATCTATGATCTCCGGACGAACCAGCACTTCACTCTGAAAACCAATCCGTTAAATGAAAAGGATTTGGAAGATTTTGTAAAGTGTTACAATCCGGCAAACCGCTACGATCGGGATGAGACTGAAAGATTCAAGTCGTTTACTTATGAAGAACTGATTCGGCGGGATAAAGTCAACCTCGATATTTTCTGGCTTAAAGACGAGAGCCTGGAAGATGCCGATAATCTGCCTGAACCGGATGTTTTAGCGAGTGAGATAGTTGTGAATATGCAGGCCGCACTGGATCAATTTAGCGGGATTCTCGAAGAAATCGGTAACGGCAATTCTAAATAAGCATCGAAAAAATCCTTATAATTAATGGTTATTCAGTATGTGCAATATTTGCACTTACTGAACATTTCAGTTGTTGCAAAAAATGCAACAGTTGTTATAGATGCTTCCATTTTACCACAGTTTGAAATCTTCGGTTAATGTCGTATTTTTACCGGTTGTTACTTGAAATAATTAAATAAGGATACATTATGAAAGGCTACTTTTCCTTAGTACTGCATAGTCATTTACCTTATG